>NZ_JAOWHE010000076.1:0-125240 GCF_030332765.1 Citrobacter sp. Cpo071 | reverse complement strand
TCCCCACTGCTGCCTCCCGTAGGAGTCTGGACCGTGTCTCAGTTCCAGTGTGGCTGGTCATCCTCTCAGACCAGCTAGGGATCGTCGCCTAGGTGAGCCGTTACCCCACCTACTAGCTAATCCCATCTGGGCACATCCGATGGCAAGAGGCCCGAAGGTCCCCCTCTTTGGTCTTGCGACGTTATGCGGTATTAGCTACCGTTTCCAGTAGTTATCCCCCTCCATCGGGCAGTTTCCCAGACATTACTCACCCGTCCGCCACTCGTCACCCAAGGAGCAAGCTCCTCTGTGCTACCGTTCGACTTGCATGTGTTAGGCCTGCCGCCAGCGTTCAATCTGAGCCATGATCAAACTCTTCAATTTAAAAGTTTGATGCTCAATGAATTAAACTTCGTAATGAATTACGTGTTCACTCGTTGAGACTTGGTATTCATTTTTCGTCTTGCGACGTTAAGAATCCGTATCTTCGAGTGCCCACACAGATTGTCTGATAAATTGTTAAAGAGCAGTGCCGCTTCGCTTTTTCTCAGCGGCGCGGGGTGTGCATATTACGCCATCCCGCTACGAAGTCAAGCATTTAATTTCGCTTTCTTCGCCGGAGTTCTCAGTGGAACCCCGCTGACCCGGCGGCTTGTAATCCGTTGTTCCGTGTCAGTGGAGGCGCATTATAGGGAGTTATTTCAGGCTGACAAGGGGAAATTTAAAATAACTTTCCGAGTGCGTGTTTTTTCACCAAAACCACCATTAACATGCCATAAAATAAGCAAATTGCCGTTTTTGCAGCCGCAATCACACTTCCAGGTGGCATACTAATGAATAAGAAAAAGAGTAAGGAAGAACATTCATGCCGTTAAATGCCCAACAGCTAGCCGCACAGAAAAACTTGTCCTACGTTCTGGCCGAAAAGCTGGCTCAGCGAATATTAAAAGGTGAATACGCGCCGGGTGCGATATTGCCTGGCGAAATAGAGCTGGGCGATCAGTTTGGCGTGAGTCGCACCGCGGTAAGAGAGGCGGTAAAAACATTAACGGCAAAAGGTATGGTATTACCGCGCCCACGTATTGGCACACGCGTCATGCCGCAAGCAAACTGGAACTTCCTTGACCAGGAGCTGCTCACCTGGTGGATGACGGAAGATAATTTCCCGCAGGTCATTAAACATTTTCTGGTGATGCGTATCAGCCTGGAGCCTCAGGCGTGCTTACTGGCGGCGACTATAGGTACGGCTGAACAGAAAGCGCACCTCAACACGCTGATGGAAGAGATGGTCGAGCTGAAAAGAAACTTCAGACGCGAACGCTGGATTGAGGTTGATATCGCCTGGCATGAGCACATCTATGAAATGAGTGCGAATCCGTTCCTTATATCCTTTGCATCTCTGTTCCATTCGGTTTACCAGACCTACTTTACCTCTATTACCTATAACGATGTGGTGAAACTGGATTTGCACCAGGCCATTGTCGACGCAATAGATGATAACGATGGCGATCGCGCCTTTGCTGCCTGTCAGGCATTGCTGATAGCACCGAACGTGCTACCGGATAAATAATATGTCAGAAAAGAAATCACGCAGTATGGCCGGGCTACCGTGGATAGCAGCCATGGCCTTTTTTATGCAGGCACTAGACGCCACGATCCTCAATACCGCCCTACCCGCAATAGCACATAGTCTTAACCGCTCTCCACTCGCCATGCAGTCGGCCATTATCAGCTATACCCTGACTGTCGCGATGCTGATCCCGGTAAGTGGTTGGCTGGCAGACCGATTTGGTACCCGACGCGTCTTTATGATTGCCGTTAGCCTGTTTACGTTGGGATCGCTGGCCTGTGCGCTGTCCAGTTCCTTAAGCGAGCTGGTGATTTTCCGTGTCATTCAGGGGATCGGTGGCGCCATGATGATGCCCGTTGCCCGTCTGGCGTTATTGCGTGCTTACCCCCGCAGCGAACTGCTTCCCGTGCTTAACTTCGTCACCATGCCAGGACTTGTGGGGCCGATTTTAGGTCCGGTATTGGGCGGTGTACTGGTTACATGGGCCAGCTGGCACTGGATCTTCCTGATTAATATTCCAATTGGCATTGCCGGTATCTTCTATGCCCGCAAATATATGCCGAACTTCACCACGCCACGCCGCGGTTTTGATATGACCGGTTTCTTTCTGTTTGGTTTGAGCCTGGTGTTGTTTTCCAGCGGCGTTGAATTGTTCGGTGAGAAGCTTGTCGAGACCTGGGTCGCACTCGGTATTATTCTTGCCAGTGTGTTGTTACTACTCGCCTATATTCGCCATGCGCGTCGCCACCCAACGCCGCTGATATCGCTTCCGATATTTAAGACTCGGACCTTTTCTGTTGGGATCGCCGGAAACCTCGCCACTCGCCTGGGTACAGGCTGTGTGCCCTTCTTAATGCCGCTGATGTTGCAGGTAGGATTTGGATATCCGGCTCTGATAGCCGGCTGCATGATGGCGCCAACAGCGTTAGGTTCAATTCTGGCAAAATCCATGGTGACGCAGGTACTGCGCAAACTCGGCTACAGGACCACATTGGTGGGTGTTACGGTATTTATCGGCCTGATGATTGCGCAGTTCGCTTTGCAATCTCCTGCCATGCCGATCTGGATGCTAATCCTGCCGTTGTTCATTTTAGGTATGGCGATGTCCACCCAGTTTACTTCAATGAATACCATCACTCTGGCGGATCTGACCGATGAAAATGCCAGCAGCGGCAACAGCGTATTGGCCGTTACTCAGCAGTTATCAATCAGTTTAGGGGTTGCCATCAGCGCCGCCGTTCTACGTATCTATGAAGGTATGGAAGGAACCAATACGGTCGAACAGTTCCACTACACCTTTATGACGATGGGCGCTATCACGGTAATATCCGCGCTGATGTTCATGCTGCTAAAAGCCAAAGATGGACGTAACCTGATCAAAGATCGGCACAAACCTAAACCGACCCCCGCTCCATCAGAACAGGAGTAAGCTGCAAACGCTGTTGCTGTAATGCGGGCTGCGCCATCCGGTGAATTAATACATCGATGGCCAGTTCGCCCAATTCATCTTTTGGTTGGTGGATGGTCGTCAGGGGCGGCGTCATATAGCGCGCCAGCTCGATATCATCGTAACCCACCACAGCCATATCCTGCGGAATGCGCAATCCTGACTGGTACAGAGCCTGATACGCGCCAACTGCCATTGCATCATTGCCGGTAAAAACGGCCTGCGGTCGCTGTTTATGCGACAGCAACGTTTGCATAGCTTCAAAGCCGCCGCCGAACTCAAAGTCACCGGTAATCTCATAGCCTTCCGGGACAGGCAACCCCGCCCGCTTCATTGCTGCCCGATATCCTTCCAGACGCAAACGCGCCGGGGTTTTATCCAGCGGCCCGGTGATGCAGGCAATGCGCGTAAAACCTTTTTCGATAAGATGTTGCGTGGCTAAATCACCGCCCAGCAAGGAGTTATCCTGAATCAGATCGCTTTCACCATCAAAAGGCGACCAGTCCATCATCACGGTCGGTATAGAAGGATAACGCTGCATTATCTCTCTGGAAGGCTGATGTGTTTCGGTGCAGAGCAGCAACAAGCCGTCCACACGTTTTTGCATCAGAGTTTCCAGGTTACGGTTCATGCGCTGTTCATCGCCTTCGGTATTGCACAGCACCAGGCTGTAGCCGCGCTCAAAACAGCTACGTTCAACGCCGCGCACCAGCTCAGAATAGAAGGGATTGGTACTGGCAGTGATTAACATGCCAATCGTACGAGTCTGGTTTAACTTGAGGCTACGCGCCAGCGCGGAGGGCGCGTAGTTAAGCGCTTTAATTGCAGCTTCTACTTTGTCAGTGACGGACTCACTGACAAAGCGATCTTTATTAATGACGTGAGAAACCGTCGACGTGGAAACACCCGCCAGGCGGGCGACGTCCTTCATTGTAGCCAAGCGTTACCTCTGTTGACTTAAAAACGCTTCTATTTCTTCGCGCCACGGAACGGAAGGCTGTGCACCTTTACGGGTAACCGCAATCGCCGCAGCGGCATGCGCAAAACGGATCGCTTCAGGCAGCGGAGTCTCTTCCAGCAACGCCGTAATTAACGCGCCATTAAAGGTGTCTCCAGCGGCAATAGTATCAACGGCTTCCACTTTAAAACCGGGCACACGCTGTCCTTCGCCATTAACGCTGGCCCACACACCGCGACTACCTAAAGTAATCAGTACAGTATGGATACCTTTAGCGTGCAATGCCTGCGCCGCTTTGGCCGCGTCTTCATCATTTTCGACCCGGATCCCCGTCAGCTTTTCAGCCTCGGTTTCATTCGGGGTAATAATATCCACCAGCGCCAGCAGTTCATCAGAAAGTTCACGTGCCGGTGCCGGGTTCAGGGCGACCATGGTCTTATTTTGATGTGCAATCTTTGCTGCAGTCAGTACGCTTTCGATCGGCGATTCTAACTGCATAAGTAAGGCGGAGGCCTGCGCAATGCGATCGCGCTGTGCTTCCACCAGCGCAGGAGAAAGGGCTGCGTTTGCACCGGCGTGAATGCCGATAACGTTCTCACCTTCACCATTCACAAAAATCAGTGCCACACCGGTCGATTCCCCCGAAATTACGCTAATCGGCGCGATATCGATGTTGTCTTTGGCTAACTGTTTACGCACACTTTCGCCAATATCATCATCGCCCGTACAGGCAATGAATGCGATATTAGCGCCACTACGACCCGCAGCAACAGCCTGATTCGCGCCTTTACCGCCAAATGCTACCTGATAATGGCTACCAGTTACGGTTTCACCAGGTGTCGGGAAAGAGTTAAGGTTAAGGATGTGATCGGCATTGATACTGCCAAGAACAACGAGGTTGCCTGCGGTTTTCATATTTGGTGTTCCAAGTCAAAGTGCGCCACCGGGTTAGGGTGGCGCGTGCCCTGCTTTTCTTTTTACGCTTTCATCCCCAAAATCAGATACGGGGATGGCGTATTTATGTCTCCATCAGGCCGCGAGCGACCTGAATCGGTATTACTGCTTGATGACCAGCTTCAGGTCAACCGGATATTTAGCCTGAACCTTCTCGCCTTTCAGGACTTTATCCGCAGTCTCAACGCCTTTCGCGCCGATCTGATCCGGCAACTGAGCAATGGTCGCAGCCAGTTTGCCATCATTTACTGCTTTTTCGCCATCTGGAGTGCCGTCAAATCCAACCACCATCACATCAGATTTACCCGCGGTTTGCAGTGCGCGCAGCGCACCCAGCGCCATTTCATCGTTCTGGGCAAATACGGCCTGCACATCAGGATGCGCGGTCAGCAGGTTCTGCATGACGTTCAGACCTTTGGTGCGGTCGAAGTCTGCCGGCTGGCTGGCCAGTACGTTAAATTTGTGTGCCGCAACGGCCTGCTGGAAACCTTCGCCACGCTCACGCGCCGCTGAAGTTCCGGCAATCCCCTGCAGTTCGATAACTTTCGCGCCTTCACCTGCTTTCTTCGCGATGTAATCACCCGCAATTTTGCCACCCAACACGTTATCAGACGCGATGTGGCTTACCACTTCGCCTTTGGAGGCAACACGGTCAAGGGTAATAACCGGAATTTTTGCCTGGTTAGCCATCTTCACAGCATTACCAACGGCATCAGAGTCAGTCGGGTTGATCAGCAGAATTTTAGTTCCACGAACCGTTAAGTCCTGAACGTTAGCCAGCTCTTTCGCCGGATTGTTCTGCGAGTCCAGAATCACCAGGTTGTAACCCAGCTTATCCGCCTCTTTTTGCGCCCCATCCTTCAGAGAAACAAAGAACGGGTTGTTGAGGGTGGAGACCACCAGCGCAATGGTATCTTTCGCCATCGCATTCGCGCTCACGGTGGCGCTCAGCGCAACAGCAGAAACCAGGGTAGCCAGTTTTTTCATGTTCATATTTAAGATGTCCTGTAATCGTTGTTACTGCTTTTTGTTGTCTACCAGTACCGCCAGCAAAATCACCACCGCTTTGACGATCATCTGGTAATAGGAGGATACACCTAACAAATTCAAACCATTATTGAGGAAACCAAGAATCAATGCGCCGATCAGCGTCCCAACAATACGTCCTTTACCACCCGCCAGGCTGGTACCGCCTAACACCACCGCTGCGATAGCATCCAGCTCATAGCCAGTACCTGCTGTTGGTTGCGCAGAGGAGAGGCGCGCGACTTCAATGATGCCCGCCAGCGATGCCAGCAGACCGCACAGTGAGTAAACGATAATTTTGATTTTACTGACGCTGATACCAGACAAACGCGTTGCCGCTTCGTTACCGCCCAGCGCGTAGATATAACGGCCCAGACGAGTGTGGTGCAGCATGTACCACGCCGCGAGGAAGACAATCCCCATGATCCACACTGGCGTAGGGATGCCTAACGGACGACCAATACCAAACCAGCCAAACAGATCGGCATTGTCAGTAAACCCGGTATTAACCGGACTGCCGTTGGTGTACACCATGGTCACGCCGCGCAGCAGCAGCATCATCACTAGCGTTGCAATAAACGCCTGCACCCGGCCTTTCGCAACAATCACCCCGGTGACTGCGCCAATGGCAGCGCCGAGCGCCAGGGCCGCAGCAACAGCCACCAGCGCATTGACCTCAATCCCTACAATTGAAGCCGCAACCGCGCCGGTAAGCGCCAGCAAGGAACCGACGGACAGATCGATACCCGACGTCAGGATGACCAGCGTCATGCCAACGGCCATGATGGCGTTCACCGACGTTTGCTGGAGAATGTTGAACAGGTTATTAACGGTAAAAAAGTTAGGGCTCATGGTGGAAACAATCGCGATCAGCACTAACAGAGCGATGAGCGACTTTTGCTCCAGAAGCCATGCTTTAGTGAAATAACGGCGACCAGAAACAGCCTGGGTAGTCATCTTTTTTACTCCTGATTCACGCGATTAAGCTTGCCCACAGCGGCAGCCATTAATACTTCCTGAGTGGCCTGCTCGCGAGTGAACTCACCGCCGAGATGCCCTTCATGCATAACGATAATTCGATCGCTCATGCCCAATACTTCTGGCATCTCAGAGGAGACCAGAATGATGCTCAGCCCGTCAGCCTTAAACTGGTTGATAAGCTGATAGATTTCTTTCTTGGCTCCAACGTCAACGCCGCGCGTTGGTTCATCAAGGATCAACACTTTTGGCCGGGTCATCAGACCGCGCGCAATCGCCACTTTCTGCTGGTTACCACCGGAAAGCAGGCCGATAGCCTGTTCCATTGATGGTGTTTTAACATTGAACAGACGAATAAAATCACCCACCGCCTGCTGCTCATCTTTATGTTTAAGGCTTCCACCGGCGCGGCTGAAATAACGCAGCGCGGTCAGTGACATGTTCTCTTTCACCGACATGCCCAGCACTAAGCCATCGCGTTTACGGTCTTCAGAAATATAGACGATGCCGTTAGCCAACCCATCCTGCGGCGAACGGGTAACCACTTCATGGCCATCAAGCGTGACGTAACCGCTGGTGCGCGGCAATGCGCCGTACAACACTTTCATCAGTTCGGTACGTCCGGCCCCCATCAGCCCGGATACGCCAAGGATCTCGCCTTTACGCAGCGTGAACGAAACATCGTTTACGCCAGGACCGCACAGGTTATCGACCTTCAGGCGAATATCACCCGGCGCTTTTTCCAGGCGCGGGTACTGATCTTCCAGCTTACGTCCCACCATCATTTCAATCAGCGAGTCTTCAGTCAGCGAGGCAACTTCACGTTCGGCAATAAACTGCCCGTCGCGGAAGACGGTTACGTCGTCGCAAATCTCGAAGATCTCTTTCATACGGTGAGAAATATAGACAATGCCGCGTCCCTGGGATTTCAGTTCGCGGATGACGCGGAACAGGGATTCGGTTTCAGTGTCGGTGAGGGCATCCGTCGGTTCATCCATAATGATGACCTTCGATTCAAAGCTCAGCACTTTGGCAATTTCGACCATCTGCTGATCGCCAATCGACAGCTCACCAACCAGTCTGTCGCTTTTAAAGCGCAGATTCAGTTTGGCGAGCAGCAGATCGGCTTCGGCGTACATCTTCTTCCAGTCAATTTTGCCAAAGCGATTCACAAACTCACGGCCAAGAAAAATGTTCTCGGCGATAGTGAGTTGCGGGATCAGGTTCAGCTCCTGGTGGATGATACCGATTCCGGCTTCCTGGGAGGATTTCGGGCCGTTAAAGGTGGTCTCTTTCCCCAGCCACAATAAAGAACCGGCATCACGGGTATAGATCCCGGTCAGCACTTTCATCATGGTGGATTTGCCCGCGCCGTTTTCGCCCACCAGCGCCATTACGCGGCCAGGGTAGACATTCAGCGCGGCGCCGGATAGCGCTTTTACGCCCGGGAACGCTTTATCGATCCCTTTGAGTTGCAGTAATGCGTTCATGATGGCCTCAGAACGTGACGCCAGCACAGAGAATGATATTCGCATACGGAGAACATTCTCCGCTGCGAATTACCGCCTGACTGTCTGCGGTTTGTTTTTTGAATTGTTCATGCGTGGTGTAACGAATTTCTATGGTGTTTCCCTGGTGTTGTTGCAGTTGCTCAATGTGGCTGAGCAACGTTTCGTGGAGTTGCGGATTATGTTGTTTAATTTCCGACGCGAGAATGACCGCCTCGACCTGCATTTCACGTGTGACCACATCCAGTACCTGCATAAAAGAAGGTACGCCCTGGGTTAATGCCATATCAATACGCGTTGTGCTGTTCGGGATGGGTAAACCTGCATCACACACCACCAGCGTATCGGTATGCCCCAGACGGGAGATCACCGTTGAAATTTCAGAGTTGAGTACCGTGCCTTTCTTCATTTTCTTTCCCCACTAGCGAAACGTTTCGCTGAAGATAAGTGTAGTGCGAAGAGTGGACAGAAAACCACCGCGACGTTACGAAAATGTGATCGCCATCGAAACGTTTCGCAAGGATTATCATTTGATGAAATGAAAACTGAGAGGGGCAAAACAAAACGCCCCCTTTCGCGATGAAAGAGGGCGTCGATGAGATTAAATCTCTACCTGAGTACCAAGTTCAATAACCCGGTTCGGTGGGATTTCAAACTGGTCCGGCGCGCGCAGCGCGTTGCGCTGTAGCAGCAGATACAGCTTGCCGCGCAGACGCAGGTACCATGGCCGCTTGCCTACAATCAACGACTCATGCGACATGAAGAAGGACGTTTCCATCATCCGACAGCTTAAGCCTTCCAGACCGCAGCGATGGAACACTTCCTCCACGTTCGGCGTTTCGCGCCAACCGTAGCTGGCCACCACGCGCCAGAAGGTGGGCGATAACTGCTCAATCTGCACTCTACGCACGTTGTGAACATAGGGCGCATCTTCCGTGCGCAGCGTCAGCAGAATAACGCGCTCATGCAGCACCTTGTTATGCTTGAGGTTATGCAGAAGCGCAAACGGGATGACGTTCAGTGCGCGGGACATATACACCGCCGTTCCCGGCACGCGTACCGGTGGCGATTTCTCCAGAGAAGCAATCATCGCCTCCAGAGAGTTACCGTGCTCATGCATGCGACGCAGCAGACGGAAGCGTTCGCTTTTCCAGGTGGTCATGATGGTGAACATCACCAGACCCAGCGTCAGAGGCAGCCAACCGCCAGAAATAAGCTTATCGAGGTTCGCGGAGAACAGCGGAACATCGACGCACAAGAACGCCACCAGGATCAGGAAGACGAAGTATTTATTCCAGTGCCAGTTTTTGCGCGCCACGGTGGTCGACAGAATTGAAGTCAATACCATCGTCCCCGTTACCGCAATCCCATACGCCGCGGCAAGGTTACTGGAGTGTTCAAAGCTCACAATCACGATAACTACCGCAAAATAGAGCATCCAGTTAACGAAAGGAATGTAAATCTGGCCCGATTCCATTTCCGAGGTATGGATGATACGCATCGGCGATAAATACCCCAGACGTACGGCCTGACGCGTCAGCGAGAAGACGCCGGAGATAACCGCCTGAGAGGCGATAACCGTTGCCAGCGCGGCGAGGATCAACAATGGAATTAATGCCCAGTCCGGCGCCAGCAGGAAAAACGGGTTTTTGATCGCTTCAGGATGCTTTAACAGCAACGCGCCCTGCCCAAAATAGTTCAGCACCAGTGAAGGCAATACCACGGAGAACCATGCCAGACGAATCGGCAATTTACCGAAGTGGCCCATATCCGCATACAGCGCTTCAACACCGGTAATCGACAGCACCACCGCACCCAGCGCGATAAAGGACAGCGTTTTGAATTCGAGGAAGAAATGCACCGCCCAATACGGATTGAGCGCCTGCAGCACTTCCGGATTGCCAATAATACTGCGCACACCTAATACCGCGAGCGTCAGGAACCATAGCAGCATAATCGGCGCAAACAGCTTACCGACCATGCCGGTACCGTGTTTTTGAATCAAAAACAGCAGGGTCAGCACAATTATTGAGAGCGGAACAATCCAGGTATCCAGTTGCGGGGCAACTATCTCCAGACCTTCAATTGCAGACATCACCGAAATGGCTGGCGTAATCACCACTTCACCATAGAAGAAGCTGCCGCCTATCAATCCCATAATGACCAGCATGGAGGTTGTTCGCGCCGAGGTATTACGCCCGGCCAATGACATCAGCGTCAGGATCCCGCCTTCTCCGGCGTTATCTGCGCGCATGACAAACGTCAGGTATTTAATGGAGACAACAAAGATCAGCAGCCAGAAAATCAGCGAGAGAAAACCAAATACGGCATCACGTTCAACGCCAAAACCAAACTGGCCGGACAAACATTCACGAAGCGTATAAAGTGGGCTGGTACCAATATCACCGTAGACAACCCCAATGGCCGCAAGGGTAATCGCAGACAATGATTGTTTATTATCAGTGCTCATAGACTCGTCTTTCGTTTATACACATCATCTTTCAAGTCACTCCGTGTGGGCTGCATTCGTTATTCCCCCCATCCCAGAAGAAAACTCCATTGCCGCCTTGGTGCAGCTTGATTGATTTGGTGTATATATAAGAAATGTGTGCGTCGTCCCTTGGCCCACAAAAAGGCGCACAGTATGCACGATTAATCACAAAATCGTACCCCTAAATGAGACCAGATTAATCTGGCTCAAAGAAAAATAAGCGCACCTTCAGTCTATTACTGCAATGGTGTGAAGCATCTATACTCGCAGTTTATGCAGTACATTTGGCGAAAGGACGCCACTTCATTATGGCTCACCCACATTTATTAGCGGAAAGAATTTCCCGTCTGAGCAATGCGCTGGAAAAGGGACTTTATGAACGTAGCCACGCCATTCGTCTGTGTCTGCTGGCAGCACTCAGCGGCGAGAGCGTTTTCTTATTAGGTCCCCCGGGGATCGCAAAAAGCTTAATTGCCCGCCGACTGAAGTTTGCCTTCCAAAACGCACGCGCTTTTGAATACCTGATGACGCGCTTCTCTACGCCCGAAGAGGTGTTTGGTCCGCTGTCCATTCAGGCGTTAAAAGACGAAGGTCGCTATGAACGCTTAACGGCGGGCTATCTTCCTGAAGCTGAAATCGTTTTTCTCGATGAAATCTGGAAAGCAGGCCCGGCAATTCTTAACACCCTGTTGACCGCCATTAACGAACGTCACTTCCGTAACGGCGCGTATGAAGAAAAAATTCCGATGCGTCTGCTGGTGGCGGCTTCCAACGAACTGCCTGAAGCCGACAGCAGCCTGGAAGCGCTGTACGACCGTATGCTGATTCGTCTGTGGCTGGATAAAGTTCAGGACAAGGCCAATTTCCGCTCCATGCTGTTAAGTCAGCAGGATGAAAGCGACAATCCGGTCCCGGCATCATTGCAGGTGACGGATGAAGAGTATCACCAGTGGCAAAAAGACATTGGTGCGATCAAGCTTCCCGATCGCGTGTTTGAGCTCATTTTCACGCTGCGCCAGCAGTTGGACGTGTTACCGAATGCACCTTATGTATCCGATCGTCGCTGGAAAAAAGCGATCCGCTTACTCCAGGCCAGCGCTTTCTTTAGCGGACGCGATGCGGTAGTACCTATCGACCTGATCCTGCTGAAAGATTGCCTGTGGTACGACGCACAAAGCCTGAATCTGATGCAACAACAGCTTGAAATATTGATGACCGGACACGCCTGGCAACAGCAAGCCATGCTGACGCGCCTGGGCAGCATTGTGCAGCGCCGCATTCAGCTCCAGCAGCAGCAAAGCGATAAAACGGCGTTCACGGTGATCCGCCAGGGCGGAATGTTCAGCCGTCGTCCTCATTATGATTTACCGCCAGAAGCCTCGTCTTCGGTCGTGACATTACTGCTGCAAAAGCCTTTAAAACTGCATGATATGGAGGTTATCCATATAGCTTTCGAACGTGGCGCGCTGGAACTGTGGCTAACAAAAGGCGGTGAGATCCGCGGAAAACTAAACGGGATCGGCTTTGCCCAAACGCTGAATATGGAAGTCGATAGCGCACAGCATCTGGTTGTACGCGATGTCAGTTTACAAGGTTCTCGCCTGGCGCTGCCGGGTGCTTCGCAAGAGAGTATGCCCGCAGAGATAAAACAGGAGCTTGAAGCGCTCGATAATGAGTGGCATCAGCAGCACAGCGCATTCAGCGAACAGCAAAAATGCCTGTTTATTCATAGCGACTGGTTAGGCCGCATTGAGGCCAGCCTGCAGGATGTCGGGGCGCAAATCCGCCAGGCGCAACAATGCTGACCCTTGATACGCTCAACATCATGCTGGCAGTCAGCGAAGAGGCGATGATCGAAGAGATGATCGTCGCCCTGCTGGCTTCCCCAAAGATGGTGGTATTTTTTAAAAAATTTCCTCGCCTTAAAAAAGCGATCACTGACGACATTCCCCGCTGGCGTGAATCATTGCGTAGCCGCCTCAAAGATACCCATGTACCGCCGGAGCTGATGGAGGAGGTTATGTGCTATCAACAAAGCCAGCTCCTCTCTCATGCGCAGTTTATCGTTCAGCTACCGCAAATATTATCCCTATTGCACCGCCTCCATTCGCCTTGGGCCGGACAAGCGCAGCAACTGGTCAATGACAACAGCACCTTTACGCCCGCCCTACATACGCTTTTTCTCCAGCGCTGGCGCCTGAGCCTGGTGGTGCAAACCACAACGCTGAATCAGCAACTGCTGGAAGAAGAGCGCGAGCATTTGCTCAGTGAAGTACAAGAACGGATGACCCTCAGCGGGCAACTGGAACCTGTACTGGCAGAAAATGACAACGCAGCAGGCCGGTTGTGGGATATGAGCGCGGGCCAAATCAAGCGCGGTGATTATCAGTTGATGGTGAAATACGGCGAATTTCTGACGCAACAACCCGAACTCCAGCGCCTGGCCGAGCAGTTAGGTCGTTCCAGAGAGGCGAAATCCGTGCCGCGTAAAGATGCGCCAATGGAAACCTTCCGTACCCTGGTGCGCGAACCTGCAACCGTCCCGGAGCAGGTGGATGGCATCCAGCAAAGTGACGATATCCTGCGCCTGCTACCGCCAGAGCTGGCCACGCTGGGCATTACCGAACTGGAATACGAGTTCTACCGACGGCTGGTGGAAAAACAACTGCTCACCTACCGCCTGCACGGCGAAGCATGGCGTGAAAAAGTAACGGAACGTCCGGTGGTGCATCAGGATTTTGACGAGCAGCCGCGCGGGCCTTTTATCGTCTGCGTTGATACCTCGGGATCGATGGGTGGATTTAATGAGCAGTGTGCGAAAGCCTTTTGTCTTGCGCTAATGCGCGTTGCCCTTGCCGATAACCGGCGCTGTTTCATTATGCTGTTTTCAACAGAAGTGGTGCGCTATGAGCTTTCCGGTCCGGAGGGCATCGAACAGGCGATCCGCTTTTTAAGTCAGCGCTTTCGTGGTGGCACTGATATTGCCAGCTGTTTTCGCGCCATAATTGAGCGCATGCAGGGTCGGGAATGGTTTGATGCCGATGCGGTGGTGATCTCAGATTTTATCGCTCAGCGATTGCCCGATGAGGTCGTCAGCAAAGTAGGGGAATTACAGCGGGTACACCAGCACCGTTTTCACGCAGTGGCGATGTCAGCACATGGCAAACCCGGCATCATGCGCATTTTCGATCATATCTGGCGCTTTGATACCGGGATGCGAAGCCGCCTGCTCAGACGCTGGCGGCGTTAATTGTTACAGCAGAGATGCGACGCTTTCACGTACCTGGGCTGGCCATACGCCACACTGAACCTGACCAATGTGAGGTAATTGCAGCAACAGCATGGTCAGACGCGACTGCCCAATGCCGCCACCAATTGTCTGCGGCATTTCACCGCGCAGCAGCGCCTGGTGCCACTCCAGACTCAGGCGATCTTCATCACCGGTCAGAGACAGCTGGTGTTTCAGGGCGTCAGCATCCACACGAATCCCCATAGAAGACAGCTCAAACGCATCTTCCAGAACCGGGTTCCAGACCAGAATATCACCGTTCAGACCGGCATGACCCAGCTCGGACGCTGAACTCCAGTCATCATAATCGGGCGCACGTACGTCATGACGGTGACCGTCACTGAGCTTACCGCCGATCCCCACCAGGAATACCGCACCCAGCTCTTTAGCGATCGCACGTTCACGACCTTTTGCATCAAGATCCGGATAACGAGATAACAACTCCTGGCTATGAACAAAGTGGATCTGCTCTGGCAGGAACGGTGCCAGACCAAACTCTTTGCTAACCGCAGCTTCGGTGGCCTTAATTCCCGCCCAGATAGCCTCTACCGTGCTTTTCAGAGTGGAGAATTGACGCTCACCGTCGCCCATCACGCGCTCCCAGTCCCACTGGTCAACGTACACTGAGTGCAGCGGGGAGAGGCGATCTTCATCGGGACGCAGGGCTTTCATGTGCGTGTACAGCCCCTCGCCTGCGCTAAAGTCGTGTTGTCCTAACGTTTGACGCTTCCACTTCGCCAGTGAATGAACCACTTCGAATTGAGCGTCTGGCAATGCTTTAACCTTCACCTGCACCGCTTTCTCACAGCCCGACAAGTTATCCTGCGTGCCATCTCCAACGCGGCTGAGGATCGGCGCCTGAACTTCGATAAGGCCTAAACGCTCTTCCAACTGGCGAGAAAAATGAGATTTTACGAAGCTAATTTGACGTTGTTTGGCAATGTAAGCGGTTTTCATTATGTGTACTCCTGTGTCCTGTTACCTATGATTAAGCAACAGAATGGAGGTAATATTCAATAATCAACAAACAAAAAGCCGACTTCGATTTTGATTCGTTAAAAATTACGTCTAAAATAGAGTGAATCATTAATCTACATAAGAAAAACCTATGGAAAATTATCAGATCGACAATCTGGACCGCGGCATTCTTGACGCCTTAATGGAAAATGCCCGTACTGCCTACGCAGAATTAGCCAAACAGTTCGGCGTCAGCCCTGGAACAATTCACGTTCGCGTAGAAAAGATGAAGCAGGCGGGGATCATTACCGGCGCGCGGATTGATGTCAGTCCCAAACAATTGGGTTATGACGTCGGCTGCTTTATCGGCATCATCCTGAAAAGTGCGAAAGACTATCCGTCAGCGCTGGCCAGACTGGAAAGCCTCGATGAAGTGACCGAAGCGTATTACACCACCGGGCACTACAGCATCTTTATTAAGGTGATGTGCAAGTCGATCGACGCATTGCAGCAGGTACTTATCAACAAGATCCAAACAATTGACGAAATTCAGTCCACTGAAACGCTGATCGTCCTGCAAAACCCGATCATGCGTACCATCAAGCCGTGATCGCTTTTTTTAATACCCTGGTTTTCCACAGGTAGATCCCAGCTCGCTCACAGCGTACAATACGCCCTCTTTATAAAGGTGGGCGATCATGGCAGACATCACTCTTATCAGCGGTAGTACGCTTGGCAGTGCGGAATATGTAGCAGAGCATCTGGCTGAAAAGCTGGACGACGCCGGTTTTTCCAGCGAAATACTGCATGGGCCAATGCTTGAAGAGGTTCCAACTGACGGGATCTGGCTGATTATCAGCTCCACGCACGGTGCGGGAGATATTCCTGACAACCTGCAGCCTTTATATGATGCGTTACGCGAGCAAAAGCCGGACCTGTCACTAGTGCGCTTTGGTGCAATCGGGATCGGCAGTCGTGAATATGACACCTTTTGCGGCGCAATCGACAAGCTGGAAGCCGAATTGAAGGCCTGTGGGGCAAAACAGATCGGCGAAACCCTCAGGATCAACGTGCTGGAACATGAAATTCCGGAAGATCCGGCTGAAATTTGGCTGGGATCGTGGCATCCGTTGCTCAGAGATTTGTAAAGATCGTACTTTTTTATGTGGATAACTCTGGTTAAAAGCTTGGATCAACCGGTAGTTATCCCAAGAACAACCGTTGTTCAGTTTTTGAGTTGTGTATAACCCTTCATTCTGATCCCAGCTTATACGGACCAGGATCACCGATCATTCACAGCTAATGATCCTCAGCAACCTGTTGATCTTACTTAAAGGATCGTCCTTATCCACAGAAAGGTGCGATCCTAATAAGAGATCACAATAAAACAGATCTCTAAATAAAAAGATCTTCTTTTTAATACCCAGGATCCCAGGTCTTTCTCGATTGACTAAAGTTGAGTAGAATCCACGGCCCGGGCTTCAATCCATTTTCACACCGCGTTATGCGAGGCAATTACCATGTTTTATCAGGATCCTTTTGACGTCATCATCATTGGCGGGGGTCATGCAGGCACCGAGGCCGCAATGGCCGCGGCGCGAATGGGTCAACAGACTCTGCTTTTGACACACAATATCGACACTCTGGGGCAGATGAGCTGCAACCCGGCGATCGGCGGTATTGGGAAGGGACACCTGGTAAAAGAAGTGGATGCGCTTGGTGGGTTAATGGCAAAAGCGATCGACCATGCGGGTATCCAGTTTAGGATACTAAACGCAAGCAAAGGGCCAGCCGTTCGCGCTACCCGAGCTCAGGCCGATCGTGTGCTCTATCGCCAGGCGGTACGCACTGCGCTGGAGAATCAACCCAATCTGATGATCTTCCAACAGGCGGTTGAAGATCTGATTGTTGAAAACGATCGTGTCGTGGGCGCAGTGACCCAAATGGGACTGAAGTTCCGTGCTAAAGCGGTCGTATTAACCGTGGGGACATTCCTCGACGGCAAAATTCATATTGGTCTGGATAACTACAGCGGTGGCCGCGCTGGCGATCCGCCGTCCATCCCGCTGTCACGCCGTCTGCGTGAACTGCCGCTGCGCGTCAGCCGCCTGAAAACCGGTACACCGCCGCGTATCGATGCGCGCACGATTGATTTCAGCGTGCTCGGCCAGCAAAACAGCGATAACCCGATGCCGGTCTTCTCATTCCTGGGCGATGCTTCTCAACATCCGCGCCAGATGCCGTGTTACATCACGCATACCAATGAGAAAACCCATGACGTGATCCGCAATAACCTCGATCGTAGCCCAATGTATGCTGGCGTGATCGAAGGTATCGGCCCACGCTACTGCCCGTCGATCGAAGACAAAGTGATGCGCTTTGCCGATCGTAACCAGCATCAGATCTTCCTCGAACCGGAAGGACTGACCTCTAACGAAATTTACCCGAATGGCATTTCCACCAGCCTGCCGTTCGATGTGCAGATGCAAATTGTCCGCTCCATGCAGGGGATGGAAAATGCCAGAATCGTCCGCCCAGGCTACGCGATTGAGTATGATTTCTTCGATCCGCGTGACCTGAAACCAACTCTGGAAAGCAAATTCATCCAGGGTCTGTTCTTTGCGGGCCAGATTAACGGTACAACCGGTTATGAAGAAGCCGCCGCACAAGGCATGCTGGCTGGTCTGAACGCCGCACGTTTGTCTGCTGAAAAAGAGGGGTGGGCACCGCGTCGCGATCAGGCTTATCTTGGCGTGCTGGTGGACGACCTGTGTACGCTGGGCACCAAAGAACCGTACCGTATGTTCACATCTCGCGCTGAATACCGTTTGATGCTGCGTGAAGATAACGCCGACCTGCGTCTGACCGAAATTGGTCGTGAACTGGGTCTGGTGGACGATGAGCGCTGGGCTCGCTTCAACGAGAAGCTGGAGCGCATCGAACAGGAACGCCAACGTCTCAAATCAACCTGGGTGAATCCGTTAGCGGAATCCGCAGCAGAAGTGAATGCTCACCTGGCGACACCTCTGTCACGTGAAGCGAGCGGTGAAGATCTGCTGCGTCGCCCGGATATGACCTATGCTCAGTTGACCTCTTTATCTGCGTTCGCACCCGCGCTTGATGATGCTCAGGCCGCAGAACAGGTTGAGATTCAGGTGAAATACGAAGGGTATATTGCCCGTCAGCTGGAAGAAATTGAAAGACAACAGCGCAATGAAAACACCCTGTTGCCTGCAACGCTGGATTATCGTCAGGTCTCTGGCTTGTCGAATGAAGTTATCGCTAAGCTGAACGATCACAAACCCGTTTCGATCGGTCAGGCATCGCGTATTTCCGGCATAACGCCTGCCGCCATCTCCATTCTGCTGGTATGGCTGAAAAAACAAGGTATGCTGCGCCGCAGCGCTTGATAACACTATTTTGGCGGGAGCGCTTCGCTTGCCCGCCGTACAAATTTGTTGGCCCGATAAGCGAAAGCGCATCGGGCATTTGATTATTAACAGGTAACGACCGTGCTCAACAAACTCTCTCGTCTGCTGGCTGATGCCGGTATTTCTCTTACCGATCACCAGAAAAATCAGCTGATTGCGTATGTCGATATGCTGCACAAATGGAACAAAGCCTACAACCTGACGTCGGTGCGGGATCCAAACGAAATGCTGGTGCGCCATATTCTGGACAGCATTGTCGTTGCACCGTATCTGAAGGGTGAGCGTTTTATCGATGTAGGTACGGGACCGGGCCTGCCGGGAATTCCGCTCTCTATCGTGCGTCCAGAAGTGCATTTCACACTGCTCGATAGCCTGGGAAAACGTGTTCGTTTCTTGCGTCAGGTGCAGCATGAGCTTGCGCTTACTAACATCACTCCAGTGCAAAGCCGTGTTGAAGAATTTCCTTCAGAACCGCCGTTTGATGGGGTGATTAGCCGTGCTTTCGCTTCACTCAATGATATGGTGAGCTGGTGTCACCATTTGCCGGGCCAGAATGGGCGTTTTTATGCGCTAAAAGGGCAGTTGCCTGCAGATGAAATTGATTCGCTGCCAGCAGAATTCAGCGTTGAGTCCGTCGAAAAATTACGCGTTCCGCAGTTGGATGGTGAACGTCATTTGGTGGTTATTAAGCCAAACAAAATTTAATTTTTATCAAAAAAAATAGAGAAAAAACGGCTTTTCAGGTGTTAAAAGTCATAGGTAATAGTGTGGTTAAATGTCGTTACATTTCACTAGTGTCTTACGGTTTTGCATCATAACTATAACGTACCGTTTTTTGTTAAAAGCGAAACAAGTCAGCTGTGAAAATATCAGTCTGCTAAAAATAGAACGTAAGAATCACCGCTCGTGTTAATTTTTTATTATAAATGTCAATGAGCGGTTTTTTTGTTGTTAGGCGTTGTTTTTGAAATAGTGGCTATTTTTACGCTTAAATATCAAAAAGATGAAAAGGCATCAATTGCCACGTAAATAAATTATGCGAAGGTGAATATGTTCAATATGTGATCTGGTGCACGCTTTGACGCCAGTGTTTTCGCGGCATTTGCAGTTTTGCATGATCGTTCACAGTTTGCCTAAAAGTAATAAATGTGGGGCAGCGAAAAATATTTAAACATTTATTCACTTTTTAGCTACTTATTGTTTGAAATCACGAAGGCGCACCGTATAATTTGTCCGCTTTTTGATGCTTGACTCTAAGCCATAAAGAACGTTTTATACGACACGCGGCATACCTCGAAGGGAGCAGGAGTAAAAACGTGATGTCTATGTCGCTCTTGAGTCGAAACGTTGCTCGTAAGCTTTTGCTCACACAGCTTCTGGTTGTAATAGCAAGTGGATTGCTGTTTAGCCTCAAAGACCCTTTCTGGGGCATCTCCGCGTTGTGTGGAGGATTGGCAGTGTTACTGCCTAATGTGTTGTTTATGATATTTGCCTGGCGTCACCAGGTACATACACCAGCGAAAGGCCGAGTAGCCTGGTCGTTCGCTTTCGGCGAAGCCTTCAAGGTATTAGCGATGCTGGTGTTGTTGGTGGTGGCGTTGGCTGTTTTGAAAGCGGTATTCATGCCGCTGATCGTTACGTGGGTTTTGGTGCTGGTGGTTCAGATACTGGCGCCGGCTGTAATTAACAACAAAGGGTAAAGGCATCATGGCTTCAGAAAATATGACGCCGCAGGATTACATAGGACACCATCTGAATAACCTTCAGTTGGACCTACGTACATTCTCGCTGGTGGATCCGCACAACCCCCCAGCCACCTTCTGGACGCTCAATATTGACTCCATTTTCTTCTCGGTGGTTCTGGGTCTGTTGTTCCTGCTTATGTTCCGTAGCGTAGCCAAAAAGGCGACCAGCGGCGTACCAGGTAAATTTCAGACCGCGATTGAGCTGGTAATCGGCTTTGTGCATGGTAGCGTGAAAGACATGTACCATGGCAAAAGCAAGCTGATTGCTCCGCTGGCCCTGACGATTTTCGTCTGGGTATTCCTGATGAACTTGATGGATTTGCTGCCTATCGACCTGCTGCCGTACATCGGTGAGCATATCTTTGGCCTACCGGCTCTGCGTGTGGTTCCGTCTGCTGACGTGAACATCACCCTGTCGATGGCGCTGGGCGTATTTATCCTCATTCTGTTCTACAGCATCAAAATGAAAGGCATCGGTGGCTTCGCGAAAGAGTTGACGCTGCAGCCGTTCAATCACTGGGCGTTCATCCCTGTCAACTTAATCCTTGAAGGGGTAAGCCTGCTGTCCAAACCAATCTCTCTTGGTCTGCGACTGTTCGGCAACATGTATGCCGGTGAGCTGATTTTCATTCTGATTGCTGGTCTGTTGCCGTGGTGGTCACAGTGGATCCTGAATGTGCCTTGGGCCATTTTCCACATACTGATTATCACGCTGCAAGCCTTCATATTTATGGTTCTGACGATTGTCTATCTGTCGATGGCATCTGAAGAGCATTAATTTACCAACACTACTACGTTTTAACTGAAACAAACTGGAGACTGTCATGGAAAACCTGAATATGGATCTGCTGTACATTGCTGCCGCTGTGATGATGGGTCTGGCGGCAATCGGTGCTGCGATCGGTATCGGCATCCTCGGGGGTAAATTCCTGGAAGGCGCAGCGCGTCAACCGGATCTGATTCCTCTGCTGCGTACTCAGTTCTTTATCGTTATGGGTCTGGTGGATGCAATCCCAATGATCGCTGTAGGTCTGGGTCTGTACGTGATGTTTGCTGTCGCGTAGTAAGCGTTGCTTGAATTAAGAGCAATATCAGAACGTTAACTAGATAGAGGCATTGTGCTGTGAATCTTAACGCAACAATCCTCGGCCAGGCCATCGCGTTTGTCCTGTTCGTTCTGTTCTGCATGAAGTACGTATGGCCGCCATTAATGGCTGCCATCGAAAAACGTCAAAAAGAAATTGCTGACGGCCTTGCTTCTGCAGAACGAGCACATAAGGATCTTGACCTTGCAAAGGCCAGCGCGACCGACCAGCTGAAAAAAGCGAAGGCGGAAGCTCAGGTAATCATCGAGCAGGCGAACAAACGCCGTGCTCAGATCCTGGACGAAGCTAAAACTGAAGCAGAGCAGGAACGTACTAAAATCGTGGCACAGGCGCAGGCGGAAATTGACGCCGAGCGTAAACGTGCTCGCGAAGAGCTGCGTAAGCAAGTTGCTATCCTGGCTGTTGCTGGCGCCGAGAAGATCATCGAACGTTCCGTGGATGAAGCTGCTAATAGCGACATCGTGGACAAACTTGTCGCTGAACTGTAAGGAGGGAGGGGCTGATGTCTGAATTTATTACGGTAGCTCGCCCCTACGCCAAAGCAGCTTTTGACTTTGCCGTTGAGCACCAAAGCATTGACCGTTGGCAGGATATGTTGACGTTCGCCGCTGAGGTGACAAAAAACGAACAAATGGCAGAGCTTCTCTCTGGCGCGCTGGCGCCGGAAACGCTCGCTGAGTCGTTTATCGCCGTGTGCGGTGAGCAGCTGGACGAAAGCGGCCAAAACCTGATTAGGGTTATGGCTGAAAATAACCGTCTGAATGCGCTCCCGGATGTTCTTGAGCAGTTTATTCACCTGCGTGCAGCCAGTGAGGCTATCTCTGAGGTAGAAGTCACTTCTGCCAATGCACTGAGTGATGAACAGCTTACGAAGATTAGTGCTGCGATGGAAAAACGTCTGTCACGCAAAGTTAAGCTGAATTGCAAAATCGATAAGTCTGTAATGGCAGGCGTAATCATCCGAGCGGGTGATATGGTCATTGATGGCAGCGTACGCGGCCGTCTTGAGCGCCTTGCAGACGTCTTGCAGTCTTAAGGGGACTGGAGCATGCAACTGAATTCCACCGAAATCAGCGAACTGATCAAGCAGCGCATTGCTCAGTTCAGTGTTGTGAGCGAAGCTCATAACGAAGGTACTATTGTTTCTGTAAGTGACGGTGTTATCCGCATTCACGGCCTGGCCGATTGTATGCAGGGTGAGATGATTTCCCTGCCGGGTAACCGTTACGCTATCGCACTGAACCTGGAGCGCGACTCCGTAGGTGCAGTTGTGATGGGTCCATACGCTGACCTCGCCGAAGGCATGAAGGTTAAGTGTACGGGTCGTATTCTGGAAGTTCCGGTTGGCCGTGGCCTGCTGGGTCGTGTGGTGAACACTCTGGGTTCCCCGATTGACGGTAAAGGTCCGGTTGATAACGATGGCTTCTCGCCAATCGAAGTTATCGCACCAGGCGTAATCGAACGTCAGTCCGTCGACCAGCCAGTACAGACCGGTTATAAATCTGTTGATGCCATGATCCCAATCGGTCGTGGCCAGCGTGAGCTGATCATCGGTGACCGTCAGACAGGTAAAACTGCGATGGCAATCGATGCCATCATCAACCAGCGTGATTCAGGCATCAAATGTGTGTACGTGGCTATCGGCCAGAAAGCGTCCACCATTTCCAACGTGGTTCGTAAACTGGAAGAACACGGCGCACTGTCCAACACCATCGTTGTTGTGGCGACCGCGTCTGAATCTGCTGCACTGCAATACCTGGCACCATATGCCGGTTGCGCAATGGGCGAATACTTCCGTGACCGCGGTGAAGATGCACTGATCGTTTACGATGACCTGTCTAAACAGGCTGTTGCTTACCGTCAGGTTTCCCTGCTGCTGCGTCGTCCGCCAGGACGTGAAGCATTCCCAGGCGACGTATTTTACCTCCACTCCCGTCTGCTGGAACGCGCATCCCGCGTAAACGCGGAATACGTTGAGAAGTTCACCAATGGTGAAGTTAAAGGTAAAACCGGCTCCCTGACCGCTCTGCCGATTATCGAAACCCAGGCGGGTGACGTTTCTGCGTTCGTTCCGACTAACGTAATTTCCATTACCGATGGTCAGATCTTCCTGGAAACCAACCTGTTTAACTCCGGTATTCGTCCGGCAGTTAACCCGGGTATCTCCGTATCTCGTGTTGGTGGTGCAGCGCAGACCAAGATCATCAAGAAACTGTCCGGTGGTATTCGTACCGCTCTGGCACAGTATCGTGAACTGGCAGCGTTTTCTCAGTTCGCTTCCGACCTGGATGAAGCTACTCGTAAGCAGCTGAGCCATGGTCAGAAAGTAACTGAACTGCTGAAGCAGAAACAGTATGCGCCAATGTCTGTTGCACAGCAGGGTGTGGTGCTGTTTGCGGCTGAACGCGGTTACCTCGAAGATGTGGAACTGGCGAAAATCGGTAGCTTCGAAGCCGCTCTGCTGGCTTACGTTGACCGTGACCATGCTCCGCTGATGCAAGAGATCAACCAGTCCGGTGGCTATAACGATGAAATCGAAGGCAAGCTGAAAGCTATCCTCGATTCCTTCAAGGCAACCCAGTCCTGGTAACGTCTGGCGGTCTGCTTTAGGGCGGACCGCAAGGCATTGAGGAGAAGCTCATGGCCGGCGCAAAAGAGATACGTAGTAAGATCGCAAGCGTCCAGAACACGCAGAAGATCACTAAAGCGATGGAGATGGTCGCCGCTTCCAAAATGCGTAAATCGCAGGATCGCATGGCGGCCAGCCGTCCTTATGCAGAGACCATGCGCAAAGTGATTGGTCACCTTGCGAATGGTAATCTGGAATATAAGCACCCTTACCTGGAAGAACGCGACGTTAAACGCGTGGGCTACCTGGTGGTGTCGACCGACCGTGGTCTGTGCGGTGGCTTGAACATTAACCTGTTCAAAAAGCTGCTGGCGGATATGAAAACATGGTCCGATAAAGGCGTTCAGTGCGATATCGCAATGATCGGCTCTAAGGGCGTGTCTTTCTTTAACTCCGTTGGCGGAAACGTGATCGCTCAGGTAACCGGCATGGGGGATAACCCTTCCCTGTCCGAACTGATCGGTCCGGTTAAAGTGATGCTGCAGGCCTACGACGAAGGTCGTCTGGACAAACTGTACGTTGTCAGCAACAAATTTATTAACACCATGTCTCAGACGCCAACCATCACTCAATTGCTGCCTCTGCCGGCATCAGATGATGATGAATTGAAGCGTAAATCCTGGGATTACCTGTATGAGCCAGACCCGAAAGCGCTGCTGGATACCTTGCTGCGTCGTTATGTCGAGTCTCAGGTTTATCAGGGCGTGGTAGAAAACCTGGCCAGCGAGCAGGCCGCACGTATGGTGGCGATGAAAGCCGCGACCGACAATGGCGGCAGCCTGATTAAAGAGCTGCAGTTGGTATACAACAAAGCTCGTCAGGCCAGCATTACTCAGGAACTCACCGAAATCGTCGGTGGTGCATCCGCGGTATAACCAGGTTAATTCGTAGAGGATTCAAGATGGCTACTGGAAAAATTGTCCAGGTAATCGGCGCCGTGGTTGACGTCGAATTCCCTCAGGATGCCGTACCGCGCGTGTACGATGCTCTTGAGGTTATGAATGGTAAAGAGAGCCTGGTGCTGGAAGTTCAGCAGCAGCTCGGCGGCGGTATCGTACGTACCATCGCCATGGGTTCTTCCGACGGTCTGCGTCGTGGTCTGGAAGTTAAAGACCTCGAACACCCGATCGAAGTCCCGGTAGGTAAAGCAACCCTGGGTCGTATCATGAACGTCCTGGGTCACCCGATCGACATGAAAGGCGATATCGGTGAAGAAGAGCGTTGGGCTATCCACCGCGCAGCACCTTCCTACGAAGAGCTGTCCAGCTCTCAGGAACTGCTGGAAACCGGCATCAAAGTTATCGACCTGATGTGTCCGTTCGCTAAGGGCGGTAAAGTCGGTCTGTTCGGTGGTGCGGGTGTAGGTAAAACCGTAAACATGATGGAGCTGATCCGTAACATCGCGATCGAACACTCCGGTTACTCCGTGTTTGCGGGCGTAGGTGAACGTACTCGTGAGGGTAACGACTTCTACCACGAAATGACCGACTCCAACGTACTGGACAAAGTGTCCCTGGTATATGGCCAGATGAACGAGCCGCCGGGAAACCGTCTGCGCGTTGCACTGACCGGTCTGACCATGGCTGAGAAGTTCCGTGACGAAGGTCGTGACGTTCTGCTGTTCGTTGATAACATCTACCGTTACACCCTGGCCGGTACAGAAGTATCTGCACTGCTGGGTCGTATGCCATCAGCGGTAGGCTACCAGCCGACCCTGGCGGAAGAGATGGGTGTTCTTCAGGAACGTATCACCTCTACCAAAACCGGTTCTATCACCTCCGTTCAGGCGGTATACGTACCTGCGGATGACTTGACTGACCCGTCCCCAGCAACCACCTTTGCTCACCTGGATGCAACCGTGGTACTGAGCCGTCAGATCGCTTCTCTGGGTATCTACCCGGCAGTTGACCCGCTGGACTCCACCAGCCGTCAGTTGGATCCGCTGGTTGTTGGCCAGGAACACTACGACACCGCGCGTGGCGTACAGTCCCTGCTGCAGCGTTATCAGGAACTGAAAGACATCATCGCCATCCTGGGTATGGATGAACTGTCTGAAGAAGATAAACTGGTGGTAGCACGTGCGCGTAAGATCCAGCGCTTCCTGTCCCAGCCGTTCTTCGTTGCGGAAGTATTCACCGGTTCTCCGGGTAAATACGTTTCCCTGAAAGACACCATCCGTGGCTTTAAAGGCATCATGGAAGGCGAATACGACCACCTGCCAGAGCAGGCGTTCTACATGGTTGGTTCTATCGACGAAGCCGTGGAAAAAGCCAAAAAACTTTAACGCCTTAATCGGAGGGTGATATGGCAATGACTTACCACCTGGACGTCGTCAGCGCGGAGCAACAAATGTTCTCTGGTCTGGTCGAGAAAATCCAGGTAACGGGTAGTGAAGGTGAACTGGGTATTTTCCCGGGTCACGCACCGCTGCTCACCGCCATTAAGCCTGGTATGATCCGCATCGTTAAACAGTTCGGTCATGAAGAGTTTATCTATCTGTCCGGCGGCATTCTCGAAGTGCAGCCTGGCAGCGTGACCGTACTGGCTGATACCGCGATTCGCGGACAGGATCTCGATGAAGCGAGAGCCCTGGAAGCGAAGCGTAAGGCTGAAGAGCACATTAAGAGCTCTCATGGTGACGTGGATTACGCTCAGGCATCTGCGGAACTGGCCAAAGCGATCGCGAAACTGCGCGTTATCGAGTTGACCAAAAAAGCGATGTAACACCGGCTTGAAAAGCACAAAGGCCAGTCTGGTTTCCAGGCTGGCTTTTTTTATGGCTTGGTTACAGGAAATATGTAAATAAAAAGCAGTTTTATTATTTCGTGATTTAGATCATAAAAATATTGATTGGTTAAAAAATAAGGCGTAGACTCTTTTTTATGTGATGTATGTCACATAATGAACTCAGATAAAAAAAGAGATACCAACATGAAATTGATCAACAAAATCATCGCCCTGTTCAGCAATATGAGTTTTTAGTCTTTCCCCGCCTGCTCTGTGGCGCAAGCTTAATGCGGTTTATCAGCTAGCGTCATCGTCATTAAATCCCCCTCCTTCGCTGTATCATTTGTTCTCTGTCTTTCCCCCTCAATTTTCCCTACCCGTTTTTCTGCTTCTCACTGAATCACATAAATAAAATCGTACTATGCTGATGTAATGCTTTATTCATGCGGTAAAAAAATAGCAAAAACATTAACCTAAGGCTTTAATAAGAGCAGACTCCTGGTTTTTGGGAGACAAAAGACGCAGATATAGACGAAAATAGTGAGTTATCAGATGGGGAATACCCCCTGTTGAACGTTTTATCTTCGGTCCATTTCACGCTGAAAAAAATGTAGTATTTTCAATGTGAAACGGTATAAATTCGTTCTCAAATTACAGTCAGGACGTGTATGTTGAATAATGCTATGAGCGTTGTGATCCTTGCCGCAGGCAAAGGCACGCGTATGTATTCCGATCTTCCTAAAGTGCTGCACACCCTCGCAGGAAAGCCGATGGTTCAGCATGTCATTGATGCAGCTAATGAATTAGGTGCGACTCATGTACACCTTGTCTACGGACACGGTGGCGATCTGCTTAAGCAAACGCTGAAAGATGGCAATCTGAATTGGGTTCTGCAGGCTGAGCAGTTGGGTACCGGCCATGCAATGCAGCAGGCGGCGCCATTCTTTAGTGATGACGAAGACATTTTAATGCTCTATGGAGATGTGCCGCTGATCTCTACCGATACCTTACGTCGCCTGCGTGAAGCCAAACCGCAGGGTGGTATCGGTTTGTTAACGGTAAAACTGGACGACCCATCCGGCTATGGGCGTATTACCCGTGATAACGGCAAAGTTACTGGCATTGTTGAGCATAAAGATGCAACCGACGAGCAGCGTCAAATCCAGGAAATCAACACTGGTATTCTGATTGCCAACGGCGCTGACATGAAGCGTTGGCTGTCTAAACTGACCAACAACAACGTGCAGGGTGAATACTACATCACCGATATCATCGCGATGGCGTATCAGGAAGGACGTGAAATTGCTGCGGTACATCCGGCACGAATCAGTGAAACGGAAGGGGTAAATAACCGCCTTCAGTTATCCCGTCTGGAACGTGTGTATCAGTCCGAGCAGGCAGAAAAACTGCTGCTGGCGGGCGTGATGCTGCGCGATCCTGCACGTTTTGATCTTCGCGGTACGCTGATTCACGGGCGCGATGTTGAAATTGATACTAACGTTATCATTGAAGGTAACGTAACCGTTGGGGATCGCGTCAAGATTGGTGCTGGCTGCATCATCAAAAACAGCGTGATTGGTGAGGGTTGTGAGCTTAGCCCGTACAGTGTGGTGGAAGATGCCCATCTGGAAGCCGCATGCACCATCGGTCCATTCGCGCGTCTGCGCCCGGGTGCTGAGCTGCAGGAAGGTGCACACGTGGGTAACTTCGTCGAAATGAAAAAAGCGCGTCTGGGTAAAGGCTCTAAAGCTGGTCATTTGACCTATCTGGGCGATGCGGAAATTGGCGATAACGTGAATATCGGCGCGGGTACGATCACCTGCAACTACGATGGTGCCAATAAGTTTAAAACCATTATTGGTGATGATGTGTTTGTGGGTTCTGATACTCAGCTGGTGGCACCTGTCACCGTGGG
Source organism: Citrobacter sp. Cpo071 (assembly GCF_030332765.1). NCBI lineage: Bacteria > Pseudomonadati > Pseudomonadota > Gammaproteobacteria > Enterobacterales > Enterobacteriaceae > Citrobacter > Citrobacter sp. Cpo071. The sequence continues at coordinate 96,530 of NZ_JAOWHE010000076.1, read as the reverse complement.
TAAAGGTGCGACGATTGCCGCAGGAACCACCGTAACGCGTAATGTCGCCGATAACGAATTGGTATTAAGCCGTGTACCTCAGGTCCATAAACAGGGCTGGCAGCGTCCGGTGAAGAAGAAGTAATTTATTTTTGCCGGATGGCGGCCTACGTGCGGTGACGTTCTGTAGGCCTGATAAGCGTGAGCGCCATCAGGCAGACAAGAGATGAGGGGATAATATAATCCTCCGCTCAACAAGCAGTACCTATAAAAATAACCCCACTCTCTACAAGGCTCGGGGCGCCCGAAATACGGGTATCAGGTTGACCGACAACGACAGGCACAATGCCTAAATTCGGAATCAAAAAATATGTGTGGAATTGTTGGCGCTATCGCGCAGCGTGATGTAGCTGAAATCCTTCTCGAAGGTTTACGTCGTCTGGAATATCGTGGTTATGACTCTGCTGGTCTGGCCGTTGTAGATGCTGAAGGCAACATGACCCGTCTGCGTCGTCTGGGTAAAGTGCAGATGCTGACTGCTGCTGCGGAAGAACATCCGCTGCATGGTGGTACTGGTATTGCTCACACCCGCTGGGCGACACACGGTGAACCTTCAGAAGCGAACGCGCATCCCCATGTTTCTGAACACATTGTTGTGGTGCATAACGGCATCATTGAAAACCATGAACCACTGCGTGAGCTGTTGAAAACGCGTGGCTACACCTTTGTTTCTGAAACCGACACCGAAGTGATTGCTCACCTGGTGCACTGGGAGCTGGAACAGGGTGGTACGCTGCGTGAAGCCGTGCTGCGTACTATTCCGCAGCTGCGCGGTGCCTACGGCACGGTGATCATGGATACCCGTAACCCGGAAACCCTGCTGGCGGCCCGTTCTGGCAGTCCGCTGGTGATTGGGCTGGGTATGGGTGAGAACTTTATCGCTTCCGATCAGCTTGCACTGCTGCCGGTAACCCGTCGCTTCATCTTCCTGGAAGAGGGCGACATCGCGGAAGTGACCCGTCGTTCGGTCTCTATTTTCGACAAGTCTGGCGCGGAAGTTAAACGTCAGGATATCGAATCTAATCTGCAATACGATGCGGGCGAAAAAGGTATTTATCGCCACTACATGCAGAAAGAGATCTACGAACAGCCGAACGCAATTAAAAACACGCTGACCGGCCGTATCAGCCACGGTGAAGTGGATTTAAGCGAGCTGGGTTCGCATGCCAACGAGCTGCTGTCTCAGGTTGAGCATATCCAGATTATCGCCTGCGGTACGTCGTACAACTCCGGTATGGTGTCCCGCTACTGGTTTGAATCGCTGGCTGGCATTCCTTGTGATGTCGAAATTGCTTCCGAATTCCGCTATCGCAAATCCGCCGTGCGTCGTAACAGCCTGATGATCACCCTTTCCCAGTCTGGTGAAACGGCAGATACCCTGGCGGGTCTGCGCTTATCCAAAGAATTGGGCTATCTGGGCTCGCTGGCTATTTGTAACGTACCGGGATCTTCTCTGGTGCGCGAATCCGATCTGGCGATGATGACCAATGCCGGTACCGAAATCGGCGTGGCCTCCACGAAAGCATTTACCACTCAGCTGACCGTTCTGCTGATGCTGGTGGCGAAACTGTCTCGTCTGAAAGGCCTGGATGTGGCTATTGAGCAGGAAATCGTTCACGGTCTGCAGGCGCTGCCGAGCCGTATTGAGCAGATGCTGTCTCAGGACAAACGCATTGCCGCTCTGGCTGAAGGATTCTCTGATAAACACCATGCGCTGTTCCTGGGCCGTGGCGATCAGTACCCGATTGCGCTGGAAGGCGCGCTGAAGCTGAAAGAGATCTCTTATATTCACGCTGAAGCTTATGCCGCAGGCGAACTGAAACACGGTCCGCTGGCGCTGATTGATGCCGATATGCCGGTTATCGTGGTTGCGCCGAACAACGAACTGCTGGAAAAACTGAAGTCCAACATTGAAGAAGTTCGCGCTCGTGGTGGTCAGCTGTACGTCTTTGCTGACCAGGATGCTGGCTTTACCAGCAGCGAAAACATGCACATCATTGAGATGCCGCATGTGGAAGAGGTGATTGCACCGATCTTCTATACCGTTCCGCTGCAGCTGCTGGCGTATCATGTGGCGCTGATTAAAGGCACCGACGTGGATCAACCGCGTAACCTGGCGAAGTCGGTTACCGTAGAGTAATCCGTATCTAACTGAACTGAAAATGCCCTGCTATGAGCGGGGCATTTTTTTAAACTTGTTCTGTTTTTAATCAATTATCCCGCCTGTTTTATGTGACAAACCGTCATCTTCAGCTACTGTTTGCAGTGTCATAAAAAGAAAATTTTAGCGAAATGTTATTGTCATGGTAATGGTTAACGTTTTGTTTTAAATGTATTTTTAGATAAATAACTTCCCGTATTTTTCATTGTCATAAAACTGTCATATTTCGTACATTTAACTGTCACCTGTTTGTCCTATTTTGCTCACAGTAGCAACTCAAACAACGATTTACGAAAACCGTGCAGGAGACATTATGAAAGTTATGCGTACCACTGTCGCAACTGTTGTCGCCGCGACCTTATCCATGAGCGCGTTCTCTGCGTTTGCAGCAGCGAGCCTGACAGGTGCAGGTGCAACCTTCCCTGCGCCAGTGTATGCCAAATGGGCAGATACCTATCAGAAAGAGACCGGTAGCAAAGTAAACTACCAGGGTATCGGCTCCTCCGGTGGTGTAAAACAAATTACGGCCAATACCGTTGATTTCGGCGCTTCTGATGCACCGCTGTCTGACGAGAAACTGGCACAAGAAGGCCTGTTCCAGTTCCCGACCGTTATCGGTGGTGTGGTACTGGCAGTCAACATCCCTGGCCTAAAATCCGGCGAGCTGGTGCTGGACGGTAAAACGCTCGGCGACATCTACCTCGGTAAAATTAAGAAGTGGGATGATGAAGCCATCACCAAACTGAACCCGGGTCTGAAGTTGCCTTCGCAGAATATCGCCGTTGTGCGTCGTGCTGACGGTTCCGGTACGTCCTTTGTCTTCACCAGCTATCTGGCAAAAGTGAACGAAGAGTGGAAATCTAAAATTGGTTCCGGCTCTACCGTTAACTGGCCGACCGGTCTGGGCGGTAAAGGTAACGACGGTATCGCCGCGTTCGTCCAGCGTCTGCCGGGCTCTATCGGTTACGTTGAGTACGCTTACGCTAAGCAGAACAACCTGGCGTACACCAAGCTGGTCTCTGCTGATGGTAAACCGGTAAGCCCGACCGAAGAAAACTTTGCCAACGCCGCTAAAGGCGCTGACTGGAGCAAAACTTTCGCTCAGGATCTGACTAACCAGAAAGGTGACGATGCGTGGCCAATCACTTCCACCACCTTCATCCTGGTCCATAAAGAGCAGAAGAAGCCTGAGCAGGGCGTTGAAGTGCTGAAATTCTTCGACTGGGCATACAAAAATGGTGGCAAACAGGCTAATGACCTGGATTACGCCAGCCTGCCGGACAGCGTGGTTGAGCAGATTCGTGCTGCATGGAAGACCAACGTGAAAGACAGCAGCGGTAAAGCGCTGTACTAATAGAATATCTTTAACGAGTTGGCGGATGGCGCTACGCTTATCCGCCCTACAGTTCCGACTGTAGGCCCAATTTGTAGGCTGGATAAGCGTAGCGCCATCCGGCAGGGCAATTTCGTAAACGCGTTTAACTTAAAGAGTGATTTATGGCTGCAACCAAGCCTGCTTTTAACCCACCGGGTAAAAAGGGTGACATGATATTCAGCGCGCTGGTAAAACTGGCTGCGCTGATTGTGCTATTGATGTTGGGTGGCATTATTGTCTCTCTGGTTATCTCCTCCTGGCCAAGCATACAGAAATTTGGTTTCTCCTTTTTGTGGACCAAAGACTGGGATGCGCCGAACGATATCTACGGCGCGCTGGTACCGATTTACGGTACGCTGGTCACCTCGTTTATTGCATTGCTGATTGCCGTTCCGGTGAGTTTCGGCATTGCGCTGTTCCTGACTGAACTTGCACCCGGTTGGCTGCGTCGTCCGCTGGGTATCGCTATTGAACTGCTGGCAGCAATTCCGAGCATCGTATACGGCATGTGGGGCCTGTTTATCTTTGCCCCGCTGTTTGCGACGTACTTCCAGGAGCCGGTCGGAAACATCCTTTCCAACATTCCGTTTGTTGGTGCACTGTTCGCTGGCCCGGCGTTTGGTATCGGTATTCTGGCGGCTGGTGTGATCCTCGCTATCATGATCATTCCGTACATTGCTGCGGTTATGCGTGATGTGTTCGAACAAACGCCGGTGCTTATGAAAGAGTCAGCCTACGGCATCGGCTGTACCACCTGGGAAGTTATCTGGCGTATCGTCCTGCCGTTCACCAAAAATGGTGTGATCGGCGGTGTGATGCTGGGTCTGGGCCGCGCGCTGGGTGAAACCATGGCGGTCACCTTTATCATTGGTAACACCTACCAGCTCGATAGCGCCTCGCTGTACATGCCGGGCAACAGTATTACCTCTGCGCTGGCGAATGAATTTGCCGAAGCGGAATCGGGGCTGCACGTTGCTGCGTTGATGGAACTGGGTCTGATTCTGTTTGTGATCACCTTCATCGTACTGGCGGCGTCTAAGTTCATGATCATGCGCCTTGCGAAGAACGAGGGGGCACGCTAATGGCTACGCTTGAAATGCAAAACACCACTGCGCTGGCGGAGTCCCGCCGTAAAATGCAGGCACGTCGCCGTCTGAAGAACCGCATCGCGCTGACGCTCTCTATGGCGACCATGGCGTTCGGTCTGTTCTGGCTCATTTGGATCCTGATGTCCACGATCACCCGTGGTATTGACGGTATGTCGCTGGCGCTGTTCACCGAAATGACGCCTCCGCCGAATACGGCGGGTGGTGGTCTGGCGAACGCCCTGGCCGGTAGCGGACTGTTAATTCTGTGGGCGACCGTCTTTGGTACACCGCTTGGCATTATGGCGGGTATCTACCTGGCAGAGTACGGACGTAAGTCCTGGCTGGCTGAGGTTATCCGCTTTATCAATGACATTCTGCTGTCTGCGCCATCAATCGTAGTCGGTCTGTTCGTTTACACCATCGTGGTAGCAAAAATGGAGCACTTCTCTGGCTGGGCGGGCGTTATCGCGCTGGCGCTGCTGCAGGTGCCCATTGTTATCCGTACCACGGAGAACATGCTCAAGCTGGTGCCGGATAGCCTGCGTGAAGCGGCCTATGCACTGGGTACGCCGAAATGGAAGATGATTTCTGCTATCACCCTGAAGGCGTCTGTCTCGGGGATCATTACAGGCGTTCTGTTAGCGATTGCTCGTATCGCAGGTGAAACGGCTCCGCTGCTGTTTACGTCGCTCTCCAACCAGTTCTGGAGCACCGACATGATGCAGCCTATCGCCAACCTGCCGGTCACTATCTTTAAGTTTGCGATGAGCCCGTTTGCTGAGTGGCAGCAACTGGCCTGGGCCGGGGTACTGATTATTACCTTGTGCGTACTGCTGCTGAACATTCTGGCGCGCGTCATTTTCGCGAAGAAGAAACACGGTTAATTTTTACGGCGTGGCTGATGCGGCGCCGGATGAGGAAGAGATTGAAATGAGTATGGTTGATACTGCCCCGGGTAAGATTCAGGTTCGTGATTTGAACTTCTACTATGGCAAATTCCATGCCCTGAAGAACATCAACCTGGATATAGCTAAAAACCAGGTAACGGCGTTTATCGGGCCGTCAGGCTGTGGTAAATCGACGCTGCTGCGTACGTTCAACAAAATGTTTGAACTGTACCCGGAGCAGCGTGCGGAAGGTGAAATCCTGCTGGATGGCGACAATATTCTCACCAATACCCAGGATATCGCTCTGCTGCGTGCCAAAGTGGGCATGGTATTTCAGAAGCCGACGCCGTTCCCGATGTCCATCTACGACAACATTGCTTTTGGCGTACGTCTGTTTGAGAAACTCTCGCGTGCAGATATGGACGAGCGTGTGCAGTGGGCATTGACCAAGGCCGCATTGTGGAACGAAACCAAAGATAAATTACACCAGAGCGGGTACTCTCTCTCGGGTGGTCAGCAGCAGCGTCTGTGTATTGCGCGTGGTATCGCCATTCGCCCGGAAGTGCTTCTGCTTGATGAGCCATGTTCAGCGCTCGACCCTATTTCTACCGGGCGTATCGAAGAGCTGATCACTGAGCTGAAAGAGGATTACACCGTCGTTATCGTTACCCACAACATGCAGCAGGCTGCGCGTTGTTCCGATCACACGGCATTTATGTACCTGGGCGAGTTGATTGAGTTCAGCAACACGGACGATCTGTTCACCAAGCCCGCGAAGAAACAAACTGAAGATTACATCACCGGTCGTTACGGCTGATTCAGGAGCTTGTTGTGGATAACCTTAACCTTAATAAACATATTTCCGGCCAGTTCAATGCAGAGCTGGAAAGCATCCGTACCCAGGTGATGACCATGGGCGGCATGGTCGAGCAGCAGCTTTCTGATGCAATCACGGCGATGCACAACCAGGACAGCGAGCTGGCAAAACGCGTCATTGAAGGCGATAAGAACGTCAACATGATGGAAGTGGCGATCGACGAAGCCTGCGTGCGTATCATCGCCAAGCGTCAACCGACAGCGAGCGACCTGCGTCTGGTGATGGCGATTATCAAAACCATCGCTGAGCTGGAACGTATTGGCGACGTGGCGGACAAAATTTGCCGTACCGCGCTGGAGAAGTTCTCGCAACAGCACCAGCCGCTGCTGGTAAGCCTGGAATCACTGGGCCGCCACACCGTACAAATGCTGCATGACGTGCTGGATGCGTTTGCGCGTATGGATCTGGACGAAGCAGTGCGTATTTATCGCGAAGATAAGAAAGTTGACCAGGAATATGAAGGCATCGTGCGTCAGCTGATGACTTATATGATGGAAGACCCACGTACCATTCCAAGCGTGCTGACCGCGCTGTTCTGCGCACGTTCCATCGAACGTATCGGTGACCGCTGCCAGAATATCTGCGAATACATCTTCTACTTCGTGAAGGGACAAGACTTCCGTCACGTGGGCGGGGATGAGCTGGATAAGCTGCTGGCGGGCAAAGATCCGAAGGAATAAGCAGTTTGTTGCGTTCGCCGGGATCCCCCGGCGTCGCTATTGTAGGCCGGATAAGGTGTTACGCCGCATCCGGCATTCTGCGCTATTCGCCTGATGGCGCTTTGCTTATCGGGCCTACTGTTTATTCGACGATATTCCAACCCCGCGCTTTCCACAATTCCGGCAACTGTGCCAGATCGGTAAACGTCGTCACTTTTGGATGATCGATCGGTTTGTTATGCGGATCGGCGCAGAAGTAGAACACTTCCATCCCGGCGGCAATCCCCGCCTGCGCACCTGCGCTGGAATCATCAACCAGAATGCAGTTCTCAACGTTAACGTCCATCGCTTTCGCCGCATGGAACATCAGGGCCGGATCGGGCTTCCAACGCTGAATATCGTAGCCGCTGAACAGTAAATCAGGGAAATGGTGCAACATGCCCAGCTTACCCAGCGAATGCTGCATTTTGCTGACTGGACCGTTAGAGACCACACACATTGGTACGGCCATGCTGTCCAGTAGCGCATTGGCACCGGCAATCACCTCCAGTTCCGTATCGAACAGACGTGCGACCTCAGCGCGGTAAACCGGTTCTAAATCGGCTTTTGCCAGTTCGACACCGTGCTCTTCGTTGATAATGTCGATGATCTCGTACAGCTTTACCCCCTTGAAGCGTTTGAAAATTTCTTCAAGATCGAGCGTAATGCCAAACGCCTGGAACATGCTGACATACGCGCGAGAACAAATCACTTCACTGTCGACAAGGGTACCGTCACAGTCAAAAAATACGGCTTCTATCTGGGACATGTCATTTCCGTTTTAACAAGTTTAACGTTTTCGTAATGCATTATTGGGCGACGCAATCGTTGCCGTATAAGCAAAATCAATGAAAAAAGTTGCTCATAACCCAACCCTATTGTCGCATTTTGGTATAGGATAGCGACGAATTTTCCCTCCTTGTTCGGAAATTGATAATGAGTCAACAACACACAACCCAGGCTTCTGGCCAGGGGATGCTGGAACGCGTGTTCAAACTGCGCGAACATGGCACGACGGCACGGACCGAAGTGATCGCCGGTTTAACGACCTTCCTGACGATGGTGTATATCGTTTTTGTTAACCCGCAAATTCTTGGCGTGGCTGGCATGGATACCAGCGCTGTCTTTGTTACCACCTGCCTTATTGCTGCATTTGGTAGCATCCTGATGGGCCTGTTTGCCAACCTGCCGGTCGCACTTGCGCCTGCTATGGGCCTGAACGCATTCTTCGCTTTCGTGGTCGTTGGCGCGATGGGGCTGTCATGGCAGATTGGTATGGGCGCTATCTTCTGGGGCGCTGTTGGTCTGCTGCTGCTGACGATTTTCCGCGTTCGTTACTGGATGATTGCCAATATCCCGGTTAGCCTGCGTGTGGGGATCACCAGCGGTATTGGTCTGTTCATCGGCATGATGGGGCTGAAAAACGCCGGTGTTATCGTCGCCAACAAAGACACGCTGGTGTCTATCGGTAACCTGACGTCCCACAGCGTACTGCTCGGTATCCTGGGCTTCTTTATCATCGCGATTCTGGCGTCCCGTAACATTCACGCGGCGGTGCTGATTTCTATCGTCGTAACCACGCTGCTGGGCTGGATGCTTGGCGATGTTCATTACAACGGTATCGTTTCTGCGCCACCGAGCGTGATGTCCGTTATCGGACATGTCGACCTGGCCGGTTCGTTTAACATTGGCCTGGCGGGTGTGATTTTCTCGTTCATGCTGGTTAACCTGTTCGACTCCTCCGGTACGCTGATTGGCGTTACGGATAAAGCCGGTCTGGCGGATGCGAAGGGCAAGTTCCCGCGCATGAAGCAAGCGCTGTATGTGGATAGCGTGTCGTCGGTTACCGGGGCGTTTATCGGGACTTCTTCCGTTACTGCGTATATCGAATCTTCTTCCGGGGTTTCGGTCGGTGGACGTACCGGTCTGACTGCCGTGGTCGTTGGCCTGCTGTTCCTGCTGGTTATCTTCCTGTCGCCGCTGGCGGGGATGGTACCGGGCTATGCAGCCGCTGGTGCGCTGATTTACGTTGGCGTCCTGATGACATCAAGCCTGTCGCGCGTGAAGTGGGATGACCTGACAGAAGCGGTTCCGGCGTTTATTACCGCCGTGATGATGCCCTTTAGCTTCTCAATTACCGAAGGTATTGCGCTGGGCTTTATTTCTTACTGCGTGATGAAGATTGGTACCGGACGTTTCCGCGATCTCAGCCCGTGCGTCATCATTGTCGCGCTGCTGTTTGTGCTGAAGATTGTGTTTATCGACGCGCACTAATCGCTGTTTATTTGCCCATATATCAACAAGCCCGGCATATCGCCGGGCTTTTTCTTTTACGCTTTCACGCGCTGAATGTAGTCGCCAAATGCGGTCAGTTGACCGGTCAGATGGTCCAGCGTGCTTTGGTCGATCACTTCACCTGTCTGCGGGTCTACTTTGTTCTGAATGACGCCGCCCATAAATTCCGGCTTGTTCATTACCATGGCGTCGAGGAATACCAGGATCTGACGCAGATGATACTGGCAGCGCGCGCCGCCAATAGCGCCCATAGAACTGGTCTGGATCAGCACCGGCTTACCCGATAATGGCTGATCGGGCAGGCGGGACAGCCAGTCGATGGCGTTCTTCAGTCCGCCCGGAACAGAATAGTTATATTCAGGTGTGACGATGACGACACCGTCAGCCTTTCTGATTTGCTCAGCCAGTGCTTCTACGCTGGCCGGAAAACCTTCTTCCTGTTGGAGGTCGGCATCGTACAGAGGGATATCACCAATCGACGGCAGCGCGTTCACTTCCATTCCCGCTGGAGCAATCTTGGGCAGCGTACGGGCAACCATTCCATTAAACGAACCTTTGCGCAGACTTCCCAGTAACGTAACAACATTCAATGTTTCAGACATGGTGACTCCTGTTTCATCATGAAGGTTAAATCAAAGCGTATGGCTCTTCGCTGCACATAATTGAGAGAACCGGATCAGACGACCCGTTGGCTCATTGGCACGAGTCTGGATATCAGGCAAAATTTTCCAGTCCTGTTTACCATCAAACTCCCAAACTTTGAGTTTTTCAATGGTTGGCGTAACCGCAACTGACCACACCAGTACATCTTCCGCATCGCAAATGGCTTCAACCTGCGCCACATGGGCACATTTCAGGCGCCCTGCGCCGGGTAAAAGCTGGAGCTCGCGCGGATCGTCATTGCACACATCGCCAGTGAGTTTGAGTACGCTCTGGCGCAATGTAATGAGCTGCGCGCGTGCTTCGTTGGGGTCGTTTTGGTTATTGATCCACAGGTTTTCGTTACTGGAGAAGCGCCACGTTTCCACTGAATTTGGATTGTGAAACCCGCGGGTGGCCCGCTGAAGTTCCATATCCAGGCCGCACGTTCCTTCAGTTGTTAGCACAACACCGACGATATTCCCGGCATAGGAAATCGAAAAACCCGGCAGGTTCTTATCGCGAAAAACGGGCTTACCTTTGGCCTGAGTAACAATTTCGGGCAGCGTGCTGGTGCCGTAAAGCATAAACATCAGTTCAGCGAGAAGACTTCGGGAAGCCAGGAAACGTGTCCGGCGATGAGCGGGTAGATCTCTTGCTTCGATATGACATGGAGAAGGGAGGCGAGCTGAAACCAGGTGTCCCTCCGTAAGAATCCCTCTGGCAAAATGTGTCGCCATTTGTCGCTCCGTGATTAATGGTCCGTGATTATTACCAGAGTAACATTTACACGGCTTCCGGGCAGGCTTTGCTGCCCAAAAACTAAGCGAAAATGGGAGACATTACGCGATATTTACATTTCTGTTGCCAGAATGGTCGATTTAGCAACACCAAAATGAAGGATCGTCAGGAGATATCGTGATAAAGCGCCTTGATCGTGTCTTTTAGCCAGACGATCTTAGGATTGTGGCTGTTGCGTTTATGCCAAAGAAGAGTGAACGGTACGCGCATTTTTTCCAGTTGCGCCGTATCAAATGGCATAGGTCGCGCCACGAGTGGGAGCTGGTGGAGTTGGTTATAACGCTGGCAATAGACCGGTGCCGTGGCTATCAGCGCGTGATCCGGCTGCGCGGCCATAAACAGCGATTGCTCAAAACCGGGCAGACATAACGCGATATTGCGTGCGCGTCCCATTTCTTGCAGGACTTCATCCAGCGCCCATGTATCGCTTTGCTCCCAGCTAATGCTGATGTGCGGATAGCGCAGAAAGGTGTCCAGATTCCACTCTTCCTGCAGTGCGGGATGATCTTCACGTAGCCAGACGCAGGGCAGATCGGAAAACAGCACTTCATGGTCGATCGACAATGGCAACAAACTCAGCAGTTCGCGCGAACGCGGATGACTTTCGCGCCCGGTAAAGCCAATATCCACTTCACCGCGAATAATGGCATCCAGCGAGTCATAGTCCCAGTTGCGTATTTTGATTGTTGCCTGGGGATAGCGCTGATAAATCTGCTGGGAGAGCGCATTGAACATGATCATCACTAACGGCGTTTCGGCCGCCAGATCAAACTTCAGCCCGCGTGGAGACTCATGGTGCGGCTTATCGAGCAACTGATTGCCCATCTGCATCCATTCAGCAAGGCTCTGCTCCATGCTGACCATCAGCGGCGTCGGCGATAGCCCCAGCGGGGTGTTCACAAACAAGGGATCATCAAACCAGGTCCGCAGCTTCGACAGCGACTTACTGACCGCCGACGGCGTGACGTTCATCCGTTTGGCGGTTTTAGTGACGCTGCGTTCCTGCATCAACAGCTGCAGGCAGAGCAATAAATTAAGATCGAGACTGCTGAGGGATTTCTTCATGAGTTGGCGCGGACCGGTTAGGTGCAACAGTGATAATCAGCATGATACTCACTATGCTACAGCCAATCAGAATCCCGATCAGCATATTCAGCGCATCAAGGCCAAGAACCGCCGCCAGCCAAATCCACAGCGAGGAACCGCAAACCTGGGCAATACCTAATGCCGAGCTGGCGACGCCCGCGCGCAGCGAGAACGGCCCAAGCGCCTGGCTCATCGCAACACCGAAGCCGACCGAGAATCCAGCGCAGATTAACGTCAGCCCGAAAAGCGTTACTGCGTGTGAAGTGGCAAGGGTTAACACCACGCCGGCACACAGAAACAACACCTGTGAGGTCAGCATCAGAACGCGAGGCTTAAATACGCTCAGAGCAAATGGCGTAGAGAAAGAGACCGCCATACTGATGCCTGCGGTCATGGCCATCGTAGTGGCGTACTCGCCACGGTCGAAGCCCATCACTTCCATCAGCAGCACCGGAGACGTATTCACGAAGGTCAGGATCACCGACACGCTGAGGGTGGTAATGGCCAGACGGCTTAAGAAAAAGCGGTTTACCAGTGATTCGGTCGTGTGGTTCTTTTCCGTCGTCGCCATAAGCGTTGCTGGGCGCGATTCTCGCAGGACAAACACCGACAGCAGGCAAACAGCCACCCCCATTCCCATCATCGTGTAGAACAGGCTCTGCCACGGGTATTTGAGCATGATCAGATGCCCCATCACTGGAGCCAGCACCGGCACGATACAGGTAATACCGTTCAACAACGACAGTACCTTCGCCCGACGGCGATCGTCGAGTGTGTCGCGCAGGATGGCGAAAGCCACCACGTAGCAACAGCCCGCACCTACGCCCTGAATAAAACGACCTATGAGGAATGGTGTACCGCTTTCAGCGAAAGAACATAGCGCAGAGGCGAAAATAAAGATGAGTGCGCCGACTATGGCGACCGGTTTGCGACCTGACTGGTCGGCAATTTTACCGGCGAACAGCATCGCCGTCGCCATTCCTGCCAGATATACCGAAAACGCGATATGCAGTTGCGCCTCGCTGGCCTGTAAATCGGCAGCAATACGGGGCAGCCCCACCAGATACATATCAATACCGGCAGGATAAAGAAGAACCAGGGCGAAACTGCAGATTAGAAAGCGTGTCATAGCGACCTCATAAGAAATGTGGCGCTAAGCATACGGTCAGAGAGTCAACTGCACGAGTTGCCATTTGGACAACAGTGATTTCCCCATGGGAAATAGTTGTTGCCGGATGGCGGCGTAAACGCCTTATCGGGCCTACGAGGCCTGTAGGCCCGGTTAGCATCACGCCACCGGGCAACACAACGTTACTTACCGATACAGAAGCTGGAGAAAATCCGTCCCAGCAGATCGTCGGAGGTAAATTCTCCGGTGATCTCACTGAGGTTCTGCTGCGCAAGGCGTAGCTCCTCAGCCAGCAATTCTCCGGCCCATGCTCCGAGCAGTTGGGCTTTACCCTGCTCGAGATGCTCTGCAGCTTCTGCCAGCGCCTGCAGGTGACGACGACGGGCCAGGAAGCCGCCTTCCATATTGGTTTCAAAGCCCATGCTCTGTTTGAGATGATTACGCAGTACGTCAACGCCTTCACCGGTACGCGCGGAGAGGCGAACCAGTGAGTGGCCATTTACTTCGCTAAGGCCCAGCGTCTCACCGGTAATATCCGCTTTGTTACGCACCACGGTGATCGGCAGTTTGGCTGGCAGACGGGCAATAAAGTCTGGCCAGATATCTGCCGGGTCCACGGCGTCAGTGGTAGTGCCATCAACCATAAACAGTACACGGTCGGCCTGTTCAATTTCCTGCCAGGCACGTTCGATACCGATGCGTTCCACTTCGTCGCTGGCATCGCGCAAACCGGCGGTGTCGATGATGTGTAGCGGCATGCCATCGATGTGAATATGCTCACGCAGCACGTCGCGGGTCGTCCCGGCAATGTCGGTGACAATGGCCGCCTCACGGCCAGCCAGCGCGTTCAGCAGGCTTGATTTCCCGGCGTTTGGACGCCCGGCAATCACCACCTTCATCCCTTCGCGCAGCAGGCTGCCCTGACGCGCTTCCGCACGCACGGCATCAAGATCGCTGATAACGCTGTTGAGTTGCGCTTCAATCTTGCCGTCAGACAGGAAGTCGATTTCTTCATCCGGGAAGTCGATCGCTGCTTCAACATAGATGCGCAGGTGAGTGAGCGCTTCCACAAGATGATTTACCCGTGCGGAAAATGCGCCCTGCAACGAGTTCAGCGCCGAGCGAGCGGCTTGCTCTGAGCTGGCATCGATCAGGTCGGCAATCGCCTCGGCCTGGGCTAAATCGAGCTTATCATTGAGAAACGCTCGCTCGGAGAATTCACCCGGTCTGGCAATGCGCAGCCCGGGAATGGTCAGAATACGTTTGAGCAGCAGGTCAAGAATCACTGGACCGCCGTGGCCCTGAAGCTCTAAAACGTCTTCGCCGGTAAAGGAGTTTGGGCCGGGGAACCACAAGGCAATCCCCTGATCCAGCGCGCTGCCATCCGCGTCTTTGAACGGCAGATAATCGGCATAACGCGGTTTGGGCAGTTTCCCAAGTACGGTTTCTGCGACCTCACGCGCTTTCAGGCCGGAGATACGCAGGATACCCACGCCACCACGTCCCGGTGGGGTGGCCTGAGCGACGATGGTGTCGTTATGGCTCATGGTTTGTCTCTTCTTAATGCAATAAAAAAGGCGGTCTAATGACCGCCCTTTACTTTATGTTCCGTTTGCCGGATGGCGGCTTCGCCTAATCCGGCCTACACCGAATCAGGAGTTTTTCTTCTCGCGGCTATGCAGGCCACGTTTCTCCAGACCACGGTAAATCAGCTGCTGCTGAATAATGGTTACCAGGTTGCTGACGATATAGTACAGCACCAGACCTGACGGGAACCACAGGAAGAACACGGTGAAGATGACCGGCATGAAGGTCATGATCTTCTGCTGCATCGGGTCGGTTACAGTGGTCGGAGACATCTTCTGAATGAAGAACATCGTCACGCCCATCAGAATCGGCAGGATGTAGTACGGGTCCTGTGCAGACAGGTCATGGATCCACAGGGCGAACGGCGCATGACGCAGTTCAATGGAGCCCATCAGCATGTAGTACAACGCCAGGAAGATTGGCATCTGGATGATCAGCGGGAAGCAGCCGCCCAGCGGGTTTACCTTCTCAGCTTTGTACAGGGCCATCATTTCCTGGCTCTGACGCTGTTTGTCATCGCCCAGACGTTCACGCATAGCCTGAATCTTTGGCTGCAGCATACGCATCTTCGCCATGGAGGTGTACTGCGCTTTGGTCAGCGGGTACATGATGCCACGAACGATAAAGGTGATAACGATGATGGAGAAGCCCCAGTTACCCAGGAAGCTATGGATCCACTTCAGCAGTTTAAACAGCGGCTGAGAAATGAACCACAACCAGCCGTAATCCACGGTCAGATCCAGGTGCGGTGCAACGGCCGCCATTTTATCCTGAATTTCCGGGCCGACCCACAGGGTGCTGGTCATCGCGCCAGTCTGGCCAGGCTGTACCAGTACCGGCTGTGATTTATAGCCGATAGCGGCAATGCCGTTACCCAGGTTAGCGGTATAGAAGTTGTTGGTGCCGTCGTTACGCGGAACCCATGCCGTTGCGAAATACTGTTGCAGCATTGCGACCCAGCCGTCTTTAGCATTGACGTTCAGGTTTTCGTTTTCAGCAATGGTGTCGAATTTGTATTTCTCATACTTCTCATCCGGCGTGGAGTACGCCGCGCCACGGAAGGTGTGCAGCGCAAAGTTGCTGCTACCGGTGTCGCGATGAGATGGCAGATTGATGGATTGCTTCAACTGACCAAAGGTGGAGATTTCCAGCGGTTTTTCGCCGGCGTTCTGCACGCTGTAGTTAACGTTGACAGCATATTCACCACGCTTAAGAACAAACGTTTTAGTGAATGTGTTACCCGCTGCGTCAGTATAGGTCATCGGGATCTGCAGTTCGTTCTGACCGTCAGCCAGTACAAACGCGTCTTTATCGACGTTGTACAGCGGACGTGGGCCGTTAGCCGGGTTATCCGGGCCGTCACGACCTGTCAGGCCACTCTGTGCCTGGTAGATGAACTGTGGCGTGGTTTCCAGTAACTGGAACGGTTCGGTAGAACCGAGTTCTTTCGGGTAAGCTGGCAGTGAAGCCTGTTCCACATCACCACCACGGGTGTTGATGGTCAGATCAAGCACGTCAGTTTTAACCGTAATCAGTTTCCCCTGGCCACTGGCCGGTACGCCCTGGTCTGCGGCGCTACCCGCTGCGGTGGTCGTTGTCTGCGTGGTCTGTTGGGCCTGAGGTTGCGGGTTTTTATCCTGCTCCCAGGCTTGCCAGATCATGAAAGACACGAACAGCAAAGCGATGACTAAAAGATTGCGTTGCGAATCCATCGTTAGTGTTCTCTGGTATCAAATGGTCCGGGCGGGACGGGATCGTCACCACCAGGGTGTAAAGGGTGGCATTTTAATACGCGTTTCACCGTCAACCAACTGCCTTTTATCACTCCAAACCTGCGCAATGCCTCAATTCCGTAGCTCGAACAGGTTGGAGTGAAACGGCAATGCGGCCCAAGCAGCGGACTGATCAGGCGTTGATAGACCCGAATGAGGGCTATCAGGACCCGCGAGCCAGGCGACAATGGCGACGCCATAATTTTTCCAACGCTTCCGAGAGAGCACGGTTATCGAGGTCAGCAACCCCTTTTTTCGCCACCACCACGAAATCCATTGCTGGAAGCTCGTGCTGACGTAAACGGAAGCTTTCACGCGTCAGACGTTTAATCCGATTGCGTTCATGCGCACGTTTAACATTTTTCTTGGCGACTGTAAGACCGATACGGGGATGCCCCAGCGAATTCAGGCGGCCGAGGATGGTGATTTGCGGCGTGCCAGCCCGTTGTGGCTGCTGGAAGACGAATGTGAAATGAGTGGGAGTTAACAAACGTAACTCCCTGGGAAATGCGAGCTTAACCACTCAGGGGCTAGCTTTTATTACTTAGAAACGGTCAGACGAGAACGGCCTTTAGCACGACGACGTGCCAGAACCTGACGACCATTTTTATTAGCCATACGAGCACGGAAGCCGTGAGAACGGTTGCGCTTCAGTACAGACGGTTGAAAAGTGCGTTTCATGGCGATTTCTACCTAAACTTGAATAAATTCACTGACTTTTGCGTATACCCGAACGAATTTCGAACGACTTACGCCACAGTGTGGGTGATTAAAGAGGCCGGATTGTAATAATTGTACACTCCGGAGTCAATTCTCTTTCCTTATTTCCCGCTTTTTTCCGCATGGTTTCGCGTAAAAAACAGGCAGCGTTGACGCCGTAAGGCGACCGTTACTCGCTGGGGGTAAGAATTATACGGGCTGGTGGATAAAGCGCAAGGATCGCACGGGATCTTTATTAGATCGTTTAAGCAGTAAAGCATCTTTACTCATTAATTTTTTCAATATGCGCGCTAAAACCTGCAGCACTTCTCCAGGATCGTTTACACTTAGCCGATTCTGGATCATCCTGTGGATAAATCGGGAAGAATCTGTGAGAAACAGAAGATCTCTTTCTCAGTTTACGCTATGATCCGCGGTCCTGATCGTTTCAATGGATCCTGATCGGGTAAAAATTGCAGATAGCAATTCGCACGTCACCCTTTGCATAGGGTCTTGTCGATGTGCGTCAACAATCATGAATGTTTCAGCCTTTGTCATTTATCGACTTTTGTTCGAGTGGAGTCCGCCGTGTCACTTTCGCTTTGGCAGCAGTGTCTTGCCCGATTGCAGGATGAGTTACCAGCCACAGAGTTCAGTATGTGGATACGCCCGTTGCAGGCGGAACTGAGCGATAACACGCTGGCTTTGTATGCGCCAAACCGTTTCGTGCTCGATTGGGTAAGGGATAAATACCTTAATAATATTAATGGATTACTCAATAATTTCTGTGGAGCGGATGCCCCACAGCTGCGCTTTGAAGTCGGTACTAAACCCGTCACGCAAACGCTGAAAACGCCGGTCAACAATGTTGTTGCGCCCGCCCACGTGGCTCAGCAAGTGCAACCACAACGTGCTGCTCCGGCGGCGCGTCCAGGCTGGGATAACGTCCCGGCTCCGGCAGAACCTACCTATCGTTCTAACGTCAACGTCAAACACACGTTTGATAACTTCGTTGAAGGTAAATCTAACCAACTGGCGCGCGCGGCGGCACGTCAGGTGGCGGACAATCCTGGCGGCGCCTACAATCCGTTATTCCTTTATGGCGGTACGGGTCTGGGTAAAACCCACCTGTTGCACGCTGTCGGTAACGGCATTATGGCGCGTAAGCCAAACGCCAAAGTGGTGTATATGCACTCCGAGCGTTTTGTGCAGGACATGGTCAAAGCCCTGCAAAACAACGCGATCGAAGAGTTTAAACGCTACTACCGTTCCGTTGACGCGCTGCTGATTGACGATATCCAATTCTTCGCGAATAAAGAGCGATCGCAGGAAGAGTTTTTCCACACCTTTAACGCCCTGCTGGAAGGCAATCAGCAGATCATCCTGACCTCGGATCGCTATCCGAAGGAGATCAACGGCGTTGAAGATCGTCTGAAATCCCGCTTTGGCTGGGGACTGACCGTCGCGATCGAACCGCCTGAACTGGAAACGCGTGTTGCGATCCTGATGAAAAAAGCCGACGAAAACGACATTCGTCTGCCGGGTGAAGTCGCGTTCTTTATTGCCAAGCGTCTACGCTCTAACGTACGTGAGCTGGAAGGCGCACTGAACCGCGTGATCGCCAACGCCAATTTTACCGGCCGGGCGATTACTATTGATTTCGTGCGCGAAGCGCTGCGCGATCTGCTGGCTTTGCAGGAAAAGCTGGTCACCATCGACAATATCCAGAAGACGGTGGCGGAGTATTACAAAATCAAAATTGCGGATCTGCTTTCTAAGCGTCGATCTCGCTCGGTAGCTCGCCCGCGCCAGATGGCGATGGCGCTGGCAAAAGAGCTCACTAACCACAGTCTGCCGGAAATTGGCGACGCGTTTGGTGGGCGTGACCATACTACCGTGCTTCATGCCTGCCGCAAGATTGAGCAGTTGCGTGAAGAAAGCCATGATATTAAAGAAGATTTCTCCAATTTAATCAGAACATTATCTTCGTGACGCTATGAAATTTACCGTTGAACGTGAACATTTATTAAAACCGCTTCAGCAGGTCAGCGGCCCGCTGGGTGGACGTCCTACACTGCCTATTCTCGGAAACCTGCTGCTGCAGGTTGCTGACGGCACGCTTTCGCTGACCGGTACCGATCTCGAAATGGAGATGGTGGCGCGCGTGGCGCTGATCCAGCCCCATGAACCTGGCGCGACCACCGTTCCGGCGCGTAAATTCTTCGATATTTGCCGTGGATTGCCGGAAGGCGCGGAAATTGCCGTTCAACTGGAAGGCGACCGTATGCTGGTGCGTTCTGGCCGCAGCCGTTTCTCGCTGTCTACGCTGCCTGCCGCCGACTTCCCGAATCTGGACGACTGGCAGAGCGAAGTCGAATTCACCCTGCCGCAGGCGACGATGAAGCGCCTGATTGAAGCCACGCAGTTTTCGATGGCGCATCAGGACGTACGTTACTACTTAAACGGCATGCTGTTTGAAACCGAAGGGGAAGAGCTGCGTACCGTGGCGACCGACGGTCACCGCCTGGCGGTTTGTTCAATGCCTGTTGGTCAGCCGTTGCCAAGCCATTCGGTGATCGTACCGCGTAAAGGTGTGATTGAACTGATGCGTATGCTCGACGGCGGCGATAACCCGCTGCGCGTGCAGATTGGCAGCAACAACATTCGTGCGCACGTTGGTGACTTCATCTTCACCTCTAAGCTGGTTGATGGCCGTTTCCCGGATTATCGCCGCGTATTGCCGAAGAATCCGGACAAGCATCTGGAAGCCGGTTGCGATATCCTCAAACAGGCGTTTGCGCGTGCGGCGATCCTCTCGAACGAGAAATTCCGCGGCGTGCGTCTGTATGTCAGCGAAAACCAGCTCAAAATCACCGCCAACAACCCGGAGCAGGAAGAAGCAGAAGAAATTCTGGATGTCTCCTATCCTGGTACAGAACTGGAAATCGGCTTTAACGTGAGCTACGTACTGGACGTTCTGAACGCGCTGAAGTGCGAGAACGTGCGTATTCTGCTGACCGATTCCGTATCGAGCGTACAGATTGAAGATGCAGCGTCACAATCTGCAGCCTATGTCGTCATGCCTATGCGCTTGTAAAGAATATCGGGCTATCTTACTTGTTATTCTGGCTCCGGGCAGTGCTCGCAATCCTCACGTACTTCAGTACGCTCCGGTTGCTGTGCGCTGGCCGTAACCAGACTAACTGCGACGATAACGCCCTGGTTATGAGTTGATATGTCGCTATCCCGACTCCTGATTAAAGATTTCCGCAATATTGAAAATGCGGATCTCGCTTTATCCCCTGGCTTTAACTTCCTGGTTGGCGCGAACGGCAGCGGCAAAACCAGTGTGCTGGAAGCCATCTATACGCTCGGCCATGGCCGGGCGTTTCGCAGTTTGCAGATTGGCCGCGTGATTCGCCACGAGCAGGAGTCGTTTGTTTTACACGGGCGTTTGCAGGGTGAAGAACGTGAGACGTCGATTGGCCTGACGAAAGACAAACTGGGCGACAGCAAAGTGCGCATTGACGGCACTGACGGGCACAAGGTCGCAGAACTGGCGCACCTGATGCCGATGCAGCTGATCACGCCTGAGGGGTTTACTTTACTCAACGGCGGCCCCAAATACAGAAGAGCATTCCTTGACTGGGGATGCTTTCACAATGAAGTCGGATTTTTCACCGCCTGGAGTAACCTGAAGCGACTGCTCAAGCAGCGCAATGCAGCACTGCGCCAGGTGAGCCGTTATGAGCAACTGCGCCCGTGGGATAAAGAACTGATCCCACTGGCGGAACAAATCAGCACCTGGCGCGCGGAGTACAGCGCCGGTATCGCGCAGGATATGGCGGATACCTGCCAGCAGTTTCTTCCCGAGTTTTCGCTCTCCTTCTCATTCCAGCGCGGCTGGGAGAAAGAGACTGATTATGCCGAAGTGCTGGAACGCAGTTTTGAACGCGATCGCATGTTGACCTACACTGCGCACGGCCCGCATAAGGCGGATTTCCGCATTCGCGCCGACGGTGCGCCGGTGGAAGATACGTTGTCGCGTGGGCAGCTAAAGCTGCTGATGTGCGCCTTACGTCTGGCGCAAGGGGAGTTCCTGACCCGTGAAAGCGGGCGGCGCTGCCTGTACCTGATAGATGATTTTGCCTCTGAACTGGATGACGCGCGTCGCGGACTGCTGGCCAGCCGCTTAAAAGCCACGCAATCTCAGGTCTTTGTCAGCGCAATAAGCGCTGAACACGTTATAGACATGTCCGATGAAAATTCGAAGATGTTTACCGTGGAAAAGGGTAAAATAACGGATTAACCCAAGATAAAATGAGCGAGAAACGTTGATGTCGAATTCTTATGACTCCTCCAGTATCAAAGTCCTGAAAGGACTGGATGCGGTGCGTAAGCGCCCGGGTATGTATATCGGCGACACGGATGACGGCACCGGTCTGCACCACATGGTATTCGAGGTGGTAGATAACGCTATCGACGAAGCGCTCGCGGGTCACTGTAAAGATATCGTGGTAACGATTCACGCTGACAACTCCGTGTCCGTTACCGATGATGGCCGTGGTATCCCAACCGGTATTCACCCGGAAGAGGGCGTTTCGGCAGCGGAAGTTATCATGACCGTTTTGCACGCAGGCGGTAAATTCGATGATAACTCCTATAAAGTTTCCGGCGGTCTGCACGGCGTGGGTGTTTCCGTCGTTAACGCCCTGTCACAGAAGCTGGAACTGGTGATTCGTCGTGAAGGCAAAGTGCATCAGCAAACTTACGTGCACGGTGTGCCGCAGGCGCCGCTGGCAGTAACCGGCGAAACAGAATTGACCGGGACTCAGGTCCGTTTCTGGCCAAGCCACGAAACCTTTACCAATGTTGTTGAATTTGAATACGACATTCTGGCGAAACGTCTGCGTGAGCTGTCATTCCTGAACTCCGGCGTCTCTATTCGTCTGCGCGACAAGCGTGACGGCAAAGAAGACCATTTCCACTACGAAGGTGGCATCAAGGCGTTTGTTGAATACCTCAACAAAAACAAAACGCCGATCCACCCGAATATCTTCTACTTCTCCACCGAAAAAGACGGTATCGGCGTTGAAGTTGCGCTGCAGTGGAACGATGGTTTCCAGGAAAACATCTACTGCTTCACCAACAACATTCCACAGCGTGACGGCGGTACTCACCTTGCAGGCTTCCGTGCGGCGATGACCCGTACCCTGAACGCCTACATGGACAAAGAAGGCTACAGCAAAAAAGCGAAAGTCAGTGCTACCGGTGACGATGCCCGTGAAGGCCTGATTGCCGTTGTTTCCGTGAAAGTACCGGATCCGAAGTTCTCCTCACAGACCAAAGACAAGCTGGTCTCCTCTGAGGTGAAATCGGCGGTAGAACAGCAGATGAACGAACTGCTGAGCGAATATCTGCTGGAAAACCCGTCTGACGCGAAAATCGTTGTCGGCAAAATTATTGATGCTGCGCGTGCTCGTGAAGCTGCACGTCGTGCGCGTGAAATGACCCGTCGTAAAGGCGCGCTGGACTTAGCGGGTCTGCCGGGCAAGCTGGCGGACTGTCAGGAACGCGACCCGGCGTTGTCCGAACTGTACCTTGTGGAAGGGGACTCCGCGGGCGGTTCTGCTAAGCAGGGCCGTAACCGTAAAAACCAGGCGATTCTGCCGCTGAAGGGTAAAATCCTCAACGTCGAGAAAGCGCGCTTTGACAAGATGCTCTCCTCTCAGGAAGTCGCGACGCTGATCACCGCGCTCGGCTGTGGCATCGGTCGTGACGAGTACAACCCGGACAAACTGCGTTATCACAGCATCATCATCATGACCGATGCCGACGTCGACGGCTCGCACATTCGTACGCTACTGTTGACCTTCTTCTATCGTCAGATGCCGGAAATCGTTGAACGCGGCCACGTTTACATTGCACAGCCACCGCTGTACAAAGTGAAAAAAGGCAAGCAGGAACAGTACATTAAAGATGACGAAGCGATGGATCAGTATCAGATCTCTATCGCTCTGGATGGCGCAACGCTGCACACCAACGCTAGCGCACCAGCCCTTTCCGGTGAGTCGTTAGAGAAACTGGTTTCTGAATACAACGCGACGCAGAAAATGATTGGCCGTATGGAACGTCGTTTCCCGAAAGCGCTGCTGAAAGAGCTGGTTTATCAACCGACGCTGCCAGAAGCTGATTTGGCTGATGAAGCGAAAGTTACGGCCTGGGTTTCCCAGTTGGTTAACGTGCTTAATGAAAACGAAATGCACGGCAGCACCTGGAATAGCTTCGTGCGTAAAGACGCTGAACTGAACCTGTTCGAACCGGTGATCCGGGTGCGTACCCACGGTGTCGATACTGACTATCCATTGGAGCATGAATTTGTGACCGGTGGCGAGTACCATCGTATTTGTACGCTTGGCGAGAAGCTGCGTGGGCTGATCGAAGACGATGCGTTTATCGAACGTGGCGAGCGTCGCCAGCCGGTTGCCAGCTTTGAGCAGGCGCTGGAATGGCTGCAGAAAGAGTCTCGTCGTGGCCTCGCTATCCAGCGATATAAAGGTCTGGGCGAGATGAACCCGGAACAGCTGTGGGAAACCACCATGGATCCGGAAAGCCGTCGTATGCTGCGCGTTACCGTGAAGGATGCGATTGCTGCCGACCAGCTGTTCACCACGCTGATGGGCGATGCCGTTGAACCGCGTCGCGCATTTATCGAAGAAAACGCCCTGAAAGCGGCGAACATCGATATTTAAGCCAATCTGTAGGCCGGATAAGGCGGTTTACGCCGCCATCCGGCAAGACGTTGTATTGTGCCTGATGGCGCGTTGCTTATCAGACCTACAAACGACAACCAATCTACAAAAAGGGGAATCTCGATTCCCCTTTCTATCCCCCTTTTCGTAGCTGTTTTTTGAGCGGAATCGCGTTAGCATGAGGACGGACTCATTTAATCCGGGGAACTCATGGCTATCAAACTTATTGCTATCGACATGGATGGCACACTTCTGCTGCCCGATCACACCATTTCACCAGCGGTTAAAACGGCGATTGCCGCGGCACGCGCGCGTGGCGTGAATGTGGTGCTGACCACGGGACGCCCGTATGCCGGCGTTCACAGCTATCTGAAAGAACTACATATGGAACAACCCGGTGACTACTGCATTACCTACAACGGTGCGCTGGTGCAGAAAGCAGGGGATGGCAGTACCGTGGCGCAAACCGCGCTGAGCTATGATGATTATCGTTACCTGGAGCAGCTCTCCCGGGAAGTCGGCTCGCATTTCCACGCCCTCGATCGCAATACGCTGTATACCGCGAACCGTGATATCAGCTACTACACGGTACACGAATCGTTTGTTGCGACGATTCCGTTGGTGTTCTGCGAAGCCGAGAAAATGGATCCTGCAACCCAGTTCCTGAAAGTGATGATGATTGACGAGCCGGAGATCCTCGATAAAGCTATCTCTCGTCTACCTGCGGAAGTAAAAGAGAAGTACACCGTGCTGAAAAGTGCGCCGTATTTCCTCGAAATCCTCGATAAACGCGTCAATAAAGGGACGGGCGTAAAATCGCTGGCCGATGCGTTAGGCATTAAAGCCGAAGAGGTGATGGCGATTGGCGATCAGGAAAACGACATCGCGATGATTGAATACGCAGGGGTGGGCGTTGCCATGGATAACGCTATTCCGTCAGTCAAAGAAATCGCCAACTTCGTGACGAAATCTAACCTTGAAGATGGCGTCGCCTGGGCGATTGAGAAATACGTCCTTTCCTGATGCGTGTTATGCCTGGCCTCGGCTGGGCATTAACATTAAAATGTTATAAAACATATATTTATATTATCAGATGTGAAACCGCACATTAATACCTCCACATAGTACGTAACTTCTATACTCTCCCTTCTTCTTTTATATCTGGGCAATTCCTGCCTGCTACTAAACTTTCTTATGACAAACACAAGCATCCGCGTGGTGTTGATAACGTCTTCCTGTCTGGTTTTTCATGCCAGTGCCGCGACGGATTCCAGCTCAACTATTACACCTCTCTTTGGCTATCAGGATGACGGTCTGTCTGCGCCTGTACCGGAAAAAACGACGGTTAAACCTGCCGAAAACCACACCATTTTGCCCTTTTTAGGCGATGAAGCGCGTAAGCGCGGATATGAACTACCGGCACCGTTTGGCGTGAATATTAACTACATGAATATCCGACAAAATATTAATGTGGATAGTATTAACTTCAACGGTCTTTCCCTCGGTGGCCGCTCACTGGATAACGCGTTTAAAATTAGCGTCGGCAATACGCGTGAACGCAGTAAAACCGAAACGCTGAAGCTGGATGCCTGGCTGCTGCCGTTTATGAATGTCTATGGCCTTATTGGCTATACCGATGGCCACTCCGTTTCGCAAATAGGCGTCGGGATAAAAGGCCCCCTTAAAGACCGCACACCAAGCAGTTTGCAGAATCTGGCGTTTCAGCTCGACTTTAAAGGCACCACCTACGGCGTAGGGACGACGTTGGTCGGCGGTGTAGGCAACTGGTTTACTGCTTTTGATGCCAACTACACCCAGACGCGGTTCGATATTCTGGATGGGAGTATTGACGCCTTAACTCTTTCTCCGCGCATCGGATATCGCTTTACCACCCCCAGTGTGGATGCGCTGCACCTGCCATCCGGAAAGTTGAATCTATGGGTTGGCAGTATGTACCAGGACGTGCAGCAAGAATTTAGCGGTAGCCTTAACGACCTCACCATGCCGTCTGAAACGCTGCAAAGACTCGTTGATATTGCCAACAAAGACGGTAATGGTCGCTTTGACGTTAAACAGCATCTGCAATCCCCCTGGAACGTGCTGGTGGGCGCACAGTATGAAATTACCCGGAACTTCAACGTCACGACCGAAATCGGCTTTGCTGAACGTAACAGTTTCTTCATGGCGGGAGAGTATCGCTTTTGAGCCGTCTTACCCTCTTCCTGCTGTTCAACATGCTCTCCTGTACAGTGCGGGCAGCGTTGCCAAGCCGAGGCGAAGTTGACGGTTGGCTAAATAAGTTGGGTGCCAGTGATAGCTTTGACGCCAGCAAAGGCATTGACTGGGGCGTAATGCCGGGACCGTTTTATACCCCGGAGCTGGGGTTAGGGATCGGTACAGCGGTGGTGGGGATGTATCGCCCTGACCCGAATGATACGGTAAGCCAAAACTCGACGCTGACGCTCAGCGGCTATTTTAGCTCAACTGGCGCATTCGGTATCACGATGCAAAATTACGCATTTTTTGCCGACGATCGGTGGCGATTTTTTCTCAATGGCGCATTAACGGATACTCCAACCTACTACTGGGGGCAAGGTTTTAGCGCTGGGGATAAAGATAACCAAAAACAGCAATACACCGCTCAGGTTCTGGAGTTGCGTCCAACGTTGTATCGCCAGTTGGCACCCAATGTTTATCTGGGGCTTGGCTGGTCGCTGAACGCCCAGCACGCTACCCAAATGGACGATAACGATCCGCCCAACATTGAGCATACCGGGCAGGGGGCGTCGGTTCTCAGCTCCGGAAGTAGTGTCGAACTCAGCTGGGACGATCGTGATTTCGTTCCCAACCCGCGTAAAGGACAGTATGCCGATGTGCGCTATACCCGATTCACACCAGAGGTGGGAAGCGATACGCGATTTGATGAATATCAACTGCACTACAGCCGCTATCACTCGCTGGACGAGAACAATGTGCTTGCCTGGGAGATGGACGGCGCGTTTACCCAGGGCGATGTGCCGTGGAGCATGATGCCGCTGCTTGGCAGCAATCAGCGTATGCGCGGTTATTACGAAGGGCGCTACCGGGATAAAAACGCCGTCAGCGGGCAACTGGAGTATCGGCGGAAACTTGACTGGCGGCATGGTGTGGTTGGTTGGCTCGGTGCGGGCACGATGGGACCCTCTTTTCATGCGCTGGACGATGGACGCTGGTTACCGTCCGCCGGTGTGGGCTACCGCTTTGAATTTAAGCCCCGGGTGAATGTGCGTCTTGATTATGGGATTGGCAAAGGGAGCAGCGGTTTTTATTTTCAGGTTGGAGAAGCATTTTGATCAATAAGGTGGTGTTAATAGCGCTCTTATGGCTGGCAACGGCGATAGCCCGTGCGGCAATACCTGTAACTTTGCAGCTCGTTTCTGCAGAGGATAAGCCCCTGGTTACTGCCTGGCCGGTAGTTTCACCCCTCCCTGCACCTCAGGGATTACGTCCGTGCTGCGCGTTTGGCTACGACCTGCACGCACAGGTACTGCATATGCCGGTGCCATTTTATGAACTTGATAATGTTGTCACGATCGATAGCATCGGCGAGCACCGCTATAACGATAGCCTACTGTTAGGGATAGCGAATCTGGCAGGGATCGGGCATGAGACTAACGGCATAGTGTATACCGCTCGCGGTGGCTTCATTGATACCGCACATGTCCGTGATACCGCAGACATGACGGCCTGGCTCTTTAGCCATCTTCTTCCACGGCTTGGTCAATCATTTACGCTGCGTCTGGATGATGAGCTTGCGCAACGGCATATCGTATTTAATGCTTTCACACCCCCCGCAGAGCCTGCTGATCGTTACGCGCTAGCGGCATGGATGGCCGCGCATCTGGCGTTTCAGCTCGCTGCCTGGCATGAAATTGCGCAATGGTATGGTTTTGAGTCTGTTCCAGGATTTTCGGAGGAGGTTTCTGCATTTTCCCCGGAAGATCTCTACTCAAATTTGTTGGGTACCAGAATTGCGGTATCGCTGATCCTCAATGGGCAACTGGCAACAACGGAAATGTACGATGCGGCGATGAACAACGCGCTGCGCCAGGCGTTGATGCAATTGGGGGCAAAACCGGAAAAAATCACCCGCTTTCAGTTTGATATGCTGGATGGCAAATGGTGGAACAGCAAGCGTCGGGTACCAGAGAAATATTTGGTTCTGCACAGAAACTATGATGTGAGTGACTCGCGTTTACCGACGCCGGTACCGGGTGAACAAGCCTCGCCATTGAGACTGATGTTGCCACATCACTGGCGAGAATATTCCCTTGATGCGTTGGCACAACTCGAACTTTGGCCTGGCCGTACAATGGAGCGGCTGCCTACGCCAGGTTCCTGGTACACCGTCGCCAACTTTCCCGCGCTGGCTACGGTGGCACAAGGCCGTGACAGCGAGGTGAACTCAGTCCCTTAAAAAAACGCGCCATAATGTCATAGCCATACTACGCGATTTCTCACGCTTTGCTTTTGCTGGCGGGTGACTTTCAGATTTTGCCAAGGGAATATGCGCCACGCCGCTGCGCATTATCCATTTACGGGAAAACGCTGACGTCAGGGCCCGGCTTTTCAGGATTTTGCCATACAGTTTGAGACGTAACTTGTGGGTGGCTTTACGGTAAGCGTGATTCATATCTGGTGTATCCCGCAGCAGTACCGATTTGAGGATCTCCGCGCTGTCCAGCGCATAGCTAATCCCTTCCAGCGAGCTGGCGCTGATAAAACCGGCCGCTTCACCAATCAAAAATGCGTTGTCCTCGCCGCAGACGAAGTCTTTCCAGCGTGAGGGAAATAGCACCGTACATTTTTCACTTTTCACCGGTTTGCCGAACTGGAAATGGAACGCTTCCAGCTTCTCTTTCAGCGCGTCAAAGCGTGCCTGTCCGTCCTTCATGGGGTAGGCACCACCAAAGATAAAATAGCCATCTTTGCTGATACTCCAGGAATAACAGTCAGTTGCATCGTTATCAAAAATACAGGAATAGAACGGTACGGGATGCTTTTCCGCAAACCATTGTTGAATAGCGACATATTTACGGATTTGGTGCTGTGGATAGAGATGACGGCGCACCAGTGAGTTCGCACCGTCTGCCCCCACCAGATAACGTGCAGTTATCTGCTGCTCCCAACCGTCGGCGCGGAAGATAACATGCCATTTATCGCCCTCGCGCCAGATTTTCCGGCACAGGCTGTCGTGATAAACCTGCACATCATCAGGGATGAGAGATTTAAGCCATAAATCAAAAGCATGGCGGTTGATATTAATGTAGCTGCGCTGGTAGTTACGCGTCAAAGAAGCGGCAACATCAACCGTTTTAACGCTAAAAATCTGCGGGTTGGCGATAACATCAACGGGTAAGGTAATCCCGTCGCGGATAAACGAACGCTGGGCGTCCGGGGCCAGCAGACCGCCGCAGGGTTTAGTGAAACCTTCGTTGCCGCACTGGCGTTTTTTATCCAACGCAATCACGCGCATTTTTCCGCTTAACTGTCGCGCCAGCGCTGCGCCTGCCGGACCTAAACCGATAATCGCTACGTCAAAATGTTCCATCTTTCTGTCCGCAAAAATGAAGATGGCGATACGCTAAAGCCTGAAAGTGAAGTGCTTGTGAAGTATGATTGTTTTAATCGTCTTGTATCAGGGCATCTCATGAAGCAAATCACCTTTACGTCGCGTAATCATCAGCTTACCAATATCAACACCTGGACACCGGACAGCCAGTGGCTGGTCTTTGATGTGCGCCCTTCCGGCGCCTCTTTTGCCGGTGAAACAATTGAGCGCGTCAATATCCATACAGGCGAGCTGGAGGTGATTTACCGGGCTACTCAGGGATCGCACGTTGGCGTGGTGACCGTTCATCCAAAGTTGGAAAAATATGTCTTCATTCACGGACCTGAAAATCCTGATGAAACATGGCATTACGACTTCCATCATCGTCGAGGGGTGATTGTTACCCAGGCTGGGGTGGAGAATCTGGATGCGATGGATATTACCGAGCCGTACACGCCAGGCGCGTTGCGTGGCGGGAGTCATGTGCATGTCTTTAGCCCAAACGGTGAGTTTGTCAGTTTCACCTATAACGACCATGTTCTGCATGAGCGCTCTCCGGCGCTCGATTTACGCAACGTCGGTGTGGCTGCACCGTATGGTCCGGTGAAGGTCTCCGCGCAGCATCCGCGTGAATACAGTGGCAGCCATTGGTGCGTGCTGGTGAGCCAGACGACACCAACGCCAAAACCGGGTAGCGATGAGATTAACCGCGCCTATGAAGAGGGCTGGGTTGGAGAAAACAGGCTGGCGTTTATCGGTGATACGCTATCAGCCACTGGAGAGAAAGTACCAGAGCTGTTTATTGTTGATTTGCCACAGGATGAAAGCGGCTGGAAACAGCCGGGGGACGCGCCTCTGGAGGGGACTGACATGACCATGCCTGCGCCACCATCCGGTATTCGCCAACGCCGTCTGACGTTTACCCATGAGCGCGCCTTCCCGGGGCTGGTGAATCAGCCTCGCCACTGGGTACGCAGTAATCCAAAGGCATCTGAGATTGCGTTTTTAATGCGTGATGACAACGGTATTGTACAGCTATGGCTGATTTCCCCACAGGGTGGATCGCTGCGTCAGCTTACCCAGTGCGCTACGAATATTCAGTCAGCCTTTAACTGGCACCCATCGGGGAAATGGCTGGGATTTGTACTGGAGAACAGAATTGCCTGTTGTGATGTTCAAACGGGCGAGATTGATTTTTTAACGGAACGTCATGATAACCCGCCGTCGGCCGATGCGATCGTCTTCTCCCCTGATGGTCGACAGGTTGCGTGGATGGAAGACGTCGAGGGTTTCCGCCAGCTGTGGGTGACTGAAACCGGGCGTTAATTTATGGAGCAGACATTTCTGCCGGGGGAATAACGGCGTTCGTGGCCTGGGTTCTCTCCTCGCTCTTTTCTACGCGGGATCTCACCGAGTTATCTTTGCGAAAGAGATCCCAAGGTAGCAATACCGTATCGAGCACCGCGGTAAAAGGCATATCCAGAATCGCCAGCGACTTGGTTCCCCAGTTCGTATCACTTTCGCTAATCATTGTGGCACTGGCTCGCGTGCCAGGATACGTCCCTTCTTTGCCACCTGTATGCGACATGATGCTGGAACAGCCGCTTACAAACGCCATCCCACTACACATCGTCAGTGTTACCAACATTTTTTTAATCATCATTTATTCATCTGTATTTATCGTGTTTGCATGGTGAGTTAAAGCGATCCGTTGCGAAAATAACATCACCATTTCGTCGCACTGTGGCGGCCATCGCGATTTAACGAGAACAACTGCTCCCCCCAGTGTATGCAATAGACAACAAACTGCAAAAAAAGTCAGATGAATACGCTTGAAAAGTTTGTATTAAGACCCATTTTTAGAGTGTAGACAAATGAAGGGCATGCCTGATGGGTGTCCTGGCTACCTGACCTGTCCATGATGGAAGGTCAATTATTCTCGCTGATTTCAGGAGCTATTGATTATGCGTAACTTTGATTTATCCCCGCTGTACCGTTCTGCTATTGGTTTTGACCGTCTGTTTAACCTGCTGGAAAACAATCAGGGCCAGAGCAATGGAGGCTACCCTCCGTACAACGTTGAGCTGGTAGACGAAAACCATTACCGCATTGCAATTGCCGTTGCCGGTTTTGCTGAAAGCGAACTGGAAATTACTGCCCAGGACAATCTGCTGGTGGTAAAAGGCGCCCATGCGGACGATCAAAAAGAACGTACTTACCTGTATCAGGGTATTGCCGAGCGCAACTTTGAACGCAAGTTCCAGTTAGCGGAGAACATTCATGTTCGCGGCGCAAACCTGGTAAATGGTCTGCTGTATATCGATCTTGAGCGCGTGATTCCTGAAGCGAACAAACCGCGCCGCATCGAAATTAACTAATTCTGTAGGCCGCTTCAGGCGGCCTTGCTAAGTCATCGGCTTGCCGTCAGGGAGCCGAAAGGTACCTACTCGCTTCTTAGAAGGAGATTATTA
This sequence comes from Citrobacter sp. Cpo071, assembly GCF_030332765.1. Taxonomy (NCBI): domain Bacteria; kingdom Pseudomonadati; phylum Pseudomonadota; class Gammaproteobacteria; order Enterobacterales; family Enterobacteriaceae; genus Citrobacter; species Citrobacter sp. Cpo071. The sequence goes on along the minus strand of NZ_JAOWHE010000076.1, from coordinate 64,584 downwards.
TGCGTAACTACGATTTATCCCCACTGCTGCGTCAATGGATCGGTTTTGACAAACTGGCCAATGCCTTGCAAAACACCGGTGAAAGCCAGAGCTTCCCGCCTTATAACATCGAAAAGAGCGATGATAACCACTACCGCATTACCCTTGCGTTAGCCGGTTTCCGCCAGGAAGATCTGGATATTCAACTGGAAGGCACGCGCCTGACCGTGAAAGGTACGCCGCAGCAGCCGGAAAAAGAGACCAAATGGTTGCATCAGGGGCTGGTCACTCAGCCGTTCAGCCTGAGCTTTACGCTGGCTGAAAATATGGAGGTCTCCGGCGCAAGCTTCACTAACGGCTTGCTGCATATTGATTTGACCCGGAATGAACCTGAAACCATTGCTCCACAACGTATCGCCATCAGCGAACGTCCTGCATTAGATAGTTAAATAGCTCCATGCCTTTGCCCCGCCAGAAATGACGGGGCTTTTTTGTGCTTTACCACCCATACATTGCGACTGTACTCTGCGAGAATCCATTTACTTAATGATGTTATTCACAGGGAACAGGATATGAGTGATATAGCATTGACGGTCAGCGTTCTGGCATTGGTGGCAGTTGTCGGGTTATGGATCGGCAACATAAAAATACGTGGTGTGGGTTTTGGCATTGGAGGCGTGCTGTTCGGCGGTATTATCGTCGGGCATTTTGTCGATCAGGCAGGGATGACCCTGAGCGGCGACATGCTGCATTTTATTCAGGAATTTGGCCTGATTCTTTTCGTCTACACCATTGGTATTCAGGTGGGGCCGGGCTTTTTTGCTTCTCTGCGCGTTTCGGGCCTGCGGCTGAATCTGTTTGCTGTGCTGATTGTCATCATGGGGGGCCTGGTCACCGCGATCCTGCATAAGATTTTTGCCATTCCTCTCCCTGTGGTGCTGGGAATATTCTCTGGAGCGGTCACCAATACCCCGGCGTTAGGTGCGGGGCAGCAAATTCTGCGCGATTTAGGTACGCCTGGCGATGTGGTTGACCAGATGGGGATGAGCTATGCCATGGCTTATCCTTTCGGCATCTGCGGAATTTTACTGACCATGTGGCTGATGCGCCTTATTTTCCGCGTTAACGTCGATGCTGAAGCCCATCAGCATGAATCCACGCTGACCAACGGGCACGCACTGATTCAGACGATGAACATCTGCGTGGAAAACCCAAACATCAACAATATGGCGATTCAGGATGTCCCGATTCTGAACAGCGACAAAATCATCTGCTCGCGTCTGAAACGTGACGAGACATTGATGGTGCCGTCGCCAGGGACTGTTATCCAGATGGGCGACCTGCTACACCTGGTCGGACAGCCTGCTGACCTGCATAACGCGCAGGTGGTGATTGGGCAGGAGGTAGACACATCGCTGTCTACGCGAGGTACCGATTTACGCGTCGAACGCGTGGTGGTGACCAACGAACAGGTGCTGGGTAAACGTATCCGCGACCTGCACTTTAAAGAACGTTACGACGTGGTGATTTCCCGCCTGAACCGTGCGGGTGTTGAGCTGGTAGCCAGCAGTGACGCCAGCCTGCAATTCGGGGATATCCTCAATCTGGTGGGGCGTCCCGCGTCCATTGATGCCGTTGCCAATGTTGTGGGTAACGCGCAGCAAAAACTGCAGCAGGTGCAGATGCTGCCGGTATTTATCGGTATCGGGCTGGGTGTTCTACTGGGTTCAATCCCGCTGTTCATCCCGGGGTTCCCGGTGGCGTTGAAACTGGGGTTGGCCGGCGGGCCGCTGATTATGGCCCTGATCCTGGGGCGTATTGGTAGCATCGGTAAGCTGTACTGGTTTATGCCTCCCAGCGCTAACCTGGCGTTGCGAGAGTTGGGTATCGTGCTGTTTCTTGCGGTGGTGGGTCTGAAGTCAGGCGGTGATTTTGTCGATACCCTAACACAGGGAGATGGCCTGAGCTGGGTGGGTTACGGTATTTTCATTACCGCGATTCCGCTCATTACCGTGGGCTTGCTGGCGCGAATCTTTGCCAAAATGAACTATCTGACGCTGTGCGGCATGTTGGCTGGCTCAATGACCGATCCCCCGGCTCTGGCGTTTGCTAATAACCTGCATGCCACCAGCGGGGCGGCAGCGCTCTCCTACGCGACCGTTTATCCGCTGGTCATGTTCTTGAGGATTATCACCCCGCAACTGCTGGCGGTGCTCTTCTGGGGATTAGGTTAAAACTGACGTATCCGGCCTGCATCTCCTGTAGGCCGGATAAAACGCAACTCACCATCCGGCATTACAAACACCCTCTCTCTTTCCCATTGTCTCATCACCCGACTCGCCCTCTCGTTTGAGAATCAGGTTCATACTCCTTAACTGTTCCGGTATAACGACCAGACAACAATATTTAAGGAGCTGTCATGAAGATTTCTCGCCTTGGAGAAGCACCGGATTATCGCTTCTCACTGGCAAATGAGCGTACTTTTCTGGCGTGGATCCGCACCGCGCTCGGATTTCTGGCGGCGGGGGTTGGCCTTGATCAACTGGCCCCGGATTTTGCCACGCCGGTCATCCGTGAGGCACTTGCCTTGTTGCTGTGTCTGTTTGCCGGCGGTCTGGCGATCTACGGCTACCTGCGCTGGCTACGTAACGAAAAGGCGATGCGACTGAAAGAGGACTTGCCCTACACCCACAGCCTGCTGATTATCAGCGTCATGCTGACTATTGTGGCGGTGATTGTCATGACGCTGGTGCTGTATGCCGGATAGCCGCAAATCCCGACGCATCGCTGACCCGGGGTTACAACCGGAGCGGACTTCACTGGCCTGGTTTCGCACGTTGTTGGGCTATGGCGCGTTAATGGCGCTGGCGATTAAGCACAACTGGCACCAGGCGGGAGCGTTGTTCTGGATATCGGTAGTTGTGCTGGCGATAGTGGCGATTATCCTCTGGCGCTACACCCGCAGCCGTAATCTGATGGATGTGAGTCATAGCGATTTTTCTGAATCTCGCGCGGTGCGTGACAAATTTATGATCTCCCTCGCGGTGTTATCCCTCGCAATGCTGTTTGCTGTAACGCATGTTCGCCAACTTATCGTATTTATCGGGAATTTTGCATGACAGGATGTGAGAACATGGATGTTAGTGATGATGTTTTAAACGTGGTGATTGACCATCAGAAGTGTTTACAACCGGTTGAAGTGTACCGTGGTTTGCAACAAGGAAATGTTCGCCTGGTACAGTTTATTCCGCTGGTTAGGCACGATGGTTCAGGTCATCTGACAGACGAATCGGTTACGTCTGAGGCATGGGGCCGATTTTTAATTACGATATTTGATATCTGGGTACGTGAAGATATTAATCAGATATCTATCCAGCTTTTCGATAAAACGCTTCGCCAGTGGTGTGGTCTGACGGCACAGATTGAACGACAGACCATGTCATCAATGAATACGCGTTGCCAGACATGCTCATTGTTTCAATATTACCACGGTGATTGTCCTGCGTACTGCGAGGAAAATGGAAAGGGCGTGCTGTGTGCAGGCTATCAGGCTTTCTTCAGCCATACCGCACCGCATATGCGCGTGATGCGTGACCTGCTTAAGCAGCATCGCTCACCTATGGAGCTGATGGCGATGCTGCGTTAAGCTCAGCGGTATTTAACGTCCTTTGGCCAGATACTGCGCCATTTCATCTTCCGGGACCATTCCACCGCCGGTCGCCCACACCAGGTGGGTGGCGTTATTGAGCTGATCCGCGCTGAAGCCGTGCATGTGCTGATAGTCAGCAGAGGCGCAAACGTGTTGCGGACCGGCCATCCCTGCCAGCGCTGACGGTTCGAGGCGAATACCTTCTTCCTGCGCCAGCCAGCCCAGCATATCGTACATCGTCTGATCGTCCAGGGTGTACAGACCGTCGAGCAGACGTTCCATTGCCCGGCCAACAAAGCCAGACGCACGGCCGACAGCCAGCCCATCAGCCGCCGTCAGGTTGTCGATGCCAATATCCTGCACGGAAATCGTATCGTGCAACCCGGTATAAATCCCCAGCAGCATGCACGGTGAATGGGTTGGTTCTGCGAAGAAGCAGTGCACGTTATCGCCAAACGCCAGCTTCAGGCCAAACGCCACGCCGCCAGGGCCACCGCCGACGCCGCATGGCAGGTAAACAAACAGTGGATGGTCTGCATCCACCACGCGCCCCTGCTGGGCAAACTGCGCCTTTAAGCGCTGTCCGGCCACCGCATAGCCTAAAAACAGCGTGCGGGAATTTTCATCATCGATAAAGAAGCAGTTTGGATCGGACTCCGCCGCCTTACGGCCTTGTTCAACCGCCACGCCGTAATCTTCTTCATACTCCACGACCGTCACACCGTGGCTGCGCAGTTTGGCTTTTTTCCATGCGCGGGCATCGGCCGACATATGCACCGTCACCTTAAAGCCGATACGGGCGCTCATAATGCCAATCGACATGCCGAGGTTACCGGTGGAGCCTACCGCGATGCTGTACTGGCTAAAGAACTGTTTGAATTCGGGCGAAAGCAGAACGCTGTAATCGTCTTGTGTGGTCAGCAGACCGGCTTCCAGCGCCAGTTTTTCCGCGTGGGTCAGTACTTCATAAATGCCACCACGGGCTTTAATCGAGCCAGAAATTGGCAGGTGACTGTCTTTCTTCAGCAGAATTTCGCCATTGATGCGCTGCCCGTACTCTTTCTCCAGCCGCTTTTGCATGGCCGGAATCGCGGCCAGCTCAGATTCAATAATGCCGCCGGTGGCCGCGGTTTCCGGGAATGCCTTTGCCAGGTACGGCGCAAAGCGCGTCAGACGGGCGTGAGCATCCTGAACATCGTGTTCAGTCAGGCCAACATACGGTAAACCTTCCGCAAGAGAGGTGGTGCCAGGGTTAAACCAGGTTGTCTCCTTGAGAGCAACCAGATCTTCCACTAAAGGATACTGGGCGATAAGTGTTTGAATGTTTTCCATAGTCAGTCTCTTTGCGCTTAGATAATAAAGGAAAGCAGGAATGTGCAAGCCAGTGCAATCACGGACGCGATAAATGTCGCGGTCGTATAGTATTTAAACGTTTCATTCAGGGTGGCACCGCAGTATTGCTTCACCAGCCAGAAGAGGGAATCGGTAACGATCGTGCAGCCAATAGCGCCGGAACCGATAGCAATGGCGATGATCTCCGGGCTGACGTTGGGATAGAGCGGCAGCATCGGTGCAACGATTGCCGTGGCGCCCATCATTGCCACCGTGGCGGAACCCACCGCGGCATGCAGGATTAACGCCACCAGCCACGCCAGCAGAATCGGGTGCATATGCATGTTCGAGAGGATCAGCGCAAGAGTATCCGCCAGCCCACTGCTCTTGAGGATAGCGTTGAACGCGCCGCCTGCGCCGATAATCAACAGAATGTTAGCGATGGAGCCAAAACCGTTTTCAGTGTGGGTCAGCAACGTACCCATACCGATGTGCTGACGCAGGCCGAGAATGTAATAGGCAACGAAAACGGCAATAAACATCGCGGTGATCGGGTTACCAATAAACTCCAGCAGCGTATATACCGTGCTGCCTTTCGCCATGTTCAGCTCAGCGACGGTTTTTACCAGCATCAGGCCAATCGGCAGCAGAACGGTAAACAGCGTAGCACCCAGCGACGGTAGCGTACTTTCGTCACGCACTTTAAGGTCAGAAAACTCAGCCGGAACCGGTTTAAACGGCAGACGGTTACCCAGGAATTTCAGGTACAGAGGACCGCCGATCAGCGAGGCCATCAAGCCGACCAGTAAGCCGTAGACAATCACGGTGCCAATGTCTGCGCCCAGCTTGTTCGCCACGAACAGGGCTGCCGGATGCGGTGGAACCACGCAGTGCACCGCCATCAGCGCCGTACACAGCGGAATCGCCAGCTTCAGTAATGAAGTATTGGTTTTCTTGGCAATTGAAAAGGCCAGTGGAATCAACAGCACCACGCCGACTTCAACAAACAGCGTGATCCCGCAAATCAGCCCAACCAGAACCATAATGACGTCGGTGGATAGCCAGCGGCAGCGCTGCAGCGTCAGGCCAATGCGTTCGGCTGCGCCGGACACTTCCATCATTTTGCCCAGAATGGTCCCAAGGCCGATAACCGCGGCGAGGAAGCCCAGCGTACCGCCGATGCCACTCTCAATGGCATTGACCATATCCAACGGCCCCATGCCCATCATCGTACCCACGAAGAAGCTGGCTAACAGTAGCGCCAGAAACGGGTGGAATTTGAACTTCACGATGGTCAAAACGATTAACACGATGCTTATCAGCAGCGTGCTCACAACCCAGATTTGAGAGTGCATAACTCACCTTGCCCTGTGATTAATATAGGGTTATTGGACAAAAATAAGGCATGGTCTGACAAACGATATAAATCCCCCTTCACATGAGCCAGATTGCATCAAATGAGTGATTTATGTCTAATTGCGCTTTGTTTATGCGATATGGTTCACTCTGATTCACCTTTGAGCTGATTTTTGCAGCGAACTTTTTTACACTCCAGCGCATGAATCAGAAGGAAAGGAGGTGAGAATGGATCCCCTACGCGAAGTCAGAAACCGGCTGCTCAACGGCTGGCAGTTGTCAAAGCTGTATACTTTTGAAGTGGCGGCCCGGCATCAGTCGTTTGCGCTGGCGGCAGACGAGCTGTCATTGAGCCCCAGCGCCGTCAGCCATCGCATAAATCAGCTTGAAGATGAGCTTGGTATCCAATTATTTGTTCGTTCTCATCGCAAAGTGGAACTCACTCATGAGGGCAAACGGGTATTTTGGGCGCTGAAGTCGTCACTGGACACGCTTAACCAGGAGATTCTTGATATTAAGAATCAGGAGCTCTCGGGGACGCTCACCGTCTACTCACGGCCTTCTATCGCCCAGTGCTGGCTGGTTCCGGCGCTCGGCGACTTTACCCGTCGCTACCCGTCAATTTCGCTAACCATGTTGACCGGGAACGACAACGTCAATCTACAGCGTGCGGGTATCGATCTCGCCATCTATTTTGACGATGCACCCTCCGCGCAACTCACGCATCACTTCCTGATGGATGAAGAGATCCTGCCGGTGTGCAGCCCGGACTACGCCCGCCGCCATGACCTTACCGGTTCGCTGGTGAATTTGCCGCACTGTACGTTGCTGCACGACAGACAGGCGTGGAGTAACGATTCCGGGACCGATGAGTGGCACAGTTGGGCGCAGCATTTTGCGGCGAATTTGCCGACATCGTCGGGGATTGGTTTTGATCGTTCGGATTTAGCAGTAATTGCGGCAATGAACCATATCGGCGTGGCGATGGGCCGAAAACGGCTGGTGCAAAAACGCCTCGACAGCGGAGAGTTGATTGCGCCTTTTGGCGATATGGCGCTGAAATGTCATCAGCATTACTACATCACCACGCTGCCCGGCAGGCAGTGGCCGAAAATCGAGGCGTTTATTGGCTGGCTACAGGAGCAGGTTAAATAAGCGGGTCGCGAATATTTTTTACGCTTTCGCTCTACACTGAAAGTGAAAAAGCGTGCTAAATACGTGATATCACTCCTGATGATTTGCGTAAGGACGACCGTGTTAAAGCCGATTGTTTCCCTTTTACTGTTGGCCAGCGCCACCGTGTGTGCCGCGCAACCTGCGTTGACGGCGGCGCAGTATGTGCAGCAGCTTGGGGTTGGGATGGACGTAGATTGGGCGCGTACCGATCGGGGCATCCGTGAATTCGATCCGCTGGTGGTGAGGGATTATAAGGCGAAAGGGTTGACCCACGTGCGCATTCGCGTGGCGGGTGAGCCTACGGAGGCGCGGCTCATTCATCTGCGCAAGCTGGTGGAAGCCTGCGAGCAGTATGGCGTGATCCCGATAATCGCCTATCAGGCTGACGAGTATAAAAAAGACCCCAGTGCCAGTAACGAAAAAGAGGTGGTTAACTGGTGGGTGGCAGTGGCGCATTACTTTGGTCAAAGTTCGCCGTTGCTGGGTTTCGACCTGATTTATGAACCTGCCGATAAGCTCAACCATAATCAGGCGTCGCTCAATAGGGTGTATGACAAAACCATCCGTACCATCCATGCCATCGATCCACAGCGAATGATATTTATCGCGCCGAAACTGCATGCCGCTCCGGAAGATTTGCCCAACCTAAAGTTGCCGCCGCAAAGTCAGAATACCGTGCTGGCCCAATGGCATATTTTCCCGTGGGGGCCGCTGAAAAATAACGGTAAATACCCGTGGACCTCAGGGACAGCGGCAGAAAAGGCCGCCATTCGCGCCCGTATCAATACCGCCATTCACTGGCAGCAGAAAACCGGTCATGTTAGTTGGGTAGGAGGCTGGTCGCCGGGAGAAACCATCAGGAATGCGCCTTCTGCCTCGCAAATGGCGTTTGCCCGCTTTATGGCTTGCGAGCTGAAGAAAGCGAAAATTCCCTATGCTATTAATGCGGATACGCAGTTCTATGATGGTGAGGAAGGGGCATGGAGACCGGCGCTGGAGCCGTTGTTGAATACCATGATTGCCCCTGAGTGTGAAAAGCCCGGCGAGAAGCCGGGCCATCATACGCTTAAACCGCCTGTCCCTGATGCGACACGCGTGACGCCAGCGGAAGCCAGCAAACAAAAATCAACAGCCCCATAAGGGTCATCAGCAGGCCCAGACTGGCTTGCCCGGTCTGCGGCAGCATGGCAGAGAACCACGCCAGCACGCCGGAACCAATGTTCTGTAATCCACCAACCAGCGCACCAGCAGTACCGGCCAGGAACGGGAAAGGCTCCATTGCGCCGCTGGTTGCCAGCGGAAACAGCATCCCGGCGCCGAAGAAAAACAGTGCGGCGGGAACCAGCAGCGTCCAGACGTTCATCACGTCGAACAGACCAGGGATCCACATCATCAAACCGGCGACCAGACAGCAGATAACTGACTGCCACATTAGCGTCGAGAAACGCTTATTCGGGCGACCGGCGAACCAGGCACCAAAAAACGCCGCCGGAATGGGCAGAATAAACAGGATACTGACCACCATGCTGCTTAAGCCGAGACGCGCGCCTAACAACACCCCGGAACAGGCTTCGAAGACCGCAACGCCCGCCAGGCCGCCGATCAGCATCAGCACGTAACAGGTGAAAGAGCTGTTGCCAAACAGCGTTTTGTAGCTGGCGATAAGCCGTGGACGCGGCGCACCTGCGGGGCGCGTTTCCGGCATCCAGCGCGCCATGCTAAACGTAACGCCTGCGCACAGCACCAGCAGGAAGATGTAACAGGCACGCCAGTTCCACAGGGTATCCAGCATACCGCCAATCAATGGTGCCAGCAGTGGGCTGACCAGAATCCCCATGTTTAACAGGCTATTAGCGTGGCGTAACTGCGTGCCTTCATACAAATCGCGCGGTAACGTTCGCGCCATCACACCGCCGACGCCCGTTCCCATCCCCTGTATTGCGCTGGCGATAATCAATACCGTCAGGCTGTGGGTGGTTATGGCGACCAGCGTAGCCAGCATAAAAATGGACATCCCGGCGAGGATCACCGGGCGGCGGCCAACGCGATCGGAAAGTGGGCCGTAAATCAGTTGTGACAGGCCGTAGGTCAACAGATAGGCGGCCATCACGCTTTGCACCGCCCCTTCGCGAACGTTCAGTTCACGCGCCATATCAGCAATCGCGGGGATATAAATGGTTTGCGCCATCTGACCTACCGCCACCAGTAATACCAACATCAACAACAAATTGACGCTTCTATGCCTTTTCATTTCGCTGATTACTTTTCAAAAAGTGAAAAAATAAGAATAAGGTGCTGCACTTTCCCGTAAATGCGCGTGGAATCTACCACAACAGAAAAAGAAGGCCAGATAGTGGGCTGGAATGTTTAAACGATGAACGGCAGGAAATGTAAACAAAAAGCGGCAACAAATGTTGCCGAATTGCATCGGGTTTACAGAGGTCATGATAAGCGTAGCAAAACTGCGCCTATGGCAATGCCTCCAGCCGCAACGAGACGTATTCCGGCAACCTTCTCTTTCAGTAGCAGCCACGCGAGCAGCGCGCCAAACAGGATGGAAGTTTCACGCAGCGCAGCGACTACCGCCAACGGAGCCTGAGTCATGGCCCACAGCGCCAGACCGTAAGAACCCATTGTGCCAATCCCGCCAAGAATACCTTTTTTCCACTGTTGTACCAGATAACGTGACGCTTCCCGGCGTCGGGCAATCATCGCCCAGCCCAGCAGGCAGGAGCCGTTCAGAAAGAAGGTCCACAGCGTATAACCCAGCGCGGTTTCAGATAAACGTACGCCGGTGCCATCAACCAGCGTATATCCGGCGATAAAGCAGGCGTTAATGAGCGCCAGCACGATCCCGCGTTGCGAGCTGCTGCGTCCGTTAAACGCCATGCCGAGGATCGCCAGACAGATCGTGGCAATCCCCACCCAGGCTAGAACAGAGAGGCTATCGCCAAGAAACAGGACGCTGATAATTGCGACCAGTAGTGGCGCTGTGCCGCGCATTAACGGATAGGTCTGGCTCATATCCGAAACCTGATAGGTTTTGGCGACCAGGACGGTATATACAATTTGCAACGCAGTTGAGACGGCTAAAAACGGCAGGCTGGCGGCGGAAGGTTGCGGCGCAAAGGGTAAGCAAATCAATGCCATAATTGCAGCAGAACCGCTGACACCGATCGCTGAGTACAGTTTATCGTTTCCAGCTTTAACAATGGCATTCCAGCTGGCATGCAGCAGCGCGGCGAACAGCAAAATGCAGAAAACAGAAAGCGTCATGGTGGAATTCTTCCCTGAGAATGTCATAAAAACGTAACATATTGGCGCGACACAAGCACCAGGGAGAAGGTGAAAGGGGAGCGGAGTGTTACCCGCCCCCCTTAGGTGCGACTTGAATCCGAATTACTTAACGTATTTCAGAACAGCATCAAGTAGTTGCAGTGCTGCAACAATGAGTTTGAGGATAAGAATAGCGATATCCACGAGGCTCATACGCTCTCCTTTTGGTACAAGGAGCACGGTGCTGACGTACCTCGCCGCTGCCTGTTGCCAGCACCTTTGTTGACATAACACAGTGTGCTCACACGGGGGTTAAGGCGCTGACGGCACCACCCGTTTCAGCCAGGACTTTGATGCGCCGGTTTACGATGCGGCCCCCGCATAACACATTGCGTACCGAGACATTATAGATAAATACTGTATAAATTAACAGTATTTTATGGACGTTACGCTATTCATGTTCCATACTCAAAACCATCAAAATTCGTGCCGAAATTGCGTGTTCTTCGCAGAACGCGTATACTTTTTTCGTTGACATAACACAGTGTGTTCGGCGGCTACCAACCGCACAGCATTGAAAAAAACCTCGCTCCGGCGGGGTTTTTTGTTTTTCAGCAATGCACAACGAAATGTGATCGTTGACGCATTTTTATGCAGATGAAAATTTTTCCATTGTCACGCTGAAAAACCTGTGTTTGTATAAATCCAGTTAATCAACAAACAGACAGGTCCCTAATGAACCCTTCCATGCTGACTGCGACCCTACTAAAAACTGCGCCATCTCGCGCAGCGGTCGTCGTGCGTGTGGTGGTGGTCGTCGGCAATGCGCCGTAGGGTCCGAATCAACACACGATTCCAAAACCCCGCCGGCGCAAACCGGGCGGGGTTTTTCGTTTCAGAGACCTGCCCGGAGCAAAGGCCCAGAATAAAAGGACTGGAGCATGGCAAGTTCGGGCATAACATCCAAGCGTACGCGTTTTACGGGCGCAGAATTCATCGTTCATTTCCTGGAACGCCAGGGAATTCAGGTTGTTACCGGTATTCCCGGCGGATCGATTCTTCCCGTCTATGACGCCTTAAGTCAAAGCACGCAAATCCGTCATATCCTGGCGCGCCACGAGCAAGGAGCAGGGTTTATCGCTCAGGGAATGGCGAGAACCGATGGCAAACCCGCCGTCTGTATGGCCTGCAGCGGACCGGGCGCAACCAATCTGGTGACCGCCATTGCCGATGCGCGTCTGGATTCCATCCCGCTGGTGTGTATCACCGGGCAGGTTCCGGCCTCAATGATTGGCACCGACGCCTTCCAGGAAGTCGACACCTACGGCATCTCTATCCCCATCACTAAGCACAACTATCTGGTCCGCCATATCAGTGAATTACCGCAGGTCATGAGCGATGCGTTCCGCATTGCACAGTCCGGACGTCCAGGCCCGGTGTGGATAGACATTCCTAAGGATATTCAAACCGCCGTTTTTGACATTGAAGAGATGCCGGAGCCTGCACAGAAAATGGAGGCACCAGCGTTCAGCCAGGACAGCATTCGCGATGCCGCAGCCATGATTAACGCCGCACAGCGTCCGGTGCTGTACCTCGGCGGCGGCGTGATTAACGCACCTGAGCGCGTACGTGAACTGGCGGAAAAAGCGATGCTGCCCACCACTATGACCTTAATGGCGCTCGGTATGTTGCCGAAAGCGCATCCGCTGTCGTTAGGCATGCTGGGCATGCACGGCGCGCGTAGCACTAACTTTATTCTGCAAGAAGCGGATTTATTGATTGTTCTGGGCGCACGTTTTGATGACCGGGCGATTGGTAAAACGGAGCAGTTCTGCCCGAACGCCAAAATCATTCACGTGGATATCGACCGCGCGGAGCTGGGTAAAATCAAACAACCGCACGTGGCGATTCAGGCGGATGTCGATGAGGTTCTGGCACAATTGATCCCATTAATTGACGCGCAGCCGCGAGAGTCGTGGCATCAGACGGTGGCCGATTTACAACGTGAATTCCCTTGCACTATTCCGCAGGAAAGCGACCCGCTCAGCCACTATGGATTGATCAACGCCGTGGCTGCCTGCGTAGACGATAGCGCCATTATCACCACCGACGTAGGCCAGCATCAGATGTGGGCGGCACAGGCTTATCCGCTGAACCGTCCGCGTCAGTGGCTGACCTCCGGCGGTCTGGGAACTATGGGCTTTGGCCTGCCAGCGGCAATTGGTGCAGCGCTGGCCAATCCAGACAAAAAAGTGCTGTGCTTCTCCGGCGACGGCAGCCTGATGATGAATATTCAGGAAATGGCGACAGCCAGCGAAAATCAGCTGGATATTAAAATCATCCTGATGAATAACGAAGCGTTGGGTCTTGTATATCAGCAGCAGAGTCTGTTCTATAAGCAGGGTGTTTTTGCCGCGACCTATCCGGGGATGATTAACTTTATGCAGATAGCCGCCGGGTTTGGTCTCGAAACCTGCGATCTGAATAACGAAGCGGACCCACAGGCAGCGTTGCAGGAGATTATTAATCGCCCTGGGCCTGCGCTGATCCACGTGCGCATCGATGCCGAACAGAAAGTGTACCCGATGGTGCCGCCGGGTGCGGCAAACACAGAAATGGTGGGGGAATAAGCCATGCAACAGCAGACACATGACAACGTAATCCTGGAACTCACCGTACGCAACCATCCGGGCGTAATGACTCACGTTTGCGGGCTGTTCGCCCGCCGCGCGTTCAACGTAGAAGGCATTCTCTGTCTACCGATTCAGGACAGCGATAAGAGCCGCATCTGGCTACTGGTCAACGACGATCAACGTCTTGAGCAGATGATAAGCCAGATCGACAAGCTGGAAGATGTGGTGAAAGTGGCCCGCAACCAGTCCGATCCGTCGATGTTTAACAAAATTACCGTGTTCTTTGAGTGAGTTAGTCGCCGTCTGAATCTGGGGTGATCACTTTGACAGAGCCGTTCCGGCAGTGGGTTGCGTAATCTGCCGGTAACGGACGGTCGCTTATCAGTACGTCAAAGGTGGAGAGTGGACCAATGCTGGCGGGGGCGACCTCATCGAACAGGGCGTGCCGCGTCAGCAGAATTTTGCGTAATCCGCGTTCCATCGCTTTGCGTTTTGTGGCCAGATCGTCCGGATTGAACCAGCTAACGCCGAAATGCTCATGGACTCCGCTGGCGGAGATAAAGACTTTCCGTGGGTTGAGTGCATCCAGCGGGGAGGGATTGCTGGTGTCGTAAAAGGCGTCACTTTTCGCCCGGTAGGTCCCCCCGCAAAGAATCGCTGTGGCGTTGGGCTTTTCATTTAGCGCTACGAACACCCGGTGCGAGTAGCAAATCCCGGTAAAGGAAATATCGTCCGGGATCATGCTGACCACCAACGGCATTTCCGCACCATTATCAAAAAAGACCAGATCATTTTCACTCACCAGTCCCGCAGCCAGAATGGCAACCGGTAAATCGTCGCGGTGATACTGTTTTTGCGCGGGGAGTGGCGCGTTAACGATGGCAGCAGGTTTGTTCACCATCACAATGTAACCACCGAGCAGCGTGAGTGGTAACGGTTCGTCATCCTGACTGAGATCCCGACGAATAGTCATCACGGAAACTTCCAGCATTCGTGCCGCCTCTTTCAGATGGATTCGGTCGGTCTTCTTCAACAATTCCATCAGACGTCGAATACGTTCTTTTTGCTTAGTTTCCATGTGCTTCTCCACGAATCATGTTCCCATGTTCCTTCAGTAACATTTTTGTGTTTCTGAGAACATGACATTGCCACATTACTATACGTCTGACTATCCGGAAATAAAAGCGTGTTTTTTCACGTTTTATTGATTATATCCAGTTAATTTTCAGTCAATTGTAAGCAACTTCATCATTTGTATTGTGATGTGGGTGTAACGTTTAGTGCAATAAATAAACAATAAAATGATCTTCCAATCGCGATCCTAGTCACAAATGATACGAAAGTAACATGATAATGTTATTTTAATATCATTGTTGTGTGATTGTTTCTGAGAGGTAGTAAAATGGATATCGCGGTTATTGGCTCCAACATGGTGGATCTCATCACCTACATCAACCAGATGCCCAAAGAAGGGGAAACGCTGGAAGCGCCGGCGTTCAAAATTGGCTGCGGGGGCAAAGGCGCAAATCAGGCCGTTGCGGCCGCTAAGCTCAATTCCAAAGTGCTGATGCTGACAAAAGTCGGTGATGATATTTTTGCGGATAACACTATTCGCAATCTCGAATCCTGGGGAATTAATACTACCTATGTCGAAAAGGTACCCTGCACCAGCAGCGGTGTCGCACCGATCTTTGTTAATGCGAACTCCAGCAACAGTATTCTGATTATTAAAGGAGCGAACAAATTTCTCTCCCCGGAAGATATCGATCGTGCGGCGGAAGATCTGAAAAAATGTCAGCTTATTGTCCTGCAACTGGAGGTGCAGCTGGAAACCGTTTATCACGCGATTGAATTTGGCAAAAAACACGGTATTGAAGTGTTACTAAATCCCGCCCCTGCATTACGGGAATTAGATATGTCTTATGCCTGTAAATGTGATTTTTTTGTGCCGAATGAAACCGAGCTGGAAATATTAACCGGTATGCCAGTAGATACTTATGACCATATTCGCGCAGCGGCACGTTCTCTGGTTGATAAAGGTCTGAACAATATTATCGTCACCATGGGTGAGAAAGGTGCGCTGTGGATGACGCGTGACCAGGAAGTCCATGTTCCAGCGTTTAAAGTGAACGCTGTCGATACCAGTGGCGCAGGCGATGCTTTCATCGGTTGTTTTGCTCACTATTACGTTCAAAGCGGTGATGTGGAAGCCGCCATGAAAAAAGCCGCTCTCTTCGCTGCTTTCAGCGTTACCGGGAAAGGCACTCAATCATCTTATCCAAGCATCGAACAATTTAATGAGTTTCTTACCTTAAACGAATAATACTCCTGCACTGTAAAAGGTAGCACTATGAACGATAAAAACATCATTCAGATGCCTGACGGCTATTTGAATAAGACCCCTCTGTTCCAGTTTATTTTGTTATCCTGTTTATTCCCGTTATGGGGATGCGCAGCCGCATTAAATGATATTCTGATTACGCAATTCAAAAGCGTATTTTCACTCAGCAACTTTGCCTCGGCATTAGTTCAGAGTGCCTTTTATGGCGGTTATTTTTTAATTGCGATTCCAGCATCTCTGGTGATTAAAAAGACCAGTTATAAAGTCGCCATATTAATGGGGCTGACCCTTTATATCGTTGGGTGTACGCTCTTTTTCCCGGCATCGCACATGGCCACCTACACCATGTTCCTTGCGGCGATTTTCGCGATTGCGATTGGTCTGAGCTTCCTGGAAACAGCAGCCAACACCTACAGCTCAATGATCGGCCCAAAAGCGTATGCCACTTTACGCCTGAACATCAGTCAGACTTTTTATCCTATTGGTGCGGCTGCTGGCATTCTGCTAGGTAAATATCTGGTCTTCTCTGAAGGTGAAAGCCTGGAAAAACAGATGGCCGGGATGAACGCTGAGCAGATCCATAACTTTAAAGTGTTGATGCTGGAAAATACCCTTGAGCCATACAAGTACATGATTATGGTACTGGTTGTGGTGATGGTGTTATTCCTGCTGACTCGCTTCCCGACCTGTAAAGTCGCGCAAACCACGAGTCATAAACGCCCGTCAGCGATGGATACACTGCGTTATCTGGCCAGCAATGCCCGTTTCCGTCGTGGAATTGTGGCGCAATTTCTTTATGTGGGGATGCAGGTCGCGGTGTGGTCATTCACCATCCGTCTGGCACTGGAATTAGGTGATATCAACGAGCGAGACGCCTCAACCTTCATGGTCTATAGCTTCGCCTGCTTCTTTATCGGCAAGTTTATCGCCAACATTTTGATGACGCGCTTCAATCCGGAAAAAGTGCTGATTCTCTATTCCATTATTGGTGCGCTGTTCCTCGTCTATGTTGCACTGGCGCCAAGCTTCAGCGCTGTGTATGTCGCAGTGCTGGTGAGTGTCCTGTTTGGACCCTGCTGGGCGACAATCTATGCGGGTACGCTTGATACCGTGGATAACGAGCATACCGAAATGGCGGGTGCCGTCATTGTCATGGCGATTGTCGGCGCGGCGGTGGTTCCGGCGATTCAGGGCTATGTGGCCGATATGTTCCATTCATTGCAACTTTCGTTCCTGGTTTCCATGCTGTGCTTCGTGTACGTCGGTATCTACTTCTGGCGTGAAAGCAAAGTGCGCAACAACCTGGCTGAAGCGACAGTTTCCTGAGGAGAGCGATCATGACAACACGTATAACGCTGTGGCGAGAACTCTTTGCAGAGCATCCGCGAATCTTACTGAAGAATAACGACTTCACGGTTACCGCATTTCGTTACGCCAGCGGAGTGGAAGGGCTGAAGGTAGAAAACAGTCGTGGACATCTGGTTATTCTGCCCTGGATGGGGCAGATGATCTGGGATGCTCAGTTTGATGGCCATGACCTGACCATGCGTAACATGTTCAGTCAGCCGAAACCGGCGGCGGAAGTGGTGGCGACCTACGGCTGTTTTGCCTTCCACTCAGGTCTGTTGGCAAATGGCTGCCCATCACCAGAGGATTCACATCCTTTGCACGGTGAAATGGCTTGTGCCGCGATGGATGAAGCTTGGCTGGAGCTGGAGGGTGAGAATTTGCGCGTGGGTGGACGCTATGAGTATGTGATGGGGTTCGGTCATCATTATCAGGCGCATCCTGCGGTGGTAATGCACAAAGCGAGCGCGCTGTTTGATATTCAGATGGCGGTTACCAACCTCGCCTCAGTGGCAATGCCGTTGCAGTACATGTGCCATATGAACTATGCCTACGTACCGGAAGCCACCTTCAGCCAGAATATTCCGGATGAGGCCATGAAGCTGCGTGAGTCGATACCCGCGCATGTTAAGCCGACTGAGCAGTGGCTGGCGTTTAATCAGCGGATTGTACAGGGCGAGGCTTCTCTGGCGCGGCTCAATGAACCCCATTTTTACGATCCGGAAATTGTCTTCTTTGCTGACCAATTGGACAGGTACACTGATAAGCCAGAATTTAGCATGATCGCGCCTGATGGCACCACGTTCGTTACGCGTTTCTCCAGCACGGAGCTGAATTATGTGACGCGTTGGATCCTCTATAACGGCGATCAGCAGGTTGCGGCATTCGCCTTGCCTGCAACCTGTCGACCTGAAGGATTCCTGGCAGCACAACGCAATGGCACCTTGATTGAAATAGAACCGCAGCACACCCGGACATTTACAGTCACAACTGGCATAGCCTGATCGCTCAAGGCTTGAACACCAAAGCACTTATCGTTAAGGTAAGCGCTTTTGCTGGGTGGCGGCATTAATGCCTTATCCGGCCTACAACGGCACCCGCCCGTAGGCCTGATAAGCGTAGCGCCATCAGGCATGCCTTAGCGCCAGGATGAACCCATGATTACCGTTGCCCTTATTGACGACCACCTCATCGTCCGCTCCGGCTTTGCCCAACTGCTGGGGCTGGAACCTGATTTGCAGGTGGTCGCTGAGTTTGGCTCAGGCAGTGAGGCGCTGGCGGGATTACCGGGACGCGGCGTGCAGGTGTGTATCTGCGACATCTCTATGCCTGATATCTCCGGTCTTGAACTGTTAAGCCAGTTGCCAAAAGGAATGGCGATTATCATGCTCTCTGTCCACGACAGCCCGGCGCTGGTGGAGCAGGCGCTCAACGCGGGCGCGCGTGGTTTCCTTTCTAAACGTTGTAGCCCGGATGAGCTGATCGCGGCGGTGCATACCGTGGCGACTGGCGGCTGTTACCTGACGCCGGACATCGCCGTCAAACTGGCGGCCGGTCGTCAGGATCCGCTCACCAAACGCGAACGTCAGGTGGCGGAAAAACTGGCGCAAGGTATGGCGGTCAAAGAGATTGCCGCTGAACTGGGTCTGTCGCCGAAAACGGTGCACGTGCATCGCGCCAACCTGATGGAAAAGCTGGGCGTCAGCAACGACGTCGAACTGGCCCGCCGGATGTTTGACGGCTGGCAATGAACACGCTCTGTTCCCGGTTAATCACCGTTGTTGCCTGCTTCTTTATCTTCTCTGCCGCGTGGTTTTGCCTGTGGAGCATCAGCCTGCATCTGGTTGAGCGCCCGGAGCTGGCGGTACTGCTGTTTCCGTTTGGCCTGCGTCTGGGGTTGATGCTGCAATGTCCGCGCGGCTACTGGCCGGTGCTGCTGGGCGCGGAATGGCTGCTTCTTTTCTGGCTGGCGCAGGAAGTGGCGCTGGTCCATTTACCACTTTTGATGATCGGCAGCTTCCTCACGTTACTCCCGGTGATGTTGATTTCGCGATACCGCCATCAGCGCGATTGGCGCACGCTGCTGTTGCAGGGCGCGGCGCTCACGGCGGCGGCGCTGCTGCAATCGCTGCCCTGGCTTGGGCAAGGTGAAGAGGCGTGGAACGCGCTGTTGCTGACGCTCACCGGCGGATTAACGCTGGCGCCGATCTGCCTGGTGTTCTGGCACTATCTGACCAGCACGACCTGGCTGCCGCTGGGCCCGGCGGTGGTGTCGCAGCCGGTGAACTGGCGCGGGCGGCATCTGGTCTGGTACCTGCTGCTGTTTAGCGTCAGCCTGTGGCTACAGCTCGGTTTACCCGCCGAGCTTTCGCGCTTCACGCCGTTTTGCCTCGCGTTGCCGATCATTGCGCTGGCCTGGCACTACGGCTGGCAGGGGGCGCTGATTGCGACGCTGATGAACGCCATCGCGCTGATTGCCAGCCAGACCTGGCACGATCATCCCGTTGACCTGTTGCTCTCGCTGCTGGTGCAAAGCCTGACCGGGCTGCTGCTCGGTGCGGGTATTCAGCGTCTGCGCGAACTTAACCAGTCGCTGCAAAACGAATTAGCGCGCAACCATCGTCTGGCGGAACGCCTGCTGGAAACCGAAGAGAGCGTGCGCCGGGATGTGGCGCGCGAACTGCACGATGATATCGGCCAGACCATCACCGCCATTCGCACCCAGGCGGGTATTGTTCAGCGGCTGGCGCCGGAAAACGCAGGGGTGAAGCGCAGCGGGGCGCACATCGAACAACTTTCTCTCGGCGTGTACGATTCGGTGCGTCGCCTGTTAGGCCGTCTGCGACCGCGCCAGCTGGACGATCTCACGCTGGAGCAGGCCATCCGCTCACTGATGCGCGAAATGGAGCTGGAAAGTCGCGGTATCGTCAGCCATCTCGACTGGCGAATTGATGAATCTGCACTTAGCGAAAGCCAGCGGGTGACGCTGTTTCGCGTCTGTCAGGAAGGGCTGAACAACATCGTTAAGCACGCCAACGCCAGCGCGGTGACGCTTCAGGGCTGGCAACAGGATGAACGGCTAATGCTGGTGATTGAGGATGACGGCAGCGGCCTGCCGCCAGGGTCGAATCAACAGGGATTTGGCCTTACGGGGATGCGTGAACGGATTAGCGCCCTCGGCGGATCGCTCTCGATTTCCTGTACGCACGGCACGCGGGTCAGCGTGTCGTTACCCCAGCGATATGTGTAAGGCGCGGTCATGTTTTCGTTTTTAAAAGCTCCGGCCAGTGCGCCGCTCATTACTGATAAGCGTGAAGTGGATGCCCTCTACCGCTACTGGCGGCGGCATATCCTGACCACCATCTGGCTCGGCTACGCGCTGTTCTATTTCACACGCAAGAGCTTCAATGCCGCCGTACCGGATATCCTCACCAGCGGCGTGCTGACTCGCAGCGACATTGGGCTGCTGGCGACGCTGTTTTACATCACCTACGGCCTGTCGAAGTTTGTTTCCGGTATCGTCAGCGACCGATCTAACGCTCGCTATTTTATGGGCATCGGACTGATTGCCACCGGCGTGGTAAACATTCTGTTTGGATTCTCCACCTCGCTATGGGCCTTTGCGGTGCTGTGGGCGCTGAACGCCTTTTTCCAGGGCTGGGGATCGCCGGTCTGCGCGCGTTTATTGACCGCGTGGTATTCGCGTACTGAACGCGGCGGCTGGTGGGCGCTGTGGAACACCGCGCACAACGTCGGCGGGGCGCTGATCCCTATCGTGATGGCGGCGACAGCGCTGCACTACGGCTGGCGCGCCGGGATGATGATCGCCGGTCTGCTGGCGATTGTGGTGGGGATTTTTCTCTGCTGGCGGCTGCGCGACAGGCCGCAGGCGATTGGTCTGCCGCCAATTGGCGACTGGCGGCATGATGAACTGGAAATTGCCCAACAGCAGGAAGGTGCTGGGCTAAGCCGCAAAGAGATCCTCACCCGTTATGTGCTACTGAATCCTTATATCTGGCTGCTGTCACTGTGTTATGTGCTGGTGTACGTGGTCCGTGCCGCGATTAACGACTGGGGCAATCTGTATATGTCGGAGACACTTGGCGTTGATTTGGTCACTGCCAATACCGCCGTGACCATGTTCGAACTGGGCGGCTTCATCGGCGCGTTGGTCGCGGGCTGGGGCTCGGACAAGCTGTTTAACGGCAACCGCGGTCCAATGAACCTGATTTTCGCCGCCGGAATTTTGCTCTCCGTTGGCTCGCTGTGGCTAATGCCGTTCGCCAGCTATGTGATGCAGGCCGCGTGCTTCTTCACCACCGGATTCTTCGTCTTCGGCCCGCAGATGCTGATCGGCATGGCGGCGGCGGAGTGTTCGCACAAAGAGGCGGCGGGCGCGGCAACCGGATTTGTCGGGCTGTTTGCTTATCTGGGGGCATCGCTCTCCGGCTGGCCGCTGGCGAAGGTGATGGAGGTCTGGCACTGGACCGGATTCTTTGTGGTGATCGCTATTGCGGCGGGAATTTCCGTGCTGCTGCTGCTGCCATTTTTAAACGCCCAGGCTCCGCGCGAACTCAACGAAGCGTGATGTACCTCACCTTTTTGCCCCGAGTGGAGCAAAACTAAGAAATTTTCCCGGTTTCACCTGGACGCTGTCTCAGGCGCGTCTTCCGGCTGATTTTTACAATGCCTGCTATTCGCAGGTATAAAAATTAGCTCGGGAGTGTCAAATGCTGGCCTTTCTAAACCAGGTGCGCAAGCCGACCCTGGATCTGCCGCTCGATGTGCGGCGCAAAATGTGGTTCAAACCATTCATGCAGTCCTATCTGGTGGTCTTTATCGGCTACCTGACCATGTACCTGATCCGCAAAAACTTCAACATCGCGCAGAACGACATGATCTCCACCTACGGGCTGAGCATGACGCAGCTGGGGATGATTGGCCTGGGCTTCTCCATCACCTACGGCGTGGGTAAAACGCTGGTTTCCTACTACGCGGATGGCAAAAACACCAAGCAGTTTCTGCCGTTTATGCTGATCCTCTCCGCCATCTGTATGCTTGGCTTTAGCGCCAGCATGGGCGCGGGTTCAACCAGCCTGTTTTTGATGATCGCTTTCTACGCGCTGAGCGGTTTCTTCCAGAGTACTGGCGGCTCATGTAGCTATTCCACCATTACTAAATGGACGCCGCGTCGCAAGCGGGGTTCCTACCTCGGCATGTGGAATATCTCCCACAACCTCGGCGGTGCGGGTGCGGCGGGCGTGGCGCTGTTTGGCGCTAACTATCTGTTCGACGGTCACGTCATCGGTATGTTTATCTTCCCGTCGATTATTGCTCTGATTGTTGGCTTTATCGGCCTGCGCTACGGCAGCGACTCCCCGGAATCTTATGGCCTCGGTAAAGCCGAAGAGCTGTTCGGTGAGGAGATCAGCGAAGAAGACAAAGAAACCGAAGAAAACGAGATGACCAAATGGCAGATCTTTGTTGAGTACGTGCTGAAAAACAAAGTGATCTGGCTGTTATGTTTCTCGAACATCTTCCTGTACGTAGTGCGAATCGGTATCGACCAGTGGTCCACCGTCTACGCTTTCCAGGAGCTGAAGCTCTCCAAAGAAGTGGCGATTCAGGGCTTTACCCTGTTTGAAGTGGGCGCGCTGGTTGGCACGCTGATGTGGGGTTGGCTCTCCGACCTGGCTAACGGTCGTCGTGCGCTGGTGGCCTGTGTAGCGCTGGCGTTGATTATCGCCACTCTGGGCGTTTATCAGCACGCCAGCAACCAGTACGTTTATCTGACTTCGCTGTTTGCGCTGGGCTTCCTGGTGTTTGGCCCACAGCTGTTAATCGGCGTTGCGGCAGTCGGGTTTGTGCCGAAAAAAGCGATCGGCGCAGCCGATGGGATTAAAGGCACTTTCGCTTATCTGATTGGTGACAGCTTCGCCAAGCTCGGTTTGGGGATGATTGCCGACGGCACGCCGATTTTCGGGCTGACCGGCTGGGCAGGCACTTTCGCCGCGCTGGATGCTGCCGCTATCGGTTGTATCTGTTTGATGGCCATCGTGGCTGTGTTTGAAGAACGTAAAATTCGCCGCGAGAAAAAGATTCAACAATTGAAAGTAGCTTAAGTTAAGTGTGCATTGGTAACTTTTGCCCGCCTTAATGGCGGGCTTTTTTATACTCTAAACTGGCTGGTTTCATGTACCAGATTGCGCAGCCACTGATGAGCGGCATCGCGATGCGTGCGTTCATGCCAGGCCATGCTTTTTGTAAAACCGGTTATGGGCAGCGGGGGCGGTAAAACGTGCATACGGGTGTCGTCATACGCCAGACGGGCAGGAACAACGGCAATCATATCGCTGATAGCGAGGATGTCCGGCAATACCAGGAAGCTGCTAACCGACAAACCA
Organism: Citrobacter sp. Cpo071; assembly: GCF_030332765.1. Taxonomy (NCBI): domain Bacteria; kingdom Pseudomonadati; phylum Pseudomonadota; class Gammaproteobacteria; order Enterobacterales; family Enterobacteriaceae; genus Citrobacter; species Citrobacter sp. Cpo071. Next base: position 41,091 of record NZ_JAOWHE010000076.1, on the reverse strand, counting down.
ATCTGCCGTTGGCGTCCGACGCTTGCCAGTGCCTCATCGGTGACGCCCCAGAAACTTTCACCCTCATAAGAAACCAGCACATGCTCCAGCGCGCAGAAGCGATCGAGCGTCAGCGGTTGCCCCGCATCAGGATGCGCATGACGCATGAGACAAACGTACTCTTCATCATATAACGCCCGGCTATGCAGGTTGTCGGGCGTGGAATCCGGCGTCAGCAATGCCAGGTCGATTTTCCCCTGCTCAAACTGTGTGGTGAGCAGCACTGGCTCAACCGGGATCACTCGTACACGAATGCCCGGTGCGCGCACGCGAAGCGCGGCAATAAATGGCACGATAACCGCTTTGAGCGCGTAATCCGTAGCGGCGACGGTAAAGGTGAGCGCTGCGGTGAACGGGTCAAATTGTGTCGGTTTAAGCAGTATATCGATATCGCTGAGGATCTGTTTGACCGGGGCGGCCAACTGTTGGGCACGCAGCGTCGGAACAATGCCATGCGGTGTGCGACTAAACAGCGGATCGTCAAAATAGTCGCGCAGGCGGTTGAGCATACCGCTTACCGCAGGCTGGGTGAGCGACAGCCGCTGCGCCGCCCGGGTTACGCTGCGTTCATCCAGCAGGGCATCCAGCGTTTTTAACAGATTGAGATCGAGCGTTCTGATATCAGATTTCATGATGTCTGCCTGCGAGTTCGATAAGTCACATTATGACACGTTCAGTCGTCGACAGAGGTGAATTTGCCGCTATGATGGGCGTCCTGTCTGGTAATGGATGTGCGCATGATTTGGATAATGCTGGCCACGCTGGTGGTTGTTTTTGTGGTGGGATTTCGGGTGCTAACGTCCGGGTCGCGGCGGGCAATTCGCCGTCTGAGCGAGCGGCTGAACATTGATGTCGTGCCGGTAGAATCGATGATCGATCAGATGGGAAAAGTACAGGGTGAGGCTTTTTTACAGTACCTCCACCGTCCTGATGAATCGCATCTACAAAATGCCGCCCAGGTGCTGTTGATCTGGCAAATCGTTATTGTCGACGGCAGTGAGCAGAACTTGTTGCAATGGCACCGCTGGCTGCAAAAAGCCCGGCTGGCTGCACCGATTACCGACGCGCAGGTGCGTCTGGCGCTCGGTTTTCTGCGCGAGATGGAGCCGGATATGCAGGAGCTTAATGCGTTCCAGATGCGCTATAACGCCTTTTTCCAGCCCGAGGATGGCGTGCACTGGCTGCACTGATATCAAAATTTATGATGACGACTATTTTGAATCGTCATTATCTTTATATCTTACGCGAAAGCATGATGTACCTCGTTAACTCACACGACGAGGTACATCATGAATCAAGCGACTCAACAACGTGCAATTATCTGGCCTGCAGCGTATCTGCCGGGGACGACTGATAACTTTGCCTCAAATGAAATTATCGTTGCCGGACTGAGCGCCCGTGCCGTCTGGGCACAGCTTAATGACACAACGCGCTGGCCGACGTATTACAGCAACGTGGCGGATATCCGTTTTCACGACGGTTCCGGTCCATTGTTAAGCATGGATGCCCGTTTTCGTTTTACGACTTTTGGTTTCCCCATCGAAGCGCAAATCACCGAGTATGTGCCGCCGGTTGACGGCCAGGCCGCGCGTGTTGCCTGGCATGGCTGGGCGGAAGGCGATGCCACTACACGTCTGGATGTGATCCACGCCTGGCTCTTTGAGGATTTACCCGGCGGGCGCGTACGTATTCTGACCCAGGAATCACAAATTGGCGTTCCGGCACAAGAACTGGCACGTACGCTGCCCAATCCGATGATCAGCGGTCACCAGGAGTGGATAACCGGCCTGGCCCGGGCTGCGCGTGACGCTTAATTGAGCCAGAAAGGGCTCTCTGTCCTGGGCCGGATAAGGCGCAGCCGATCTCTGGTGAATAGTTGTCAAAACGTTAATTACGTCACAAATTTAATGTTACACTGCGTAACTTTTCTACAATAACCCCACGCAGGTAACAAAATGAGTGAAGCTGTTGAACAAAAATCCCGCGCTGAGGCAAATTCCCGACCTAACTGGTCGGCGGTATTTGCCGTGGCGTTCTGCGTTGCCTGCCTGATAACCGTTGAATTTCTCCCCGTTAGCCTGTTAACGCCGATGGCGCAGGATTTGGGGATTTCTGAAGGCGTGGCCGGGCAATCGGTGACCGTGACGGCATTTGTCGCCATGTTCGCCAGCCTGTTTGTGACGCAAATTATTCAGGCGACCGATCGTCGCTATGTGGTGATCCTGTTTTCGGTGCTACTGACGCTTTCCTGTCTGCTGGTTTCCTTTGCCAATTCTTTTTCGCTGCTGCTCGTTGGCCGCGCCTGCCTCGGTCTGGCGCTTGGCGGCTTCTGGGCGATGTCGGCGTCGCTGACCATGCGTCTGGTTCCTGCACGTACGGTGCCGAAAGCGCTGTCGGTTATTTTTGGCGCGGTCTCCATCGCGCTGGTAATTGCCGCGCCGCTGGGGAGCTTTTTGGGCGGCATTATCGGCTGGCGTAACGTGTTTAATGCGGCGGCGGTAATGGGCGTGCTGTGCACGATTTGGGTGGTGAGAGCGTTGCCTTCGCTGCCTGGTGAACCTTCGCATCAGAAACAAAACATGTTCAGCTTGTTGCAGCGTCCAGGGGTGATGGCCGGGATGATTGCCATCTTCATGTCCTTTGCTGGTCAGTTCGCCTTCTTTACCTATATTCGCCCGATCTATATGAATCTGGCGGGCTTTGACGTTGATGGCCTGACGCTGGTGCTGCTGAGCTTCGGTATTGCCAGTTTCGTTGGTACGTCGTTCTCGTCGATGATTTTGAAGCGTTCGGTCAAACTGGCGTTAGCCGGTGCGCCACTGGTGCTGGCGCTCAGTGCGCTGGTCCTGATCCTGTGGGGCAGCGACAAAGTGGTCGCGGCGGGTATTGCGATTATTTGGGGGCTGTTGTTTGCGCTGGTACCGGTCGGCTGGTCGACGTGGATCACCCGTTCGCTTGCCGATCAGGCAGAAAAAGCCGGATCCGTCCAGGTCGCCGTGATCCAGCTTGCCAATACCTGCGGGGCAGCGGTGGGAGGCTATGCGCTCGATACCTTCGGACTGCTGTCGCCCCTGATGCTTTCCGGCAGCCTGATGCTGCTGACGGCGCTTTTGGTGGCAGCGAAAGTTCGCATAAAAGGTATGCAATAATCTCGGTGTTGTTCGCCGGATAAGGCGTTCTCGCCGTATCCGGCACTTCACGACTCACTAATCAGAACCATGCTTCCCACATGGCACCAAGGTTAAAGTCGTCCAGCGTTTCATCCTGCGTGCCGTTGACCCGCGCGGTGCGATCGTTATCCACCTTGCCGCCGGTGACGTAGAAGCGCAGCATCGGGCGGAACTCCGGTCCCATGGCGATCGACATGTTCTGCGACAGCGTCAGTTTCCAGCCGTGGTTATCCCCGCCGTTGTCGTAATCTACGCGCTGATAGCCCGCTTCCAGCCAGGTGGAGTGAACGTCGTTCCAGAAGTACATTGGACGCACAATCGTGCCGTAGTTCTTACGGTTATCGCTCTTATCGGTGCTGTTGTCGTAATCATGGAACGCTAACAGGTATTCCACCTGCGCCTGGCGGGTAAACTTATGACTTCCCTCGAAGCTGGCGTAAACCGTAGTCAGGTCGTCGGTTTTGTTATAGACGCTGTTGTCGGAGTTATCAGAATAACGGGCAATCACTTTATTCACGCCGCTGTCGTTGGTGTGGCTCAGCACGAATGCGCCCTGCCAGGCTTTCAGGCGGTCATCGCTCTCGACGGCTTTGGAGTCAAAACCGTAGTTGGCGTAGATCTCCAGATCCAGCGGGCCCACTTTCATATTGTGAATTTTTGACGTCACAGCGTAGTTGCCTTTATCGCCGGTACCGGAACCGCCGGTACAGGTAATACGCGATGGGTTGGCTTCGTCTTCCATCACTTCCGGGCTGCACGATTCAACTGCGGCAACGGTGGCGACATCAAACTGTACGCCGCCGATGTCGAAGTTCTTCACCCCGGCGCCCTGGCCGTCGTGGTTCATCCAGAAGTAGTCGTTGATACCCTGTTGCGGACGCTGGTGGAAGTCGCGGCCTGCCCAGATATAGGCGTTGGGATTGGATTCCAGTACGTTGGTGACGCCCGCGTAGGCTTTTTTCAGGTTAACTTCGTCGCCCCAGTGGTCGATCATCACGTTGATGTCCCAGATGGCGCCGTTATCGCTTTTGAACGCTTTTGAGAGCTGGAACTCGCCGCCGTTGCCTTCGTTACCCAGGCGACCGATAGCGGAAGCACCGTTGTAGGAGCCATCAACGCCAACGTATTTCTGATCGCCGCTCTGGAAATGCGCGCCGTAACGCGCATAGCCGCTGAATTTCACACCGAACGGAATAGCCATATCCGGCGATTGCGCCGCGCTTTGCGGCTCGTTAATGACATCGGTTTTTTTCGCCACGGCGGCGTCCATTTTAGCCTGACGCTCAGCCAGCGCTTTATCGACGGCTTTGGCAACGATGGCATCGATTTGTTCTTGTGTGAATTCCTGTGCGAGGACAGAAATTGGGCACAGCGCGGCGACGACCGCCAGCGTGACTGGAAGTTTTTTTATCATGTTCATGGTTATCTCATCGACACTTTACCCTTCAGTTTGCGTAGAGCATTCTGAATAAGCGTGTGCATTAATTTATTTTAAGATAATAACCATCCCGTCTCGGTTTAATTTGCTATCACCAAAACAAGTTGATTTGTCTATTTAATAACGGGTACAGGGCTGCTTTATTTAATCGTAATGCTTTCTCCGTTGTTGAATGTGTAATTAACGATTAACGCTGATACAGATGAATAATTTCTTCTGACAGTTCGCGGGCTAATAACGACGTCATTAAGTGGTCCTGCGCATGCACCATAATTAATGTCATTGGTTGCCGGGCTTCCCCGGCGTCCTGTTCGATCAATTTGGTTTGCATGTGATGAGCCTGACGGGCGTAACCGTCAGCCTCACGAAGCAGGCTTTTTGCCTCGTCAATATTGCCAGCGCGCGCGGCATGCAGCGCTTCAAAGCACAGACTGCGGGACTGCCCGGCATTGACGATGATTTCCATTACTGCTTCTTCTAATGCAATCATGTTGTTCTCTTCCTAATCGAATCCGTTATTTTCGGCGGTCTGGGCAAACCATTCGCCGCTTTTTTTCACCGTACGTTTTTGCGTTGCTAAATCTAATTGAACAAAACCGTAGCGGTTTTTATAACCGTTAAGCCATGACCAGTTATCAATAAAGGTCCACATATGGTAGCCAAGACAATTACAGCCTTCGCTAATTCCTTTATGTAGCCATTTAAGATGCTCAGAAACAAATTCAATACGGTAGCTGTCGTTGATTTGCTCTTGCTGAATAAAACGCTGCTCATTCTCGACACCCATACCGTTTTCAGAAATAAAACAGCGCGGGTTGCCATAATTATCACGCAGATTGGTAATAATATCGTAAATACCCGGCTCATAAATTTCCCAGCCACGGTAGGGGTTCATTTTCCGCCCCGGCATTTCGTAATAATCAAACAGCCACTCCGGCATAAACGGTGCATCCGGGTTGACGGCGCTATCACGACATTTCACGCGACGCGGCTGATAGTAGTTGATGCCGAGCAGGTCGATTTTGCCCTCGGCGATTAACTGGCTGTCGCCTGGCTGACATGTTGGTAATTGATCATACTCCTTCAGCAGCTCAACCAGATCCGCCGGATATTCACCCTTCAGCACCGGGTCGAGGAAGCTGCGGTTAAACAGCAGATCCGCATAGTGTGCGGCTTTTACATCCGCCGGATTTTGTGAGCGCGGGTAGGAAGGCGTTAAATTCAGCACCACGCCGATTTCACCGTCATGGTTTGCGGCACGATATGCCCGAACCGCCGTCGAATGCGCCAGTACGGTGTGATACGCCACGGTGGCTGCACGTTTGAAATCCACCACATTAGGGTAATGGAAGTCATACAGATAGCCGCCTTCAACCGGGACAATTGGCTCGTTAAAGGTAAACCAGTGCTTAACCCGGTTGCCGAACAATGTAAAACACGTTTGTGCATAGCGGCCAAACGCCTCGACCACTTCACGGTTTTCCCAGCCACCTTTCTCCTGCATCACCATCGGCATGTCGAAATGAAACAGGGTGATAAATGGCGTAATGCCTTGTGCCAGCAGCTCGTCGATGACGTTGTTATAGAACTCGACGGCTTCAGGATTAACCTCGCCGGTACCGTCCGGAATCAGGCGCGACCAGCTCAGAGACGTACGGAAGCTGTTATGCTTCAGCTGTTTGAGCAGTGCGATATCCTGTTTCCAGTGCTGATAAAAGGTCGAGGTAGTTGCCGGGCCAACTCCCTGATGGAAACGACCTGGCTGACGGTCGAACCACACGTCCCACGTGGTCTGGCTTTTGCCGCCGTTCAGGCTATCCCCTTCGGTTTGCAGCGCTGAGCAGGCACTGCCCCACCAGAAGTTTTCAGGAAAACGGTATCTCATTGTTCTGACTCCTTGATTCATTATGAGTTGCTACGGGCAGCGTTCGCCACGGAGACGGCATCCTGTGCTTTTTGCTCTTCGGTTTTCAGCAAAGAACGTTCGTAAGCACGCAGGAATGGAAGGTACATCAGCGCTGACATCGCCATACAGATAAAGCACATCACCACCGGACTTAATGCCCAGTTTGCGGCCCAGGAAGCACCGATTGGCGCAGGCGTAGTCCACGGCGTCAGTGAAACAACCTGTGCCAGCCAGCCGAGTTTGGTGGCGCTATAGGCCAGCACGGCGTTAACCAGCGGGACGCAGACAAACGGGATGAACAACATCGGGTTCATGATGATTGGCGCACCAAACAGAATAGGCTCATTGATATTAAAGAAACTAGGCACAATTCCCATTTTGCCGATAGTACGCAGATGCGCGACGCGACTGCGCAGCAGCAGGAATGCCAGCGGTAAAGTTGAACCGACGCCGCCAATCAGCAGGTAGTGATCCCAGAAACCTTGCAGATAGACATGGGGCAGCGCAGCGCCCGCTGCCAGAGCGGCCTGGTTAGCGGACAGGTTCGCCATCCAGAATGGGTTCATGATGCCGGTTACGATCAATGAGCCGTGAATGCCGGCAAACCAGAAAATCTGGCACAACAGCACAGAAAGCAGAATAGCGGGCAGTGAGTCAGAAGCGGAAACCAGCGGCTCCAGCAGGTGCATAATCGCCTGCGGGATGATCATCCCAGTTTGTGCTTCGATAAACAGGTTCAGCGGATGCAGGGTCGCAATCACCACCAGTACCGGAATGAGGATCTCGAATGAACGCGCGACGCCGGTCGGGACTTCCTTCGGCAGGCGGATTGTCACGTTATTCTGCTTCAGCCATGCATATATACGGGTGGAGTAAATGGCGGTGATGAGGGCGGTAAAGATACCCTGACCGGAAAGATACTGCGTCGAGATTTTACCGTCGGCATAGGGTGCAGCAACCAGTAAAAACGCCATAAAGGCCAGCAGGCCAGACATCACCGGATCGAGGTTAAACTGACGGCCCAGGCTGGCACCAATGCCCACGGAGATAAAGAACGTCATAACACCCATGCTGAGGTTAAACGGCAGCATCAGCTGTTCACGATAAGTTGCCGAGAAATCGAGCCAGCCCCGGGCAAAGCTGTTGGTGGTATCGGCAGAGAACGGCGGAAAAATAAACACCAGCATGAAGGAGCCGATGATCATAAACGGCAGCGCCGCCGTAAAACCGTCACGAATTGCAATCACATACTTCTGCTGCCCTAACTTGCCAGCGAGCGGGGTGATGGATTGTTCAATGACGGCAACCATTGACTGATATAACGAACTCATAATGACACCTTTCTAGTGTGTCGCTTCAATCAGCGACAGAGCATAATCCAGCACTTTGTCACCGCGTTGCATACCGTAATCCATCATATCTATGGCTTTTACGGGTATACCCTGGGTGGCAGCCTTTTCGGAGAGCGTATTAAGCATGTACTTTACCTGGGGGCCGAGTAGCACCACCTGGTAATTTGGAAACTGAATGTCAAATTCGGAAACGCCGTAGGCCTCAATCTTCACAGGCAATCCGCGAGACTCTGCCTCTTCAACCATTTTGCGAACCAGCAAGCTGGTGGACATCCCTGCCGAACAACACAACATAATCCTGAACATAGTGAACCATCCTTTAAATGTAAAAACTTATTGCGAGTCTGATTTGATATCATACGGAAACCGGTTTCCATTCATGGGAAACAGAACTGTGACGGCCATCAAGATCTTATTCTTATAAGGCTAATTATTTGGATTTAGCTCACGAAATTAGCTGTGAAGATCTCTTTTTGAGTCCAAATGGAAAATCGGTTTCCATGAAAAACGGAAACAGCTATACTGCGGATGGCGATTATTTGAGCCAATGTTAAATTCAGGATGGAAAGGGCCAGGCGGGTCCTGTCAGGGGAGAATGATGTCTACTATCAACGATGTATCGCGTTTGGCTGGCGTGTCAAAAGCCACTGTGTCACGCGTGTTGAGCGGATCGCGTGGCGTAAAAGAGGCCAGCCGCCTCGCCGTGTTGAAAGCGGTGGATGAACTCAATTATCGTCCGAACGTGATTGCGCAGTCGCTACTCAGCCAGTCTACGGGCTGTATCGGCGTGATATGCGCGCAGGACAACATTAATCAGACCACGGGTTATCTCTACGCGCTGGAAAAGCATCTTAGCCAGCATCAAAAGCACCTGCTGCTGCGTTTTGCCAATACCAAAGCGGAAGTCATGAGCGCTCTTGATGAATTAAGCTGCGGCTTGTGCGATGACGTCCTGATTATTGGCGCGCGTTTTCCGCTGAACATCAATCAGGAGAATGTCATTCTGGTGGATTGTCTGGATTCCGGCGATGACGTCAACAGCATCCAGTTCGATCATGAGTTCGCTACCGAAACCGCCTGTAACTACCTGATAAGTCAGAACCGACGCCAGATTGCTTTAATTCATCCGGACGGGATGGGTTTCTCCGATCAGGTGCTGTTGGGCTATAAACACGCGCTGGAAAAAAACTTCCTGCCGTTTAACCGTAACCTGGTATTTATGGCTGCAACGTCATCGTCAGTGGCCTTGCAGGAGCTGCTGAACAACGCGTCAACGCTGAATTTTAACGCGCTGCTGGTGGCGGATGAACAGCAGGCACAGCGGGTGATCCCGCAGTTGCAGGCGTTTAATAAATCAGTACCGCAAGACATTATGGTCTTTAGCCTGGCCGGTTCGCTGCATCTGCCGGGAATCCCTACGATCCCGGCGATTGAATATTCCATGGACGCCATGGCGGCGCGGATCGTCAGTTGGCTTAACGAGAAAACCCAGAGCGTGCTGGGGTCGTACGTGCTGCGCGGCGACTTAATTATTCCTCAGCGTTAACGCTTTCCCTCTGGCGTGGGGCTATTTCGCTTCACGCCTATAAATCCGGGCATTCAACTTTGCCAAGCGCTTCCCAGTAGTTGTTTTGATTGTTTCTTTGAATTGCCAGAATGGCTTCGCGGATGTACTGCTGATTACGCGTATCAGCCATAATCGTTTTTTCCCACACCTCATCAGATGGCGACCCTTGCGGGGTGCAAATCTTACGTAAATCCTTCATAACAGTATTCTTTTCGTGTACAGCCTGCAGACTGCCATAAGCCGAGTCGGCATGTGCCAGACCGGGTAGCGTGAAAAGGACGGCAATAATCGGAAAAATGACTCGTTTCATGATAATAATCCTTGTTGTCTATGCGCATCATCTCAAGAGTAAGTGTAGACGGCATACGACTCACTCATCACCCTGTGTTAATGTCTAAAAATAAATCAGCCAGAAGTTGTAGTTATTTCAGGAGGATAGGATGAAAATACAGATTACAGATACGATTACCGAAGACGATCAAGATGCCCTGCTTGCCGGATTGCGCGCTTACAATCGGCAGTTTCTGAGAACCACCAATTTTGGCGACCTGGCGGTGTACTGGCGCGATGAGCGCAATGACATTCTGGGTGGGCTGATCGGCAAAATCAAAGGCGAATGGCTGTGCATTGATTTTCTGTGGATGCATGACTCGCTGCGTAAAGGTGGTTACGGCACAAAATTGATGCAGGCCGCAGAACAGACGGCGCGTGAGAGAGGATGCCTGCATGCGCTGGTGGATACCATGAGTTTCCAGGCGCTGCCGTTTTATCAGAAAAACGGCTATCAGCTGCAAATGACCCTCGATAACTTCCCGGAAACCGGTTCCGCGCGCCATTATTTGTCGAAAACGTTTTGATGACCGGAAGGTCTGGATGCCGCCTCACTTTCTTGCGCAGCAGAATAGTGTATGTTCTGAACAATCATTTATTTCTTAAGCGGTAAAGAGATGAGACGGATTGAGATAATACTGGGAGAGCTGGAACGGCTGACGCGAGGACTGAATCTTGCCCATCTGGCGCAGGAAACGGCGTTCACGGCGGAGGCCATCGGCTTCAACCTCGGGCTGGCGCGCAACTCGGTCAGTAAAGATCTCAATCAGCTCTGGAACGACGGCCTGGCGATTAAAAGCCGTGGGCGCCCGGTATTCTTTCTGCATCGTCAGGCGATTGAAACGCTGCTGGGGCGCAAACTGGATGAGTCCGAGCGAGAAGTGCAAACCGTTGCCGACCTGTTGCCTGTTCAGGAAAACCAGGCGACAGACGATCCCTTTTCCAGCCTGATTGGTTACGATCGCAGCCTGCGCGATGCGGTGGAAAAAGGCCGCGCGGCGGTGCTGTATCCCCACGGGCTACATGTTCTGCTGACCGGTCCCTCCGGCGTGGGTAAAACCTTTTTTGCCGAACTGATGCACCGTTTCGCCTGCGAACGTGCACCGGGAACACCTCCACCGCTGGTCTATTTCAACTGCGCGGAATACGCGCATAACCCGGAGCTGCTCTCATCGCACCTGTTTGGTCATCGACAGGGAGCGTTTACCGGTGCAAACGAGAATAAACCCGGTCTGGTCGAACAGGCTGATGGCGGCTATCTCCTGCTCGATGAAGTGCATCGTCTGCCGTATGAAGGTCAGGAAAAGCTGTTCTCTATTCTCGACAAAGGTGAATACCGGCCGCTGGGTTCCAGCGCCGTGGCGCGTTCAATCTCGGTTCGCCTGATATGTGCGACCACCGAACCGGTAAGTTCGGCGTTGCTGCGCACTTTCCAGCGACGTATTCAGGTATGTATCGATCTCCCCGGCATTCGCCAGCGTTCGGTGGAAGAGCAGGTTGAGCTGATCGTTGGTTTCTTACAGCGTGAGAGCCGCAAAATCGAGCGTACGATAAGCATCGACCGTACCCTGCTGCTCTGGCTGCTGAACAAGCCGCTGGAAGGCAATATTGGTCAGCTCAAGAGCGATATTCAGTTTCTCTGCGCCCAGGCCTGGGCCTCGGGAATGACGGAGCACAGCGATACGCTACAGCTGGATAAACGTCTGACCGAGATCCCCTTTAATGCCACACCGGAACAACGTCTGTTGGTTGGAGCGCTGTTCGAAGGCAAAGAGCACCTGAGCATCGATGCCCGCACGTTGCCGGCACTGAAAAATTCGCTGGCCACCGGAGCTGAAATTGAAGAGAGCGATCTCTTTTACAGCTTCCTGACCCGGGAATATATCAACCTGCGTAACAGCAACGTACCACCTGCTGAAACGCTGGCAATCCTCAAAAACAAACTCAGCTCGATTTTTGAATATGGTCTCTACAGCCGCGATAGTGTGGCGCATCCCCCGCGCTATGGCGATCAGATTGAAGAGCGAGTTACGCTGCTGATCGGCTGCGTTGAGCAGGTGCTTGGTTTTACGCTGCCGGAAAATCTGGTTAACCCGCTGCGCAAACACTTTCTGGCGCTGATTGGCTACGTGCAGCGCGGCCTTATTCCGCAACTTTATTCTTCCAGCCTGATCCTCGATCGCTGCAAAGATGAATACGAAAACGCCACGCTGTTATGCCGAAAAATCAATGAACTGCTGCATATTCAGTGTCCGGCGACGGAGGTGGTCTGGCTGTGCCTGTTCCTCAAAGAGTGTCGCCATTACCGCCAACGGATAGACGCCAGTCCTGACTGCGGGGTGATTTTGATTGCCCATGGCGCGACGACCGCCACAAGCCAGGCGCAGTACGTGAATCGCGTGCTGGAGCGCGAGGTGTTCAGCGCTATCGATATGCCTTTCGAGCAGTCAGTGCATGACACGCTGGAAGCTCTGACACAGATGATCCAAACCCGGCAGTATCGCCGATTGATCCTGATGGTGGATATTGGCTCGCTGGTCCATTTTGGCAGTACGATCAGCAAATTATTCCAGATAGATGTTCTGTTGATGCCCAATATTACGCTCACCAGCCTGCTGGAGATTGGGCTGGATTTAAGCTACGAAACCAGCGACTTGCCGCAACTGGCGGCGTTGATGCAGAGCAAAAATATTCCCTGTCAGCTCTGTACGCCACAGCAGGAAAACAGCGGTAAAGTGCTGGTCATTTCGTGCATCACCGGGATGGGAACAGCAGAAAAAATCAAAAAGGTGCTGGAAGAGAGCTTCGGTGAGTTGATGTCGCAGGATACACGGATGGTGATCCTCGATTACAACGAAGTTCGCAGCCTGGAGCGTGTTCAGCAGGCGATTAACGCCAGTGAACGTCTGGCGGGCATAGTGGGTACTTTCCAGCCAGGACTGCCGGATATTCCGTTTATCTCGCTCGAGGAGTTGTTCTCTGAGCAAGGCCCTGAGCTGGTGCTCAGCCTGCTGACGCCAGATCTCTCCAGCAGCGAACGCCGACTGGAGATGGAGCGTAGCGCGATGCGCTTTATCAGCGCGTTGACTATGGAGAGCATCATTAACCATATTTCGGTGCTCAACCCGCAGCGTATTCTGAAAGAGATGGAAGGCGTGCTGAATCATCTGACCGCTGCGCTGTCGCTCAAACCGAGCCGTCAGGTGACACTGCGCTTCCTGATCCATTGCTGCTGTATGGTCGAGCGTATCGTGATTAACCGCAAACCGTTACAGATGGCGCTGGAGAACAAGCCGGATCTGGATGTTCGTGCGTTTAGTGTCATTAAATCTGCTTTCCTGCCGATCGAAGAGGCCTATGCCATTCGCTTATCGGACGCGGAATATTTTTATATCTACGAACTGCTGTATAGCTAATCCCAAGACTTGCGGGGCTTTGCGCCCCGTCGGCATCCATAACTCCCCCGCGTGACACAAATTCTGGCACAGCCTTTGCTCTGTTTACCTATGTCTATGTAATCGAGCCAGGAGGCCATTTTGACTACCACTGAATCCTTGCCCCAGATCCTGCTGCTGACCCATGGCGGCTGGGGGCAACAGCTTTGCAACAGCCTGCGCATGGTGATGGGTGAAATCAAAGGCGTGACGGAAATTCCGCTAATGCCCGTTGATACGCTCGGCGAATTTTATCAGCGCGTCGAAGCCGTAGTGAAAACTATGCCGGAAGGCTCACTGATCCTGACCGATTTTATTGGCGGCACCACGTCTAACGTGGCGGCACGGCTGAGCGCCGATTACCCGGTGGCAGTGATTTCAGGGCTCAACGCCTCTTTGTTACTGGAGGCGCTCGACAAACGCGAGCATGGCCAACTGACCACCTGCGTGGCCGATCTGGTCGAGGCCGGGCGTAGTAGCTGCCTGGACGTTGTTGCCCACGTACGTCAATTACAACAATCACAATAAGGAATAAACATCATGGCAAACATCGTTTTATGTCGTATCGATAGCCGTCTGATTCATGGACAAGTGGTGACCAAATGGGTTGGGCAATCTCAGGCAAACCGGATTGCAGTGGTCAGCGATGAGCTGGATGCCGATCCGTTTATGAAAAACATCTACCTGATGGCCGCGCCGCCGAACATCAAAGTGGATTGTTTCGGTAACCAAAGTTTTGCGGCTGCCTGGAAAGAAAACCAGCTTGGTGACGGCAAAGTGCTGGTGCTTTTCCCCTCTCTGGCGGCGGTTCAGGAAGCGGTCCAGTTGGGTTTTGATGTCACCACCATTCAGGTCGGTGGGCTGGGCGGTGGGCCAAACCGCAAAGCGGTATTCCAGAACATTACGCTGGATGAAAAAGACGTCGGCATTCTGAGCGACCTGAAAAATCGTGGGATTCAGGTGTTCTTCCAGACTATCCCGGAAGATAAGCCGCAGTCGCTGGACGATATCCTGAAAAAATTCTAATTCTTTGATAACAGGGTACTTAATTATGGATACTTTAGTCTTCGCAAGCCTGATGGGGTTGTATTACTGGTTTGCCCGATTACGCCTTGGCTACACCTTCTCCGCCATGCTGCTACAGCCAGTGGTGATTGCCGTATTCGTTGGTCTGCTGTTAGGTAACATGGAAACGGCGATGATCATCGGTGCAGGTATGCAGCTGGTTTATCTCGGCGTGACCTCCACGCCAGGCGGCAACGTCCCGTCGGATCCGGCGCTGGCTGCCTGCATTTCAATTCCTATCGCCGTGAAGGCCGGAATGGACCCGAACCTGGCTATCGCACTGGCGATCCCGTTTGGCGTTATCGGCGTGTTCCTCGACCAGTTGCGCCGCACGCTAAACGCGGCGTGGGTACATATGGCCGACAAGCATGCGGAAACGGCAAACATGGCGGGCATTATGCGCTGTGCGTTCCTCTACCCGGCGTTGCTCGGACTGGTATTGCGTTTCCCGGTGGTCTTCGCCGCCAACTATTTTGGTCAGGACGTTGTGGAAAGCTTCCTTAAGCTGATGCCGCACTGGCTGACGCACTCCTTTGAAATTATGGGCGGCATTCTGCCGGCGCTGGGCTTCGCCATCACCATTATGGTGATCGGTAAAAAGAGCCTGCTGCCATGGTTTATCGGCGGTTTCTTTGCGGTGCTGTACCTGAAGGTAGACATCATGGCGATGGCAATCTTTGGTACCTGTGTGGCCTTCCTCATTAAAGGTCTGGCGAAAAATGAAGGAGCAGCATGATGAGCAGCGATGTAATGCAGCATGAACTGGTGGAGCGCGCGCGTGAAAGCGGCACGTTGACCAAAGCAGACATCACCAAAGCATGGTTTATCTACTGGCTAGGCGCGGAAGTTTCCAGCTCCTATGAGCGTTTGCAAAGCCTTATTTTCTGCGCCTCAATGACGCCGATCATCAAAAAACTCTACCCGCAAAAAGAGGAGCAGGTTGAAGCGCTGAAACGCCATTTGAACTTCTTCAACTCGGAGCAGACGTTCGGGGCGGTGATTCAGGGGATCTCCATTGCGATGGAGGAACAGAAAACCCGCGGCGAGCCGATCAGCGACGCCTCAATTACCGGGATTAAAACCGGGTTGATGGGACCACTGGCCGGGATGGGGGACTCCATCATCTGGGCCGCCGTGATGCCGCTGTTAATTGCTATATTCATCCCGTTTGCGGCGAATGGCAGCGCGATGGGCGGAATTGTACCGTTAATTCTCTATCCTGCTATTACGCTGGCAATCAGCTATGGCATGGTTCACAAAGGCTATACGCTGGGGCGTGACTCGATAATTGGGCTGCTGCAGGGAGGGCGAATAAAGGAACTTATCTACGGCGCTAACGTGCTGGGTTTGATCATGATGGGGGCGCTTTCTGCAAGCTACGTCAAGATCACCACGCCGTTAAAACTTAGCGCCCTGAAAGGCTCTGAAGTGGTGGTCCAGCAAATCCTCGACTCTATTGCCCCCGGCCTGTTGCCGCTGGCGGCGGTGTTCGCCATCTATTTCTATCTGGTGAAGAAAGGGCCGCGTTACACCACGATTTTACTGTCGATTGTCGCGCTCAGCGTGGTCTGTTCGCTGCTGGGAGTGCTGTAAGCCATGACACAGAATATCTACCAACAATTGGGGCTAAAACAGGTCATTAACGCCTGCGGCAAGATGACGATTCTGGGGGTTTCCAGCGTAGCGCCGCAAGTAATGCAGGCCACCGCGCGGGCTGCTTCAGCCTTTGTTGAAATTGATCGGCTGGTGGACAGAACTGGAGAACTGGTTTCCCGCTACACCGGGGCTGAAGACAGCTATGTCACCTCCTGTGCATCGGCGGGCATTGCTATCGCTGTTGCCGCCGCCATTACCCGTGGTGACCAGGCGCGAGTCTCGCTGATGCCGGACAGCGCAGGTATGGCCAATGAAGTGGTCATGCTGCGCGGGCATAACGTTGACTACGGTGCGCCTATCACCAGCGCCATCCGTTTGGGCGGCGGGAGGGTGGTGGAGGTTGGCTCAAGTAATCTGGCGGCCCGCTGGCAGCTGGAGAGCGCGATTACCGATAGCACCGCCGCGCTGCTGTACGTGAAATCGCACCACTGCGTGCAGAAGGGGATGTTGAGCATTGCGGATTTTGTGCAGATCGCGCAGGTTCACAACCTGCCGCTGATTGTCGATGCTGCCGCCGAGGAGGATTTACACGCATGGGTGGCGAGCGGGGCGGATATGGTGGTCTACAGCGGGGCAAAAGCTTTTAACGCGCCGACCTCCGGATTTATCACCGGGAAGAAACAGTGGATTGCCGCGTGTAAAGCGCAGCACCACGGGATTGCCCGGGCGATGAAAATCGGCAAAGAGAATATGGTTGGGTTGGTGTATGCCCTGGAAAACTACCATCAGGGACAAACCGTAGTCACTGCCGAAGAGCTCCGCCCTGTGGCGCAGGCGATTTCAGCGATTCGCGGACTGGATGCGGATATCGAGCAGGATGAGGCCGGACGCGCTATCTGGCGGATTCGTATTGGGGTGAATGCGCAGGTGCTGGGAATGGATGCTTACGCTGTAGAAGCGCACCTGCGTGAGGGCGATATCGCGATCTACGCTCGCCGTTACAACCTTCATCAGGGCGTCTTTAGTCTTGACCCGCGTACGGTCGCAGAAGGGGAAATGGCGCTGATCGTGGCCCGATTAAAGGAGATTGCAGAACATGCAGCACATTAATTTTTATCGTAATAAAGTGGCTATTAACGTGCTGGCGAAGGATATCGCCAATGCGCGGGAAATCTATGATGCTGCCGAAGGCCACGCGGTGATTGGCATTCTTTCGGCGCAGTTTTCCTCGGTTGAGGAAGGGGTTCTGGAAGTAAAACGTTGGATGAACGACGTGCCGTCGATTTCTGTGGGGTTGGGGGCCGGTGACCCGGCGCAGTATTACAAAGCGGCGATGATTGCCTCACAGGTACATCCAGCACACGTCAACCAGACCTTTACCGGTTGCGGGTTTGCGGCAGGCGCCTTGGCGGCAACGGGCGGTGAACAGACCCATATCAACGCGTTAGTCAGTCCCACTGGCACGCCGGGGGACGTGTTGATCTCGACCGGCGTCAGCAGCAGCCAGGGCACGCCAGCCCGCGTTTCCTGCGAGGCAGCGGTCCGTATGATGTTGGATTCAGGAGCCCATGCGGCGAAGTTCTTCCCAATGGGCGGTGAACAGTCGCTGCCTGAGCTATACGCACTGGCGACGACTGCAGCACGAAACGGCATGACGCTGATTGAACCGACCGGCGGTATCGATCTCGATAACTTCGGCGTTATCCTGCAATCCTGTCTGGAGGCGGGAGTACCGCGCGTCATGCCGCATGTTTATAGCTCGATTATCGACCCACAGACCGGTAATACCCGGCCTGCAGATATCGTCAGGCTGATGGAGATAGTCAAAGCCCTGGTGTGATGTTGCTATCGCCGGATGGCACTTCGCTTATCCGGCCTACAGATAACCTCATGTCACCAGCCCGGTCAGCGTAAGCGCTATCGGGCATTTTAACGTATATAAAGGACACGCTAATGACAGTCAGGTAGAAACGCTATTTAATTACCTGGTGCAGTCTGGCAGCGCACCGCGTTTTGAGGCGTTTATTCGAGAGGTTGCTCTGCGCGTTCCCCAGCATAAGGAGAGATTAATGACGATTGCAGAATGCTTACGTGAGTCGGGGCGAAGGACAGGGTTGCTAGAGGGCAAACTCGAAGGCAAACGCGAGGGCAAAAAAGACGAAGCGTTGCGGATAGCCCATGCCATGCTTGAGAAGGGGATCGATCGTGAACTGGTGCTAATTATTACCGGGCTTGCAATTGATGAACTAACAGTATCTTCCGACTAATTTATCTTAGCCCCATTATGCTTTTTTCTTCTTGCTGATGCTTTTTCGTTTTTTAAACCGCAGCGGCCTTCCCGCTATAGTCATTTCATTACTCATCAGGCGGTTATTGCAAAAGGATAAAACGTGAAGCTGAAGATACCTTATTTCGGGGCAGGGGCGGCGGTATTACTGGCGGGATTATTGCTGGCAGGATGCGATCAACAGAGCAGTGATGCAAAGCATATCAAAGTGGGTGTAATTAACGGTGCTGAGCAGGATGTAGCGGAGGTCGCGAAGAAAGTCGCTAAAGAAAAATATGGTCTGGAGGTAGAACTGGTGGGTTTTAGCGGTTCTCTGTTGCCCAACGATGCCACCAATCATGGTGAGCTGGATGCCAACGTCTTCCAGCATCGCCCGTTCCTTGAACAAGATAATAAAGCACACGGCTATAAGCTGGTCGCAGTGGGCAATACCTTTGTGTTCCCGATGGCTGGTTATTCGAAGAAAATCAAAACTGTCGCTGAACTAAAAGACGGTGCAACGATTGCGATACCTAACGATCCAACCAATCTGGGCCGGGCGCTGTTGCTGCTGCAAAAAGAGAAGTTAATTACGCTGAAAGCGGATACCGGCCTGCTGCCAACAGCGTTGGATATCACTGATAATCCTCGGCATCTGAAAATTATGGAACTGGAAGGTGCGCAGTTGCCGCGTGTGCTGGACGATCAGAAAGTGGATGTGGCGATTATCAGTACCACCTACATCCAGCAAACCGGGCTTTCCCCGGTACATGACAGCGTATTTATTGAAGACAAAAACTCACCGTATGTGAACATTCTGGTGGCGCGAGAAGACAATAAAGATGCCGAGAATGTGAAAGAATTCCTGCAATCTTATCAGTCACCTGAAGTGGCGAAGGCGGCAGAAACTATCTTTAACGGTGGCGCGGTTCCGGGCTGGTAATCATGACCTTTTGCCGCGCCGGTTGGTGTTAAACCGCTCTGGCGCGGCGACGTGAGTCCATTGAGATAAGTATTACCGAAGAGAGGATCAAAAGCGTGCCCAGCCAGTCTGGCAGGGTAAAGGTAATACCTAATAGCAGCAGGGACAGCAATGCGCTGCTCAACGGTTCCGCGCAGCTTAAAATGCTCGCTTTCGGTCCACCAATCATCTGCGCGCCTTTCAGGTACAGGCTAAACGTCAGCGATGTGCCGATGACCACCAGATAGAAAAACGCCAGAATCAAACTGCCATTCACCACGAAATTAGTGCCCTGTCCGGCATAAAACGGCAGCAGGATCATCCCGCCGATTAACATACTCCAGCCGACAACCGGCAGCGTGCCATAGCGCGCGATAAGCGTTGAGGGGTAGGTGGTGTAGAACGCGGCGGCAAACGCCGAGGCAATTCCCCAGAACAGCGCGGCAGGTGAGATAGACAGCGACGTCGGGTTACCGTGGGTGACCAGCAAGAAGGTGCCGATAAGCGAGGTGAAGATCGCAGTCAGCACTAAAATCCCCGGTCGTGCTTTGCGCACCACGGAAAACCACGCCACGATTATGGTCGGTGACAAAAATTGCAGCACCGTCGCGGTGGCGGCGTTGGATTTTTCAATAGTCAGCAGAAAGGTTAGCTGTACGGTGAGCGCCCCAACCACGGAAAAAATCAGCAGGCTGATGGCGTCTTTGCGGTTTTTGATAATGGAGAACACTTTGTCGCCGTGAACGAAAGAGAGCATCAGCAGAATGAGCCCGGCGAAAATCAGGCGCGTCATGGTCAGAAACTGCGACGACATCTGGCTTTGCTCCATGATGTATTGCGCGCAAACGCCTGAACTTCCCCATAATACGGCGGCAATCAGGACGTTCATCATCCCTCTTCTGGTGGAACTCATCTTTCCCTCGGCATGTTGTTTTGTTTTATTTGTGTGCAGGCATCATAGCAGAGATGGTTGCGATTTCTGCCAGCACATCCGCAATCAGCCAGTCATTAAAGACTTTTACCTCCGGGCGCATTACCGCGTGCTGTGGCGTAACAATGTAGTAAGACCATGCCAGAGGCCAGCGGGTGTTGGGATGAAGCTGAACCAGTTGTCCGTCTGTCAGTAGCTGCTGCACCAATGCCCTACGCACAATGGCGACACCTTGACCGCTGAGCGCCGCCAGAATCACTGCAGAGGTAGAGTTGATGTGCAATCCACTGTCGCGAACGGCAGGTGCCTGGGTGGCGGTCAGGACATCATTCCAGCCCGGGAAATTGGCGCCGGGGTGGGGAGTGTCATCATGGATAAGCTTCTGTGCGGCCAACCATTCTCCACAGGATATTTTATCTACTGGCACAATACGTGGGCTACAAACCAGAACCGCTTCTTCATCCATCAGCCAGGTTTTATTTACCCCAGGCCAGTCGCCTTTACCGCAACGTACGCCCAGATCCGCTTCGCCATGAGCAACATCCATCAGCTTTTCCGTCACGTTCAAGCGTAATTCTATGTTTTCATGCGCTTGTGAGAAACGATTGAGGCGGCTCATCAGCCAGTTCATCACCAGTACCTGAGAGGCCGTGATGATCACCACCGAGCGCGCCCGTCGGCCGCGTAACTTGTTCAGCCCGGATTCCAGACTATCCAGTCCCTGGGTTATCTCGCGCAACGCGTCCTGTGCTTCGCTGACCAGCGTGAGACGCTCTTTACCTGAACGGGTTCGATGCAGCAGCGGGTGGCCAACCCAGTCTTCCAGCGCACGAACCAGTTGCCCAACGGCAGCCGGAGTGACCCCCAGTTCCTGCGCCGCACCAGTAAAACTGCCGTGGCGGGCTGTGGCCTCAAAAGCGTGTAACCATTTAAGCCGATTAAGCGAGCGCATCAGGTCATTTCCCGTTTTGTGAATATCTTCAGTATATGCCATCGAGATAGATTTTCTTTCTCGGATCGCTATTTCTTCTCATTCGTCAGCGCCTCAGGGTAGTGGCATTGTTAGCGCATTAACGAATACTTGAAACGAGGCTAACGATGAACACATTATTTGTCGGCAAAAAACTGTTAGTGGTGGGCGGTACCAGTGGTATCGGATTTGAAACCGCAAAACTGATCCTCCAGGGTGGTGGTCGAGTGGTGCTGGTTGGCAATCGTGCCGAGAAAGCGGAACAGGCCCGTCAGGCGTTGGCGGAACTGGGTGACGTCTCTGTCATTGTGGCGGATCTGATGTCAGAAGCGGGCGTTAAGCAGGTGATGGCAACGGTGAATGCTGAGCACAAAGACATCAACCTGTTAGTAAATGCAGCTGGGGTTTTCTTCCCAAAACCTTTCACTGATCATGAAGTTGAAGATTATGAACTGTACATGAGCCTCAACCGCGCGACGTTTTTTATCACCCGCGATGTCGTGCGTAATATGGTGGCGGCTAACATCCAGGGTGCCATCGTGAATATTGGTTCGATGTGGGCGCAACAAGCAATTGGCGCAACACCTTCTTCAGCGTACTCAATGGCAAAAGCGGGCCTGCATGCATTAACTAAAAATCTGGCCATCGAGCTGGGGGCGAATGGGATCCGCGTCAATGCCGTTTCGCCAGCAGTCGTGCATACACCTATCTACGAAGGATTTATCCCGAAAGAAGACGTACAAGGTGTGATGAGTAGCTTTGACAGCTTCCATCCGATTGGTCGGGTTGGTACGCCGCGTGATGTGGCTGAATCCGTCGCGTTCCTGTTGTCAGACAAAGCGCAATGGGTAACTGGCGCCATCTGGGATGTGGATGGCGGTGTTATGGCCGGACGCAATGGCTGATGTAAAGCCCCCGCATAGCTGCGGGGGCGCGTCGAGACATTAAGGCTCAATCGGCGTCAGATAATCCAGCCGTAGCGGTTCGGCTAGCAGATCGTTCATTTGTAGAATGAACGCCTGGAAATGTGGCAGAGCGATATGCTCATCCAGACCGGCCTGACCGCGCCAGGATTCACGCACGTAGAACACATCCGGCGTGTCGCGTAACTGGAACAGGGCATATTCAATATTGCCCGGCTCCCGACGCGTGGGCAGCAGCAGAGCTTGTAGCGCCTGTTTCAGTGCGTCGATTTTCCCCGGTTTGGGTTTCAGTACCGCAATAATTGAAATCACGTCAGAATCAGACATGTTAAAACCCCTCCAGCACAATCTTGCCGACCGAGCGACCGGTTTCAATTTGCGTGTGGGCTTTTTGCAGATTTGCCGCGGTAATCGCGCCAAAATGTTCGCCCAGCGTGGTACGGAGGGTGCTGTCGTCGATCAGCAGCGCCACGCGGGTCAGTAACTGATGCTGCGCAATGATGTCGTGGGTGGTAAACATCGAACGGGTAAACATAAACTCCCAGTGCAGCGAAATGCTTTTGGCCTTCAGCGGGCGCGCATCGAGAGATTGAGGATCGTCAATCAGCGCCAGTTTGCCCTGCGGCGCCAGTGCGGCAATAATTTGCGAATAGTGCTGCTCGGTATTGTTCAGGCTGGCAACGTGCGTCACCTCTTTAATGCCTATCCGTGCCAGCTCTTCCGTCAACGGCTTGCTGTGGTCAATCACATGATGAGCGCCCGCTTCACGTACCCATTTCTGGCTCTGCGGACGCGATGCGGTACCGATGACGGTCATTTTGGTCAGCTTACTGGCCAGTTGTGTCAGAATAGAACCGACGCCGCCAGCCGCGCCAACAATCAATAACACATCATCTTCATTGCCATTTTCCTCAACGCCCAGACGGTCGAACAGCATTTCCCAGGCGGTGATAGCTGTCAGTGGCAGCGCCGCAGCAGAAGCATTATCCAGTGTTTTTGGCTTCAGCGCGGTAATACGTTCATCAACCAGCTGAAATTCACTGTTACTGCCAGCGCGGCCCAACGCTCCGGCGTACCAGACTTCATCGCCGGGTGCGAACAGGGTGACGGCTTCGCCCACGGACTTCACCACGCCAACGGCGTCCCAGCCTAGTACGCGCGGCACATCAGCGTTAAAACCTTCGCGGACCTTGGTATCAACGGGGTTGACGGAAATGGCTTTCACTTCAACCAGCAGATCGTGCCCGGTAGCAACTGGCATGGGCAGGTCAATCTCTTGTAAAAATTCAATGTTATTGCCGTCGGTCGCGGCGCGGGTAATGGCGATGGCTTTCATATTATCTCCGGTCACAGGAATCAGTTTATACCCGTCATACTTCAAGCCGCATGTGCGTTGGCTACGTTCGCTCACCCCAGTCACATAGTTTGCTATGCTCCTGGAGATTCACTCTCTTGCTGCCTTCATGCAACTCGAATTATTTAGGGTATATCTGTTGATATAATTTGATGGTAAACCGGTAACAGAACGGGAAAAATAGCCCTATGGCGACAGGACTTATACTCGGGGAGTGAAAATGTTCCGGCTTGAAGATCTCACGTTGTTTGTCCGCGCCGCGGCGCTGAATAGTTTTAGTGATGCTGCGCGCGAAGTCGGCGTTCAGCCTGCTCAGGTCAGTTCAGCTATCAAGCGCCTGGAGTCTACGTTGGCTATCCGCTTGTTCGCCCGCTCCACGCGCAGCCTGCGCCTGACGCCAGAAGGTGAAGTCTGGTTACCCTATGCTCGCCAGATGCTGGACGTAATGCATGCCGGGCTGCAAAAAATTCAGACCCCGGAAGATGAAGTGTCAGGCACGCTGCAAATCGCCGTGCCTTCCGATCTCGGTCGTAACCTGCTGCTGCCGGTCTTTCAGTCGTTTCGACGCCGCTATCCCGCGCTGCGCCTGCGGATTTTTTTCTCCGACCAGGTAACGGATGTCTTTAAAGACCCCGTCGATGTTGCGTTTCGCTATGGCAACACCGAAGACGCGTCTTACATTGCGCTGCCCGTTGCAGCGGGTAACCGACGCGTGCTGGTGGCATCACCGGAATGGGTTGAGCAAAACGGCGCGCCGCAAAAACTGGATGATTTAACACAGCTCAACGCCATGACCTTCGTATTACGCGGCCGCCTGCACGATCGCTGGACGTTTACGCGCAACGGCGAGGTCAGTAGTGTGCAGGTTAACGGCACTATTATGAGTGACGATGCGGAAGTGATCCGGCGCCTGGCGATTGCCGGAGAAGGTGTGGCGTACAAGTCGTGGCTGGATGTCAGCGAGGATGTGCGTGACGGTCGATTACAACTGCTGATGCCGGATTATCAGGGAGAGAAAGTCCCGCTGAATATGATTTGCCCGCATCGGAAGCAGCTTTCAACCGCGGTACGCCTTCTGCACGAGGCGGTGAAGGCGCGGTGTGAAATGCTGGCGCAAAGCTAATAAGCGCTTTACGCCAGAATACTATCGCGTCGTTACTCAGTCTTTTTTCGTTGCATTCGCAAAGAAAATATCAGACTGAATGTCTTTAGTACGGATGGTAAATAGCTGATTGGTTAGATCTTCCGTCAGCTTCTCGGCGTCGGCCATGATGCGCAGGTTGAAGTCATTCAGCATCTTATCCGCGGCGGGTTTATCGGTTTTCGCCATCTTCAGATACTCTGCTTCGACCTCTTTTTGCTCCTTCGCCACTTTGTCTTCCCACGCTTTGTAGGCTTTTTTGACGATTGGCGCGAGCTTCGGATAATCGGTCATCGTCAGCGTTTGTAATTTACGATATTTCCAGTAGATAGACTGATCGTCCGCTTTATCGGTACCCATCGTGTAGTTAGCCGGATACGCTTTCAGACCGCTGTAGTACGGAACGAAGGCGGTGAGGTCAGCCATGCCCAGGCCAATGTAGGTCGTTTCACCAATCTCTTTTGGCAACCACGGACGGACCTGCATAACGTGCGCTTCATAGGTACGGAAAACGCTGACCGGACGCCATGGCTCTTTGCCGTTCAGACCGTTGGTGTACGGGTCATGGCTGGTCCCTTCATAGTGACTACGCAACACGGCTTTCACATCGTCCAGCGTCATTTTCTTCTCTGGCGTCATGAAGACCGGGAATTCGCGCCCTTTGGCCATATCCTGATTTACGGAAGGATTGAACTCTTTCTGGATGGTCCATACGCGAGGGTCGTTATACGTGCGGTCACGCTCGTCATCACGGGTATAGGCTTTGGAGAAGTTGAATTTACCGTCTTTCGCCGGATCGTACAGCCCTTTTTCAGTCGCAAATTGAATCAGGTTTTTTGACGCCATCATGTCCGGACTTTTAGGATCGTAATCCTGTAAGCGGCCCTGATTACCGGTGGCAAAATACTGGTTATTCGGCAGACGCTGCGCCATCCACTGGTGGCCGCTACCGGTTTCCAGGTACCAGATCTCGTTATCGTCGACGACGGCAACGCCAAAACCTTCGCCTGCGCCGACGGTCTCAACGATATGGCCCAACAGCGCCACAGCTTCACGTGCGGTTTTACTTTGTGACAGCAGAATATCCGGGATATCGTCTTCGGTGATCCCTTTATCCTCAACGTACGGGTCGGCGGCCAGTGCTTTCGGTGAGGCAAAAATGGATTCTGTACCGCTCACGCCGACACCCAGCTCGTTAAATCCGGTCGCGCCGTGCAGTTGGGTTTTCCAGTTTGGGACAGTGGTATAACGCAGAGAGTTTTTCGGCAGTGGCCAGGTAAAATCATTCGCACCATTATGTGCTTTGGTGCTGTATACCCCGGTCTGATTTTGCTTTGCCGGATGAATGACAAAATGCTGTGCTTTCAGGGCATCGCTGTCTGCGCTACGGGCGACCAGCATGGAGCCGTCCGCTGATGCTTCGTTGCCGACCAGCAGGGTCGTACAAGCAAAACCTGATGAAACAACGGCCAAATTTATAGAAAGTGCAATCAGGCACTTTTTAAAAGTAAACATTACGTATCCCTCATATGTACGCCAAAAATACACCGGAAACACACCGTTTCCTGAAATGCGATAACGCCTGAACGCTCAGACATTGCTCGCGAGAGAGATAAACGCCCCTGCCCACGTCTTCTCCAAATATCCATCCGTAGGTTGAAGTCTTCTGGGCAAAATATAACGCCCATTTCGCTTAATTATTACGCAACGGATATTATGATATTCAGGATGTTTCCTGATTCGCGATGAAGAATAGCAATGGGTTATGTGTGGATTCAGTGACCCATGTCGCGTAAGTCAATGATGACAAATGTGAATTTCATTGAGGGGCCGTACTTTTTGTTTCCGGATATGACGCTACCTTTTGCGGCAATACAGCGAGGGCACATTGGAGCTGGCAAAAATCCATGCACCTTTATACTCCTCCATGACCAGGCTCAGGCTTCGTCCGCTTTGGCGGTAAAATCCAGGTAATGTGTCGTTAATATCCGCTTCATCAGCGGTGTCAGCGAAGGTTTTGACGACCTGCATCGCCTGTAGCACTCGGGCATCGCGCTTTTGGGTGTAGTTAAAATAGATGTTCCTGCTAATGTCTGAGGTATTACGCCCGTACAGTTTGCCGGTAATAGTGGCCAGGCCTTCACTGTTGTACATCCGAAACGATAACGTACCCGTAAAGCGGTTGCTGCCAATATTCCATTCAATGTTACCGATGCAATTCAGCGGTTTGTCGGCATAGCGTGAATGCCATAACCATCCGCCTGAACCGAGCACAGTAACCAGCCCGGCCACGAGCACTATAAGGTGGCGTGTTTTTTTCATTGCCCGCGCATCCAGTAATAATGAGTAGTACAAAATGCGTTAGCATCCACCCGTGCATCTATATCACAGACAAATGCCACGATCCTTTCCGCTTTACTGTAACCGGTAAGAAACACGTGCTTGTTGTTTTCACAGAGATAGGGATGTAACTGCATCAGATTGAAATAGCCTTGCTGGTCGTGTTCATTTGGTGAGTAATAGATTTTGCAATTTTGCCGCGATGGGGTCTGCATGGAAGCCTGGACAAATTTACTAAACGGCATAACAGGGCGCGTTTGATACCACACCAGCCAGATGATCAACGTGGCAATCACGACACTGGCGCTAAATAAAACCTCAAACCAGGGTATCTGCGTCGTTTGTTGTGGTGTCGAAGGAATTATCTTTGCGGGGGGGATTTCTTCAATAACCGGCGGCGGGGAAACTTCACTCTGTTGAAGCGTTATTGTCTCTACTTGCGTATTCTCATTTAATCTGAGCCCGCGTCGGGAAATAGTTTTCACCGTATCACGAGGCAACCCCACGTCCGCCAGCGCGTTTCGTAGAGTCAGAATAGCCTGGTAAAATGTGTTGGTGGTGGTCACATTATTTCTTTCACCCCAACCAATTGTCATCAACGTGTTCTGGGAAACAATGTCACTTGCGTGAGTAATTAAATAGAGAAAACAGAGCGAGGCAGGGAGCTGGAGCTGAATTGCTCGCCCGGTCTGACGATTGACCAGACTTTTGCTATCAGGATTAAATTCGACCAACTGATTGATAAGGTACAATTGCCCAGCCCTCAGTAACCAAAACGAATCACAGCGTGTGCTAACGCATCCTTTAAATTTTACATCCAAATCGAAAATGCGCCTCACTCTTTGTTCATGAACGAAGATAAGAATTTCACCAATTCATTAAAATATCTTTAAATACAATATGTTAGCAATCTTATTTCTTAGGTGAGAATTAACTAAGGTTAAATAATGAGAATTCATTACAGTTTTATCTGAATTATCTTTATATTTGTCCACAACATGACAAGGGTGATTGAGTTATCAGAATTACGTAATTAGTAAGTAACTTTTACGCAGGTTATTTTTTAGCAAATAGTGCTTTTTTACTGTTTATCCTGGAATCTGAATTTATGCATAAAATTCCTAATGCATAGGTTGTTATTCTGAGATAAAGCGTAAATAAGCTTAGCGCAATCGTATTACTCACAGACCATACATATTAGTGCATCAGGAGTTTATTACATTTTATTAGCGCCACTGTTATTAGCTGACAAGGAACGTACTACGTGTTGGATTGACACATTTATTTACCAATGAAATATTTATGGAAAAATAACAGGAGTCATTTTTGATGAAGAGATCACCGTCACAGACTGTTCGTTGCATAAGCTGTGAATTATCCTGTCAATTATTTCCGGATACTGCGGTTCGCGCCAGTTACTGCCACCGTGCCGCTTTTGCGATCTGGCCTGAGGGGAATGGTTTTCTGCAAAAAGGAATTATTGAAAAGCTTCTGCTTAATAATCAAAACCATTTGTCGCGTGGGTTTATTTTTGTGGACTTTTCTTTCCCGAATCTGCGCCTGTTTGCCGACCCGCAATGGGTTGACCGGCTTGCCTACAGCGGTATGCATATTGTGTTGATAGCAGACAGGAACCTGGCGCCGTTAGCCAACTACTGGCTGTCCAAAAGCAATAAAATACAAGGGATTATATATTCTGATGATGATGACGAAGTTCAACATCAGAAAATTAGGCGACTCTTTACGGGTCATCTCGCTAACAGCAAACGTGGACGCTCACTTAACTATACTGAAATGATATTACTGAAGCGTTTTGTGTCAGGGAAAAGTATTCAGCAAATTACCAAAATAGATAATATCGATATTAAGAAAATATATGTCTACAAGCTCAGGCTTGAAGATAAGTTAGGCCATAGTATTCATCAAATATTGTCGAATATTTTATAACGTATTTTTGAATTTTATTATTTCACATCCTTGCGATGTGGTGGACGCTCTACGCCTGAAAGCAGGAGGCTAATATGCCAAATCCCAAATCTTATTCTCGTATTGCCATAGCGGTTTCAGCCGCATTAACCTCTATGGTATTTTCAGCTCAAGCGGCATGGGTTGACGTTGATAGTCTACCCTCCACCGGACTGGTTAGCAGTCTGCCCCCGGAATTGCAGGCAATAATTCCAGCGCAGGCAAATGCCAGTTTCGCTAAAACCAGCGCCATGCCGAATTATGTTTATCAATGGAGTGCGGGCACGATTCCCGTTTATGGCAATGGATTAACGATTAATGGACCCGGCGCTGAAGCTTTTGAGCACTCTGTTACCGTTATTCAGAACAGTACAACGGGTAGTCCGGGCGTTATTTTTGGGGATGACCTGACGATTCGCACGCAGTCGAAGAATGCCGCCAATAATGGTAAAGATGTTGACGGTATCCGCACGCACGGGGCCAATACGCCGGATAACCCGGTCTTTATCATCACCGGGGATCGCACCAGTATTTATGTGGACGGTCAGGATGGTGACGGTATTAACGCCGGTTACAACTCCTATAGCCAGGGTTGGAAGGGCTCGGCCAGCATTTACGTCGGCGACGATCTGTATATTCAAACCACCGGTTCCCAGGGACGTGGTATCACAGCAAACGCGATGAAAGACGCCACGCAGGCCAAAAATACAATTGTGGTCGGTGACCGGGCACACATTGTGACGATCGGTGACAGTTCAGAGGGTCTTCGCACCGGGCAGAGCGGTTCCTCGATACTGCTTGGCAATGACGCCACCATTGAGACTTCGGGTGCTTCTTCAACGGGGATTTATGCCGCCTCATCGTCCAAAACGGAACTGGGCAACAACGCGACGATTACGGTCAACGGCGTCAGCGCTCATGCGGTTTATTCCACCAACGCGACCGTGAATCTCGGTGAAAACGCAACGATCAACGTGAACAGTTCGGCGAAAGCGGCGTCATACAGCAAAGCGCCACGCGGCCTGTATGCGACTTCACGCGGGGCGATAAATCTGGCAGGCGGTGCCGCCATTACCATGGCGGGCGATCACAGCAACGAAAGTTATGCCATCAGCACCGAAACGGGCGGCATCGTAGACGGTTCTACTGGCGGGCGTTTTCTTATCGACGGCGATCTTCATGCCGCTGGCGCGACTGCTGCAACCAGCAGCCTGCCGCTGGCGCGACTGCTGCAACCAGCAGCCTGCCGCAGCAAAACAGTACCATTAAGCTCAACATGACCGACAACTCGTTGTGGAGCGGGGCATCATACATCGCCAGCGCCACTGCCGGGACGGGCGTTATCTCGCTGCAAATGAGCGACGCGACCTGGAACATGACTAACAGTTCAACGCTCACCGACCTGACGCTGAACGGCGGGTCAGTGGTGAACTTTGGGCATGCTGACGGCGAACCGTGGCAGACGCTTACCATCAATGAAGATTTTACCGGGAACGGCGGCAAACTGGTTTTCAATACTGTCCTGAATGACGATACCTCCGAAACCGACAAGCTGAAAGTGCTCGGCAACACCGCGGGTAATGCGTTTGTGGCGGTGAATAACATTGGCGGAACCGGGGCGCAGACCATTGAAGGTATTGAGATCATCGAAGTGGCCGGTAATTCTGACGGTACTTTTGAGAAAGCGGGCCGTATTGTTGCCGGTGCGTACGACTATAACGTGGTGCAGAAAGGCAGTAACTGGTATCTGACCAGCTTTATTCCTGCTCCGCCGGATCCGGAAGACCCGGACCCCGTCGATCCGCATGACCCGGACCCTGTTGATCCGGACCCGGTTGACCCTATTGATCCAGACCCGGTCGATCCTGTAGACCCGATTATCCCTGAGCCGGAAGAACCTGTTGCGCCTCCTGTCACTGAGCAGCAATACCGTCCGGAAGCAGGCAGTTATCTGGCGAACAACTATGCGGCTAACACGCTGTTTATGACCCGACTGCACGATCGTCTGGGTGAAACGCAGTACGTCGATATGCTGACAGGCGAGAAGAAAGTTACCAGCCTGTGGATGCGTAACGTTGGGGCGCATACCCGCTTCAAAGACGGTAGCGGGCAGTTGAAAACCCAAAGCAACAGCTATGTAATGCAGCTAGGCGGCGACCTGGCGCAGTGGAGTAGCGACGGTCTTGACCGCTGGCACCTTGGCGCGATGGCAGGTTATGCCAACAGCCAGAACCGCACGCAGTCCAGCCTGACCGGCTACCATTCACGTGGTCAGGTCACCGGTTACAGCGTGGGGCTGTATGGCACATGGTATGCCAATGACGCCGACAAGACCGGCACCTACGTGGATACCTGGGCGCTGTACAACTGGTTTGATAACAAAGTGATGGGCCAGGAGCAGGCAGCAGAGAAATACAAATCCAGCGGGATAACCGCTTCGGTTGAAGCCGGTTATAGCTTCAAACTGGGTGAAAGCGAACGCAACAGCTACTGGCTGCAACCGAAAGCGCAGGTGGTATGGATGGACGTGCAAGCCGACAGTCACCGCGAAGCGAACGGTACCCGCGTGAAGGACAACACCGATGGCAACCTGATGACCCGTCTGGGTGTGAAAGCCTTTATCAACGGGCACAACGCCATCGACGACGGTAAATCTCGCGAGTTCCAGCCGTTTGTTGAAGCCAACTGGATCCACAACACGCAGACGACCAGCGTGAAGATGGACGATGTTAGCAACGGCATGCGCGGCACCAAAAACATCGGCGAGCTGAAAGTCGGCGTTGAAGGTCAAATCACTCCGCGACTCAACGTGTGGAGCAACGTGGCCCAACAGGTTGGCGACAAAGGCTACAGTGATACCCGCGGTATGCTCGGGGTGAAATATAACTTCTGATGCATTGCAGTAATGTAAATGCCGCTGATTAACCGATCAGCGGCTTTATTTTTTCTGGGAATCGTAGGCCGGATAAGCGTAAGCGCCATCCGGCATTAAGGTAGCGGGCTACAAACGTTGTCCCAGAAGTTTTGTTGGTACTCGGCTTTGGTGTAAGACTGCCAGTACAACAATATTTGTGTCTTGTGCACTGTAGTAAATCATATGGCTAACATAAGGAAAGCTGTATATATCTTCACCAAAATCATCAATTCGATGCTGCCCCATGCCTGGCATTTCAGCTAACTGAGAGAGAACGCCCCGTAATTTTCTAAGATAATCACTGGACTGTTTAGCGCCCCAATTTCTTGATGTGTAATCACGGATTTCAATAATATCGCGCTGTGCTTCTCCAGTAAGTTTGTAACTCACTTTTTATCCTTTGTGTTGATCCATCAACTCATCAAAAAAATCATCACCATCAACAATATTGCCCAAATGAATATCGTTTTGAGCACGCTGAATTTTGGCCTTCAGTAACTGGAGCTTCATGGCTTCCATTTGTTCATAGTCCTCAATGGAAACGACGACTGCAACAGGTTTACCGTTACGGTTAATTTGCACAGGTTCTCGCTGCGCTTTAAGTAGCATATCGCCAAACTGGGTTTTGGCTTCATTTGCCGTAAGAGTATGCATATTGCCACCATTTCGCATGAATCGTTCGATTCGTTCATTATAGTCGATATCTTTCTGGGGGTCACTATGAGGTGGGTGGTCAGACATAGGGTATTGTGAAAGTAGGCCGGATAAGCGCAAGTGCCATCCGGCACCAGGTGAGCATGTAAGTGTCACTTACATGATTCTAGAGAGCTATTGATCCGGAAATCTAATCTTTCCCTTCCCAATGAACTATCCGGAATTTCCGGATAGTTCATTTTCTATCAAATCCAGTTCAGTTGAGTAGGCCGGATAAGCGCAAGCGCCATCCGGTACCAAGTAAACCTGTAAGTACCGCTTGCAGGTTCAGCCGTGCTTCACTGGAGAGTCGCCAATGTGCTCTCGATTTTGTTCAGCTTCTGATGTGCCTCATTCAACTCATCCTGCAACCGTTGCTCCTGCTCGCCATAGACCATCAGGACGATACAGCCATTCATCACTTTTACGGTAATCTGTTGCCCGGTATCAAACCCCGCTTCGCGTAGCCACTTGCCGGAAAGAATAATTTTGGGTGTGGATTTGTCGAAAACATTCGGGCGGTATCCCACAATTACCGAACGCTCGGTTCCGGATTGGTCGCTGTCTGGGGTAGAATGCGAAACAGCCATAATCAACTCCTTGATAGTTGGTGAGGTTAGCTTTCGCCGGGTACTGCGAATACCAGGCGAGGGCGTTATAAATCAGGTCGCCAGATATAAAGGTACGTACCTGGTTGGTGGTATACTGCTCTTATAGGTACGTACATGTCAACGGCTAAACGCGATCCAAATCAGTCTAAATCCGGAAAAGCACCAACTTTCCAGATTCGCATCACTCCCGAGTTAAAGGCGCAGTTCGAGGCTGCGGCAAAGGCCGAAGGGATGAGTTTGGGGAATTGGCTCAAAACTTTAGGGAGAAAGGAGTTGGAACGGTTAGGTATTGAGCCACAGGATAAATAGTGAATAGATTAATTGCCCTGTCTTGCGGGAATATTAATAATTTCCATTTTTAGGGCATTTTCTCCTGAGAATATTGCAGCCAACCCCTGTCTAATTTTTAATTTATCGTTTTCTATTGCCCCGTGGGCAATAGGTGAATATATGGCTGTTTGTAATTGAACTCGCTCAAAATCATAGCCAATATCTTTCGCTATCTCTGATAGCAAGTCTAGAAAAAGATTGTTGCTTGTTTGGTTCCATATGGTGCCAGATGCATTATCATTATCAGGGTAAGATGTATTTAAATGTGCAAAGTAAAGTTTCCACGAAGATAATACTTTACTTTCAGAATCGCTTCTCTTGGTTCTTCCTCTTTTTATTTTTCCGTAAAATGCTAAGTCGATCATATTTAATGCGCGAACATGTTCATTAGACAGTCGAGAGTTCTGAGATCGAGTAGCCATAAGTTGCTTGAATATATCAATTTTTAATGATTTTTTCTGAGAATATCTTTCTATAAATTTCTGTGTCTGAATGGCTAATAATGGGCTAATTACAGTAGCAGCAATGGCCATGATCGTAAGGGCAGTGCTCATATGGGATTCTCGTTAATCATAAATGAAAATAGATATTGTGGACGAGAATTATAAAAGCATGCATATGCTGAGAATATATGGCAAATGGCTGGGATGATATGAGAATTTTGGCGGAAGATCACAGGAGTCAAAAAACACGCTTAACATCATGTTTTTATTGCTTTTAAAATATATAACACATCAATAATATACACATCGCTATACACATGAGCGGATGTGCTCATTTTTCGCACAAGCTCAAACTACGAAAAAAACTTTTTTTACGGAAAACTGTTCACACTGTTCACTCGCCATTATTTGTCTTTAATTTCAATGTGATATACGGTGAACAGTCCGTGAACAGTGAACACTTTACTGTTCACTTTCCGGGATTTCAGGTAAAAAAAGACCGGCTCATGCCGGTCCGGGTAGGTTATGTCGCGGTGGTTTCGTCGCACCGGGGCAGCCAGTCGGCGTTGCTTTCTTCCCTGAGCGCAAGGTTCGTCTGCATCCCCTGATTCGTTCGCCGCCTGGCGTAATTCAGCCCGTACTCTTTCAGCATCGATGACAGCCCTTTGCCGAACATGGTCAGGCTGAGTGTGTTCTTGTAGCCGTGCGCCTCCATGTAGACCAGATAGGCGTGATACAGGTACAGGCGCGGCTGTCGCGGGATGATATTCGCATTCCCCATGTACATACCGTCAGGCTCGGGCAGTGCCTCCAGATAGCCACAAAAATCGAATGTCGGGTCGGCGTCGCGCTTGATGCTGAGTGCCTCGTCGGAGTTCTGCTGCGACTGGAGCAGTGTGCGCGCGGTCATCGGGTCGCTGAACGTCTGCATAAGCTGACGCACGATGACGGCCAGCTCCCGGGCGATTTTATCTTTCAGCTTCGGGTCACGCTCCTCCGGGGCAATCTGTTCCGGGAAGTGCATTATCACCCGGCGACGTGACACCCCGCCGCTGCGGTCGGTGAAGCGCATCGGGTTGTTGTTCACGGCCAGAATCACCGCCGGAATATGGGTGGAGTATGCATCGCGGTATTTCGGGTCGACGGAGACCGCATCGCCGCCGGTGATGGCCTTGAGTCCTGCCCCGTCACCGCTCCATTTTTCCTGGTCAGGCAGACGTATCAGCGAGAAGCCAATCAGCGCCGCGCGCTCGCGGGGGGACTCCAGCGTTTCGATAGTCGCCGACGTGGCGTTATCTTCCCCGGCGAGCATCGTCGCAATTTCGGCCAGAATACTTTTCCCGCTGCCGCCCGGACCGGTCACTTCGAGGAAAAGCTGCCAGTCGTAACGGTTCGCCAGCACCATAAACAGCGCGGCGAGTATCACGTCACGTTTATCGGCGCGCGAACCGGCGGCGCGGTCGAGCCAGCGCCAGAAATTCGGCGCGTGTGTCTCCAGCGTTTCCCCCTCCACCGGCGGGGTGAAATCCACGTCGCACAGCGTGCGCAGCCAGTGCGTTTTGCTGTGCGGGCTGAATACTCCGCTTTTGGTATCGAGCACGCCGTTGCGAAAGCCAATCAGCCGCCGCGCCGGGGCGTCCTGCTGCGGAATAATCAGTTTCAGGGTGTCGACCACCGAGGCAATTTTCCCCGATGAGAACGGGGCGCGCAGACGCTGGAACAGCCCGGCCACGTCGCGCGCAAAGTCTGACGGCGGAATGATTTTCCATATACCGGCTTCATAGCGGGACAGGAGCTGCCCGTTCGCATCCACGGCCAGCGCTTCGCCGTAATGCTCATGCACCCGCATCGCTTTCTCACTGGTGCTCATGGCGGTAAATTCCGCCTCGCTCATGGTGCTGAACGGGCTGTCAGCCGGTGGCCGGATGGCGTCATACATGGCTTTACGCGTGGCCTCCCCGCCATGCTGTGTATACGCATCATTCCAGTCACCGAACACCGGCGGCAGGGCGACCACGCCCTCACAGGACTCTGCGGCCGCAGACGCTTTGGTCTGGCCGTCGCCGTTAAGGTCACGGTCAGCGGCCAGCACAATCCGGCAGGCCGGGTATGTGTGACGGGCAAGGCTCGCCAGAGAAAGGAGGTTCACCGACGACAGCGCCACCATGACGGTTTCGCCGGTCAGGTGATGCACGGTGAGCGCGGTCGCGTAGCCCTCCGCTATCCACAGCCGCTTTCCCGCCTCTTTTTTCCCGTCGAGAATATGACACGCCCCTTTGACCTGACCGCCTTTCAGGGTGCGTTTGAGGCCGTCAGCGTTAATGAGCTGGACGTTAACCAGTGCGCCGCTATCATCATAAAGCGGGACAACCACATCCCCGGCGCGGTACGTCACACCGCCGGTTTTGTGCAGGGCGGTGAGCGTCAGGCATTCCCGGCCGGGGAAGCCCTTGCGGGTGAGGTAGGCGTTGCCGGTGACCGGTCGGGCTTTCTCCGTCAGTTTTACGGCCAGCGCGGCCGCCGCTTTGCGGTCTGCCTCTGTTTCAGCGTCTGCGGCCGCAGTCACCGCCGGGGAAACCGGCGGCAGGTTGCCGGTCACGGCGTTCACCTTCCCGGCGGCCTCTGACGGGGTCACGCCGAACACTTTTTCTACCAGCTTAAGCCCGTCACCCGCGCCGCACTGATTGCAGAACCACGTCCCGCGTCCCTCTTTATCATCAAAGCGAAAGCGGTCGGAGCCGCCACACACCGGACAGGCCTGATGGCGGTTTTTGATGACCGTTACACCCAGCGCAGGGAGAATGCGCGGCCAGTGGCCGCACGCCTGTTTTACGGTGTCCGTTACGTTCATTTTCATCGTTATTTTCTCCCTCAGTGCAGTACCGGTGCGGTGATATGGCGGGCGCAGAGTTCATCCATCACGGCCAGCCCGAGAAAGGACAGCGACGGGGCGGCCTTGAGTGGTCCGGCTTCCATTAAATCTTCGAGCAGGGCACAGGCAATCTGGCGGCCTTTTTCCTCGCCGTGCTGGCGCAGATAGAAGCCCTCCAGCTCGGTCGCAATGGCGCTTTCCAGCGTACTGAGCGTGAGCTGCGGGTAGCGGTGCTGACGTTCGCACAGGGTCAGCCAGGCACAGGCGACCGCCCGGCGATAGAGCGCGGCGCGTAAGACGGGCGTTAATGGCTTTTTCATACGTTGCCCTCCCCGGTCAGCCAGCGCTGATTGCAGCGGTCGACCACGCCGTCAAGCCGGGCAGTCATGAGGTAAATCACCGAGGTGAGCTGTAGCTGCTGCGCCGGATTGTGGCGCAAAGAGGTGCAGTCCTGCACCTGCATCAGGTCGCCGACAAGCTGGCCGACATTGCGAAGATGTTCGAGACATTCAAGGTCTGCCCGGCTGATGGTGGGCTGGTTTATATTCTGCGGCCGTTCCGTACTGTTAACAGGCATTATTTCGTCTCCTGAGGACGTGCGTATCCCTGCGCAGATACGCACATTTTATTTTTTGGGTGTCGTTTTTAATTACAGATAATGGCGGTAGCTGTTATCCGGTTTTATTTCCGTTTCCGGCCTGAAATTATTCCGCCATTTATGCGCCACCGGCGCCGGGCGTTTAACCGGGGGAATATCATCAGGATAGTTATCGATATTCCGCGCCCGGTATTGCTGTAATGCCGGGTCAGCCGCTATTTCGCGTAATACGGCATGGCGGTTGTCAGGGTTGCGTTTAAATACATCGGGATGCTCACAGGTAAAGTCCCGCAAAAAACGACTGAGCGGAATTTCTGCCATACGGCCACCGGCAATAATACGAATGAGGATGGTGTAGGTGCGCCGGTACGGGTTCCAGACCAGCCCCGGACAGCGGTACGGCATATCCCACGGAATACCGTCGGCCAGCACGCCCGACACCACCACATCAGGAAATCCTGTACAGCGATATGTTTCGCCCGGCTGAGGGAAATCAAACATGGTGCTCCCCTCCGTTTCCCGACGTCGTGGTGAGAAAGTCACGGCACAGGCCTTTGGCTTTCAGCTCTTCCAGGACGTAGCTGACGTCCTCATGGATATAACTAAAAATCTGCGGCAGGTATAGCTGGTGTAAACCGTTCAGTTCACGACGCAGCAAATCACCGCCCACGAACTGCGAGACGGCGCTGGCGCGATTGAGTTTATGGTACGCCTCAATGCTGAGGTGCTCCTGCATGGGGTTAAAGTCATCACGACGCGCTGAGACGGTCTGAGGGGTGTTTTTATTAGGCATGTGACACCTCCACAACCGGCAGACGGGCGGCAAGGGAAAGCACATATTCCCGGACAAGGGTGCGGCGGGCGGCCAGCTCGCCACCGGCCACGGTGCGGAGCATACAGATACGGGGTTTACGGTCTGCGCGACGGACGGCGGCAAACACAAAGACAAACTGCGGGTGTGACGGGGTGAGGGTCGTAGCCATGATGGCAACCTCCAATAAGTAGCGGTTATTGCCACCACCGGAGTTCCTACACTCATGGGTGGTAGCCCGGACGGGGGTAGGAATACCGGCCTTATTGGAAACCGGCCAGCCCGAAGGCTGCCCCGCCCGGACCACCATTATCTGATACAGGCCAGTGTGAAACCACCACAGCCCGAAAAATGGGTGTACCTGAGCAACGACGTAAAAAAACACGCATGGCGCGTGTTGAGTCGCCAATAAGTAACACGGGTTCCTACGCCCGGCTGTCGATTTTGCGACAGCGACAAAACTGTACCAGGAAACACACAACGGATGCAAGCCAGAAAAAGGGACTTTGTGAGAATGGATCTGATTCATGCGTCGTATTTCCGGTTGCGGTGCGCGACACGCTCTGCCATCCACGCCGTGATTTCAGACTGTAGCCAGGCGACATTTTTACCCCCGAGGGAAACCTGTGCCGGGAAAGCATTGCGGGCGATTAAATCGTAGAGCGTGGAGCGGGACAGACCGCACTGATGAATGACTTCCGGGAGACGTAAAAAACGTTCCTGAGTCGGGGCTGAAACCGGCATCGGGTGCACGGTGGTGGGGGAGGATGGTACTGATGAAACTGTGTGCATAACGCTACCTCGTTAATATCCGCAGAGATCCGGACGTGTCCATCCGGTATCAGGTAGCGCTCTATTTTGTGAATATTTTTTCTCAATGCAACAGGGGGAAATTGTACAAAGCACGGGACAACGGGTGCTGTTTTTTTACTCAAGACCATTTAAAGGCACTGGAAGGAGTTATAAGGCACTGGAGATTTCAAAAGTGAAATGCAAATTGATTTAATCACCCTAACAGCATGAATTAATAGGATATACCGCATAAAATTTACATTCGGGATGTTCAGACCAGTGAACAGTAGTGAACAGTTGGTGAACACTTCTCTTTCAACTGTTCACTCTTTAATTTATTGTTTTACTTGTATTTTTATACTGAGTGAACAGTAGTGAATAGTTATATGTAAAAAAACAAACAGAGAGAGGGGGTTTCCTGCGACCTTTCTCTGGCCAGCCGGGTTTTTAAGTCCTGTTTGTGCCATGTCTGCTACAACGGCAATGAATCGAGTTGTTGTCTGAGGGACGGCAGAATGGCGTCAGGTTGAAAACACAGAGAGAACCCGACGATGAAACCAGATTTGTTTACCGCAGTAATGAAAACCATCGGCAGCACGCAGGATGAGAACATCCGTACGGCCATTGACAGCGCACTGGACAGCCTTAACGAGAAAGCAAACCAGAACGCAGAAGCCACGATAAATAATGCGCTTGATGCGTTCAGCAGGGCCAAATCCGCGCACACGGAAAATATGCTGAAACTGAATGATATTGATGCGGCCATTGCCCGCAGTGAGAAAGAGCGTCAGAACGCCCTGAATGAAAGTGCCGAAGCCGAACAGAACTGGCGTACCCGTTTTCGCGAACTGCGCGGCATGATGACCCCGGAACTGAAAGCCGAGCACAGTCAGCAAGTGGCCGGTCGGGAGCTGGCGGAGGAATTCACCGCCCTGATTGATGAACTCAACGATGATAAAGCCAGTACCATGCTGTCCGCCTGTACATCAGGAGATAAGTACGTCGGCACGCATTTTACGGTGTTCTCTGTCTACTCCCGGAATGAGTGGGCGACCGTGATGAAAGACATCCCTCCCTCACTGGTGCGCGCATTTGCGTTACGTCTGCGTGAACTCGAAATGAAAGGAGAAGAACACCCTCACAACGTTCTCATTCAGGAGCTGGGGGAGAATGTACTGGCGCAAAGCAGATACTACACATTCAACATGGCGCAGGAGCCGGTAATTTCAAAAATTGGGCTTCACCGTCCGGCACTCACCGGCGTGGATATGAAGCTCTTTAAAAGCCCTGTTCTCAGAATGGCGCGGGCTAAAGAGCTGGCACAGAAGAAAAAAACGCAGGGGGCTAAGCCATGATGCGCTGCCCGTACTGCAAACAGGCTGCCCATGTCCGTACCAGCCGTTACCTGTCGGATAACGTCAAACAGAGTTACCTCCAGTGCGTGAATGTCTTTTGCTCCGCAACCTTTCGCACCACCGAGTCTATCGACGAGGTGATACGGCCACCGGCAGAAGACAAGCCCGAACCACCACAAACAGTTCCAGAAACACCGCCCCGAATTCTGGACTGTGCCCGCTCATCGCTGCGCCACTGATTCAGGAGAAAAGACAATGGCACGAGCACTACTGGAACAGGCCTTTGAAACCTGTCAGAAGAATAAATCGGACTGGATGAGCAGCAAGTCAGCACTGGCGCGGGCTGAAATGGCGCTGAAGGAGCTGGAGCTGACCTGTACCTGTTATGAACCGGAGGCCGCACAGGCGCTGCGGGATGATATTGACCTGAAAAAATGGGCGGTAAATCAGTCGGCCGGGCAGTACATCCGGTCACATGAGGCCGTGCAGCGTATCAGTATCCGGCGTCAGCTCCACGCCTTTATGCAGGTAAGCGGCGACGCGCTGGCCGCCGCACTGGCACCGGAATTAATGCACCTCAGCGAACAACCTGACATCGTCAGAGAACGGGCTCTCGACCGGGCGGCCGCCAGTGTTCGCGAAGCGCTGTCCGTTCATGTAACCCGCGGAGGAAATATTGATTACGCAGAGGAAGATCGCGACATTCTGACAACCATCGGTTTCCGGCCTGACAGAGCATCGAGAGACGACAACCGGGCAAAATATACGCCTGAACAGAGTCAGATTTTCATGCGCCGACAGGCCGCGCAGACCCGCAAAAAATCCGCATAAAACGCCCCGAAAATACCCGTCTTTTTAATAAAAATAGCCATGCATGCCTACGCTGCATGGCTTTGCATGCAAAAACCTGAATTTTCCACACCC
>NZ_JAOWHE010000075.1:0-181430 GCF_030332765.1 Citrobacter sp. Cpo071 | reverse complement strand
TCTGATAGCCATCTGGGAC
Organism: Citrobacter sp. Cpo071; assembly: GCF_030332765.1. Taxonomy (NCBI): domain Bacteria; kingdom Pseudomonadati; phylum Pseudomonadota; class Gammaproteobacteria; order Enterobacterales; family Enterobacteriaceae; genus Citrobacter; species Citrobacter sp. Cpo071. The sequence continues at coordinate 181,411 of NZ_JAOWHE010000075.1, read as the reverse complement.
CGTGGTCCCACCCTGCTCTGTCGTTGTCAGATGGTCTCTGGGACCGTGGTCCCACTCAGCTTTGTCGATGTCTGATGGTTATCTGGGACCGTGGTCCCACTCGGCTCTGTCGCTGTCTGATGACCATCTGGGACCGTGGTCCCACCCTGCTCTGTCGTTGTCAGATGGTCACTGGGACCGTGGTCCCACTCGGCTCTGTCGCTGTCAGATGGTCATCTGGGACCGTGGTCCCACCCTGCTTTGTCGCTGTCTGATGGCCATCTGGGACCGTGGTCCCATCAGTCCTCTCCTATTCCATGTCAGTGTGCTACACAAGGATGGACTCGGAACTGGCTGTATTTCTACATCTGTCCTGTGTTAATGCAATATTTCAGAGTTATCCACAGAAACGGTGCATAACCCTGTGAATCGATATCTGGTATATCATCATCTAATATGCCTGAGGTTCAATACGTCCCGACTCTGGTTATTTAGATTACCTACCCTGCGACGGGTACTATGTGATTTCTCCAGCCAAAGACTATCCTCACGGACGATTTCTTCCACCTGTTTATTGATTGCATTTTCGTTGAGCTCTTACAGCATCCTGTAGTAATCGGATGTCGCGCGACAGCTCCGTTATTCATTTACATCCTCCACGATGTTCTGGCTTCGGGGGAATGACGTTTTGTGCGGCCTGCGGCTTACGCCGTGCCTCTACTGTAGCCGGGCCGCAGAGGATGCAAGGGAAGCGTAAGCGCCGTCACCTTCACCCGGTCGCAGTTTATTTCAAAGGCATTATCTGCCGTCTTCCCGTCGTTCTCCGGCTCAGTTTTCGCCGTCAAACCGTCCAGCCTGCTCCTGCTTTTTTACTGCGCTGCGGCTTCGGTGATGCCCTTGCATCCTCCGCTTTTCGCCCGGCTGTCGTGTCGGCACGGCGTAAGCCGGAACTCAGACGACATCGACTATGGAGGATTTTTTATGAGCACTACGACCACCACACCGGCTGTTTATGTGGGTACGTATCACAAATACAACTGCGGCAGCATTTTCGGCAAATGGTTTGATCTGACGGAGTTTGATGGCAGGGAGGATTTTTACGAGGCCTGTCAGGTACTGCATGCCGATGAATGGGATGCCGAGTTTATGTTTCAGGACTGGGAAGGTATCCCGTCGCAGTTCGTCTCTGAATGCTCCATTGACTGGGATTTCATCGCCGCTTACAAACGTGCCGAAGAAGAGGGCAGGGAAGCCGCTTTTATCGCCTGGGCGGAGTATACCGGCGAGTGTGACTATGACGTGTTTGATGATGCGTACTGCGGCGAGGCGGAAAGCGAGGAGGACTATGCGCGGGAGATGGTTGAGGACAACGGCCTGTTAAATGAGGTGCCGGAGCCGTTGCGCAGCTATTTCGATTTTGAAGCCTGGGCGCGTGACCTGTTCAGCAGCGGCTATGTGTTCCATGACGGTTATGTCTTCAGCAACTGATTAATGTCCGGCGGGGAAACCCGCCGGACAGGGAGAAAACGTATGAAACTTGCACCACAAAGCCGTGAGATCCTGCGACAGTACAAAGCCCTGATTAATGCCCGCCGCCGTGATGCCGGTCAGCGGGAACTGACCACCGCGCAGGTGATGGATGAAATCTGCGAATACATGACCTGTCAGTGTGCCGTGTACATCGGCGGTCATTTCATCTTACAGGGTGGAAAAGGCCAGTAAGCAGGATGGCAGGCGTCCGGGCCGGAGGGCGCCTGTCAGCCCGCGCGAAAACCCTGGCAGGCTGCGCCTGCCGGAGAGAAACTTCGCCGCGCCTGCGGCGCCGCGTACTCTCCTCTCCCTAGTCAGTCGCTGTTGCCCTGGAATGCGCGTATTATCAGGGATATCTTCCTGTAACGCAGATCGGTGATGCATATGTCGAAGTGGAATATCGCCTCTTTCTCAAAAGAAGATCAGGATAAGGTCTCAGTCGATAAAGCCGCCGCTGCCGTTGCCTGGCAGGAAAGGATGAACAGGCCGGTTGTCCCGGAACTCGTTGAGCGGGAACAGCCTGAACATCTTCGCCACTATTACCGTGAACGGCCTGAAGTTCATCGGCAGAACAGTCAGCAGCTGCCGCGCGCAAATGTGCCCGAATATAATAATCCTGGAGATGACCAGCAGAAGTGATTCTTATCGTCAGTGTGTCCAGGGAGGAAATTTTATCCTGATGAATGTCGTGGCGGATAAACTGCGTCTCTGGAGTGGCGTTGCATGGATTATCGTTGTCGGCATCATTATAACGTTGATGCTGAAGGGGAAGGAGCCGGGTGACGAATTAAGAGTGCTGATCACCGTTTTTGCTTTCCTGGCTTCGGCCTGGTACAGCGTTGCGCAATACAGAAAAGAAAAGTATTTCCGCTCCTGATGTTCCCGGCTGGGATCACGCCGGATAATTGTCAGCCATCTCTTAAGCCGCATCTAATCCATTCTTATCCTGTGCGCCCTGAAACCCCGTCCTTCAGGGCGGGGAGGATGATAATTTTTTGTTTTCTGCGCGTTCCCGTTTTCACTATGGGCGACTTCCCTGACGGGAACCGGGGCTGTCATGCTTCGCACCGGGCCAGCTGCGCTGTCTCTGCCCGGCCCCTCCGGGGCAGCGGGTTTCCATCCCGGGCTGTCGCAACGTCAACGGCAGGCTTGCTGCGACCGTTCCGGTCACGCCGCCCTTTTTACGCGCCGCTTCCTGCGCTTTTCGCACCCCGGCAAACTGACGCCGGGCTGTAAGGCGCAACGCCGTTTCGCGCCCGCGCTTTCCGTCGTTGCGGCGGGTTCCTGCTCATTCCTTGCCTGGTTTTTTCAGCCTTTTGAGTCCTTTCGCCGGGGCTGAGACAAGCACAGTCGCTGTCAGCTGTCCAGGGTAAATGGCACGCGTTAAACCGCGCCCTGGACATCCGCCATCGCCCGCGCTGGTTTACGCCCTTGCGGCGAACGGCTCTCAAACGGGTGAAGGTAACAACCAGCGGGCGCGTTCAGCAGGTCCCCGCAAAACGTCAAAACCGCGGCCCCGGCAACTCAACGGGTGATGGTTTTTAAAAGCAAAACAAACGGAAGGAGATTCATCATGACAGTACGCGGCATCAACAAAGTCATCATCGTGGGTAATCTGGGCCAGGACCCGGAAGTCCGTTATATGCCCAATGGCGGCGCGGTCGCTAATCTCAGCCTCGCCACCACGGAGTCCTGGCGCGATAAACAGACCGGAGAGATGCGCGAAAACACAGAATGGCATCGCGTGGTGCTGTTTGGCAAGCTCGCGGAAGTGGCCAGCGAGTATCTGCGTAAGGGCGCTCAGGTGTACGTCGAAGGGCAGTTACGTACCCGCAACTGGCAGGACGACAGCGGCGTAACGCGCTATGTCACTGAAATCGTGGTCGGACAGAACGGCACTATGCAGATGCTGGGCGGTCGTCGTGACGGCGGTCAGCCACAGAACACGGCTCCGCAGCAACCCGCACAACCGCAGACACCAGCCACTCCGGCACAACCTGCTGGCACTCCTGAAAAATCCCCGAAAGCGAAGGGCGGCAGAAAACCCCGTCAGACTACAGCGCCGTCTCAGCAAGCCCCGCAGCCGTTACCGGACGATTATCCGCCGATGGATGATGATGCCCCGTTTTGACCTGCATGATGAAAACGCCCCCCAACCTGCGGGGCCGGAAAAGGAGAGATACATGACCAGCAACGTTATACCGCCCCTTCAGTCACTGCCAGATGGCACATTCACCCGCGAACAGGCTAAAGCAGTCGCAGCGCAGTATCAGAATGTCGCGATTGAAGACGATCAGGGAACGCACTTTCGCCTGGTAGTGCGTCAGAACGGCGAAATGGTGTGGCAAGCATGGAATTTTGAAGCGGATGCCGGGATATGGCTCAACCGTTACATCGAACGTTACGGCATTCGTAAACAGCAGTAAGTAAGAAGGTGCCCTGCCGGAGCTGTAACTCCGCAGGGCCGGACAGTAATCAATATCTGTGAGGAGTATCAACTATGTCAGTAACCGAGTCTAAAGCAAAAAAGGTTAAAAAAGCCAGCCCCAAAGCGTCAACGCGTAAAGCAGATGCTCAGTCAGACGTCCTTGTTACCGCACTGGACAATGCCCCCATCCGTTACACCGCCTGGTCCCGCCTGTTTATCGGGGAACTGAATTGCCGCATCGTCCCACATACGCCGGAAGAAATCAGGGGGTATGCCGACAGTATTCATGCGGTCGGGCAGATCCATAACATTGTGGTGGTGGAATGTGATGATGGTCGGCTGGAAGTGGTTTGCGGCGGGGGACGGGCAAAGGCGATCGGTCTGCTGGTTGAAGAAGGGAAGGTAAACCCGGATCAGGAATGGATTTCTTATAAAGCGGTGCCGCGTGAACTGGCACGGGCTGTCTCCCTTACCGAAAACGGCAGACACCGCGCCATGCACCCTGCCGAGCAGATCGCCGGATTCCGCGCACTGGCTGAAGAAGGGAAAACGCCCGCCCAAATCGGGGATTTGTTGGGCTACGGTGTGAAGCATGTCCAGCGCATGCTGAAACTGGCAGGGCTGTCTCCGGTTATTCTTCAGGCGCTGGCAGAGGACCACATCACTACCGAGCACTGTCAGGCGCTGGCGCTGGAAGATAACCCTGACCGTCAGGAGCAGGTGTACGAGGCCGCGTGTCGTCAGGGCTGGAACAATAAACCGGAAGTGCGTGTGATCCGTAATCTGATCACTGACAGCCAGGTTTCCACCCTCAACAACAGTAAATATGCGTTTGTCGGGGAAAAGGCATTCTCCGGCGATGAGGTCCGCGCTGACCTTTTCAGCGACGAGCATGGCGGTTATGTGGATAAACTGGCGCTGGATACGGCCCTGCTGGAAAAACTCCAGGTGGTTGCGGAATGCCTGAAAGAGGCCGAGGGCTGGACATGGGCCACCGGACGCCTGGACGCGGTCAGTTCTCACAGCGAGGACAGCGCGGTCTACCGTATTCAGGATGAGCCTGACGCGGTTTACTCGGATCAGGAACAGCAGCGCATGGATGAATTGCAGGACCATTATGACGAGAATCAGACCGCCAGCGATGAAACCGACGCGATGGCGTCAGAGATGGAGGCCATCGAATGCGCAGCACAGCTCCGGGCATGGACGCCGGAAATGCGCGCACAGTCCGGCGTGGTGGTGTCATGGCGTCAGGGTGACATCTGTGTCCAGCGCGGGGTGATCCTGCGTGAGCAGTCTGAAACGGAAGATGAACCTGCTCAGGTTCCGGTATATGAGCGCCAGCCTGAACCTGTTGACGAAATCAGTTTGCCCCTGCTGACGAAGATGTCCTCTGAACGTACGCTGGCCCTTCAGGCTGCGCTGGTACAGAAGCCAGAGAAAACGGTAGCTCTGATGGTCTGGCGTCTGTGTACCTGCGTTTTCGATTATTGCAACACGACCCGTGATCCCTTTGTTATGCGTCTCGAGGTGCATCACAACCGTCTGGTCAGTGAAGCCCCGTCTGGTGAAGAGGGAAAAGCATGGCAGTCCCTTATGCAGGAAAAAGCCCGTCTGGAGGCGCTGTTGCCGGAAGGCTGGAAAAAGGATTTCACCACCTTTTTTACCCTTGACGGAAAGACGCTGATGTCCCTGATGGTCTTCTGCACGGCCTGTTCTGTCGATGGTGTGCAGACCAGAACGATGGGACATACCACACGCAGTGATCTTGATGGTGTTGAACGTGCTGTTGAATTCAATCTGCATGAATGGTGGCGGCCGACGAAGAACAATTTCTTCGACTACCTGAAAAAGCCACAGATTGTTCAAATCCTCAGTGAGAACGGTTTGACCGGGGCCGCCAGCGATGCGCTGAAAATGAAGAAATCTGACGCAGCGGACCTGGCTGAAACCATGATGGCCCGTCACTGTCCTCAGTGGGGGCCTGTCTGGATGCGTGCCCCTGATGCAAAAACGCTGGGTTCTGAAGCAGAAAATAACGCTTCTGATGCTACCGCCACTGACGTCCCGCCTGTGGATCACAACAACATTCCTGATGCAGCCTGATAAGGGAGGCCGCCCCTTCGGGGGTGGCAGTAAGGAGATATAATGCAAACTGTTCTGACCGTCGATGTGCTGAAGACCATGTCCCCTGACGAGATGGAGAACTGGCGGGACAGCGGCGAAGATTTCCGCCGTGAACTGACCCACGCCGTTATGCGTGACATATCATGCCCTGAAAACTGGACCATGAACGGCGAGTACCGCAGCGAGTTCGGCGGGTTCTTTCCCGTGCAGATACGCTTTACGCCCCCGCTAGGCAATTACCACGTAGCGGTATGCAGTCCTGGTGTCATCAGTCCGGCGTGGATGGTGGTGTTCGTGCCCGCCAGCGGTCGCCCGCTCTCCGTCATTCGTACCCTGAGCGGCTACCAGCCGGAGCTTGTCAGCCACACCGTCAGCCTGACGGCGCGTCTCGATGCGGACGGCTACAGTCAGGTCATCATCATCAGCATTCTGGCAGCGGAGGGCGCAGCATGATCCCCTCACATCTCTCCCTCGTTCCCTTCAGCCCTGAGCGACGCGCCGTGATGGAGGCCATCGCTGAGGTTGAGCGCAGGCGGTCGTGCGGCGCGGTGTCCTCGATGTACCCGTATGCCAGCGCCTTTTTCCGGCGGCTCACGGGCAGCACGCGCATCACTATCAGGGAAATCCATCATTTTGCGCCGGTGCTGACGGCGCGGGAGTTGCGAGGCAGCAGGGACTGCTGGCTCAGTGCCATCGATGCGCTGATTGAAAGTCGCGGGACGTGTTGCTGGCTCCCGCTTCCTGTCGGTGCGGGTCAGCGCCTCTTTCCGGAGGTGGCCTTTCAGCAGACCGAGCGGGTTCGCTGTCAGGACGAGCTGCGGGATGAAAAATACACCCGCCAGCGCCACAAGGAACTGTGCCAGCGTGAGCGGGCGTACCAGGCGCTGGCGGGGCAGGCGGAGATTGAGCTGGCATTCCATACACCGGAAACTGTTAGCAGCTGGAGCACTCGCTGGTCGGGTACTGAACTGCGCCAGTACGACCTGGAGGAAATGTTCTGGCGCTGGAGCGAGCGTTTTCCGTCACTGGCATCGATGGAACGCTGGATGATGGCGAATCAGCCCTTCTGGAGTGTGATGGTTGAGTCTGATGCTCTCGCTAAAGAAAGCCCGGAACCGGTCAGACAACTGGAGCGATGGATGGTCCCCAACAAGCTGATACATCGGAGCCATGCATGAAGTGGCGTTACTCTTTGCGCTGGAGACTGCCCCGGACACCGTGTCCCGGACCGCAGGAACTGGTGTCTGAAGTGGTGGAGGCAGGGCAGCCCGCTCCTGAATCGGTGATGGCCCGCTGGGTGGCGGGCGCAGGGTATGCGGTGTGTGTCGATTTTTTTGGATGAAATACAGATAAGACGCTGGAGTGATGAACGTAAAGCGGCTGCCCGTCGGCGGAATCTGGAACGTCGCGTGAACCGGATTGCACCGTTGTTTGCCGATGAACTCATTGAACGGGAAATGGATAAACGACTGGAGTATTTTTGCGGAAAATCAGAACGATAAGTACGGGAAACCTGGTCAGACAGTGACGGAGTGCGGTATTATGGCGATGGCGCTTGAGGCTTTCTGCCTCATGACGTGAAGGTGGTTTGTTGCCGTGTTGTGTGGCAGGAAGCAGAAAGCCCCGTAGTTAATTTTCATTAACCCACGAGGCCACCTGTATGCCTAGACAACATCAGGATAGCCTCTTAGATGCCGCAAGGCAAGGAGAAGAAGGCCATGAAACTGCCACGAAGTACCCTGATCTGGTGCGTATTAATAGTGTGTCTCACACTGCTGATATTCACTTACCTGACCCGGAAATCGCTCTGCGAAATACGTTACAGGGACACGAACAGGGAGGTGGCGGCTTTTATGGCTTACGAATCCGCTAAGTAGCTAACCCCGGCGGGGGGATAACCCCCGCCATTCAGGGGCTGATGATGTCTGACATGCCTGAAGCGCCTTTATGAAGGGATTGCCGGTTCGCTGGCAGTCCCTTTTTCCTCCTCTGGTGCGACCGCAGGCATGAACAACCAGGAAGGACGGTTCCCTACGGGAACGGGGCAGGGCGGCAGCGCCTACGGCGCGCCCGCTCTCTTCCCTCCTGCTGCTGTCCTGTCATCCCTGTTCGGTGTGCCCATTGAGTTGATGATGGTCGCTCTGTCCTCTGCTCAGTATCTCTGTTCTTTCAGTCATCTATCTTGTGTCGGTTATGTCAGTCCGGGCGACTTCCCTTCGGGAACCGGGGCTGTCATGCTTCGCACCGGGCCAGCAGGCTGTCCCGGCCCGTCCCCTTCGGGGCAGCGGGTTTCCATCCCAGGCTGTCGCAACGTCAACACCACGCTTGCTGCATCCGTAAACGGATGCGCCGCTTTTCACCATGCCGGCGATAAAGCCGCCGGCATTCAAGTGACGCCACGCCGTTCCGCCGTGTCGGGTGTGTTCATCCTCTTCTCATACATCTGGTGAGCCATCTCACGTTAAGTCCCCGGGCGGAGGGCTGGTCGTAGCACCGCCGTGTCGTCATCCAAGGGGTATATAAACTCCGCCAAAACTTTTTGCCTGGGACCGCAAAAACTTTTGTCTCCGCCCCTTTCCTTCCTCCGTACGTCGTTGCTCCTTTGCCCTTTGCCGCCAGGGAACTCACCGAGAGATAGATTAACCACCAGACAAGAGGAAAAGCAGGATGAACACACAGAACGTCAACGTCAAAACCGCCACCAAAGAATCTTCCGAAAGATGGGTTATGTCCGGCGCTGAACCTATTGCTGCAAAGGTACTGGCATTCCACGGACAGGACGCCAGCTATGCATTTAATGTCCTGGCTGATTTGAAGGCAGTTGGTGCGCCATATGCACGGCGGAACATTATCGCAGATATGTTCCAGCGTTTAGGTGTGAATTAACCCACTGAAGGAGAACTGTTATGAACCGTAGAAATATGAATCTGCGTACTGATGGTTTTGTTCGCAATATCTATTCCCGTAACGCGTTCGGCGTTATTCGCGCAGATGTGGTGTTGGCTCGCATGGAAAAACAGGCCAATCGTGGCTGTGGCCTGCACTACGAGATTTATGAGTCCCGTCTGTTAGGTATGGCCATGAATTACCTGGCAGAACTGCCATTGAAAGACCGTCCTGTATTTATCGGCACAGCGGCGAAAAGAGGCTACATGCTGACACTGGCGGAGGAAGAACGCGCACAGGGTGAATGTGACGATCTGATGAACGAACTGGCGGCAGATTACTGATCCATGAATCGGGTGCAGCGGTGTGCTGTCCCTTTTTAACAGAAGGAGAAAAACATGCATTTACACCTGACTGAATCTTCCGCTGTGCCGGGGATGCAGACCACTGCTGAGGCTGAGCGGGCCTACTGGCTGAGCCGTGAACAGGCGGCGGTGAAAGCCCCTGCTGAAATCGACATACACGCTTTCCATGATGCGCTGGGGCTGATGTACCCGATGAACTGGCGAAGCAGTGAGAACGGTGAGTGCGAAACCTTCATGCTGGCAGAAATGATCTGCGGCAACGTGACCGAAATTTATGCGCGGATCGGTATCCGTTATTACCGGATGCGTGACTACAGCAACCTTGACCACTCGGAAATTCTGGCCCGCGTTAAGGAGGTATCAGACAAGAGCCAGAAATGAAAAAAGCAGGCATAAGCCTGCTCATTCCACGCCGGATGACACACCCGCAAAAGTTTGCATCCGGCATACGCAAAATCAACATGGAGATTAAACCATGCCATTTGACCCGCAAATCGTCGCACAGGCGAACGCATTTGTAAATGCCCTGCGCAGTGGTAAACGCGCCCGTGTTCCGGCCTTAAAACTGGAGTACTGGCAGCAGTTCATGACAGTGGTATACGCTGGTCTCGGCCTCGCGTGATGTGAAACCTGCCGCCCCCTTGTGGGGGCGGCATTACCGGAGATACTTTCATGTCACGACTGAGCTTTGCCGATGTCTTCAATGTGGCCAGGAAGAACGCTGGCAGTAAAAATAATATCCAAGACGCGCAGCCTGGGAGCGAATCATATTCCCCTGTTCAGCGACTGATGAGTGCGCAGTACAGCCGCAGCCGCTTTATCAGCGTGTTTAAATCTACAGGCCGCCATCTGGGGCGCTGGGAGGTGTTCAGTGATTTTCTGTCACTCGCCGCCAGTGAACTGGATATAGCGCGAATCAGAACGCCGGAGAGCATGGAGCACTGCCGGAAAATTTGCGCGCGGTACCAGGCTTCAGATATCGCGAATATGCAGGAAATGTTCTGCCTGATGGTGTGCGCGCTGGAGGCGAAATTCCATGATTTTCTCGGCGCAATTTTTATGGAGCTTGAGCTGGTCGACAACTTTCGCGGGCAGTATTTTACCCCGTATTCTGTCCAGTGTCTGATGGCGCGGATGCTGATGCCTGGCGTTCAGGATACTATCCAGCGGGAAGGGATTGCCACCGTCAGCGACCCGGCTTGTGGGGCTGCAGGGATGCTGATTGCATATGCGGAGTGTTTACTGGAAGCAGATATCAACCCTTCCATGCATATGTTCGGTAGCTGTATTGATATCGATCCAGTGGCGGCAAATATGGCTTTCATCCAGTTGTCGCTGCTCGGGATTGCCGCTGAAGTTGTAACCGGAAATACGCTCACAATGCAGTTTAACCGGGTACGGTATACGCCAGTGTATTACTTCAACGACTTTGAAAAACGGCTGGCAGACCTGAACCGATACCGGGTGATGCGGGACTTTATGCGTGGAATACGGGAGGCAGCGTAAATTATCAGGAGGGCAGGGGATACCTGCCCGACTTAAAAGGTCGCAGCGCCTGCGGCGCTGAGTAATACCGGCTGCGCTACGCGCCGCACATATTACTCAGGCGCGTAATTGTCATATTATTATTTATTCCCGCCTGTCACCTCTCATCCGGCATTCTTCTGTTTGTCTCTTTTGGTATTTATTAATTGTATTTAAAATAATAAATATCAAACCGGGCGACTTCCCTGACGGGAACCGGGGCTGTCATGCTTCGCACCGAGCCAGCTGCGCTGTCTCTGCCCGGCCCCTCCGGGGCAGCGGGTTTCCATCCCAGGCTGTCGCAACATCAAAATCCCGTTTGCTGCATCCTTTAAGGATGCGCCGCCTGAACCGTGGCGGTAATAAATTCCCGCCACTTTAATGGCCGGAACGGTAATTCGTCTCGCGCCGATTTTCCGTTCCGGGTTGTGTGCATTCTCCCTGAGTATATATCGCCCGATTTCATCAATTCGCGGAGGGCTGCTTTTAGCAGCTACCAGGAATAAATAAAAGGGTAGATAAACGCTGCGCGCCCTTTTATTTATTCCTGGTAGCTGCTCATTGCCCTTTGCCGCTCAGTGATGAAGTCGAACGATTTAATAAATCCATAAGGAGAAAACCAGAATGCACACAATTAACGTCAAAACCGCCACTCGTGAATCAGCCGAACAATTTAAAACAGATAAATTCCAGTGCTATTGTGTAATCGATGATAATGAACGACTTGATTTCATCCCTGCCCTCTTTTTTACACCAACCGCAGACAATATGATCGCCAGCTGGTTACGCCAGCATTCAGATTATGATGGCGGTTACTGGAACTACTGGACCATTCCGCAGGGCATTGGTGGAAATGTGGCACCGAATAAAATTATCTTCACTACTACACAAACCGGATATATCGCACCTGCAGGAGAACAACGATATAACATGTGCATTCCTGGTAATTATTTTGAATCAGAGGTCAGTGCCGATGCTGCCGGAATTATTGCAACGTTGATGATAATGAACTGGTTGTCCTGGCAGGCAGCCGACATGGGGGCTGAATATGCGAAAGTCTGTAAATATCTTGTCGCCCGTCAGGATGCCCTGAAGGATTATGTCAGTCTTATTCAACATCCGGAACGTGGATTGATATGGCGGGCTATCGATTAAAACAGGTGCGTCACTCTGGTGGCGCATTTTTTTTGATGGCAACATAAATTGCCTGAATTTCTTTTGCATATTGCTGGCGCTTTTTCTCCTGCACTTCCGTTTCACGAAATCCTGCATTATAAGCCCCTACAGCCCGCCATGAGTATCCCCAGCGTTTAAAAGCAATGGCAAGGTAGTAAGCTCCAGTGTAAATATTAAGGCAACTGTCAGTATAAAGTTGTCGGGGAGTGATCCCGAACTGAGCCAGATGCGAAAAATTTTGTGAGTGTATTTGCATCTTGCCGACAGCATATTCGCTCTGTGATACAATGTTGAGCGCATTATCACGCCATGACGACTCACGGAACGAAATCGCCCGTAACAGATCCGGCTCGATCCTATAATCCCTGCCCGCCATTTCAAAACAGTCCTGCGCATTAGCAGAAAATGTTATCGCCAGTAGTCCTGTAATCAGAGTTTTCCTCACGTCAGCTATTCCTCATTAACTTTTCTTTAGCCAGAGTGACATTTTTGATAAAAAACGGCAATGCCCGGAAATACTGAATTCTTCCTGGTAGGTATATTTCTGTATGCCTGCTCCTTAACATCAAAGTCCCACACCCGTCGCAAGATTTAATCTTGCATGATTATCCTATATTTTCAGTGTGTTACGTCAATATTGTTATGGTTATTCTATGTCCTACATAGATACTAGATTCACATGCAAATCTTTAGTAAATCGTAAAGGAGTCGAATCCAGATTCATCTATGAATCAGACCACTAAATTAAGACAAATTAAGGATTCGAATCTGGATTCGAATCCTTAATTTCGGTATAACAGATTCGCCTGTATGAAGTTGGTGAATCCAGACTGACTCTAATAAAATAAATGGCCGATTCACATGTGACTCTTGATAATCAGATAAATTTAAATTTCTAATAAGGTTTTTGAAATGCCAAAAATACAGACTTATGTGAACAATAATGTTTATGAACAGATCACCGATCTCGTTACCATCAGGAAACAGGAAGGTATAGAAGAAGCATCGCTTTCCAATGTTTCTTCAATGCTGCTGGAACTGGGCCTGCGCGTCTATATGATTCAGCAGGAAAAGAGAGAGGGGGGCTTTAATCAGATGGAGTACAACAAACTCATGCTGGAAAACGTTTCGCGGGTACGGGCTATGTGTACAGAAATTCTTAAAATGAGCGTCTTAAACCAGGAGTCGATTGCCAGCGGTAATTTTGATTACGCCGTTATCAAACCCGCTATTGATAAGTTTGCCAGAGAGCAGGTCAGTATATTTTTCCCTGATGATGAGGATGATCAGGAGTGAACCAGGTTTCATTTCTAAAAGCCGGAATCATTTCCCTGATTCCGGCTTTTTTTTGGTCTCTTTAAAAATATGGAATCTTTACATTCGCGTTAGCGACTCACGTCACATAAATCTGGCACTTTGAATGTTCTGGTGGATTTGAACCGTCTGATCGCTATTATTAATTTATCTAAGCCAAATGAGGGTGTGAAAAATTTAAAAGCCAGCAATATTAAAGAACTCCACCATGTATTAAAAATTGCAATGGACCTGTTCATTGCTTGTGGGATTCTTTTGTCTTTTTTCAGGAGGCCTGGATGTCTGTTGTTGAGCCAGCACGTTTTATGTATGAACGTAATCATTTTCCATCTTTGACAGATAAAGAATTCGAAGTGATGGTTTTATATTGCCAGTTCATGAGTATACAAAAAGTAGCAGAGTTTCTGGACAGAACTGATAGTGTGGTTACGAAACATTTAAATAGCTGCAAGAAAAAAATTGGAGTGGAAAGTGATTTCGAACTTTACTATATGGTTATAAAGAAGTTTGTTAACTTTGAAAAAGCTTTCCCTGAATTAAACTTACAGCAGGTAGACCTGCTGGCTGCATTTTCGTTTTATCCCAGAAGATCATCTATTGCACGTCGCTATGGGATTTACCAGCGTGACATATACTATGAACTTATGAAGATAAGGGGGGATCTTGGAATCAATGACCTTAACTCACTCCGGATGCTCTTCTTTATGAGGATTACCCTGTTTTTATGAGGCTTCCGGTGTTTTCTGCTTTGTTTTTGATGATGTTTTTATTTGATTTACATCAATCTATATTCCGAAGAGATTGTGAATTAGCTCAAGTTTTAAAAAATAACTGGTTGCTTTTAAAAGTAAAAAACTTTTTTGACAAAGTCCTTGTATTCGAAAAAAGGTCGTTTTCTAATATCCCTATCGCAAATTAAAACAGGTAGCGAGAGATGAAGGAGCCAAAATCTAATATCAGAAAGCTAATTGACATTGGTGGGTTAATTGGCAAGAAAGTGAATGTTAGCTGTAGTCTGGATGAAGCAATTGATGAACTATTAATGGAGAGTGCACTCAAGAGTGGGAGGAGTAAAAAAAGAGAAGCTGAATTAAGACTGGAGGATCATTTACGCAGATTTTCTCTCGTACCTGCTGAAGAACAGTATATTGAAAAAAAAGTGGATTAATACGTTAAGTATTCTGTTTCAGAATCATTGATCTTATCTGATGGTTCTGTGCCGGATTGACTTAACCCGTCAATACCGCTCTGGGTTGTTTTGTAAATAATATAAATGGAGTTTCTATGAATTTATCCTTATCAAAAGGCGGCCTCCCCGCATCTGTAAAAAACCGTGCATGGCAGTACTGCCAGATGGCATGGCGTGGTGTGACCACTAAAAAAGCGCTGTCCCGTCTGGCTGCGCTGTCTCCGCTGCTGTTACTCGGTGTGGGACAGATGGCCAGTGCAACCGACCTGCTGGCCGGGGGCAAGGATGATGTGAAAGCCACCTTCGGTGCCGACTCATTCGTCATGATGTGTATCATCATCGCCGAACTGATTGTCGGTGTGGCGATGTATATCCGCACCAAGAACCTGCTGATCCTGCTGGGCCTGGTTGTGGTGATCGTCTTCACTACCGTCGGTCTTACCTTCATCAAATGATATGGAGGGAAACGATTTAGACAAATACCGTTTCCCGAAAACCCTGTCAGAGCAGAACCGCATTATTGGACTGCCCCTTGATGAAGCTATCCCCGCAGCGGTTGTTTTGCTGTGGGGGTTTTTCACCAAGAAATATTTATTCAGTCTGATTATTGCGGCAGTTATCTGGCAACTGATAAGGGCGGCGAAACGCGGCAAAAGTTCCCGCTGGTTATACAACTGGTGTTACTGGTATCTGCCCACTGAATTATTCCGGGTTGTCTACCGCGTTATTCCCGATTCCAGTTTCAGGAAATGGATAAAATAAATTACCGCAGGGCCATATTATGGAAATTAGCGCTCGTAATTCATCCACCAAAATTATTGCCGTTATTATTCTGTCGCTCACGACACTGGTCTTTATTCTGGGCTTTGCCGTGGCATGGCTGGCTGTGACCAACAGAGCACTCATCCACGAGCAACGTACAGTCGTCACACCGATGACCTACAACGCGCCTTTTGTGGTATCCGAAACGAAAGCCGATACCGAGTATTTCCGGATGATGACGCTGTCCTTCCTGGCCCTGCGTCTCAATGTCTCGCCTGAAACGGTCGATTCCAACCACGCTTTTCTGATGTCTTTTGTCGAACCAGAGGCCCGGGAGGAATTTAAAAAAGTCCTCCAGGAAGAGGCTGCACAGATTAAAGCCAATGATGTGAATTCCACGTTCTACACCACAGAAATCAATGTCTATCCCGTTGACGGCCGCATCGATGTGCGTGGCGTGCTGAAAATGTGGATTGGTAACTCCAGGCCTTCCACGGAAATAAAAACCTACCGGCTTCGTCTGAAGTACACCGGAGGCTTTACCCGTATCGGTCGGTTCTATGAGGTGACGAATGAAAAATAACCTTCCGGCGTTTTTGTTTGGTACAGCCATGATGGTTGTTATGCCACCGGCTGCGCAGGCACAGTCACCTTCCACGATAAGCCTGCCACAGGGCGGCCAGTTCCGGCTGAGTATCAGCAATACCGATCCCAACATGATTTTTATCCCAGGAGACAAAGTCACCGCCATCACAGCGCCTGGGGGAATGCTGGCAGACAAGCGACTGACAACGGCCGGAGGTGTGCTGTTCACCTCAGTGGCCACCCGTACTTTCACGATTTTTGTAGAAACTGCGCTGGGCCAGACCTTCTCTGTCGTGGCCACTCCGGTGAAAGGAGAAGGTCGTGTCTATCGACTGATGAGCGCAGAACCGCCCTCACGGCCTGAAACCCGTAAATGGGAAACCGCTCAGGCTTACGAAAAGCTGCTCATCAGCCTTAACCGTGCCGTGCTGACGGGCGACATACCTGATGGCTACGGCGAAGTAAAACCTCTATCTGACGGTATTCGTCTCCCCGGTGGTTTTTCTGTTACCCCCCTGAAAGCCTGGGCGGGCGACCAGCTGCGTGCCGATCGTTATGAACTGCGTAATGCCAATACCTGGGGGGTGGCGCTGCGGGAGCAGGACTTCTGGAAACCCGGGGTGCGTGCCGTGATGTTTGATAACAACGCACAGACTCTGATGGGCGGAGGAAGAATGACCGTCACCGTTATCCGTGGAAACGGGGAGGGTGAAGATGGCCAACGTTAATAAAGTCGTCCGCCGTCGTCAGGTTGCCCTGCTTATCGCTCTTGTTCTGGGGATTGGTGCTGGCGGTGCCGGGACATGGATGGTCTCAGAGATGAACCTGAAGAAAGCGCCGCCCGCAAAAGCGCCAAAAGGAGAACCTGCGCCGGATATGACCGGTGTGGTCAATCAGTCATTTGATAACAAAGTCCAGCGTTCTGCCATCGCGGAAGCCCAGCGGCTTAATAAGGAAACGCAGACAGAGATTAAAAAACTGCGTACTGAAATGGGGCTTGTCAGTCGCGACCTTAAAGGCAGTCAGGATCGCATTCGTGAACTGGAAGACCAGAACCAGTTGCTGCAGACACAACTTGAGGCCGGGAAGAATTTTGACTCTCTCAGTGCCGAACCTCTGCCGGGGGCGCTGGCCTCTCAGGGGAAACCTGCACCCGCTGGTAATGTTCCACCCCCAACCAGTTTCTGGCCAGCAGGCGGCGGACAGGCCCCGGCTGCGCCGGTGATGACCCCCATTCAGCGTCCGGGAATGATGGACAGTCAGGAATTCAGTCTGCCGGATACCGGGCCTAAAAAGCCCCGTTTCCCGTGGATTTCTTCCGGCAGTTTTGCTGAAGCGATCGTGGTGGAAGGGGCTGATGCCAATGCGTCCGTTACCGGTGATAAAAATACCGCCCCGATGCAGCTGCGTCTCACTGGCAAAGTTCAGATGCCTAACGATGAAGAGTTCGATCTGACGGGTTGCTTTGTGACCCTGGAGGCATGGGGGGATGTTTCCAGTGAACGAGCCATCGTTCGTAGCCGTTCAATCAGTTGCAAGCTGGGTGATGACGACATCGACCAGAAGATTGCCGGTCATGTGTCCTTTATGGGCAAGAACGGCATCAAGGGCGAAGTGGTTATGCGTAACGGCCAGATCCTGCTGTATGCAGGCGGGGCCGGCTTCCTGGATGGTATCGGCAAGGGCATTGAGAAAGCCTCCTCCACTACTGTGGGCGTCGGCGCAACTGCCAGCATGAGCGCCGCCGACATCGGCCAGGCCGGACTCGGCGGTGGTGTCAGCTCAGCCGCAAAAACCCTCTCTGATTACTACATCAAACGTGCTGAACAATACCACCCGGTCATTCCGATTGGCGCAGGTAATGAAGTCACGCTGGTTTTCCAGGACGGCTTCCAGCTGGAAACCCTGGAAGAAGCCCGCGCGAAAGCGGCTGCACGCAAGAAGCAAAATCAGCCTTCTGCCTCATCCACGCCTGCTGCCATGCCGGGTAATACGCCGGACATGCTGAAGCAACTGCAGGACTTCAGGGTAGGAGACACCGTCGATCCGGCGACCGGACAGGTCGTCACACAGTAAACGCGGCCGGGAAACCGACCACAACAACACAATCCGGAATAGTTAGTGCCCTGGAAGACGAGAAAGGGATGGGCGGTAGCGTGTCCGGGCAGCATACACAGGAAAGAGTGATGGCAGACGTACTGGACCAGTTGCAGGAGCAGGAAGACCTGATTCACAGGCTGCACATTCAGGCGGTCAGACAACAGTTAAGTGTTAAAGGTGAAAGCCTTACCCGGTGTGAATGTTGTGGAAACCGTATTCAGGAACGGCGCCAGAAAGCGATACCTGGCGTGCGTACCTGCACTGAGTGTCAGCGGGTACTGGAAATTCGGGGAAAAAATTATCAGAGGTGAAGGATGGGAAGCAGAAAAGCCAATGCGATGGCCGTGGGGAAAACCGGTAGCGGTAAAACCACGACACTCCCAGCCAGACCCTTCAGCGCATAATTGTTCAGGAAACATCAATGAAAAAAATCACACTTTTGATGGCAGGCAGCGCCCTGCTGTTATCCGGTTGTGCCGGTGTCAAAAGCAGTTTCGACTGCGATGCCACAACGTCTGATACCTGTATGACTATGACGAAGGCTAATCAACTGGCCCGGGACAAGGCGGCAAAACAGGCGGGAAAGCCGGCTGCGGGCGGACTGCCTTCCCTGGTTAATTTACCGGCCACCTCTGCGGTGGGGGTTCTGTCTGCATCCCGTTCCGCCGTCAGTCCCCCTTCCGGCACGCGGACCGTCAGCACCACGCCCACCGTATCTGCAGGCACGTCCGCAGGTGTAAACACAAACACGGCAACGTCAACACTGACGCCCCGTCCGGTTGCCGGAACGCCGGTCACAACCACTCCGTCATCAGTGGCTTACCGTCCGGCCGTCTCTGTGGTCACACCGACGCCGTCATGCCAGAACGTGCGTTGTGACAATCCCGGCTCTGTGCACCCACAACGCAGCCAGGATCAGATAGCCACGGTCTGGATTGCGCCCTGGGTGGACAGCGATAACGCCTTCCATCAGCCCGGTCGGGTGTCCTTTGTGGTCAGTCCTGCCGACTGGGTTCTTCCGGCCCGGGTAAATTAAGGAGTTTCGGGTGAAAAAATTTCTGAACGTACTGGAAAATCTGCAGAACGCCTTCCGGATGCCGGATGGCGCGTCGGAGATGACGCGCAATCTGGCCAGCCTGGACTTTCCGCAGCTGACCAGCGTCCTGCCATACCGTGACTATGACCGTGACAGTGGGCTGTTTGTGAACCGCAGTACGGTGGGTTTTCTGCTACGTGCAGAGCCTCTTATCGGCGCTAACGAACAGATTGTGTATGTGCTGGAAGATCTCATCAAAAGCAAGCTGCCGCGTAAGACGCCAATATCATTCCACCTGGTCTCCAGCAAGCTGATCGGTGATCAGCTTGACCGGGGCCTGTCTGAGTTCCGCTGGCAGGGGAAGCATGCAGACAAATTTAACCGTATCACCCGGGCATATTATCAGCGCGCAGCGCAGCAGCAGTTCAACAGCCCGACCGGCCTGCCACTGACCCTGCGTGACTACCGTCTGTATATTTCTTACTGCGTGAAGGCGAAGAAGCGGACGGCGGCCGTGATGACGGAAGTTGTTCATACCCTGAAAGTGCTGCGTTCCTCTCTGGACGCGGCAAAAATTTACACGCAGGCGGCTGATGACCAGGAGCTGGCCACGCTGGTTCACGGGATGCTGAATGCCCGTCATGATCAGCTGTACCCGGATGAGGTTCGTGTCGGTAAATTTGATGAGCTGCATCAGCGCTGTGTTGACCAGCGTATCGGTATCGATGTGCGTCCGGATGATGTGCTCATCAGTCTTGCCGACCGTCAGGGCAGCGTGACCTCCACGCGGGCCATGAACTTCATGCTGGAGAACAACCCGGATATGTTCATGCTGTGGATGGGGGGCGATAACCTGTCCAACCTGCTCAGCCCGGACCTGACCATTGCCAGCCCGTTTGTCATCACGATGGTGATGGAGGCTGAAGACCAGGTGGCGACGCAGGGGGAAGCCACGCGCAAGTATCTCGACCGGGAGAAAAAAGCAAACTCTCCTTATGCCACCCTGTTTCCCGGCGTGGCCAAACAGGCCAAAGAATGGAAGGAAATCCGCGAGCATCTTAACAGCAACCAGACCTGTATTGTCCGCTATTACTATAACGTCACCACGTTCTGTCCGGATACGGATGAGGATGCGCTGGTCTGCGAACAGCAGGTCATTAATACCTTCAAGAAGAATGGCATAGATCTGTTTTCCCCGACCTATATGCAGTTCCGTAACTGGATAGCAATGCTCCCCTTCATTCATGCGGAAGGGCTCTGGGAAGACATCAAAATGGGCGGGGCAACCTGCCGGGCCGAAAGTATCCAGGCCGTGAACCTGCTGCCGGTGGTGGCCGACAACCGGTTGTGTCAGGGGGGATTGCTGACGCCGTCCTACCGTAACCAGCTGGCATTCCTCGATATCTACGGCGACGGGATGGGCAACACCAACTACAACATGGCAGTCACTGGAACGTCCGGGGCCGGTAAAACCGGTCTGGTCCAGCCTATCCTGCGCAGCGTACTGGACTCCGGCGGTATCGCCTGGGTTTTTGACATGGGGGACGGCTACAAATCGTTCTGCGAAAACGTCGGCGGAACCTACCTGGACGGTAAATCACTCAAATTCAATCCGTTTGCCAACATCTCCAGTATCAATGAGTCCGGGGAACGTATCCGTGACCAGTTGGCTGTACTGGCAAGTCCCAATGGTACGCTGGATGAAGTCCATCACAGTCTGCTGCTGCGCGGGGTTCAGGAGGCATGGGAAGCTCACAGGGAAAAAGCCCGAATTGACCACGTAGTGCAGAAGCTGACGGCCATCCGTGAGGATGATAAATACCAGAACTCACCGGGTATCACCAACCGACTGGATGAAATTATCGAACTGCTCGGTAAGTACTGCTCCTGGGGAATTTACGGCGAATACTTTAACAGTGACGAACCGTCACTGACCGATGATGCCCGCTTTATCGTCCTGGAGCTGGGGAGCCTGCAGGACAAGCCTGACCTGCTGGTTGCGGTGATGTTTTCCCTCATCATCTACATCGAAGACAAAATGTACCGCACGCCGCGCAGCCTGAAGAAATGTTGCACCATCGACGAAGGCTGGAAGCTGCTCAACTTTAAAAATGAGAAGGTCGGTCAGTTCATTGAAACCGGCTACCGTACGGTACGCCGCCACCGTGGCGCGTTCATCACCATCAGCCAGAACATCAAAGACTTTGACGCCGATGATGCATCCGGCGCTGCAAAAGCGGCCTGGGGTAACTCAGCCTTCAAGGTGATCCTCAAACAGGATGCCTCTGAGTTTAAGCAGTATAACCAGAACCGTCCCAACCAGTTCAGCGAGGTGGAGCGCAGTGTTATCGGCAAGTTCGGGGATGCCAAAGAGCAGTGGTTCTCCTCCTTTATGCTGCGCATCAACGATACCTGCAGTTTCCATCGTCTCTTTGTCGATCCGCTCAGTCGCGCGATGTTCAGTTCAAAGGGGGATGACTTCGAGTTTATCCGCCAGTGCCGGGAACAAAACATGGATATCCATGACGCTGTATACCAGCTGGCACAACGTAACTTTCCTGATGAGATGCGCGAACTGGAAGCACTCGCGGAGGCTGCATGACCACTGACCAAAAACTTACCCCTGCTCAGTCTGAATCCCCTCTCACTTCTGATGACGTCAGGAAGGGGATAAACATCACAGCGGGAGGACACCGGCGGGAGCAACGTCGCCGTCGTTGCCTGCTCAATCTGCTACTGGTCGCTGCCACCATTGTGTGTATCAACGCGGCGGTAACGACGCTGCTGATTAGCTGGCGTACGCCGACGGTAGTGTCCTTTGATATGAAAAAAACGCTGGATCAGTTCACAGAACAGGCCAGCGCTCAGTCACTGGATGAGGCTCAGACTAAGGCTCTTACCGAACGATTTATGACCAGCCTCAATGCGGAACTGCAGGACTGGCAGCGCCGCCATGATGCACTCATCCTGGTGACGCCCGCAGTGGTCAGCGGGGCGGGCGACATCACTGATGAGATTCAGACCGGGGTGGCACACCGAATGGCGGCGGGAGGCGGCAACTGATGAAAAAAGGGCTGCTGACACTGTTGCTGATTTCCGGCGTAGCACAGGCAAAAAATCTGGGTACATGGGGGGAAATGTACCCCATTGCTGAGCAGGACATGCTCACTACCATCCAGACACGCCTGAAGGCAATGGAGGCCAGTGGTGAGATGGCCCGGGAGCAGGAAGCATTCAAACAGCGCGTCATTGAAAATACTCTGCGTCCCAGGCCAGTTGAAGGACTGACACTGGCGCAGGAGAACACCACCCACTATATCGATCCATCGCTGACGGTCAGTGAAGATCTGAAAGACCATCAGGGGCGGGTGTTCGCCCATAAAGGGCAGGTGATTAACCCGCTGGATACGGTGCCGTTCACCGACACGCTCTATTTTATTGATGCAGATAACCCGCAGCAGCTGGCATGGATGAAGGCACAGAAGCCCGGGACACTGACGTACCGCGTCATTCTGGTTAACGGGGATGTCCGTGAGGCCACGAACGCCCTCAATACCCGTATCTATTTTGACCAGGACGGTTCACTCTGCCGGAAGTTTAAGCTGAAAGCTATCCCGGCCCGGGTGACGCTGGCAGAAGATCGCCGTCGCCTGCGGGTGGACACGTTCGCCCTGGATGCGCCGGAGGTGATGCCATGAAACGTTATCTGGCCGGTCTGGGGCTGATGCTTCTGTGTCTGACCGGGATGAGCGGCACGGCACAGGCGGCTTCAGCAGAATGTGAGGGGAATTTTGTTAACCCGATCACCGATGTCTGCTGGGAGTGCATCTTTCCGGTGACCATCGGCAATGTGCCGGTAGTCAAAGGTCGCCAGCCGGACACTCCGAACCCGTCGATGCCCATCCAGATCTGCCCGATGGGCATTCTGTACCGGGTGGGGCTGGCCATTGGCTACTGGGAGCCGATGGCGCTGACGGACGTGACGCGTTCAGCGTACTGCATGGTGAATCTGGGCGGGTTCAATATCAATATCGGTAACGTCGGCAGCGGGACCGGAGGACAGGAAAACCGCGCAAATCCAGGCGCGTTCTACCATGTCCACTGGTACAAATACCCGCTCACCTACTGGCTCAACATTATCACCTCGATGGGCTGCCTTCAGGGCGGCGACCTGGATATTGGTTATCTGTCCGAGCTGGACCCGATGTGGGACAGCAGTTCGTTGAGCATGATCATCCAGCCCGAAGCCATTCTCTTTGGCAACGTTATTGCGCAGGGGGCCTGTGCGGCAGACGCCGTGGCGAGTCTGGTGGGGAAACCCATTGATGCCCTGTTCTGGTGTGCCGGCAGTCAGGGCAGCATGTATCCGTTTAACGGCTATGTCTCTAACGAATTCAGTCCGCTTCAGACCTCGCTGCTGCTCAGTGAACGGATGGCGTTTAAGCTGCACCGCCAGGGCATGGTGATGAACAGTATCGGGGAGAACACCGCTGTGTGCTTTGAATATCCGTCCCCGATCATCCCTAAAAGTCGCTGGCGGTATCACCTGGTTAACAAGTACCCCGATGCCGGGCAGTGTCATCCGCTGGGCCGCAGCGTGACCCGCTGGGAAACCGGCAAGAACATGCCCAATGACCGGCGCAATTTCGGGTATCTTTTCTGGCGCAAGCGTAACTGCGTATTTCTTTAAGTCACAGGGAGAAAGACATTGAAACGAGTACTGATGTCGCTGGCCCTGCTTCTGGTCAGCGGGGCCGGGGTGGCAAGTGACCATGCTGAGAACCGCCAGTTTATACACGACCAGCTGCAGCTGGACCGGCAACGTTTTCGTGCCCTGCAGACGCCGGAGTTTCTGCAACAGCCGCGCACCGTGGCACCACAGGACCAGGCTTTTCTGGACGCGCAGGCCTCACAGTTCCGTCAGGCCATGCAGCCCGGGGAGCGCCCGGTGGATGCGGCCCTGGTGTTTGTGTCCTTCTCGATGCCGCCGGAGGAGCTGAAGCAGCGCGTAAAGGATGCGGCGGAACTCAATATTCCGGTGGTCATCCGGGGGATGGTCAACGGTGATATGCGGGCCACTGCCAATGCGGTTGCCGGACTGGTGAAAGAGAGCAATACCGGCGGGGTACAGATAGATCCGACCACCTTTCGCAAATACAACATCACCGCTGTGCCTGTGCTGATTGTGACCTGCGGCAACCAGGGGGATACGGTTGACCGGTTGCAGGGAGACCTGACGTTACATCAGGCCCTGAAGCGGGTGGCGGAAGAGGGGGATTGTGCTGACACGGCCCGGAACCTGCTGGGCGGGGGGGCGCAATGAAACGCTGTCTTCCTTTACTGATGGCGATGGCATCTTTCTGTCTGGTCGCGCCGCTTGTTGCCAATGACCAGTTTAATCAGGGCATGCAGCAGGGTAACGCCAGCAAAGGGCAGGGGACCAGCGCCATACAGGGGTTTAAGCCGGCGGAAGTGATCCCCGGCTATATCGACTCACCGCAGGAGAGCGGCTATTACGGGGGAGTGACGTCGTCCGGGGTCGACATGACTGCCCCCGGTTCAACGGCGCTGAATACCTCGGAGGCCGGGAAAACCATCACCGAATCCATTCTGAACACGCCGTCGGATAACAAGCCCTCACTGGATGCGCCGTTTATCTCTGAGGGACTGGCGATGAAAGACAAGGCGGAGACCATTACCGGCGGCGGGTTTGCCGGTTGCGTGGACCAGCCTGCCAGCTTTACAGAAATTACCACCCATCAGTGTCTGCGGGACACCAGAATTGAGCAGTACTGCACACGCACCGCGACCATTAACGGGGACTGGAAAAACACCGAGGTTTACCGGTATGTGACAATTTCCCCGGGGCAGTTTCGTTACAGCCAGAACGGAAAGCAGCTGGTATTCAGCGTGACTTCTCCGGTTACGGGTGTCGTGATGAATGCACAACTGAAGGTGTATGCCAGTTTATATTTCCTTAACTCCCGTTATACGTTCATGAACTCCGTGTTCAATGTCGCGACCTCTCCGGGCGGGACGAATATGTTCACTCTGAGCGGGTCTCCCGGGATGAGCATCACCGAAGGACAGGTGCTGACGGGCTCCGGTTGCACTGCTAACGGCAACTGTATCAACGGTGGTAACGGGGACTGGCAGGTTTATCAATCGCTGGCCAGTGGGAAATCGACGTTTACGCTCACCATGTACGTCAGAGTCAGCGAAAAAGAATGGGTGCCACGGGTTGAATGGTCTGAAAGCTGCCCGTTCAGTAAGACCGAAGGGGCCATGACCGGCTCACAGTGTGTGGAGCCGGGGGAGACACGGACCGTCATTGTGGGCAGTAAAACGTACAGCATTCATCAGGACTGCTGGAAATGGCAGGACACCTACCTGACTCAGACCGAGACCGAAGGCACCTGCGGGGAGTTCATAAAGAATCCGTCCTGCACGGTGACCCGCAGCGAGTGTGCCGATACGGTCGACGGTTTCTGCGTCAGCCAGCAGGTGACGTACTCCTGTGAGCGTAAAAAGGAGGGTAACGGCCAGATTTGCGGCGGGGAATTCTTCTGCAAGGACGGCAGCTGCGCCCTGGCGCAGACGGGAACCAGCAACATGTTCGGTCAGGCCGTCTCGGCGCTCGCGGCAGTGGCCGCCGCTGGCGAGGATGTGGCTGCGCTCAATGGTGTGGACGTCCGCGCCTTTACCGGCGAAGCACAGCACTGCAAGAAGATGGCGGTGGGCTTCAATAACTGTTGCAAGGACTCCGGCTGGGGCCAGGATGTAGGCCTGTCGAGCTGCAGCAGCGAGGAAAAGGCGCTCGGCAAAGCGAAGGATAAAAAGCTGACGGTGTATGTCGGGGAATACTGCAGCAAGAAAGTGCTGGGTGTGTGTCTCGAGAAAAAACGTGGTTACTGCGTGTTTGATTCCAGACTGGCGCGTATCGTCCAGGAGCAGGGGCGTCGTGACCAGCTGGGCGTGGGGTTCGGTAAAGGCAAGTCACCGGACTGCCGGGGCATCACGGTGGATGAACTGCAGCGACTCGACTTTGGCGTGATGAACTTCAGCGACTTCTATGATGATCTTAATGCCGGCAGTGAAATCCCGGAAGACCAGGCATTGCTGAAAAAGGCGCAGGACATCATTGCCGAAAAAATGCAGGAGAACGCGCCATGAGATGTATTGCCGGCGCGCTTGCCCTGATGATGGCAGCATCACTGCATGCTGCTCCCGATGATGTACTGGTACCTGACTATGCCCGGGAAGAGGGATGGCAGTGGTACAACCCCAATACTGAAGAGGTTGAACCCGAACCGGCGTCGCCGCCGACACTACGGGAACGTCTGGCCAGCATGACGCCATCAGAGCAGAAAAAGGTGCTCCAGCAGGCTACCCGTGAAGCGCTGGACACCGCCATTCTGTATCCCTCTGCGGAGAACTTTCGCCGCTTTATGACACTGCAGAACTTCTGGACTGACCGGGCAACGGACTTCACCCAGACGGCGAAACTGGCCCGGCTGAAGTATCCGGAGCTGGATTACAACGTGAAGCGCAGCCATTACAACGGCACGGTGGAAGCCCGCCTGACTGAAGAGAAGAAGGTCCAGAATGCGGTTATCAGCCAGGTGGCGCAGCGTTATGGCCTGTTCTTTTTCTACCGGGGCAACAATGCCGTCGACAACCTGATGGCCGGGGTGATACGGGCTTTCTGTGAAGAGCGGGGGATCAGTCTGATGGCCGTCAGCGTGGACGGTAAACTCAGCGACCAGCTTCCGCAAAGTCGCCCTGACAGCGGACAGGCCGAAAAAATGCGTGTCACCCATTTCCCGGCCACGTTTCTGGTCGACCCGAAAACTCACCAGTGGCAACCCCTTGCGTGGGGGTTTATGAGCCACGACGACCTGGATCGCCAGATGGTCAGCGTCCTTACCCACTTTGCACCTGACTACTGATAACACCTGTCTTTTGAGGTAACCCATGCTTATTACTGCATTGCGGACCGCCATCCTGATGGCGGCGGTGATGGCCGGCTGTCTGCAGGCCGGAACACTGGATGATATTCGTGCTCTTGAAGCCGGAAAAACGGGCCGCAGCGCCCCTGCGATGGACGCTCTTAGCCTGCCGGAGAACAGTGCTACACCGACAACAGACCGTGCCGCTCAGGATACGTCACCTGTCTGGTATACGCTGAGTGACGGGCGGAAAGTTAACCTGCAGGACTGGAAAGTGGTGCTGTTCATGCAGTCGACCTGCCAGTACTGCCGCCAGTTTGCGCCGGTCCTTAAAGCCTTTTCTCAGCAAACTGGTCTTGACGTTTTCCCCATCAGCCTTGACGGGAAGGGGGATGCCGAATTCCCCGATGTTCTGCCAGCAACGCCTGATGTGATGGTGGAATATTTCCAGGGTGGCCTGCCGGTGGCCACGCCAACCACCTTTCTGACCAACGTTAACACGATGGAAACCTGGCCGCTGCTGCAGGGGGCCGCAGCGGCCGGTGAGTTTCGCAACCGCCTCGATGAGGTATTCCGGATGGCGCTGGACCGTCAGGCCGGGAAACCCCTACCACCACCTTCTGAGGGACCACGATAATGCGACTGAAACCACTCTGCCTGGCGATGGTGCTGGGTCTGTACAGCGCGGGCACGGCGCATGCCGGCCTGCAGGATGACATGAATTCTTTCTTCAATGACATGAGTTACGCCAGTAATGCCACCTCGGCCAAAGCCTGGCAAGGGCAGGCGGCGCGGTATGTCTCCGGCGGTTCGTTCTATGCCCGGACCGGTAACAAAAATATCCAGCTGATCTCCATCAGCCTGCCGTCCATCAACGCCGGCTGCGGCGGGATTGATGTCTATCTCGGGGCGTTTTCCTTTATTAACTCCGACCAGATTATGGCCTTTGTGAAGCAGACGATGGCCAACGCGGCGGGGTACTTTTTTGACCTTGCGCTGGAAACCACGGTCCCGGAACTGAAAGCGGCGAAAGACTTCCTGCAGAAGATGGCCGCCGACCTTAACCGCTTCAATATGTCCAGCTGCCAGGCAGCAAAAGGGATGGTCGACAGCGTGGCGTCCCTGTGGGGAGAAAGCCAGCAGAACGTTTGCCAGTCGGTGGCCGGGCAGAAAAATGTGTTCTCGGACTGGGTATCTTCCCGTCAGGGCTGCACCTCCGGGGGCAAATACGGTGCGGTGACTGATAAGGCCGAAGGCGCGGAGAAGGACCAGGTGCTGAAGGACATCAATCTGATGTGGGATGCGCTCAGTAACAGCACGCTCAGCAGCAATGCGGAACTGCGCCAGTTTGCCATGAGTATCAGCGGGTCGGTGATATTTGGCAGCAACGGCGAGATGCGTATTCTCTCGTCGCTGGCCTCCGACCGCAGTCTGCTGACGGCGATGATGAGCGGGGGCAGCGCGAAGGTGTACGTCTGCGACAACCAGAACAAGTGCCTGTCCCCGTCCCTGAGTAACGTGACGATATCCGAATCCAAATCTCTCATTCGCATGGTGCAGGACATGCTGACCAGCATCGAGAGCAAGGCCATCACCGACTCGCCCCTGACGGAGAAAGAGAAGCAGTTCATCAACAGCACCTCCATCCCCATCCTGTCCTGGATAGTGGACCAGTCATCGCTGAGCGTGTCGCAGTCCCTGTTTGCCCAGCTGACAGATTACATTGCCGTCGACATTTACCTGCAGTATCTGGAGGCCGTCATGAAGGTGGTCAATGGGTCTCTGGCCACTAAAGACTACCCGGGGGCCAATATGAAAGAGCTGAAAAATGGCCTGTCCGATGCCCGGCAGGCGCTCAACTCGCTGCGTATGGAGGTGCAGATTAAGGAGGATGCCCTCATCTCCGCTCAGCAGCAAATCCGCTTTATCCGCCAGCAGGTCTCCTCAAAGATGAGCGACCGTGTGCTGGGTAACTACCAGTTCAGCAGGGTGAATTAATATGTCAGTGGAAACGATTTATACCGTGGCGGGCGGGGCGTGGTTCCAGGACACGCTCAACGGTGTGGCGGCCTTTTTTAACAGCCGGGCGGGGGATGCGCTGATTGTGATGGCTACTGCCGTGTCCGTGATTGTTGGGGCGGCAACCTATATCCGTACCCGTAACCTGATGGACCTGGCGAAGTGGGTGGCCTTCTATGTTTTTGTGCTGGCCGTCATGATTGGCGATAAAACGAATGTCCAGGTGGTGGACCTGTCTGAGCCTGCTGCTATATATCAGGTGGATAATGTCCCAACCGGCCTTGCCGCGCCGGCCAGCCTGATTACCCGTATCGGGGCCGGGATGGCGCAGACTTACGATTTTATCTTTGCCCGCCCGGATGCGCTGACCTACAGTAAGACCGGGATGCTGTTCGGGGCGCAGCTGGCGGCAGGCAGCACCGACTTCCGGTTCTCTGAGCCGGAAATCCAGCGTATGTTCACGGATTACGTCCATAACTGCGTGGTGGGCGATATCATGCTGAACAACAAGTACACCATCGGGGACCTGATGAATGCCTCCGACCCGTATGCGCTCATCTTCAGCCGCCCCAGCCCGTTGCGCGGCCTGTATGATAAAAACCGTAATTTCCTGACCTGCGAGCAGGCCGCCACCAGAATTAACACTGATTCCAGCGACATCAGCGGAGCCAACCCGCAGCCGTTTCTGCAGCAGGTCCTGAACATGACCCACGGGTTTACCAACCAGGTGTTCGGGCCAACGAACGGGAATAAAAATGCGCTGTTCACGGAAATGCTGGGCGACAGCTACAGCTATTTTCATGGCACGTCCCTGACGTCTACTGAGATTATCCGCAAGAACGTGATAATGAATGGCCTGCGCAGCGGTCTGGAGAGTTTTTCCGCCCAGAACGGGGATACGGCGGGGCTGGTGAATGTGGCCACGCAGACCTCAATGGCCAAAATGCGCCTCTCGCAGGCAACCAGCGCCTCGGTAGCCGCCAATACGCTGCCGGTGATGTATTCGGTGCTGCTCGGCATGACGATTGCCCTGTTCCCGGTTCTGGTAGTACTGGCGATGGTGAGCTCCTTGTCCTGGACGATTATTAAAGGATACGTCTACACCATCGCCTATCTGCAGATGTGGCCGCTGCTGTTCTCCATCCTGAATCATGCAATGAATTTTTACCTGCAGAGCAAACTCAACGGGACGGCGGTGACGCTGGCCACCTTTGACCAGGTGCAGAACACTTACTCCGATATCGGGACCACGGCAGGCTGGCTGGCACTGTCCATTCCGTTTATTGCCTGGGGGATGGTGAAAGGGCTGGGTCAGGTGGTGTCGCAGGCGGGGAACTACCTCGGGCAGACGTTGCAGTCAGCCTCCACCCAGTCGTCATCTCAGGCTGTCGACGGCAACTGGCACTATAACAATATGTCGACCGGGAACGTACAGGGTAACAAGTGGGACACCAACTACAGTCATCGTGAGGGACATATTACCAGCCAGCTGGAGAGCGGGGCGACGAAAACCCTGACGTCGTCAGGGCAGTCGGTCTACAACACCACGGAAGCGATTTCAAAACTGCCGGTCGATATTGCGCTGGGGAAAATCGCATCCAGCAGCTGGCAGCAACAGCAGCGTGATGCGCTGAGTGAGGCGCAGAGCCTCAGTAACAGCCTGTCGCAGACCTCCAGTCTGGCTTCATCACAGATGAGCCAGTGGAGCCAGCAGCGGGGCAACAGTGACACCACTGTGGCAGGCAGCGATGCCTCTGCCAGCAGCAATCTGACCAAAGCGCTGAACACTATTCAGTCGATTGGTTCCCGCTATGCCCGGGATGAAAATACCACTCTGGCTGAAGGGGTACGGGCAGCAGCAACCAAGAGTCAGGATATGAGCGCGGGAGTTGGGGGGAGCGCTCAGGTATCTCTTGATACAGACAGGCATATTCTCGGGAAAATTGGTGGGCTGGCGACGGGGCTAAAAGGATCAGTTGAAGGGCACCTGAAGACTGATTATACGGGCAGAAGTGGCTCCTCGCATGGCACCAGTTCTGACCTGACTCACCAGGGCGGGACCAGCAAAGGGTTCAGCGCTCAGGAGCTGAAGGATTTCCGCGATGCGATGGACGTGGTGACGTCCACCCGCGTTACCGACAGTGGCAGCCATACAGACAATGCGTCGGGTTCTCTGGCAAACCAGCTGGCATCGACTTTCTCCGACCTGAAAAGCAAGGCATCGCAGTATAATGATGCGGTCACCCGCAGTCATGAATACTCGCAGCTGGCCAGCTATGCAGAAAATAACAGTGCCAGTATTAACCAGAACTACTCCCAGGAGTTTGTCGGGTATGTCACCAGTAAACGTCCGGGTGAAGCTGACCAGCTGCTTTCTGATGCGGCTAGCCCGGAAGTACGCGCCGAGCGAGACAGACTGGCGCAGGCCTTTGTGGAAGACCGCATTAAGCCGCAACTGCTGCAGGAGTTTGAGCAGAACAGGGGCCGTACCGGGGAAGGCATAGGCGGTGTCTCTGCACCCGCAGACAGTTTTGATTTACAGAGTGAATTCAGGGACCAGAAGTCCGGGATGGATCATCTGGCCACGCAGAATGGTGTGAAAGCAGAGGGTGTGGTGGCGACGGATGTACAGAATCAACGCAGTCATGCCGAATCGGGCGTCAGTAATGATAAAAATACTGTGATCTCGACCGGTGAGTCTGCCGGTCAGGAGTATAAAAACTTGCAGAGTGAGCATGAACAGGGTAATAAAAACTTTAATGATGCTAAAGCTGCTGAGGAAGACAGACAAAAATGGGATGGTGGTAGTGGTAAAGGACTGGAAGATTTAAATAATATAAAGGATGATTTACAGAAACGGATTAGTAAGCCATAAGGTGATATTATATGAAGCGTTCAGAATTAGAGAAGGATGCGAGCTTTATTCTGGCATCGATGAGTGAAAGGGATTATGAAATTCCAACCAATAAAAAAATCATGGGTATGATTTTTGATAGGTTAAAATACGCTTACCTTCTTCAGGTTGTTTTTGTTATTCTGGCTTTTGTTATTTATAAGGAGCCGGGTGATTTAGATTATCAATTTAAAAAAATAATCTATCTTAGTTTACTTTCTTGCGCAACGATGGCATTTTTTAGTCTTGCTTTTATTGGAGCGACGTATAGTAATGTGTGTATCTTTCTAACGTTAGGAGATGATGTAAGACGAGAGTCAATCTTATTGAAAATCCTTAAAAATAAAATTGAGTTTTATACACGACTATTGTTTATTGTGAACTCTCTAATTGGCTGTATTTTGCTGTGGACTGGTGAGCCTTTTGTCGCAGGGCTAGGTGTTTCATGGTTTGCTACTTTTATTATTAGCATGTTGTTTTTACAGGGATCATTATCCCGATATATGACCCCTGCAGTAGTCAGTAGCCTGTCGAAAGTGAAAGAGTTGCTCTCTGCATCCCCAAAATAACCGTTTTATCATTGTCTGAAACTCCGAAAATCTGTGCAGTATAGCCATATTGTTGATGTGGTTATGATTCTGTCTGTACATTAACCATTCCTGTACTGAACGTGCAGGTGACAACAGCAGTACCTCCGGGCATGGCATGTGACATGCGACTTATATGGAAATGAGAAAAATTATATGAAACATAACGTTAAGCTGATGGCAATGACTGCCGTTTTAACTTCTGTCCTCGTGCTCTCCGGGTGTGGCGCGATGAGCACAGCGATTAAGAAACGTAACCTTGAAGTCAAAACCCAGATGAGTGAAACCATCTGGCTGGAGCCGTCCTCACAGAAAACCGTGTACCTCCAGATAAAAAATACCTCTGACAAAGACATGTCCGGCCTGCAGGCGAAAGTGACCAAAGCACTTCAGGATAAGGGCTATACCATCACGTCATCGCCGGACAGCGCACACTACTGGATTCAGGCCAATGTCCTGAAAGCCGATAAAATGGACCTGCGTTCTGCCCAGGGATTTCTGAACCAGGGCTACGAAGGCGCGATAGCGGGTGCTGCATTAGGTGCGGGGATTACCGGTTATAACTCGAGTTCTGCCGGCGCGACATTAGGTGTTGGACTGGCTGCCGGTCTGGTGGGAATGGCCGCTGACGCGATGGTGGAAGATATCAACTATACGATGGTGACGGATATTCAGATTTCTGAAAAAACCACCGCAAGCGTGCAGACCGATAATGTCGCCGCCCTGAAACAGGGCACCTCCGGATATAAAGTGCAGACCAGCACGCAGACCGGTAATCAGCATAAATACCAGACCCGTATCGTGTCCTCTGCCAATAAAGTTAACCTGAAATTCGAAGAGGCAAAACCTGTCCTCGAAGATCAGCTGGCAAAATCTGTCGCCAATATTCTTTAATACTGTCAGGGTGATCGGGTGGTCACCCTTAATTCAGATTTTTTTATTCGAATAAAATGATAACTCAAATCTTGACAGGGAAAAATAAAGTTAATGGATTCGCTGTAGATGGTTCAAAAGCGAATTTTGTATAGAAGCTTTTCACTTCATCATTCAGGGCATGAACTATCAAAGCTCTTACACCAACCTGGATTGCAATATTCTGCGTCCGGTATATCGCATCCTTGAGCAGTGCGATACCAAGGCCTTTTCCGGCATAAGCCTGATCAACTGCAAGTCTGCCAAGCACTACCACGGGAAGTGAATCCGGGGCATTACGTCGGTAAGAGCCTGGTGCAGTATTCCGTTGAATGCTGCCTGAAGAAAGACAATAGTAACCGATTACCTGATTCGTATTTTCGGCACAAATAACATATACACGGGAAATACCAGTGCTGTGATTTTTTAATGCTTTCTTTTTCAGCCATTCATTAAGACCCGGATCTGAACAGGAAAACTCAGCAATATTGTGTCCGGGCGTTAAAGGTTCCGGTGCTCTCATTCCCATGGCGATTTACGACTCATGAGAGCATCGATACGCGCCTGCCGTTCCGGGGTTATGGGCGCATCTAACTCAGACAGGAATGCATCATATTGTTGATCATCCAGTACGAACAGACGCTGATCAAGCAAAATGTCCTGAGCCTCACGACACGCGGCTTCGAGAACGAAGTCAGTACGTGATTTTGATACAAGGCTTGCCGCCATATCGATCAGATCCCGCTGGGATGTTTTAGCCCTGATGTTGATTGGCGCTTCTCTGGCTTCTGATTTCATAAACACCTCTGTGTAGCTTTTGTATACACAATCATATCATGCGTATATCGGAATGCTACACAAAGTGTAGTGTGTTTTATTACTCATTGTTTTAAAAGTGATTTCCCTGCATTGAAGTGAAATCGTTTTCAAGAAATTTATTTTATAACCTCTGGAATAACATAATGAGCCTGAATCCTCGCGACTTAACGCAGGGCGGTCAGGTCGCTTTCATGCGCCTGAAAATGTTCCTGCAGATAAATAATCTGATTTCTTATTACGTCATTATGGGGACGGTATTGTTTGGTCTGGCCGTCCTGCTGATGCGGATGAGTATTCAGAATCTGACCAACGGTATTATTTACTGGTTCGTCCGGGTGATGTCGCCGTTTACGGAAAGAATGGTCAGCCAGCCGGTTTATAATATCCGGTATTACGAACACACCCTGCAGTACAGCGCCCGGCAGATCCTCAGCGACAATTACACAGTCTATTGCGGGCAGTTGCTGAAACAGGAACTGGTGATTGCCGGTTGCGCTTCGCTGCTGGTCGCGTTTCTCGCCACGCTGGCCGTGTACTGGTATCTCGGTCGTACCGGTCGCCAGCAGAGTGAGGATGAAATCATCGGGGGGCGCGTCCTCAGTGAATCCCCGAAAGACGTTGCCCGCCTGATGAAAAAACGCGGAGAAGCCTCCGATATTCGTATCGATGACCTGCCGCTTAAGCTGGATTCCGAAATTCAGAACTTCGCTATGCACGGTACTGTCGGCTCCGGAAAATCTCAGCTGATGCGTAAAATTCTGAAGCATCTGCGTGAGCGTGGTGACCTGGTCATCATCTACGACAAGGGCTGTACATTCGTGGAAGATTTTTACGACGAATCGCGGGATAAGGTCCTTAACGCGCAGGATGCCCGGTGTCCGAACTGGGACATGTGGGAGGAGTGCCGCACTATCTCCGAACTGGAGAATGCCAGTACCACCCTGATCCCGGCCAGCAGTGGGGAAGATCCATTCTGGCAGGGCAGTGCACGCACCATCTTTGCGGAAGGTGCAGAGCGTATGCGTAAAGACCCCGATCGCAGTTACAACAAATTTCTGCGCACGTTGCTGGCCATTCAGCTGGATCAACTGCGCGCTTTCCTGGCCGGGACGCCTGCCTCCACACTGGTTGACGGCAAGATAGAGAAGACCGCCATCTCCATCCGAAGTGTACTGACCAACTACGTCAAGGCGATGCGTTATCTGCAGGGGATCGACCGTCCGGGCCGGGAGAAATTCACCATCCGGGAATGGATGAAGGGCCAGGCTGATAAATCGAAGAATGGCTGGCTGTTCATCACCTCTGATGAACAGAATCATGAGTCGCTCAAACCGCTGATTTCCATGTGGCTCAGTATTGCCGCCACCAGTCTGCTGGCGATGGGGGAAAACCGTCAGCGTCGTGTCTGGTTTTTCTATGATGAACTGCCCTCACTGCACAAGCTGGCCACGCTGCCTCGCATCATTGCTGAAGCGCGTAAGTTTGGCGGCTGTTTCGCTCTGGGGTTCCAGAACTTCGCCCAGATGGAAGAAATCTATGGCCCGAAGGCGGCGGCGGGGCTGTTTGACCTGCTGAACACCAAGTTCTTTTTCCGTTCCCCGAGTGCCCAGATTGCGAAGTTTGTGGAAGAGGATATCGGGGAAACCCGCCGTCTGAAATTCAGCGAACAGACCAGCTTTGGTCATGAGCAGGTGCGTGACGGGATTTCGTTTGGCAAGGAAGAAGAACGCGTCAGTATCGTCAGCTACTCCGACGTGCAGTCGCTGAACGACCTGCAGTGTTTTGTCACCCTGCCTGGTGATTACCCGGTGGTGAAACTCTCAATGAAGTATGAGGCGATGCCCGGCGTGGCTAATGCCCTGATCCCGCGAGACATCCAGACCAGTCTTGACCAGGCCATTGAAGATGAGCTGGTCCGCCGCACGGAAGAAGAACGTCTGAGTCTGGAAGGGCTGTTTACCCCGGTGACGCCGGTGCCGGAAAGTGCTTCCGCCCCGGTCTCGCCACCCACCCTCCAGCCGGTGACGGCTCCCTCTGTACCTGTGCCTACAGCGGTAGCAGTGAATACGGCGTCTTCATCCGCCGTCGTTGCAGGCAGCACGACTGCTGCAGGGGGAACGGAGCGGGATATTGAGCAGGATTTGACCCGGGATATGCCACCTGGCCTGAACAGCGACGGGGAGGTGGTGGATTTTGCTGCGTATGAAGCCTGGGAGCAGGGGCAGGGGCAGCACCAGACCCGCGACATGACCCGCCGGGAAGAGGTCAATATCAACCATGCGACAGACAAAACGCATGAGATGGATGACGGGAGGGAATACTGATGCTCTCCATTTCTTCCATCAAGGGTGATGGGGGCTATTACAGCCATGAAGACAACTACTATGCCAGCGGCTCGCTGGAGTCCCGCTGGATGGGGGAGGGGGCGGCGCAACTCGGGCTGAAGGGTGAAGTGGCTAACGCCGATATGGATGCGGTCCGCCAGGGCAGACTGCCTGATGGCAGTGACCTGTCCCGGATGGTTGATGGTGTCAACAAACACCGCAGCGGCTATGACCTGACGTTCTCCGCTCCCAAAAGTGTCTCCGTCATGGCGCTGGTCGGGGAAGACCGGCGTTTTATTGAAGCGCATAACCGGGCCGTGGCGGTTGTGATGCAGGAAGTGGAGCAACTGGTCAGCGCCCGCATCACGCAGGAAGGGAAAACGGAAACAGTGCTGACCGGCAGTATGGTGGCTGCATTGTATAACCATGACACCTCCCGGGACCTGGACCCGCAGGTGCACACCCATGCCCTGGTCTTTAATGCGACATTCGCTGGTGAAAAATGGCGGTCGCTGGCCAGCGATACCCGGATGAAAACCGGCTTTTCTGAGAATCTGTACGCCACCAAGATAGCGCTGGGAAACCTGTACCGTTCTGCCTTACGTGAAGACATTGAGTCGATGGGATTCGAAACGGTGGCGGCGGGGAAACATGGCCTGTGGGAGCTGAAGGATGTGCCGGTGGACGTTTTTTCCTCGCGCAGTCAGGCCATCCGGGAAGCGGCCGGGCCGGGCGCTTCAGCTAAATCTCGTGATGTTGCCGCACTCGATACCCGCCATGCAAAAGCCTGGGCCGACCCGGATTTGCTGAAAGCCGACTGGCGCCGACGCTTAACGGACGAAAAATTTGATATCGGACATTACATCAGTCAGGCGCAGGCACGCGTGGAAGTTTCTGGTCCTGTTGTTGCTGGTCAGGGGGGGATAAGTGCGCCGGGCCAGCCGGGAATCGCGTCTTCCGGCGAGGCTGCTGACGAACTGGTGCAGAAGGCGGTCAGCGACACAATCTCCGCGCTGTCGGACAAAAAGGTCCAGTTCACCTGGTCGGAAATGCTGGCCGGCACGGTCAACCGCCTGCCCTCCGCACCGGGTCTGTTTGAGCAGGCCCGTGCTGGGATTGAGACCGCAATTGAAGGGCAGCGCCTTATCCCGCTGGACCGGGAGAAGGGCATCTTCACCTCTGATATCCACCTGCTGAACGAACTCAGCGTCCATCAGCTGGCGCGCACGGCCGTTGCGGAGCAGACCGTGCTGGTCTTTC
The DNA here is from genome assembly GCF_030332765.1 of Citrobacter sp. Cpo071. Lineage (NCBI taxonomy): Bacteria > Pseudomonadati > Pseudomonadota > Gammaproteobacteria > Enterobacterales > Enterobacteriaceae > Citrobacter > Citrobacter sp. Cpo071. The sequence goes on along the minus strand of NZ_JAOWHE010000075.1, from coordinate 143,647 downwards.
CGGAACGGGCAAAAGAGCGAGATATGCCTGCCGGGGATGCGGTCTCTGTCCTGACGCAGGATAAAAGTCCGGTGGCTATTCTCAGCGGGCGCGGGGGTGCGCAGGCCCTGCGTGAGCGCACGGAAGACGTGGCGATGATGGCCCGCGCACAGGGTCGTGAAGTGATGGTGATTGCGGCAGACGGTCGCAGTGGCCAGTTCCTGGCGGAAAGCCCGCACCTGGCAGGTCAGGTGATGCTGCGCTCGCAGATGAACGCTGACACCGTACTGCCGGTGCAGGGGACGGTTATCGTCGACCGGGCGGAGCGACTGTCGCTGAAAGAGACCGTCCTGCTGCAGGAGAAAGCGCTCAGCGCCGGGGCGCAGCTGATATTCATGGACACCGAAAACCGGCAGGGGACGGGGAATGCTTTGTCTGTGCTCAAAGAGGCGGATATTCCCCAGTACCGGTTTTACGGCACACAGCTTCCGGAAGTGCGGCTGGTCAGTGAGGCGGACAAGCGGAGCCGTTACAGCCAGCTGGCACAGGACTATGTGCGCCTGTCAGCTGAAGGGCGGGATGTGGTGGCCCAGGTGACCGGCGCCCGGGAACACCAGCAGCTGACGGAGGTTATCCGGGATACGCGGCGTGATGCGGGTGAGCTGGGCCGGGAGCAGGTGACGCTGCAGGTGCTGGAGCCGGTGTGGCTGGACAGCAAAACCCGCCATCAGCGCGATAACTACCGGGCCGGGATGGTGATGGAGCAGTGGGACGCTGAGAAGAAAACGATGACCCGCCATACCATTGACCGGGTGGCAGAGGCGACCAACAGTCTGGTGCTGCAGGGTGAAGACGGCAGTCGCCTGACCCTGAAGGTGACGCAACTGGACGGCAGCTGGAGTTTGTACCGCAGCCGGACACTGGCGGTTTCTGAAGGGGACCGCGTCAGGGCGCTGGGGCGGGAGCTGAAGGGGGGCATCAAAGCGAAAGAGCAGTTTACAGTGGCGGGGCTGGAAGAGGGCGCGGTACGGCTGCGCAGCGGCGACCGGGAACTGAGTCTGCCCACCGACCGGGCTGTGAAGCTGGCCCATGACTATGTGGAAGGGACCGGAGCCGGTACCAGCACGTCGCGCACGGTGCTGGCTGCTGTCGGCCCGCGCGGGCTGAATAAACAGACCCTGAACGCGCTGGCGCAGAGTGGCAGCGACATCCGGATTTATACACCGCTGGAGGCCGGGCAGGCAGCGCGCAAAGTGGAGAGTGTATCTGCGGTGCGCCTGGCCAGTGACCAGGTTCGCCAGTCGACCGGCGAGGTAAATCTGGACGCAGCCATACAGGCTAGCCGGGACCGTCTGATGTCGGATGCGGAGCAGGCGGTGAATCTGGCCATCCCGCGCGCCCAGCAGGGACTGGTCCATCTCGGTGAGCTTACCCTGCTGGCCGAGGCGGTGAAGTCTGGCCAGCCGCTGGCTGATGTCCGGGCAGAAATCGCCCGCCAGGTGGACAGCGGGGCGCTGATTAAGCTGGATTCGGTTGCCGGGGCGGGAAACCGCGTCCTGGTCCCGCGTGTGGCGTATGAGATGGAAAAGACCATCATCCGCCATATTGCAGAGGGTAAGGAGGCTGTACCGCCCCTGATGGCGCTGACGCCTGCCTCAGTCCTGGCCGGTCTGACGGCAGGTCAGCGGGAGGCCACGCGGGCAGTGCTGGAGAACACCGACCGCTTTATGGCCATTCAGGGGTACGCCGGGGTGGGGAAAACCACCCAGTTCCGGGCGGTGATGGGGGCTCTGAACACCCTGTCTGAATCCGTGCGCCCGCAGGTCATCGGCCTGGGACCGACGCACCGCGCCGTGCATGAGATGCGTGAAGCCGGGGTGGAGGCACGAACGCTTGCCAGTTTTCTGAGTGAAACCCGCCTGGCCATACAGGCCGGGGAAACACCGGACCTCCGTAATGTCCTGTTCCTGACTGATGAGAGCTCGATGGTGGGTAACCGCGATATGGCAGAGCTCTATCAGCTGGTTGCCGCAGGCGGTGGACGAATGGTCTCCAGTGGGGATACCGCGCAGCTGCAGGCCATCTCAACCGGTCTGCCGTTCCGCCTGGTGCAGCAGCGGAGCGCCATCGATACGGTGGTTATGCAGGAGATTGTCCGCCAGACCCCGGCGCTGCGCCCAGCGATTGAAAGCATCATCGCCGGTCAGGTGGAGATATCCCTGCGCCAGGTGGATGACGTCACCCCACAGCAGGTCCCGCGTCAGCCTGGGGCCTGGGTGCCCGATAACTCGGTCATGGAAATCCGTGCGCCGAAAAAGGAGCAGGACCAGGGGCAGGGTTATCTCGTTGCTGCCGGCGAACAGACACTGACGCCAGAGCAACTGGCCCTGGTACGCACCGACATCATTGAAGCCATCCGGGATGACTGGATGGGGCGCACCCCGGAGGCACAGCAGCAGACACTGATTGTGGCGGAACTCAACGCCGATCGTCATGCCATCAATGATGCCATTCATACCGCCCGGCATGAGAAAGGCGATACAGGTGCTGAAGAACGCACGTTCACCGTCCTGGAGCCGCTCCGGGTGCCAGACAACGCCCTGCGTGCAGCTGAAACCTTTGCGGAGTACACCGGCGCCGTGGCCATGATGAACGAGCGCTACTGGACTGTGGCAGAGGTGGATACGCAGGACGCCGTGGTCACGCTGCGTAATGCTGACGGGGAGTCGGTGCTGATCTCTCCTCAGCAGAACACTGCACAGGATATTTCCCTCTTCACACCCCGCGATCTGACGATCAGTCAGGGGGACCGGGTGCGCTTTACCTGCTCGGACACCAACCGCGGCTACGTGGCCAACAGCCTGTGGGAGGTGGCCGGGTTCACTGACGAAGGGGCCATCCGCTTTCGCCAGGGAGATCAGGAGAAAATTGTTGACCCGCAGGCCGTGACGGAGGACCGTCATATTGACCTCGCATACGCCCTGACGGTTTATGGCGTGCAGGGGGCCAGTGAACGTTTTGCCATTGCCCTGACCGGTACAGAAGGTGGCAGGAAAAGAATGGCATCTCTGGAGTCCACTTATGTAACGCTGTCACGAGCAAAAGAGCATGTGCAGGTCTACACCGACAATCTGGCCGGCTGGAGTGCCGATGCCCGGCACTCAAATGCCGGACAAACCGCCCATGACCTGCTGCACCAGAAAAGTGACCACGAATCCGACACTGGCAACCGACTGCTGGCCACTGCCTTACGTCTGGATAAAACCTCGCTGGGCTGCCGGGTACTGGCGGAAAACGGCCTTGGGGGCGAAACAATGGCGCGCTTCATTGCTGCCGGCAGGAAATACCCGACACCTTATGTAGCCCTTCCTGCGTGGACCAGTCACGGAAAAGAAGCCGGGGCACTCCTGACCGAAATCCGCATTGAGGATGACGGGATGAGCGTGGTGCTCAGTGATGAGTCCCGCCTGCGTGGTGGGGAGGATGCCCAGTTCGCCGGTCTGCAGGCCAGCCGTAACGGACAGACACTCATTGCTGATGATGCACAGACGGCGCTGCGCCTGGCACAGGAGAACCCGGATAGCGGGGTGGTGATACGTCTGCACGGTGAAGAACGGTTGCTCAATGCAGCCCGCCTGACCGGGGGACGAATCACTGAGCCTGATGAGGTGGCTCGGACAGTGCGTAGTGTGGCGGAGGCTGAATCGGCGGCGAAAGCGGAAGACCCCATTACGCTGCCTCCGGATGAGCAGCAGAAACTGGCAGAGGCACAGGAAAAAGCGGCCCGGGAGCTGGCGGAGCAGGCCCGGCAGGAACTGCTGCCGGCAGTCCCGGGTGAGGAGAGCACCAGACCCGAACCACAGTTGTCTGCTGATGAAGAACGTCGGCTCCGTGACGGTACAGCCCGGGGAGAGCGTGAGCTGGATGAGGCCATTCAGGAAGCGGTGGCGGACGGTCGGGGTATCCGCCAGCAGGTGCGCGAACAGATGCTGCGTACCGAGCGTGAGTGGGTGGTGAATGTACTGGAAAAGGACATTGAGCTGGAAAAAACGCTCGGTGGGGACTGATTCAGGGAGGATGTGTGTATGTTTAACGAAATATTCATTATGGCCATTCTGCTCGCCGGATTTGTGGTAATGCTCAGGCAGGCCGGTTCAGCCCGGCATCCACTTTTGCAGAGACTGCGTGAAAAAGGGATTCGGCCGGGCAGAACTGAACTGTTGCTGTGTCGCCGACCGTCGTTCGTCAGTGCCGGTCAGTTGATGACGGAGCGGGAGCAGCGTTTTCTGCGCCGACTCGACAGGGTGACCGATACCCGCCACTGGCGGCTGTGCCCACAGGTTCGAGTGGCCGATATCGTCAGAGTGGCGCCCGACCGTAAGTCTGGGAGCCGTGAATGGTGGCAACTGTTCCGCCTGGTATCGCAGTGGCACTGCGATGTGGTTATCACGGACCGCAACGGAAGAATCATTGTGGCAGTGGAGCTGGACGACCGTTCCCATCAGGCGCCGAAACGTCAGCGGCGTGACCTGCTGCTTGAAGAGGTGCTGAAACAAGCTGGTATTCCGCTGCTGCGTAGCGATGATGAGCCGCAACTGGCTGAGCGCGTCAGGGCACACCTTTGCGCACAACGACCGGAGACTGCGGCATGAGTCCGGGTAAATCTGTTGCCCTGCATCCTTTCAGGCCGGTCCTGAATTTCTCCGCGCTGCAGCGCGATGTCATCCGGATGATCGCGTTTATGGCAATGGTGGGGGACCACATCGCCACTGCCTTCCAGTTGGATATGCCCTTACTGAACATGGCCGGGCGTTGTGCATTCCCCCTGTTTGCGCTGGTCAGCGGCTGTAACATGGCAGGCAAAACCCTGCGTCAGCAAAGCCTTAACCGCCTGTGGCTGATGGCTCTCCTGGCCCAGCCGGGTTACTGGCTGGCCTTCAGGGACGCCGGACTCATGTGGTGGCAACTGAATATCCTGTTCGCTTTCGCTGTTGTCATGCAGGTGGCCCGCTTCCTGCAGACGGCGACCGTGCTTAATGGCGTTGCAGCGCTCGCGGTCCTGGTGGGATACCTGCCACTTAGCTCCGCCAGTTACAGCATACCCGGTCTGCTGATGCTCGCCGGTGCGTTGCTTATCTGGCAGGTCCGGGACTCACTGCGGCCAGCCCTGTTTGCTGTCTGGCTGTTGCTGGTCGCACTGCTTAATGCCCGGCACGGTGATGTGATGATGCTTTCCGGCGTGATTCTTACGCTGGCGGTGCTGTTTTGTATCCACGGGCTGGTACCGACTTCCGGACGACGTCTGCAGGCAGGACGGTGGTTAGCTCCAGCGTATGCCCTCCATCTGCTGTGTACTGGTGTTCTGGTTAGTATTCTCTGAGCTGTTTGTACCGATACGTGATTCCCACTCCAGCGTGATCCGGAAAAGGAGCCGGAATCCGAAGAGAACATCTGATGCAGAGGTTAGCACCAGTCTTCGGTTCGGATACCTGGAATGCGCTCAAATTCGCGGATATTGTTTGTGACAACTACCAGCCCGCGACTACGCGCATGACCAGCAATCATCTGGTCGTAAGGCCCAACAGGTGTTCCTTTGCGAGCCAGTTCGGCACGAATCTGGCCGCTATGTATCGCTGCCTGTGCGTCGTAATCCAGAACCTCAAGGCGGGAGACAAATCCCTCCACGACTGCAAGATTCCGCTCCGGCGCCTGACTTTTTTCTGCACCGTAAATCAGCTCCATTAAGGTGATGGAGCTGATACACATTCTGGATGCATTTAGGTTGAAGCGTTCTCTGACATGTTCGGGCTTATTTTTGATGGTGAAAATACAAATATTGGTATCAAGCATGAATTTCAGCATCAGAATCCTTCCCGCTCCTGTTCTGCAGGTTGTTTTCTGGTACTCATAAAATCAGCGCTGGCACCTTCGCCATCAAACCAACTGTCCCAGGATTCTCCGACCGGAGTAATGACCCTGCTTCTGCCAACAGCAATGATTTCGACATGTTTCACATCCTCCGGAAAGGATATCGATTTAGGCAATCTGACTGCCTGAGTCCGGTTACTCAAAAAAAGTGTTGTATGCATAGCTGTCTCCTTGTCTGGATATACAGAGTGTATATCCATTATGGGTGGCGGAGATGTGTATGTCAAAGGTATATATAATGAACCAAACATGTAAAGCGAAGGAGGTCACTGACGCTTCTGCTCTGCGTCATTTTCCACGCCCGGTTCCCGGGGTTTCTGAGTGAAGCAAGTGAAGGAAATACCATGCAAATAATTCACGAAATACATTTGTGTCGGTGGCTTTTACCCGGCCTGCTCGGTCTGGCGCTGTTTGCGCCAGTACCGAATACCTACTCAGCCACTATTGAGACAGGTTTTTCTCCGGAAGGTACGGCTCTGCAGTTGGTGCTTAAGACAATTGAGACAGCACAGCAGGAAATCCGCCTGCTGGTCTATTCCTTCTCCTCTCCGGAGGTGGTCAGCGCCCTTGTCAACGCAAAACGCCGTGGTGTTGATGTGAAAGTGGTACTGGACTGGAAAGCCAATACCTGGAAAAACAACAACGCCAGCAGGGCGGCAATGAACCTGCTGGTCGGTGCCGGCATTCCGGTACGCACCGTCAGTGTGTACAAAATTCTGCACGACAAAGTGATCATCAGCGACGGCCGCCACACCGAAGTAGGATCGTTCAATTATTCCCGTGCAGCAGACCGTTCGAATTCGGAGAACGTGCTTGTTGTGTGGGATGACCCGGTTGTTGCCCAGAAATATCTGAACCATTGGGTATCACGTTGGGCGCAGGGAGCGGACTGGAAACAGACGTACTGACGCAGTAATCCACAATCCCCGGACGTAAACCGTGCGCCAACGCGGGTTACGTTTATAAAGTAAGTCGCTGATTTCCTGAATTTGTAGTATTCTCTACAAAGATCCTTATTTGATCCTTGAGGACACAGAGATGTCGCAGCCCGGAAATGCAGTAACTTCCTCATCGAAAGAAAAGTGACATTACAGGAAATGTTCTCCTGTACCAGATAGTTTTGAATAATTTTGGCTGGCCACGCCGTAAGGTGGCAGGGATCTGGTTCTGCTGAGGTGTTTCTCCTGAGCCAGAAAAGCAAAAACCCCGATAATCTTCATCTAGTTTGGCGACGGGAAGAAGATTAACGGGGCCCACTAAAACTGCATAGCCATCAATCAGGCTATACAGGGAGTATAGTTTTATGCTCAGAAAAGTTCAATACTTGTTTCTGTGCCATTTGCTCCTTCCGTGTATTGTAAGTGCTGGAAGAAGTGACTGACGTTCAGACACTGTTCTCTCATTACCGGCAGGTCCGAAACCCGAATCCTGAATTCACCCCGCGTGAAGGAAAGAAAACGCTGCCGTTCTGCCGTAAGCTGATGGCGAAAGCCGAAGGCTTCACGTCTCGTTTTGATTTTGCCATACATGTAGCAATTGCTCGTTCACAAGGCAAACGGCATCGCATGCCTCCGGTTCTGCGTTGCCGGGCTATTGAGGCATTGTTGCAAGGGATGTGTTTCCACTATGATCCTGTTACAAATAGGGTGCAATGTTCGGTCACTGAACTCGCTATTGAATGTGGCCTGGCGACAAGATCTGCTAACGGTATTTTAAGCATTAACAAAGCCACCCGTACGTTACGGTTTCTGGATAAAACCCTGGGACTGATTGTTTACGTTTCTGACAATCCGGAAGGAGTATGTTCACCGGGTATAACGTTTACGCCTGCTCTATTCAAAGCACTGAATATATTTCCTCTTGCCCTGTCTGAGGCCCGGTTGGGATGCCTGAAAGTCAAAACTGTTGCAGAGGAATATAGCAATGAGTAATACGCGAAATCCCTCACAACACTGGAGTCAGCTGTCGCCCGAAGACCAGATCCGTTTCTGGGACTGTGTCGATGAGAACAGTACATTCTCTTTTTTGGTTACGCCAGAGAAGAAGCGTACACGTCGTCGCCGTGGCGAACACTCCACCAAACCCAAATGCGAAAATCCATCCTGGTTTCGTCCTGCGCACTATAAGGCGCTGGGAGGCCAGCTGGGCCATGCCTATAATCGTCTGGTAAAGAAAGACCCGGAAACGGGGAGCTCCCGTCTGCGCATGCATATGTCTCTGCATCCTTTTTATGTCCGTGAACGGCAGCGTGCCGGGCGTAAATATGCCTTTCGTCCGGAGAAACAACGTCTGCTTGATGCCCTGTGGCCGGTGTTGATTAGTTTCTGCGATGCCGGCACACATACCGTGGGTATGTGTGTGTCCCGACTGGCCAAAGAACTCAGCCCAAAGGACGCAAAAGGGAATGTCATACCGGACACTGAAGTCACCGTCTCCCGTCTTTCCTGCCTGATTTCTGAGCAGGTGCGCTTTGGTACTTTAGGTGTGTCAGACGAAACCTCCTGGGACCGTGAGTCCCGCAAGCGACTGCCAAAATACGTCTGGATAACCCCCACAGGCTGGCGGATACTGGGCGTGGACCTGATGAAGCTGCAGGCACAGCAGGTGAGGCGACTGCGTGAGAGTGAAGAACGTCGTCGGCTCATTGAGGAAGGGGTTCTGGGTGAAGATGAAGATATTTCTGTCCACGCGGCGAGAAAACGATGGTACCTGCAGCGCAGCCAGGAAGCGCTGAAATACCGCAGGGAGAAAGGTGCTGCTCGTAAACGAGCTAACCGTCTGGCCAAACTGCCACAGGACCGGCAAATTTACGAAATGACCCTCTTTCTCAAAAGGACTCTTCCTGCAGATGAGGTTTACCAGTGCTCTGACGACCATTTGAAAAGACTGGCCATTAAGCACCTGTACCAGCTGGAGTTGTCGCTGGCGGCCCCGCCACCACACTAGCGATATCAGCCTCCATTAATTTTCTGTCACAAGCCCCTTTCGGGGCTTGTGGTGCTGGTTCCATTCGCCCATTTTTCGGTCAGTCACCGCAGTATCCCCATGATCCCACGATTTTCTCCCGTTTTTAACATCGAATGAGCGTCCATATTGATGACGGGACAGAGTTATCAACATATTTCCGCAAACAGATAACTTAAATTTTTCACAAACAGATATCAGCAAACCCGGAAAATAATCCAGAAACCAATAACTAATCCCCCGCTTCGTCAACTGGCAGGGAAATTCTTTATCTTCTGAAACCCTGTGCACATCTCACGTCCACCCCGGTCAGAAACATCAAAAGTACCTCCCGACGCATTGCGACGGCCCCCCCCCCTGAAGATAAAATAGTTACAACATACAAATTATGTTTTGAACAAATACAGTGCAAAAGCCAACCATCCAGCCCCTCCCCACCACTGAAAAGCGCCGCCGCCCCGGCCGAAGGCCGGGAACTACATCACTTTTAATGCTGGATGATGTAACTAAACTTTTGAGTGGATGTGAGTAGTGCTGTCTGTGATTTTTTATAACACGCCCGTAAGCGGCCCTTACGGCCCGCTAACGCGGAGATACATCCCGACTGCGGCTACGCCTTGTCGTGACCACTCCGACAGCGCAAATCAATTCCTGAGTAATCTGGTTGCGGGTTATTGCTATGCAGGGGGGGGGGGTTGGCAGGCAGAATCTGTTAAACCAGTAACCGGCTACGCCGGGCTTCGGCGCCATTGAGTTACAGAGCCAAGTCAGGCATCAGCTGGCGCCTTTTATACATACAGTATGCTTGATTATCGTGAACTACCCGCCCCTAAAGGAGCAGGGCTTCCATAGCGACGGGTGCCGTCATTTCTTTTTTGACGCCTCCTTGAACACTGCGGGCAGGGCTTTTGGCCTTTCTCGTCTTACGGATGCCTCCACTTCCAGTAACAAACTTTGTTTGGTTGCAACAGTACAAAGGGGAATGAGCAGGGAGTAACATTATCTCTATGACCCGTATTTCCCGTTTTCCAAACGTTGTAGTATGCCTCCTGATGTTCGTAAATGGCACTGCCCTGAATGCGGTGCAGACCATGTGTTCGTCCCCGAGAAGCAAGAATTCCCTCCTGAATCGCATTAGCGTGAAGGTATATGTTAAAAGTTATGCCTTTCGCTTTTTTTCATGTGAGAATTACTCCTAATTTTCAAGTTATCAGGGAATAAAACTTTTGTTTCTTTCAATTTAATTGAATGATTTGGTTTTTTTGGTTTTTTTGGTTTTTTTATTTGTTTAAGGTGTTAATTTCTCCGCGCATTAACAAAATGCAAACAATTACTCATATATTGTAATGCATGTTGTAGGGAGGTGATTAATAAGATAGCGAAGAAATCTTACTCACTATTGTTTAGTATGAGGTTTTATTGAAAAAAAATGTTGTTTTAATTTTCAAAACCGTGACTTATCATGAAAAAGTCAATACGAGACAGTGGATACACATGAAGTGTTATTGGTAGATTTAGAGGGAATGAGATATTAAAGAGAGTGGTATATTTCGCCAAGTCAGATTACGGGCATCATTGAGTAAGTATGCTGCTTAATATGGATAAACTATTAGATATTTCGTTTTGTTCATGAAAGATGAACAAGACAGATGGTTAATATTATTCTTATTTTACAGTGGTTTTATTTATCTCAATAATACATCAATCTGGCATATACCATGTTGCTGACAGTATTCTCATGGGCTGTTTTTCTCTGAATTGTATTGATATATCTGTCATTTAACTAAGAAATTTTTCATTACATGCTTACTGTCATAGCGACATGCTCAGTATTGCATTTAGGAAGGTTTGCAAAAATACAATTTGCTGAATTAAAACAGCTATTGTAACCATGCTCTGCTGGAATACAATCTGTGTAATAAATATTAAACTATAGCAGCATATCAACACGAGATAAAAAATTCTTTCGTGATTCTGCTTTTTTTGAGATCCTATAATAGGAAGATGAGATGGATGATATCCCTGAAAAAAAAGAACATCCCCACTCACTTTTGATTCCTGGTGAAATGATTCCGGGGCGGGTTAATATTAACTATTTTCGCCTGCTGTTACTGATTAGTGGAATTAATAACCCCCGGGTTTGCCGGGCACTGGAAGATGTATTTGTTTACGGGAAAACACGTAAGGAGGCTTGTGTTAATAACGACATATCCTCCGGATACTTTTCTGTGAGGTATCACAGACTACAGTTTATCAGTCATACTGTGACTAAAATGTATCCTTACATCACCCCACCGATTATATGAGTGATTATCATTGTACATGGGGTCATTTTGGATATCGAAAATTATTGTACGTTAAGGCTATTTTTTGACCTGTCATTCATCAGTAATCATTAACAACCAGATCGTCATCATCACCTATGTGCTGGTGCTTTAACTCTGTAAAATATCCGTCAGCCAGATACAGAACCCGGTCTGCAGAGGCAATAGTTTCCGGGCGATGGGCAATCAGCAGAACAGGTAGACCCAGCTGGCGTAGCGTCTGGCTTATCTGAATTTCACTCTCAACATCAAGGTGGCTGGTCGCTTCATCCAGTAACAAAACCCCCGGCTTTTTGTACAGCGCTCTTGCCAGCAAAATACGTTGCTTTTGCCCTCCGGATAGCCCACTTCCGGTTTCACCGATTAATGTCTGATATCCCATCGGCATTGCCATGACATCAATGCCAATGAGCGCAAGACGGGCACACTGGATCATTCTTTCCTGATTGCGGTCTTCACTGAAGAAAATGATGTTATCTGCAATGGATCCCCTGAAAAGGTGATCATCCTGCAGTACGGTACCAATCTTCCTGCGTACATGAAAATAATCGGGGTGCGTTTGAGGTATGCCAAATGTTCTGATCGTTCCTTCATCAGGGAAATGAATCCCAAGAATAAGTTTCACCAGCGTCGATTTTCCGCACCCTGATTGACCGGTAATGACCACAACTTCCCAGGGTGCAGAGTCAACGATACTACGCGGAGTATCGGTTTATTCCCACACTTGTGGATGAAGATAATGTGTTCAAGGGATAAAGGGGGATGGATATCATCGGCCGTAGACCAGCGGAATGCTGAAGGGCTGACAGACTTACTTCTGTCCTCCTGAACGGTGTGTTTCTGATGATCTTCTGTCGGGGTAAGTACAATATCAGCCAGACGTTCATTATAAACATCCAGCATCCGCCATGAAAAAAACTTATCAGTCAGGCTGCTGATACTCGGAGAAAAACGCATCTGGTAGGACAAATAAGCAACCAGCATACCAACGCTAAATGTGCCGTTCAGCACATCAGCAGGCGACTCTGCCTTAACTGTGTATTTCTGCGGGTAACGTTGAGATTAAGCCAGGCGGCTTCACGGTATGCGGTCACACCGTTTATTCTCAGGCTCAGGATCCCGTTGAGGGTTTCAAGAAAATACCCTGCATCCCAGGCATCTTCTGCTGACTGTCGCAGGGACGGATACCACAACGCTCTCAGCACACCGTAGAGAATGGCTGCCAGGACGGCTATCAGCGTCATTTCTGGACTGTGCAGCAGCATCATGCACAGCGCAGTCACCACGAGCAACACATTCAGAATACCTTATAGTACCAGTGAGGTCAGCGCCTGCTGAATGGTATCCACCGCCTCAAAACGGGCATTGATACTTCCCTTACTGCGCGCATCAAACCAGGTCAGTGGGAGACGCACCAGATGATGGAAAACCCGGGCTGTCCACTGCATGTTAAAATTGACGGACAGGGTAATGCTGGCCCACTGGAGTGCCAGTGAGATAAGCATCTGTGTCAGAGACAGCAGCAGCAACGCAATAATAATGACGGTCAACAAATTCCGATAGGCGGCCACTAGGACTTCATCAATCACTAACTGGTTGAGAAGCGGGCTTCCCAGTGTCAGGATTTCCAGCGCCAGAGCAAAAACGATAATTCGTGCCATTGACGGCAACAGGCCCGGGGTCTTACCTGTCAGCTGGCGCAGATTGATTTTTTTTCTTTCATCCCGGGCGGTAAAATCACTGGCCGGCGTCAGCTCCAGCGCGACGCCGGTGAAATGTTTCCCTGCATTCTGCAGGGATAGCGTTATCTTCCCTCTGTCCGGGTCGTGGATAACCAGCCTGCTCCCGCGAACTTTATAAAGCACGACGAAATGATTCATATTCCAGTGGAGAATGCACGGGAGAGAAAGGGACTTCAGGTCTTCCGGCTCCAGCCGGACGGCTCGATAGGACAACCGGATACCGGCCGCACACTCCATCAGTCGCTGCAGGCTCATCCCCTGAGTGCTGATACTGAAACGTTCGCGCAGGGTGGATAAATCCGTCAGCAGACCATGCCAGCTGGCCATCATGACCAGACATGCCAGACCACATTCCACAGACTCTGTCTGCCGGATACCCCAAGCAAAACGGACTTGCCAAAGCACTGAGAGAAATTGGCCGCATTGAGCGAACGCTGTTTATGCTCGACTGGTTCCGCGATCCTGCACTGCGTCGGCGGGTACAGGCGGGGCTGAATAAAGGTGAGGCACGTAACGCCCTGGCGCGGGCGGTATTTATGCACCGGCTGGGAGAAATCAGGGACAGGAAGCCGGAAAATCAGAGCTATCGCGCCAGTGGACTGACCCTTCTGACGGCTGCGATCTCGCTGTGGAATACTGTGTATATGGAAAGGGCGATCGATGCCCTGAAGCGTAAGGGACTAAAGATCAACGAACAACTGCTGTCGCATTTGTCGCCGTTAGGCTGGGAGCACATCAATCTGACAGGCGATTATATCTGGAAAAGCAACCGGATACCGGCTGCCGGTAAGTTTCGTCGGCTGAGGCCCGCTAAAGTAGAAAGGTCAAAAAAAACCTTAACGTACAATAATTTTCGATATCCAAACTGACCCCTATCCGGGTCATCACCAGACGCGTTGGAGGCCTGGGCATGACCCAGATTGTCGAACAGATGCGGACATACCTCCGAGGTTGGAAGTCATACTTCCGGCTGGCACAACCCCCGCAGATATTCAAAGATTTGGACTCGTGGATACGTCACCGACTCCGGGCTATCCAGCTTAAGCACTGGCACACAGGAAATACTGTCTATAGTCGCCTCCGCAGTCTCGGGCCTACCCATAAGCTGGCCGCACTTATGGCGGGAGGCATTGGTGGAGACACAGCGAAGCTGGGTTGAACCTTATACTCACGGTCGACTACTTTGAGGCATTGGGCTTTCCTCAACTCGCATGACCTCAACTTCTCGAACCGCCCGGTGCGGACCCGCATGCCGGGAGGTGTGGCAGGGGAGCAGCTAACTGCTGCCCCCTATGCCGATCAATTCAGCTTCAGAGGAAGCCTGTACTCCATCTGACGACGTATGTCATATCTGCCCTGTCCCTGTTTCCGCCACATTATGACACTAACACGCCTCATCATGACTAACTGTCTTGCCATCCGGCCATTATAATTTTTGAATCGCTCCTAATTATTTTTCTCCCCGGAGGGAATTACCCTGAAGGTTACATCACTATTTATGAGTTCCGATTGTTTTTATGTTTTTTATGTTTTTTATGTATTTATTCATTTTAATGATAAAAGGTAAAGATATAATAAAAAAACATAACCACACTAATCTCAAGGCTAGCAACCACCTGTCGGAAATATCCTCATTTTCTTTTGTTTTGATTTTGAGTTTGTTGTTAATTTTTTGTGTTGTTACCACTCCTTCACTAATTCTCATTTATTTCTGAATTATTCAGGTATTTTCGATTTGTTACTTTCATGATTAGTTTTTCTGTTCTTATCGATCGATTTTGATTGTTGTAAGGTTTTTTAATCTGTCAGTAATATTTAGACATGTTTAATTTTACGGATAAGAAAAAAATTCGTAAATTAAACGCAGTGGCACTTTTAATTATTATCAATAACTAATGTTTCTTTCATGTTGGATGTTTTTAGCAGGATTAAATATGTACACTACGCCTGACAGAAATAAAGCAGTGACCACCGTCATCATTTGTGCTGTTAATCATATTATGCGCACAGCACTGAAGCATTTATCTGTCCCCACAGATAAAAAAAGGTCCAGGGTGATCTGTCTTTCACGTCTGAGTGACATTATTCAGGCCGCTGAACAGCATCATCCAGATTGTATTATTATTGACGCTGCACCGGGGCAATGTCTTTCACTGTTGTATACTCTGCGTTTTCGGTTTGGCTGTCTGCCGGTGATTTTTACCCGCAAAAAATTCCTGTTTTCTGACCGTATCGCCGCTGAGTTTTTTAGTGGAGTGCTGCTCCGGGATTATGATGCATTAATGAGTGCCTTTCCGCAGAGCACTCCCGTTGATTTACCACATGATGAGGCTTTCGCAGGTCCGGAGTATTCTGGCTCTGCCCCTGTCTATAAAGTTACAGCCCGTACAGGTATGAGTGAAGACACCCTTGTCCGGGTACTTAATATCTGGCTGCTGTCCCGCCTGTCCGGCATTATTCCTTCGGTGACAGGCCGGGCGATTATTATGTTCTGCCTGACTGATGATATGTCTGTGGAAAAAATGGCGAACAGAATGCAGATAAGCGACAAAAGCATTTATTACCATCGTTCAAAAATAATGAAAATGCTTGAAATAAGACGGACGTCTCACGATTTCATTAAGTCATTCAGATTCTTTAAGGATATGTGCTATGAAAACATCTTCCCCCCAGCAGTATCATCAGGTGGATAATATCTATTACTCGCCGGGCGAACTTATCCCCGGAAGAGTTAATATATGTCATTTCAGATTGCTTGTCTCTGTCAGCGGAATCCGAAGCCCGAATGTCTGCAAAGCACTTGAGGATGTTATGGTTTATGGAAAAAAACGTAAGGATGCCTGTATTGATAATAATGTGACGCAGAGTAATTTATCCATCAAATATCACAAGATTCAGTTTATAAATTACGCCGTGGTACAAATGCATCCATATATATCAAAAACAGAAATAGTCTGAACTAAAACAAAGTTTATCACAGGTTTGTTATTCATCGGAATGACAAACCCGTGATGACCTTTTGCATTAACTCAGAAGCGTTATCAGTGACTGCTTCCGGAAGAGATATCTCAGACAGGTATCAAACCTGAAGCCTGATACGGATTTACTATTATTTTATATAAGGAATTTCTCATGAAAAAAAATATTATCGCTATTCTTCTGGCCTCTGTATGCGGTTTTTCTGCCACTGCAGCAAATGCAGCGGACGGCACAATCACTTTTACCGGTAATATCACCGATACAACCTGTGATGTAGCCCTCACCGGCGGTACAACAGACCTGGTGGTGCAGCTCGGTGCATTCGTCAAATCTAAAGTAGTAAATGCCAGTGATGTTTTGAGCGAGCATGATGTTACGTTCAATCTGACCAACTGCCCGACAGCCTACACCAAAGTCGGCGTGAAGATGGAAGGCACGGCTGATACCGTTATGACCGATGCATTCGGTAACCAGACTCCAGGTGGCGCAACAGGCATGGCCGTGAAACTGCTGGACGGAGCCAATGTTATTTCCCCTGACACTGTTACGGCGTTGAAAGACATCACCTCCGGTGCGGCTCAGCTGCAGTACAAAGCCCAGTTCATCGCAACCCAGGCTGCTGTGACTGCCGGTGAATTTAACTCTGTTATTAATTACACCATGAACTACCAGTAAAACTGACATACAGCCCGGGTCTGGTGCCCGGGCTGTATTTTTGAATTCAGTAAGGCTGTTAACAATGAAAAAATTTCAGGCGATTACTCTTTATTTATTATTTTTTGCTTTTCAGTCCCAGGCCGGAGTCAGCCTAGGGGGTACACGTCTTATTTATGAAGGAAATAAAAAAGAGACATCAATTATTGTTTTCAGCAATGAAAAAGATCGTTACCCGTATTTAATTCAGTCCTTTGTTGATGCCTCGGGTGAAAAAGGTGACAGGACGGATGCATCCCGGCCGCCTTTCGTCGTGACCCCGCCGTTGTTTCGTCTGGAACCCGGAAAAGAGAATGTCCTGCGGGTGGTGAGGGTAGGCGGTGACCTGCCGGATGACAGGGAGTCGGTCTTCTGGCTTAACGTCAAAGCGATACCGGGCACTGATAAAGACAACCAGAGTGCCAACACTCTGAAGCTGTCGCTGAAAAACCGTATTAAGCTGTTTTACCGACCCGGTAGCCTGACTAAACAGCTCGGCAGTGAAACATTCTCCGGAGTCCGGTTTGCGCGCAGTGGCAGTACCCTGACTGTCAGTAACCCCACGCCATATTTTATTTCATTCGGCACATTACGGGTTGGCGGACAAAAGATCGACACCGATTTTGTCATGGTGCCTCCGAAAGGTGAGTCTCGCTATCTTCTGCCGCCCGGTGTGAGAGGCTCTGCGGTGGAGTGGTCTTTTATCACCGATTACGGTAGCGCCTCTGAGATTTACAAGGGAGAGGCAGAATAATGAGAAAAACCCATGCACCTTCCCTGATTGCCGTTATGGTAGCCCTTAATGTGGCCCATCCTGTCTTTGCCAGCAGTGACGGCAGTGTGTTTTTCGACCCCGCTGCGCTGGAAATTTCCGGACCAGGGCAGACGACGCCTGTGGACCTGACCCTGTTTGAACACGCCGGAGGACAGCTTCCTGGTGTTTACCAGGTCAGTGTCCGGGTTAACAAAGAGTTTAAGGGCAGCTACCCGCTGCAATTTATTCAGCAGGATAACCGGCTGTATCCGCTTGTGACGCCGGCACAGCTGGAGTTATGGGGCGTCTCTCCGGAAAAGGTGTCTGCATTTATGGCCATGACCAGTGAGACCCTGCTGGATAAACCGCTGTACCGGTATATTCCAGGGGCGAAAGTCGCCTTTGATTTTTCGACCCTGACGGTCGATATATCGGTTCCCCAGCTCTACATGAATAAGACCTACCGAGGGATAACGGATCCGGCACGATGGGAAAATGGCATTGCTGCGTTATTCAGTACCTACCGTTTCAGCGGCGCAAACACCTGGCAGGACAGCACAACGGCAGCAGACAGTAAAACAGACAGCTATTTTCTGACCCTTAATAACGGAATAAACCTCGGTGCATGGCGCCTGAGAAATGCTGCGACAGGCAGCTGGTCCAACCAGAACGCTGAGCGGGGGGACTCCCGGCACAGCAGGCAATGGAAAAATAATGAAACAGTGCTACTGAGGGATATCGGCGAGTTACGAAGTCGCCTTTCGGTCGGGCAGACCAGCACCCCCGGAGATATTTTTGAGAGTGTGACCTTTACCGGAGCTCAGCTGGCCTCAGAAGAGGCGATGTGGGCCGATAACCGGCGCAGTTTTGCCCCGGTTATCCGTGGGATTGCAGCAGGCAGTGCCCGGGTTACTGTCAGGCAGAACAACAATACCGTTTATGAAACCTGGGTACCGGCGGGGGCTTTTGAAATTGATGACCTCCCTGCCGGAGGAACCAACGGCGATCTGCTGGTCACGGTCACCGAAGACAGCGGGAAAACACATCAGTTCACGGTCGCTTACTCCAGCCTGGCCGTAATGCTGCGGGAAGGTGATTCAAAATACGCCCTGAGTGCGGGGAAATACCGGCAGTACGGGAGCGGACCGGAACCTGGTTTTGGGCAGTTCACCCTTAGCCATGGTTTTCCATGGCGGATAACTGGTTATGGCGGTGGCCAGGTGGCAGATAAATACCAGGCTGCAGCACTAGGCGCGGGGGTCGATGCAGGCGTTCTCGGGGCCTTTTCTGCCGATGTGACGTTTTCCCGGGCACAGCTGTTCACTGAGGAGAAAATCCAGGGGCAGTCTTACCGGGTTCAGTATTCGAAGAACATGCTGTCGACTGGGTCGACGGTGACGCTTGCCGCCTACCGTTACTCAACAGAGAATTTTTACACCCTGAGTGAACAGACCCAGGCACAGGTGCCCTTGCAGGATCGCAGCCGGCTCAACAGCCACAGAAGAAACCGCCTGCAGCTCAACCTGAACCAGCAACTGCCGGACAGCCAGTGGGGGGCGTTGTATGTGACCGGGCTGATTCAGGATTACTGGGAGAAACCGGGCAGTGAGATCAGCCTGAGCAGCGGGTACAGCAACAGCTGGCAGGGGATCAGCTATACCCTGAACTACACGCACACCCGAACGCCGGGTTACCGTCCGGAGCAGCTGGTCTCGATGAACGTCAGTGTGCCTCTTTCACGTTTCCTGCCGTCGGCTTGGGCAAGCTATAGCCTCAATACCGGCAGCCGGGGAGAGACCCTGCAGCAGGCGGGGCTGTCGGGCACGGCGCTGGACAGGAACAATCTGGCGTACAGCATCAACCAGAGTTACCAGAACCGGGGGGCAGGAAACAGCGGGAGTCTGTCACTGGGTTACACCGGCAGCCTGGGCGAGGTGAACGGGGGGTATAACTACAGCCGGGACACGCAACGGGTGGATTACGGTGTTCGCGGCGGGATAATGCTTCACGGAGGGGGTCTCACACTGTCACCGCCACTGGGAGGAAACATGACGCCGGCGGCGCTGGTCAGGATAGAGGGCGAACCGGGAATAGGGATGACCGGGGCAGTGGCCAGGACAGACTGGCGGGGCTATGCGGTCATACCGTATCTCTCGGCCTACCGGAATAACAGCATCGGGGTGGATACTTACTCGCTGCCGGATGATGTGGATATCCGGGACACGGTACAGCAGATGGTACCGTCCGGCGGGGCTGTTGTTCTGGCAGATTTTAAAGCAAGACGAGGCAGGCAGGCGCTAGTACAGCTGAACACACCGGAAGGAAAGCCCGTGCCATTCGGGGCAACTGTCAGTGTGACGGGCGGGGAAATGAACACGTCAATAGTGGGTGAAGGAGGGGAGGTGTACCTAACAGGGCTCGCAGAGCAAGGGGCAATCGTGGCGCAATGGGGCAAAGAACGCCAGTGTCGGGCCAGATATGATCTGGGTTCGGATAAAGGGCAGGCCATTAAAATGCTGTCCTTACAGTGCAGGTAATCATTCAAGACAGGAGGTTAACATTGCTGACAAAGATTTTTTTCAGTCTGCTGTTATTTATCTATGTGAACCTGTTTGTGTTTTGTATTTATGTTTTGTTTGATTTTGACTTTGCCGGATATTTACCGCCGTTTTTATAGTCCCCCTTCTGCTGAAGGGGGGCATGAAAAGATAACTATAAACAGTGCCATCACGAGAGTATTAATATGAATGCTAATATTTTTACCCCAAAAACATTACTGATATGTATTGCAATGTCATGTATGTTGATAACTAATGTATGTCTGGCTGCTCCATGTGTTCCTGATCCAAGCTGGAATCCAAAAAATGTATACTTTAAATTTCCTGCAGAAGTTATTGTCAGAAATGATGCTGCTGTAGGAGATGTTCTTGCCGAGGCAGAAGAAGATATTGTATCAGCAGAAACCTATGTAGGTAAGTGCCCTGGGCCAGGGTATGTTGGGCTAACGTTCGATTACTCCCCTACAGGTACAATCTCGTCAGGTAAGATTAATAAAACAAATATTCCTGGAATAGGTATCAAGATTGAGAGTCTATATACAAGAGGAAGTATAAACGTTCCAGACAATGAATGGCGAACATTAACCGGAGCATTTCCGCTTGGTACCGGAGATATATTCAGAACACCAAATAATGCTTATTTAACAAATTTGAAAGTAAAAGCTTCCCTGATAAAAACGCAATCAAATGTTGGTCAAGGATTTCTACCTAATACAGATGTTTATGGTGTTATGACCTTGTCATTACAAGGAGGTTCAGCACTTTTCGCTCCAATTGTAAACTTTCGGGTTAATGGTACACAAATAAAAAAACCATCATGTACGGTAAGCTCAGGGAAAGATATAATTGTAGACTTTAAAGATATATATATTAAAAACGCAGGTTTAATTAATGGTGGGGTTCCGGGGACAGAAAAAGAATTTAACATTCAGTTGAATTGCAATGAAACTTCAAAGATATCTATAATGTATAATTCTGATTATAAGGATGATGTTTTGCATTCATCAATTAAAAATCAGGGTTCAGCAAAAGGTATTTATATTAATTTTTTAGACATTGGCCGCCTCGGTAACTATAACACAATAACAACAAGTAGCCAAGGTACCGAGATAATTAGGCAAAAAGTACAACTTTATCGTTCAGGAACGTTCGTAGCGGGAAGCATTTCCGGTAGCGCCACATATACATTAAACTACGAATAATATTTATATCTGCAGGACGCAGCTATCTGGATGGTAGTTGCGTCCTGGTTCGAATTTATAGTAAGACCCTACTTCACATGAGTATATGCTCTGTCCGATAAATAGCTGTATTACCCCCAATATCACAATTCTTTTTTCAAGAAACGATCGCGTAATCTTTTTTCTGTTACATCCTGTGACTTATGTTTCTACAAACTGGAGATATTTTCTATTGACTTAGCTGTTGATTGCATGATTTTTAATCAAAAAATTAACATAATATCTCCTTTTTAAAAAGTTAGTGATGGATTATAAATGCTAAATAATCCTAAATCATAGTACCTGGCACATGCCCATATTGTTATAATTAGTCTTTTTGGTCTTTTTGGTCTTTTTGGTCTTTTTGGTCTTTTTTTTTGTTATTTTTATGGTGCCAGTAGTACTGGCTATGAATCAGTTAACAATTACGAAAATAAGTCACACCTTTATTAACAGTACATTATGATGGATTACGTTTAATGCTTGAATTCTACACATGTTGATTAAATTAATTAATCGAGATGATTCGTTTTATTTGTTTTTTGCATAAGAAAATACCCCTAAGATTTATAACGTACACACCGGATTGATTTAAAAAATAGTGAAACGGCTCACTCAGAATTAAAGATTATAATGATGTATTCGAGCGGGGGTTCTAAATAAATTTAAATTTAATAAATTGAGTGTGGACTCTGTACTATTCCAGAGCACCAGAATTATTTATCTCGTTACTGTATGTATTACGGCAATCTATTTGCAGTTTGCGATCGTGATGGTGATGAAATCACAGCGGCAGGGCTCGTCGTGTCTGTATAAAACTGTCATACAGATACGGTAGCAGTTTGGAAAAATGGGAAGTTCCGCCATTAACGGCGGAGAAATCACTTAACTTTGTTAAATATCAGTCTAATGGCTGTTCAAGTTCTAAGGATAAAATATGTCTAAACCAATGATTGCAAGTGCGCTAACTGTTCTGCTGATTTCTTTTGGTGCCAGTGCAGCTAATCAAGGGCAGGGTAAAGTGAACTTTAAGGGGTTTGTTATTGATGCGCCATGTAGCATCTCGGAGGAATCAGAGGACCAGCTCATTAAATTTGGCCAGGTATCCAAACTCCTGCTTGCAAGTGGTGGTATTTCCACTAAGAAAAATGTGGATATCAAACTGGAGAAATGTGACCCCAGTAATCTGAACAAAGGTGTTACCTTAACTTTTAACGGTAATACCGTGGGGGGACAACCAACAGAACTGTTGACTAGTGGCGACAATACTAATACTGCGATTGTGTTAAATGGTTATGGTAGCGATGTGGTTTATGGTACACCAACTGACTTTGTAAGACTGGGTAATGGAGACAATACACTACGTTTCAGTGCATGGGTTAAGCAGGCAACCGGTAAAACCGTTGGAGAAGGTGAATTCAATGCGGTCACAAACTTCAGCATGTCCTATGAGTAATAAACGCAATCCCCGGCAAACAGCATCAGGCTAGTGTCGAACAGAGAATGGTGTACGCCGGTCATTGAATGATCGGCTTACTACCCGGATACAGGAGTGACAATATGCACTGGCAAGTAATTATTATACTAATTATCGCACTGGGCAATGTTCCTCTGACAGCATTAGCATCAGGGATATTTCCGTTTACCGGAATGAGTCATCAGAAATACTGGAATGAAGATAATGTATGGCGGGAGGGAAGGGCAAGTTTTCGCGGACAGGTAATTGCGCCTGCTTGTATTTTTTCCATGGAGGAGACAGACCAGGTAGTAGATATGGGGGAAGTCCGTGTCAGGGATTTACAAAAGACATCATCGGGACCAGAAAAACGTTTCCAATTGCGACTTCGTGATTGCGACCTGGCAGGTACAGGAAAAAAAGGGTACACCAGCAACCGGGTTAGGGTTATGTTTGATGGCGTAGCTGGAGCAAGACAGGATAGATTTTCCACATCAGGTCAGGCCGAAGGTATGGAGCTGCAAATAGTGGATGTTCAGGGATACGCAGCCCGCGCAGGTAAAGTGATGCCGGCACTGTTGCTTGAAGGTAATGAACAGAGCCTGGAGTACATCCTGCGAGTAGTTCGCAATGGAGAACCTTTGAAGTCCGGAGACTACTTTGCTTCCCTGCGTTTTAACATCGATTATGAATAAATAAATTATTAATCCCGGAGAAATTCTATAAATTCGAATGCCCACTACTGATGCTATTTATTATATAGCGCACTCTAATTTACTGTTCGGATTAGATGATACCAGACTTTCAATTCTGGAGATCTGAAACAGATTCTTCAGGGCACAGTGAAAAATATCACTGTGTGTGAATAATGATGATAAATAAAAAAAATTTCTTTAATAAGAGTCGATTGGCAATATCTGTATTTTTAATTATATCCGGAAGTCAGGCCCAGGCTGTGGATTTTAATACTGACGTACTGGATGCTGCCGACAAAAACAATATAGACATATCCCGTTTTTCGCAAGTTGGCTATATTATGCCTGGCCAGTATCAGATGATGGTGATGGTGAATGACCAGACAATTTCACCTTCTGCATTTTCTGTATCCATACTGGAACCATCCGGCATCGCAATACCGGAAGGAAATAAACCGTTGCCTCGTGCCTGCCTGACCAAAGAAATGGTCGATAAGATGGGGCTGACAACTGCTTCCAGGGAAAAAGTATCGTTCAGTACAAGTGATCACTGCGCCAATTTAAGTGCCTTGCCAGGAGTGGAAATTCGGGCAAACCCGGCAGAAGGTGTTTTATATATAAATGTACCTCAGGCATGGCTGGAATATTCTGATACATCGTGGCTTCCCCCCTCACGCTGGGATAACGGTATCCCAGGGCTGTTATTTGATTACAACATTAATGGTAGCGTGAATAAGCCTCACGCAGGGAAACAGTCACAGTATATCAGCTATAACGGGACTACCGGCGCAAATATTGGAGACTGGCGTTTTCGGGCTGATTACCAGGGAAACATTGAGCACACCACAGGGACAGGTTCAGGAACAGACAGACAGTTCGACTGGAGTCGTTTCTATTTGTACCGGGCTATTCCACGCTGGCAGTCAAATCTGAAACTGGGTGAAAACTACATCAATTCAGAAATCTTCAGCACATGGCGTTATACCGGAGCAAGCCTGGAAAGTGATGACAGAATGCTGCCGCCGAAGCTGCGCGGTTATGCACCACAAGTATCAGGAATTGCGGATACCAACGCCCGTGTAGTGATTTCACAACAGGGACGTATTATTTACGACTCAACCGTTCCGGCAGGACCATTTACTATTCAAGATTTGGACAGTTCCGTTCGCGGACGTCTGGATGTTGAAATTATTGAACAAAACGGACAAAAGAAAACCTTTCAGGTCGACACCGCTTATGTCCCGTATCTGACTCGTCCAGGGCAGATTCGCTACAAACTGGTCAGCGGTCGGTCGCGAACCTGGGAACACAAAACAGAGGGGCCGGTTTTTGCCGGTGGTGAAATGTCCTGGGGTATCAGCAACCGCTGGTCTCTGTACGGCGGCGGTATTTTTGCCGGGGATTATAAAGCATTTGCCGTAGGGTTGGGGCGTGATTTGATGAAGTTAGGGACACTGTCTGCTGACGTCACGCAGTCGGCAGCCCAGTTTAATAACAAAGGCGACCGACAGGGAAAGTCCTGGCGTTTGAGTTATTCCAAACGTTTCGATGAAGCTGATGCGGATATTACTTTTGCTGGATACCGTTTTTCAGAACGCAATTACATGACGATGCAACAGTATCTGGATGCACGTTACAGGAATGATTTCACCGGGCGTGAGAAGGAACTGTACACGATTTCTATAAATAAACATTTTGAAGACTGGCAAACTTCGGTTGGCCTTCAGTACCAGCACCTGACTTACTGGGATCGTGGAGAGTCAGATTATTACACTTTGTCCATTAACCGCTATTTCGATGCCTTTGGCCTGCATAACATTTCTGCTGGTCTGACGGCGTCTCGTTCGAAATATCAGGAAAAGGATAATGACTCGTTATTTTTGCTCTTCTCCATACCGCTGGATTCGGGAACGCTTAGCTACAGTGGCAGCATGAGTAATGATCGGTATACACAGATGGCCGGATACAGTGACACATTCAATAACGGACTGGACAGCTACAACGTGAATGCAGGTGTAAACCATGGTGGCAGCGAGCGTAGTCAGGGGCAGATGAGTGGGTATTACAGTCATAGCAGCCCGGTAGCAAACCTGTCAGCCAACTTCTCGTCGCTGCAGAATGGTTACACCTCATATGGCATCACTGCGTCAGGTGGGGCGACTGTGACCGCCGAAGGCGCTGCACTGCATGCAGGAGGACTGAATGGGGGGACCCGGTTACAGGTTGATACTGACGGTATAAGTGGCGTACCTGTCGATGGTGGGCGGGTTCTGACAAATGACTGGGGAATAGGCGTGGTGACAGATGTCAGCAGTTACTACCGTAATACTACAAAGGTTGACCTGAATAATTTACCCGATGATATGGAAGCGACCCGTTCTGTAGTTGAGTCAGTTCTGACTGAAGGGGCAATTGGATATCGGAAATTCGAAGTACTGAAAGGTGCCCGTCTGTTTGCTGTTCTGCGTCTGGCTGATGGCAGCTATCCTCCATTCGGTTCCTCTGTGACAAACCGGAAAGGGCGGGAGTTGGGGATGGTGGGTGACAGTGGACTGACGTGGCTCAGTGGAGTGACTGAAGGTGAATCCCTCAATGTGAACTGGGATAGTCGGGCAAAATGTATGGTGGGTATTCCTCAAAAACTGGATACGACTAAGCAACTGTTACTTCCCTGCCGTCAGATGACGCGTTAAGCAGAAATTCTCTCTCAGAACGAAATGTTGGAAAAGCTGACATTAGAGCGAGTGAACTCCCTGGAAAAGGGAGGCAGACAAACAATTTCAGGAGCAAGAAACATGGTGACACTGAAACCAGTCATGAGAAAAACACTAATAGCAGTTGCAAGCTTAAGTGCAGTTCCGGTAGCACAGGCTGCTATATCTCTTGACCGGACCCGGGCGATTTTTGACGGTGCCGATAAGTCGATGATGCTGAATATAGTCAACGATAATAAACAACTACCCTACCTAGCACAGGCATGGCTGGAAAATGCCGCACAGGAAAAGATTACTGTGGGTCCACTGGTTGTAACACCACCGGTACAACGACTGGAACCAGGATCACAAAGTATGGTGCGGGTGGCATCAACGCCCGATATCAACAAGCTACCACAGGACCGGGAGTCACTTTTTTACTTCAACCTGCGAGAAATTCCACCCAAAAGTGACAAGGTCAACGTACTGCAAATTGCTTTGCAGACAAAAATTAAATTGTTTTATCGTCCCGCCAGTATTCAGGCAAAACCAAACTCATTATGGCAGGAGAAATTGGTACTGAATAAAACATCCGGCGGCTGGCGGATTGAAAATCCGACACCATATTACGTGACAGTAATAGGTCTGGGAGGAACGGAGAAAGAAGCAAAGGAGGGTAAGTTTGATGCGGTGATGCTTGAGCCAAAGTCAGAACAGACGGTAAAAGCCAGCAGTTATGGTACCCCCTGGCTGAGCTATATCAATGATTATGGTGGGCGTCCAGCTCTGCAGTTTCAGTGTTCAGGCAGTCGCTGTACGGCGATTAAGAAATAACACACCAGGGCCGCGTGAGGAATGAAGAATGAAGAAAGTGACAATAGCACTTAGTCTGATGGCTTTGGTACTCAGTGTGGCGATGAACAACGTACTGCATGCCGGAGATGTATCAGAACAGGATAAGTTTTATCTGGCAGACGAGCATCTCGGGCATACGGGGAAACTGAGTGTGCGTGGCGCACTGCTGTCATCTCCCTGCACGCTGACAACAAATGAGCTGAAAATGCCTTTTAAGAATGAAAGCCAGGGGAGAACAGCTCGTTATCACTTACAGATAATGCTGACCGGATGTGGTGATGGTGAGGATGTAACTTCCGTATTTAGTCCCGCAGGTCGCTCTTCTGTAATGGTTGTATACAGCGCGTTGCTGAGTGGTGTGGAAGGCGGAGTACTTCACCCCAACCAGAGGATGCTGGGAGCAGGAAGGGCTACGTTGCATGGGGGCTCTTCGGCGATAACCTGGTATCTGACAGAGAGTCAGCAGATGGCACTGCAACGGGCAACCAGCGGGCAGGTCAGAGCGCCTTTTAACAATATGAAATCCGGTTCGCTTCTTAGGTTACGGATGGATTATGAATAGGGGCAACAAGGAATAATACACAACTGATGAAATATATTTATGCAGTATTTTTAATTGCAATAGCATTGATGATCATTTCCTGCCAGGCTCGGGCAGTAAGGGTAGATTTCGATGGTGAACTAATTGACAAGTCCTGTCAGTTGGCACCGGAAAGCCTTCAGCAGGATGTGGAATTTCAGAAGTTCTCAGCCAGTTACTTCTGGACAGCGCCAGCCCGCAGTCCGGTGGAAAAGTTCACTATCCGTCTGACGGAATGCAACACATCCTCAGTCTGGAAAGTGGTCAAAATTAAATTTAACGGTACACCAGAAAATAATATGACTGGCAAGTCAAACTATTATATCAGTGTTAAGGGTGATAATGCTGGAAAACTGGCGATAGGCCTGCAGGACTCAGATGGAAAAACAGCTCTGAAACTGGGAGAGGCTCAGAACAACGGACAGGGAACACAGATAGATGGCAGGGATATCCTGTTGACGTTTGGTGCATTTGTTCAGGCAACGCCGGATGCTATTACGAACAAAAGTGTGCAACCAGGGACGTATACCTCTGCCGCTAATTTTGAGCTGACCTATGAATAAGCCGGAACATGTATTTTTAAAAATATTGCACAGTGCTTCTCTGTTATTTCTCCTGGGGCTGATCATGGCCATTCTTCTGCTGTTCAGTTGCAGGTCAGCCATAGCTGCTGAAAATGCTTCCCAGTTACCAGGAGTGCTTGAGTACGCACGTAAATATGGAGAGGAAAAGCAGAAAGCTGATGTGCAACACGAAGGAGGAAAAAATTTCAAACATCCTCCACAGACAATAAAAAAAAGAAATGTCATACCTACAGCAGAGAGCGAATTAAGACGTAAATTGCGTCAACAGGAAGTGATACTGGATCAAATCCGTCAGGAAAATCATCAGTTACGCCTGAAGTTTAAAGAAAGTTCTGACGTCGATACCAGTCATGAGCAACAGAAAAAAAATCTATTGAAAAAACAGGTTGTTACTCTCAGTTCTGAACTGAAAAAGTTACGGGAAAATATTAAGTCCGGGCAGGAGGAGCAAGCCCGGCTGGAAACTTTGCTGGCTGGAATGCCACTTGTTAAACCAGATGAACTGAAGAGTCCGGAGGCCAGACAGGACTATGCGGCAGGTATTATGACAGGTCGCGATCTACTCATTATGCAGGAGGGGCAAGAACTACTGGGACTGAAGACTGATAACCGTCTGCTGTTAGCAGGGTTGCGCGATGCCCTGAATAAACAGATACAGATAAATCCAGCAATTCTCGAGGAAGCACTGGCGGCAGCTGAATCCCGAACTCGTATGGCTCGGGAGAAAATTATACTCACTCAGAAGGCTGCCGGGGAAAAATATCTTGCGAAGTTTCGAAAAGAGAAAGGTATTCACAAGGATGAAAGTGGCTTCTGGTACCGGATGAATTATGTCGGTGACGGAGAAGTCATCAGAGGAGATAACTCTCGTGTTGAAGTCGTGGTCACGGAAAAACTGACAGACGGTAGTGTGGTGGAAGATATGGATGCCTCAGGCCGCAGCCTGGTTATGAAACTGGGTGATTATCCTCCTCTGTTCCGTCGTGCACTTGAGAGGATGAAGAACCATGCAACAATGACTCTGGTTGCCCCTTCTGAACTGGCTTACGGCGATGAAGGTTATCCTCCCAAAGTTCCTCCGGGAGCAACAATGGTCTATACCCTTCGCGTTGAAAGTGTGACTTTGCAAGAAAAGACTGATTCCGTACAAGTAGCTTCTGAAAAAAAGTCAGAAAACAATTCGGCGGGCGCAAAAAAATGAATGCGGTAGAAATGGAAATAAATATAGGAGGGGTATGAACATCCTGTTTAGAGTTGTCGGCCTGATTGTGCTTGTCTGCGGGGACGCTGGTAGCGTTTATGCTGATGAAGTAACCGTAAGTATAGAAGGGAATATATATATTCCACCCTGTAAAATAAATGACGATGCTGTAGTTAATGTGTCGTTCGACAAAATATCTCTTCAGAAAGTGGATGGTGTGCAATCTGCAGTGATTAGAACCCTGAATTTGACTTGCACATCTTATCAGGGGACACCTTATATCGTGGTCTCGGGCAATGCAATGGGCAACGTAGCGGATAATAACGTGCTGGATACCACAGGTGAAAATGCGGGACGCCTCGGAATTGCGCTGTACCAGGGAAGTGGAGTGGACACTTCGTTCCCACTAAAAATTGGCGTGGGTGGCTATAAAGGTGTATTCGGTTATCCTGTCGCCAGGGGATTGACGGGAAATGGTGCCAGTGGTCAGTTTACCTTCACCGCAGTACCATGGAAAGGAAATAATACAGTTTTGCAGGCCAAAAAATTCTCGGCCACGATGACGATGAGTATAAGTTATCTCTGAGAGGTCAGAGATGATAACTAACGCCTGATGGTGGGGAATAAATAATGGTAAAAGCTAAGTTATTGCTGGTAGTTATGATTGTGATGATAGTTTCAGGATGTTCTTTCAGAGATAAAAAAACAATAATAACTGACAATAATAAACTGTCGATTGAAACCAGCGTGGCGTCTGACACTATGGATGATGCCGTCCGAATGGAGCGTTGTCGACGCGAACTGGAAGCATTGAAGAAAATTAACGGTACAGTATATGCAACGCGACAGCAGGAATTTGATGCTTTGATGTCCGGGGCTGGTATTTATACAGGTGTGAGAGAGGATGTATCCAGTTACACCCAACAGGCTATTGACGCATATTATCGTTATCATGCGGATAAACTATGCGCAAATATCTCAATAGATGTATTGAGTAACCTATCCAGAAATAAGAACCTGAGGTAAAAAATAACTCAGCATAACACATTAGGTGTGCAGTAACTCCCGGCCAGGTTTAACTGTTTTTTTGATATGATGTCATTTTGCATCCGTATTTTTTGAAGGGAAAGCCCACACCATAAATGGTTGCTTAAAATATTTAATAAAATCTTTGAGGGTATCATGATTAAACCTTGTTTTTTTTTCATATTGTTCATCTCTTTTAAAGGAGATGCCATGCAATGTTTATTGGATGGAGTAGAGACCAGGAAAAAAAAGGAAGATATAGGTAACATAAACATTGAAACTATTGATGGGTTTTATAAAGGAAGTGTTAATGGTAATATTGGCTCTGTAGGTTCTATAAAATGTGAAAAACCGAAGCCACAAACACATGGAAGAAATATAAGAATCGAATCAGTGAAAAGCCATGGTAATATATGCTTTACCGGTCGTTCCAGTGTTAGAAAGGGTAGTGGAACTGTAGAAACAAGGGACTGGAACAGCAATATAAGTAAAGAGCATACTGTCTTTAAGACAGAAAGAGGAGAATTAACTTATAGGCACACTGGTACTAATTACACATTAACAGCATGTGATCCTGCTAAAAAAATCATCCAAGGGTCATATGAGTTTGATGTAATGTTATTTTCATGGCAAAGGGTAGGTGGAGTAAAAGGGTATATCAATTACAGGTTAAAAGTAAACGTTAAAGACAAAGAAAATAAAGCAGTCTGTAATATATCAAATAAAGGAAACGCAAGAATGTTATATGGGGAACTATCAGCGGGAACAGGAGAGCATCAGAAGCATTATGATGCTCAAATATCATGCAACATGATTACTTCCTTTTCGTATAAATTACGAGGTGCGACACCTCAGATAAACACACTCCCATCTGTAATAAATAATGATACATATCTTGGAGTTGGGTTGGGGGTCATTAATGGTACCTTATGGGTATCTACGGTAAATAATTCACCGCTGAAGCTTTCTGGACGATTAAACTCAGCAGATACTGGTTACCTCCGGATTAACTCGAAAGTCAATACGGCACCTCGCAATATTAAAGATACCGGAGGGGGATTTGCGGGCAGTGCTATTCTCGAAATTACTGCTGATTAAGATGAACTAAAATAAGTACTTGCGAAATTTTGTTATGGCTATAGTATATGTCCCCCTCTCCTTTTTATACCCCCTGAACCGGGAGAGGGAGCACATATTACCTATGGAATTTATTTATCCTTATTAATTTCATTGAGTTTAAGGTTGAGATGCTCTTCAAGCGTGTTGTATATTTGTTTCAGGTTTTCACCAAGTTGTCTGGGATGATTTATCCCATATGGTTTTATAGAGTAAATAGTCCTTAAAAGCAGCATGCTCTCCTTAAATAAAAATAGAACCTTGTCTTCTGGTGACATATTTTTACCCTAAAACTTTAGACGAACATTCATTATCAGCTATCACGTATCCGATTATTAACCAACTTCCAAAAAAAATAAAGTTCATGCTTTGTCCTTAAATTATATCGGGTCATGACATAACGTTTGTGAGAATAAATGGTTGACTTACTGATCATTAACTCATTCGATATGTCATTAACTGATTGCCCATTAAAAAATCTGGATAAGATATTTAGTTGTTGTGGGGAGAAATAGTTTCTCATACAAGAATCACAATTATTTCTTTGGTAAGAGCTAGTTTGTGAAGTTAAACAATTCACTACTAAGTTATAAAAATGCAATACGGCTATATCATTCGATATCAGCATGATAGTATTCAAGCATGATGGCAATGCTCTTATATTTAAATTTTCAGACTTATCTGTCATGCAAATAACTTTGGGATTATACTGTTTATTTTGACACAAAAAGGATGCTACTTTATTGAGTAGCACGAAAGAACAAATTATCAGAGAGGCTTTTGCAAAGTTTTCAGGATTAACTGAATCCAAAAACCTTACACCGCTTAACCTTCCTTTGAATAAGGAGTAAATTCCTGTGCGATTGTAGAGGTTATCGTCAAAGACAATTATGTATTTCATTTAACACTCTTACCATTTATGATTGTCATATCATTTCAATATATATATATAACCCCCTCATATGCAAATGAATAAATCAAACCGACACGCGATGTAATTGATAAAAAAGAAATACAAGGTAAACTGAAGAAACAACAAAAAAATAAAAACATTCAAGTGCGAATCTATAGGCTACGCCTTGTAATTATCTGAAACAATGTGTTTTACATGATGTTTTGTAAAAACAAAAAATTAAAAGAAAAATCCGTTTTAATGAAATTTCAGTAATTTTATAGTCTTTCTTTCCACATGATTTAAGTAGCGGAGGTTAAATAATCTGTTTTATTTTAAGACTTTTTCTTAATATCCACTTCGCCCTTAAGGATATTGACTCCAGCTGCGTCTATGCTCTGATCCAACATCGAACAACCACGCCCTCAATACAAAAAACTGGCTGTGCTTTTTAATTCACTTTTGCCAGAGAGAATACTTTGGCCTCGCCATAAAAAATGGCACCTTATTCTGTTAGGCATCCAACTATCTCAGAAGTGACACGCCGTCAGCAGTACCGCAGTTACTCCAGTTTGGTAACGTTCATCCAGCCATTGTTCGCTATGCGCAATATAAAGGGAGTATCGCCCAGAAGATGATGTCGGATGAACGCTATCGCGGCAAGCTGCTTGACCTCGCAGTTCGGGTGATTAGCACCTATATCGATGTTGCCTATTCTAAAGACCAAATCACTCTGACAGAGTCGCAAAAAACGACGTACATAATGTATTTTTTTGGGAGTAAACCACGATATGTGGCGATAAAGAGCTGAGGAAAAATAAACGCTAACATACTTATGTTGCTACCGATGCGATAATGCAGGGCTTTCTACATAATGAGGCCCAAAGTGTGCATGCAATATATACACGTAAGATAGCGCAAAAAGTAGAGAAAGAGTTTATCAAGAAGGTTAAAACCGATCCAGTCAAAAAAACATCAAAAAGACAATGGGCTTTTGGTAATTTAACATATGCAGTGTCATCTATTTTCGCCTCAATTTTTGTGATTGTTTTATGTGTTGGTGGTACATCACTATTTTCAGGGAAAGAAAAACGTGACACGTTGTTCGAAGCGGGAACAGAAGAAGCCAAGAATATGATGAAAGGTGAGTTGTAGATAAATACAATGATATAATGGAAAAGAAAAATATTAATCCAACTCAAAATAGTGAATCTAAACTTGAAGAAAAGTAAAACGTACACGAAGAGCTTAAATTATGACGTATTGAACTATCAATGCATGGATGCTATACGGGAAGTAAAGGACCTTCGTAGGAAATTTAACATAAGCAAGCTGCGGCCGCCGCGTGTACATCAGCCGCGTCCGCGTCGGGCCAGCACCGGAGAACTCATCCAGATTGATGGCTGTGAGCATCACTGGTTCCAGGATCGTGGTCCGGCGTGCACACTGCTCGTTTACGTTGATGATGCAACGAGCCGGCTGATGCAGTTTCTGTTCGTCAGTTCTGAGTCCACTTTCACCTATTTTGAAGCCACCCGGGGCTATCTGGAGCGTTACGGTAAGCCTCTGGCGTTCTACAGCGACAAGGCCAGCGTCTTCAGGATCAACAACAAGCAGGCCACTGGCGGAAATGGCCAGACTCAGTTCGGCCGTGCCATGAACGAGCTTAACATCACCGGTATCTGTGGCAATACCAGTTCAGCCAAGGGCCGTGTTGAGCGGCTCACCTGACGTTGCAGGACCGCCTCGTCAAGGAGCTGCGGCTCCGTGGTATCAGTACACCTGAGGTCGCAAACGCCTTTGCCGAAGAGTTCATGGCTGACTACAACCGCCGGTTTGCGAAGCCGCCACGCCACGATTTCGATGTTCACCGTCCGCTTGATAATAATGAAAATCTGGCGGCAACATTCACCTTGCGTGAACAATTATATAACATAGAATTATGGATTATTTTTCGCAAAATGAAACATTTTTTTTAGAAAGTGTAATAGAATATCATTAATGAAAAATTTCCACGTTCATTTTGGAATTTAATTTCAATATTTAAATGTTGTCCTTACGCACCTTGTAAAGGAAAGGGATATTGTAATGTTTATGTAATTTTATTTAATGCTAATTCATATTCGATATATACATAAGAAGGAACTTTAGTGTACAGTGAAAAATCGACTCATTACACCGGTGGATTATTTTGCCAGGGCAAAGTTAATAAAGAAATGTTTTTTGTTTTAATTGACATTTCATCAATCAGAAGTGAAAAGGTAATTAATGCATTAACTGATTTTTTTGTTTATGGATGCTCAAGAAACACGGTTTGTGAAAAATACAATGTAAATCAGGGTTATCTTTCCATCAAAATCAAGGAGTTACAACTATTGTGGCGAAAAATTAAGGATATAATTCCATATTATCTGAGTTAATATCATATGGAGGAATACTCAAAATAAGATTACCTCCATATATTACTAACATCTTATAATGGGGGAGCCAAACGTCAAGAAGTTAGTTTTTATAACCTATTAGGCCAAGGATATGCAGTACATTCAGGCTGTCTGTTAAAACTTACACAGGGTACTAATCGAAAAGTCATCATCTGGTATTAGATATATCATTATATAAATAACATAGAGTGATCTTCAGAAAACAACGCTGAACCTGGCATGGATATTACCCTCCAGTGATGCGCCTTGATGTGGAGGAATTTGTCCCCGTGCCTGACCTTCAGGCACCTGCAGAGGATACTCTCTACGGGGATTAATTTTTCCTGCAGAAAGATAACCTACTGAATACCTTTCTTCTTTGTCACTTTCCTGAAGGATGGTATTCCCTCCTTTACCTGTAGATCCAGGTAAAAATAAACTTCCCAGTATAATGCAGACCGACACTACTGCAGAAACAAGCATAGAGATTATCATGTTTACGACGTTTTTTTTCCACATTATTATTTATCTCAGCCTTACATCTAACACAACGATTAAAATCATATATAATATGTTCCCGTAAATCATCATAATAAAAAAGACACTATGAATCACTCTGAAATTTTATCGAAATATTATGTAATGGTTTGTTAAGACTGTCAGAATAAACACACCAAGGTGATTTCCTCAACAAATAGAGAAAAGTCATTGTTAAACTAACTGCATTAATAATACAAATAATTAACAAAAAACCATGATTTGAACCAAGATAAACTTGGTGTTTTTTTTTGCAAATGGGTATTAACTAAGTCTTCACTGGTGGCTATAGAATTATTTATTCTATTTGTAAGCATATGATGAAAGCACTTAAAACACATAAAAATCAGAATAATGTAAACTCCATCTTAACTTGTAAGGAGTAAAGTACTTCAGCCCATGTTCTCTGGATTGGGAAAATAATTCGGAATGATTCAAAACCTCTGTCAACCTTGAGGCAATGAGTAACATCCTCAGGATAAGTAACATCTGACTGATACTGGAGGACGGTCATTCTTCTCTTTCTGTAGAAATCAGTAAGTTCATCTCCACTTTATGAGATAGAGATTATCCTTGTCTGGGTGGTAACTGTGCGCCTTCATCGGACACCATGGTACAGACCTGCGAGGTTAGATTTGACAGAACATAGACGGAGAAGGCAGACGCCGGAAGAGCCGAGAACAGGTACTATTTTTACTGTAAAACTGCGACCAGTATTACTTGACCACTACATCAGCCAGGTTAAAGAAAAAATATACACGTAGTCTGTCAAGTTCATGCCTGTACGTTGCTGGCCCCCTGTTCTTCAGAGCAGGGGGCCACAAACATATATTTTAAATGCTGTTAACTAAGCCAAAAGGCCTTACCTCAAAGTTCATGGTTAGGAGATTGAATCGCTTCTTTAGAGAGCGCTTGACCATGAACAATAGCACGCATTATACGAATGAGGACGCAGATCTGCGTGAGTTTACGTGTGAAAATGACCGTGTAGTGCCATTTTTAACCTGAAACCCATTTTTCTAGCGCACTGAACCATAAATCCTGTTTGCAGCCATCGTTTTTTCGCCATCCCATGAAGCCTTTCAATCACATACTTAATAAAACATAATTTTTATAATAATTGTATTTTAGTCATTACCACAGGAATATAGACAGTAAAATCATAACCATTAATGCTAATATTTCTCTTAAAAGTTGTTATGTATTGTCTATCTTCAAAAATGATATTATTCTCAGCCATTAATTTTATATGATAAAACCGTGTATAATATACATAATCATTCCAGCTACCTGAAAACTCATAATAAATATAATCACCGCCAGGTACCATTACTGATTCTTTTTGTGCTGCATCTGACAGTATCCCAACTGTTAATATTGCAACTATATTTTTGTTTCTGCTGTCAAATAATGTTGCACACTTATCCGTGCGACATGTCATGTATACCTCATTTATCCCTGCTGATAAAATTTCCTCCACAGTTGAAAAGCAAGTGTTAAGAACCTCTATGCTGTTTTGCAAATGTTCTTTTATCTTTTTCGTTTCACCCTTTATGTACATGTCGGGCAGGGAGCAATATTTTATCGGAGGCTCATATTTCCCTTTTTTTATCAGAGAGCATTGTAAGGTAGAACAGTCCCAGATTTTATCATAACGATAGCGCGTAGGTGTCTTTCCTGTATATTTTGTAAATGCCCGGGAAAAGTTTTGAGTACTGCTGTAATGAAATAACTCTGCTATCTCAGTTACCGAGATAGATGTATATCTCAATAAAACTGAAATTCGAGTCATTCTTCGACTATACAGGTAGTTACCTAAAGATATTCCATTTTCACGCTTAAACCAGGTCTCTATTGTTTTTCGACAAAAACCGGTTTCACTGACCAGGTCAGTGATCTTTCTCTCAGATTCTATATTGTCCTCGATCCATGAAAGAATATAGTCATCGATTTTCTTTTTCATCTCTTACAGATTTTCCTTAGTTTAATTGATATTGCCAACGATAATGTTTCACTTATCGTAAAATTCCTGGTTGACTATTATAGGGAATGCATCTGGACTTAATGCTAAAAATATCTTATTTTGTTATGACTATTAATATAATAGGATGAAAAATTTATATTTTACATACGGCTATGATGGGTGCTTTTTGCTTTGGCTGGACAGAAATAGCTGATTTTAATATTCTTCACAAACCTGCTTTTTAGTTCAGCATAGGATATTGCTTTCCCGCCAGAGCAGTGGGGGAACTTTTTTACTTAACTTTACATCCATCTTACTCTTCTGAGGTGCAAATCAGATGACTGGTGTCGGCTACCGGCATAGATTACTTTCATAGTGTCTGTTTTTGCTTATCATATGAATATATTGACTCGTCCGGTAACCCTTTCTTGTCATTAAAATACGGGGGTTTTAGACCATAGCAAACGCAATTCCCTTGCATTACGGATGAATTGTTCGAGCCTGTATATTATGGCTGTTATTATCAACCGGTACTCCTCCGCAAATTATATATTAAGTCAGTACCGCGATGCGGGCAGTCACACAGTAGCGTGAAAACTGACGGGGTTACAGGGGTGTACCACGTCAGAATTCACATAGCGCATCCTCATCTTCCCTGCTCTAATTTTTCTTCGATCCTGTTTGTCCTGGCATTACCCCAATTCTCCCAAAAACCGTAAAAGCGCCTGCAGGCCCCGTCGTGACTGGCTTCACCGTGGATCTGAACGGAAAAAGGATCCTTTACGCATTTGGTTTTACCCGCAATAATGCGGGATAAGACAATAAAAGGATCTGCGCGCTGCGATTTATTGTCATGGCAGGATCGGCCGGCCAGGTGCAAAATACCTGTATCCATAAACAGTGCGTGCGCTACGTGAAAAATAACTGATGAACAACGTCATTCCCCTGCAGAATTCACCAGAACGCGTTTCGTTGTTGCCGATCGCCCCGGGCGTTGATTTTGCGACCGCCGTGGCATTACGACGCATGGCCACCTCCACCGGTGCCACCCCGGCCTATCTTCTGGCCCCGGAAGTGAGCGCCCTCCTCTGGTATATGCCCGACCAGCGACATCACATGCTGTTCGCCACGATGTGGAACACCGGCATCCGTATCGGAGAAGCCAGAACGCTGACGCCGGAGTCGTTTGATCTCGACGGCTTAAGGCCGTTTGTGCGGGTGCTGTCTGAAAAAGTCCGCGCGCGACGTGGCCGCCCGCCAAAAGATGAGGTCCGTCTGGTCCCGCTGACAGATATAAGCTATGTCAGGCAGCTGGAGAGCTGGATGGTCACCACCCGTCCCCGCCGGCGTGAACCACTGTGGGCCGTCACCGACGAAACCATGCGGAACTGGCTGAAGCAGGCCGTGAAGCGGGCCGAAGCTGATGGAGTACATTTTTCGATTCCGGTGACGCCCCATACTTTCCGGCACAGCTATATCATGCACATGCTTTATCACCGCCAGCCCAGGAAGGTTATTCAGGCGCTGGCCGGTCACAAGGATCCGCGCTCGATGGAGGTGTATACGCGAGTGTTTGCGCTGGACATGGCGGCCACACTGGCCGTGCCGTTCACCGGTGACGGGCATGACGCCGCGCAGATCCTCCGGACACTCCCCCCTCTGAAGTGACAATGTCACTCACCACAGTTTATATAAGCTGTGGTGAGTAAATCCTCCCTGAGATATGCTGTAGTTAGTGAAATAAACTGTAGCAGGCAACATAAGCTATAGTGAGCAGATTACGATCTATAGGGGCACGGCGGATTCGCTGGGCTCCGGCAGTAACAGGCATGCCATTCTTAAGGGGTTGTGGATCAGGAAGGATGGGTTTCCGGTATGGGCTGGGCTCATCACTGCTTATATAAGCTGTAGTGAGCAGAACACTAATCAAAGACAGTAATATAAGCTGTAGTAAGTAAACCGGGATAGATTACTCACTACAGCTTATGTTCAGCGGGATTTGAAGAGTTTTTCCAGGTCATCAAGGGTGATGCCCAGTTTCTCGAGGAGTTTCAGTTTTTCGGCCATCTCCGGACTGACATCCCCCTGTGCGGCAGGCAGCTGTGGGTTCTCCGCACTCTCATCATGAGGTGGCTTTAACTTGGGCCGGCGGTAGTGAATGCAGAAGAGTTTGGAGCGTCCCCGCTGGATCTCAGTGTAATCCAGATAGCCAATCTCCCGGAGCTGCTCCATGGCACGCCTCACCGTCTGGTTCTGAGAGAACACCGGGGATTTCAGGTTAAGACGGGCCCGAAGACGCGCCAGTGATATCGGCGCCGGATCCCGCGGCAGACTCTCTATAAAGGTATACAGGGCCTGAGCGGACTCCCGGCGCTTCAGGGCATTGATGGCCTTGAGCTGCAGCAGCACTTTCCGGTCAAACTGATACAGTTCAAACAGACGTGGATCGGCCTGCAGCTGGACGATATCCTTTTCCGTATCATAGTAAGCCGACTGCACCAGATGTGTGATGTACTCTTTGGTGTGCTTTTCAGTTGTGCGGGAAAATGAGATCACGGTACCCGCGATACGTTTGAGTGAGGGGCTTATACGTTCACGAAGCTTGCGTGATGACTGACTGGAGGGGATCCCGCAGAGTTTGGCGAACTCGACAAACGGCAGCTCAACTTTATCGCCGATGACTTTATGCCGGGCAAAGGAATGGATCACCCCTACCCAGGTCTTGAAGTCATTATCCATATCCAGCCTGGGGCCGGTGATCTCAACCTTATCAAACCCTTCGGCTCTGGCGAGAGACAGACGCGTCAGTTCTTCCGTCGCATCAGTCCGCGACAGCGTGTTCTTTTTACTGTTTTTCAGTGATTTGAGCGTGGGAACAAACACCCCCAGCCGCATCAGGGCCACAGGCTGTACGGTATTGCTGGCATTGGGCGTGAGGTTAACCACTTCACCGGAGGATTTATCCACCTCTTCAAACAGCTTTTTTATGTCCAGATTGTCCTTGTCCAGAGCGCCTCCGATCGGTGGATAGTTTAAGAATAAAAGCGGCCACTGTTCTTATGTTATGGCCTGTAAAGCGCCAGACAACTGGCTTCAGTTTATGCACAGCCCTGATAAACTTTCAGGGGATATACTCACTGTAGTTTATATCAAAGGCTCATTACAGCATATCCTTTGCATAATACAGCTTATTACATACCAGTTACAGCTTATGATTAACATGCTACAGCTTATGTGATCAGGCTCCAGGCTCAGTATTGACGCGGCTTTCAGAGGTGTCGGGATCTTCTTTGGATCTTACAGGGATCGCTTTAAGGATCTTATGACTGGATCGAATGACTGTATATGTGGATAACCTGCTGACCGACAAGGTCATTCAGACAGTTCTTTAATGATCCCTTTTCATACCGGCAACAGCGCGTACCTGCTCCTGCCAGCATCTGTGTTATTGCGCTTCCTCGCCGGTTCGCGGGCATAAGCCCGGTCACCGGACTGCGGCGAGCACTGATCTATTCATTTCTCAATACAGAGTATGTCAAAACTGCATTTCTCTCAGAGTCATGATACGGAAGTTACATAGTACAGTTTGATTCTGGTTTCTTCTAATCAGAAACCGCAACGGTAATCTGAGCCTGACAGATCAACATCGGGGATCTTTTATCTGTACCTTTATGTGCTGTACCCGGATCCACAGCCAACTAGTGGTTGAAACCTGCATACCATAACTCTATTATATTTGTACGGCATACCTCCGTACACACTAATACTTAAGTCCTGAACTCAACAAAACGATCCGCTCTTTCAGATTAAAGAGTGGCCTGGGAGAAAAACCATGTCAGCACTGAAAAAGCAGCGCATTGACCTGAGATTAAATGAAGACGACAAACACATGATCGAAGAAGCTGCAGCAATGACTAACCAGTCAATTTCGCAGTTCATGGTCAGTACCGCCTCAGCACGCGCTGCAGAAGTTATTGACCAGCACCGTCGTCTGCTCCTCAATGAGGAGTCCTGGAACCTGGTTATGGATGCAATCACTAATCTGCCAGCACCGAATGACCGACTGAAACGCGCCGCTAACCGTCTCCGGGAACTGGAGTAATAAATGGACGGTTTAAGGATTGAGATTTTTTCAGAGGAAGTTGAATATGATTTAAGCAACTTCGATTGTGGAGAAGAGTATCTGAATACTTTTCTCACCGATCATCTGAAACGTCAGCACAACAGTAAGATTTTACGTGGTTATCTGCTCGTGACGAGAGAGGATAAACCACGTGTCATGGGGTACTACACCCTGTCTGGCAGTTGCTTTGAGAAAACACTTCTACCCAGCAAAACACAACAAAAGCGTGTGCCCTATAAAAACGTGCCGAGCGTGACTTTGGGTCGTCTGGCAATTGATAAAAATCTTCATCGCCAGGGATATGGAGAAACACTTGTTACCCATGCTATGAGAGTTGTGTATCAGGCCTCGCAGGCTGTGGGTATACACGGAATGTTCGTGGAAGCACTGAACGACAACGCCAAAAAATTCTACCTTCGACTGGGTTTCATACAGTTAAAGGAAGAAAACTGTAACTTGCTCTTCTACCCGACAAAATCTATTGAAGAATTGTTCGAAGTAAAAGATGAATAAAACTGGTTTAGACTGATCCAGTAAAACCGTACCGCTTACATAAAGCAGCCTGGTCCTATTACAGTATTTTTGCCGAAATCAGGACTGGATATCGTCCCCGATGTCGCATAGATAACTTGTTGAAACGGCAAAGAGAAACTGATCCTGCGGATACTGCTCATAAATCGACAGCTTCATGCCATGATGGGCAACACTTCTGCAGCTATGCTAACCCGGTTTATCCTAGTCTCTTTTGCCGTAGCTGGAGATAATATGCATAGTGCCGACCCCGCAGGACTGGCTCAGGACTTTTCCGGCGATTTATTTCCCGCCCACACTACGTTAGTAGCCACTCTTCTGCGGTATCTAGCCCCGATTAGCCAGCCAGATAATTCAGCGCTGGGGTGGCTTCTTCACAAGAGAGCGGACTGTAGAATCCGAATCCATCCGTCATAAGGAGCCACTGTAGACATTCAGTCCAGTTCGCGCCGGTCAGTTTCTTCCTGACTCATCAATGGCCAACGGATAATACGGATGAACCGGCAAGCCTGGTCCGACGTAAACCCAAATCTGTCCAGCATCGCGGTCAGCAGCGGGCCGTCATCCTCTTCATAGCGTTCCGAGCGAAGGGCGCCAGGGGTACCCCAAAATGGCGCCTGAGAAAATTCAGCAGGCCCGGCGGGATATCCGGGAGTATGTGGACAGCTTTGATTACCCGCGACTTCAGGTTCTCGTCAGCAGCCCAGATGAAATAAAAAACCTGTACCGTCGCTGTCGTAACGGCTATGAAAAACTGCAGGTATTCCGTTTACTGGAACTGGATCAGGACCATCCGGTAATACGAAAATTCGTTAACGAAACGTACCACATTGAAAATGAGTTCATCTGTCAGCTGGATCCGTCTAGATTCGATCTCATCCCGGAGTACGTGATTATGGAATGTGACAAGATCATCGCCCTGCCACCGGCAGCAAACCAGAGCTCGGTTGCCCGTACCGCTTGATCCACTGTTTTTACCGCCATAATTTCGGAAGATAGGCTTTAGCTCCCTGATAGTCTGATCTTTGAAGATAAACTACAGTCCCGGACAGCTTACTGTAGATATCTGTTAAAACAGCCAGTATACGGGCTGTTTCCTAGTGTCCTTACCTCCTGACTTCGAAAAGCGTGTCTTACTTCACCCAGTCTTCCAGCACTAGGTCAGGCACCCGCTCAAACTCTCTCACATTGTTCGTCACCAGCACGGCACCGGCGGCGATGGCGTGCCCGGCGATCGCCGTGTCGTTCGGGCCGATCGGCGTGCCGGCCATGCGCAGCGCCACCTTTATCTCCGTGGTCGCATCCACCGCGGCGCGATCCCAGTCCAGGATGGCATCGAGGCGGGTGCAGAACGCGTCAACCAGCTGCACGTGTCGGGGCGAGGCCTTCGGACCGGTGGCACCGAAGCGCATCTCGGAGTAGGTAATGGCCGAAACCACAATGCGATGACCGCGCAGCACCGCCTGCTCCAGGCGCTTCAGCACGGCTTCCGGCTGCTCGCGCATGATGAACGAGCAGATGTTGGTGTCGAGCATATAGATCT
The DNA here is from genome assembly GCF_030332765.1 of Citrobacter sp. Cpo071. Classification (NCBI taxonomy): domain Bacteria; kingdom Pseudomonadati; phylum Pseudomonadota; class Gammaproteobacteria; order Enterobacterales; family Enterobacteriaceae; genus Citrobacter; species Citrobacter sp. Cpo071. Next base: position 100,291 of record NZ_JAOWHE010000075.1, on the reverse strand, counting down.
TATTCACAGGTTAAATCGTCCTTCGTCTCTGACAATGTCCTCGCGCTCCGCCATAAAGTCCGGGTCAGCTTTTTCGAGCTGTGCGAACGAGCCCCAGGTTGGCCGGACGGGGCGCAGAATAATGCTGTCCCCTTCCCGGACGATCTCCAGCTCGCTCACTCCCTCAAAATCCAGATCGCGGGGCAGACGGATAGCGCGGTTATTGCCATTTTTAAATATCGATACGGTTCTCATGTTCTTTCTCTCCCGAGCAGATGGATATGTTCCACCTATGTGATTTCTCTCTTTTCCCGCGCAGATCCGGAAAAAGGTAAAGTCGGATCCTCGGCCAATACTGGTTCATAGCTATGAATTAAATGAGGGTGATTTATACCGGGACTTAAGTTGGTGGGACATAATAACCCTGGAATATATGAGTAAAAGTTTCATTCTCTGGGTAAAAAATCTCTTATAGTTGGGAGACTTCTAAAGCGCCATGGAAAAGGAACAATGATGGTAGGATCTCGCTGGTATAAATTTGATTTTCATAATCATACTCCGGCTTCACACGATTACAGAATGTTTGATATCACTCCAAGAGAATGGCTTCTTGCTTACATGCGACAGCAGATTGATTGTGTTGTCATTAGCGACCATAACAGTGGTGCCTGGATCGACATCCTGAAAGATGAGCTGGCTAAAATGTTTCAGGACGCAAGTACCGGCGAGCTGCCTGAATTCCGACCGCTGACACTTTTTCCTGGGGTGGAGCTGACTGCAACCGGCAATGTCCACATTTTGGCAGTTCTTCACACGCACAGCACCACTGCCGATGTGGAAAGGCTTCTGGCCCAGTGCAATAACAACTGCCCCATTCCACGTAATGCCCAAAATCACCAGCTGGTCCTCCAGCTGGGACCAGCCGGTATCATTAACAATATTCGCCGTAACCCTGAGGCGGTCTGTATTCTTGCCCATATAGATGCGGTTAAAGGCATTCTTCAAAGCCTGACCAATCAGGGTGAATTGACTGCCGCTTTTCAGGAAAAACCCCATGCGGTTGAGATCAGGAATCAGGTGGAAAATATTACCGATGGGACCCATCGGCGGCTTATTGATGGTTTGCCGTGGCTACGGGGCTCAGACGCGCACCATCCTGAACAGGCCGGTGCACGCACGTGCTGGTTAAAAATGTCGTCCCCTGATTTTGACGGGCTCCGTCATGCCCTACTTGATCCGGATAACTGTGTTCTTTTCGATCAGCTTCCCCCCGAGGAACCCGCTTCGCATTTACGTAGTCTGAAGCTCAGGACCCGTTACTGCCAGCCTGCAGATCAGGACGCAGCGTCGGTAGAATTCAGTCCTTTTTATAACGCCGTAATTGGCTCCAGGGGCAGCGGTAAGTCCACGCTCATCGAAAGTATTCGTCTTGCGATGCGCAAGACCTGGGGACTCACTGCGTCCCAGAACCGGAGTCTGAGCCAGTTCAGTGAGTCGGGGATGACAGAAGATTCCTTCATCGAATGTGTGTTTCATAAAGAGGGCACCGATTTCAGGCTCAGCTGGCGACCAGGTGGTAACCATGAATTACATATCTTCAGTGACGGCGAGTGGATACCTGATAGCTACTGGTCGGCCGACCGTTTCCCGCTCTCGATCTACAGTCAGAAAATGCTTTACGAGCTGGCTTCAGACACTGGTGCATTCCTGCGCGTCTGTGACGAGAGTCCGGTGGTCGATAAACGGGCCTGGAAAGAACGATGGAATGAGCTGGAACGGGAATATCTGAACGAACAAATCACCCTGCGTGGCCTCCGGGCCAGACAGGTGACAGCCGACTCGCTGCAGGGAGAATTATCTGATGCACTGCGTGCCATCAGCCAGCTGCAGTCAAGCGCCTACTATCCCGTCTGCAGCCTGCTGGCTCTGGCCAAAAGTGAGCTTTCTGCTGCAACCTACCCACTGGAGCTCTACGAGCAGCATATTGCAGCCATTCAGTCTCTGGCAGCAGAACCGCAGCAGATACCTGCCATTCCACCGGATCCGTCCGGGCCACTGACGGAATTCATGGCACGCCTGTCGTCTGTACAACAGCATTACGACCAGCGGCTTAATGCACTACTGGCAGAATGTGCTGCAGAGCTCATAGACATCAGGCAGGAACAGGCGTTCACAACTCTGGGAATTGCAGTCAGTAGACAGGAGACAGCAGTGGAAGCTGAAGCTGTTGCCCTCCGTGCTCAGGGACTAAATCCCGATGTCCTCAACGAACTGATGGCGCGTTGTGAAGCTCTGCAACATGAGCTGAGAAATTACGACGGCCTTGACGGAATGATTACCGCCTCGCAGGCGCGGTCTGAGCTGTTGCTGTCTGATATGCGTGCTCACCGTATGACTCTGACAAATAACCGGAAAGCATTTCTGTCTTCCCTGTCGCTTACCGATCTGGACATCAAGATCCTTCCCCTTTGCGCCCCACATGAAGAGATCGTGTCTGGTTATCAGATGGTGACTGGCATCAATAATTTTGCCGAACGTATCTACGATCACAGTGATGAGAGTGGCTTACTGCATGCCTTTGTCAGCCAGCGTCCGTTCAGCCCCCAGCCTGCGGCAACAGAGCAAAAATACAGGGCGCTGGACGAATTGAAAGCGCTGCACCAGGAAATCCGTCAGAATAACTCCGGGGCTGGAGCCTCGCTTCATGGTACTTTCCGGAATCGCCTAAGAGGTCTGAATGACCAGCAGGTGGATGCACTGCAATGCTGGTATCCCGATGATGGCATTCACATCCGGTATCGGGCACCCGGAGGACAAATGGAGGATATTTCGTCTGCTTCTCCGGGACAGAAAGGGGCGAGCATGCTGCAGTTCCTTTTATCTTATGGCACTGATCCACTCCTGCTGGACCAACCTGAGGATGACTTGGACTGTTTGATGCTGAGCATGAGCGTAATACCCGCGATTATGTCTAACAAGAAGCGCCGGCAGCTTATTATTGTTTCGCATTCTGCCCCTATCGTGGTTAACGGAGATGCAGAATACGTTATCAGTATGCAGCACGATCGTACCGGCCTGTATCCGGGACTTTGCGGCGCGCTTCAGGAAGCCCCGATGAAGGCTCTGATATGCAGACAAATGGAGGGAGGCGAAAAAGCGTTTCGTTCGCGATATGAGCGTATTCTGAGCTGAAGAACTGGAAACGCAAGCTGCTGAACGAGCTGTAGTAAGCAGGTGTTCCTTTTCATATAGAAAAAACTTAATGCGCATAATCACCTAAATATTATAAAAAAAGGCCGCATTGCGGCCTTTTCCTTCTGTCAGTCCGACTTTAAGGCAGGTATGTCCGTTTGGATGGGGTCAATCAAATTTACTTCCATGTCACTTTTAAGTTCCAGCAGTTCCGGAGCTAACATTTTATCCTCTAACACCTGTTTGACCCGCTGTCTGACTCCATCCCAGTCATCAAAAAAGTCCTTAACCTGCTCATGATCAATTCGCCTGTATGCGCCTTTATCTGAACTGAATACGTTAGTTCGTAAGCTCATTAATAAATCGATAAGTCCATGATCAGTCGAAGAAACCTCTTGTACCCAGTCTTTGACCGTTTCCAGCGAACTCATCTCTTTCCAGGCATACAGATATCCTAGGAGTGACTGACGTGAAAGCAACTGACTCCGCATTTCTTCCTGGTTCATACGGACAGCAAATCTATCGCGGAGCTGTTCGGTAATCTCACGACTCAGCAGAGCCTCAGAAGGACTGGTAACCCTGTTCTGAGCCAGACCGTGTTCCCAGATAAGATCCCGCATAAAATCTGCTGTCCAGAATGGCGAAGTTCCACTGCTGACGAACATCTCCAGTAGCGCAGCCGTTCTGGTTTCGTCGAGTTCCAGCATATGCTCCAGCAAGTGCCTTACAACCTGATTAATTCCCGTTTCACGCAGCGAAAACCATGGGTTACGGGTTCTGAAGCGAGTGCTGACCTCATCCGTGTGATCGAAGAAAAACTGAACAAGCCCTGCACACTCTTCGAAATTATGTCCTTTTATCAGACCCGGAGTCAGCCTGCTCAGAATATGTTCGAACCAGGTGCCGGTCATGCTGCCTTCACTGCTTATTTTCGACAGTAACTGTTCAGACAGTTGCGACTCCTTTTCTGGTAAAGCGGCCAGCACAAAAAGCCGATCGAAAAATTCAGACGGCAATACATTCTGAGGCGCAGAAAAAGCAAAATAATATCGCCAGTGTGTCATGCTGCTGAGTCGCTTACCTGTCGTCTGGTTATGGCGAAAATCCTCACTGACCGGCTCAAAGAGATTCAGATGTTCATCATCATGCCCGTTGATCCCCGGTATCCAGTTTGCGAGCGTCAAGAATGAGCTTGCTCCGGACGCCCGAAATCTCTTCAGCAGGGTGACAAGCTCCTGCTGAAACAGTTCTTTTTCTCCGTCAGCAAGTGCCCCCTGACCTGTCTCTACCACTGCCCGCTCCGTAAGATAATGCTCGGTCCAGTCATACAGGGCTGGATTAGTCACCCTGATAAGCTGAAGCAGGCACAAATCAGGAAAATACACAAAATCCCGCATTCCTGGATAAAGGAAAGTGAGGGAATTCATAGCCTGATGTATCTCACGGGGAGTGGATAATGCTGCACCATATGTATCGGACACCTTGGCAAGATCATCTAACATTGCGGCATCCGGCCGTTGATGATTTATTTGCTCATATAAATCGGCAGCCCGCTTACCAAATTCATAGCGGAGATCGAAAGTTTCGGGGCGTGGGATCTTGAAACTGAGCTGGATAATCTTCTGCAGATAACGGTTCCCGTCCCCGACGTTCAGTGCATGCTCAACAGCATGCGTGATGATGTTCCTGTCATAGCAAAGAATATGCGTAAATCGCGGAAGATCGGCCACAGCGCGTACCAGTCTGAAAACTTCAGCAATCTGGGAAGGTTCAAGACGATCTAGGTCATCCATAACTACAATGAATTTCAGATCCAGACTGACCAGTTGTTGTGCAATTTCCGCCCGCAGTTTAGTGGTTGTTTTTTGATCCACTGCGAGACGCGTCCCGGTAAAGACTTTTATTCCGCCAGCTATTCCGTTAACAATACGGGAAAACTGCCCGATATACTCTACCAGCGGAAGGACACGCGACGACGTATCCTGAGCATATTCAATGACTTTTTGCGCTTCCGGCGACAGTAGATATTTACGCCAGAGTTTTTTGAAACCCTTCAGAGGATGGCGTCTTTCCATTTCCTGCTGGATAATCGTGGCAACAGGAAGAAAGAGCGCTTCAACCGGGCTGCTCCCGCTCAGCCAGGGAGAAATATGCAGTACATGCGTGCGGCCGTCCTTTGTCTGGTGAAGGCTTTTTAATATCAGGTTCAGCAGGCTGGTTTTACCCGATCCCCATGCCCCTTCGATTCCAATGACGTTTGAAGTGTCCTGCGGGAGGGAAAGGACACTTCGGGCAATATTATCAGCAATGGTTTTGAATTCGTAACGGTCATCAGTCGCGGTTTCGACTGCCGCATCAAGTCCTTTCTGGTTCCACAGCTGTTTCAGCATGGTCATATCAGAGATCTCCGTAAAGGCAACGCAGCCCGGTCACGGCCTCCGCCAGCATGCCTTCCGCGCTTCGCATACTGAGCTCCCGGACCAGCGTATCAAAGGCTTCTGCCGGCATAAAAATCCGCAGCCCGTCGATCCCGAAAAATCCCTCCGGCGTGACGTTTCCCGGCGGGGAGAACATCACGCGCTCCCCCTGGTGGCCGTGCACCAGGGCTTCAGGATGGCGGGCGTACAGCGTGAACAGGCCCAGCAGTTCAGAGAACGCTTCCCAGCCGTAAGGTACCACGAAGTCCTGGCCGGTAATGAGCAGGTGCAGACGGGGCGTGGTGTACCAGGCGCCCGGGCGCGCGCCAGTGTGCTGGCCGTCGATGCGGATCTCAAGGCGCAGCGTACCGGCCTCAATGGTTTGCGTGACGGCTGGGAGCACCGGGCGCAGCTCCTGCGCCAGGTCTCTGGCCTTCTCCCCGCTCCAGTCCAGCCCGCGCAGCATCAGCGGGAAAACGGCTTTCAGACGCGACAGTGTAAAAATCCCCGCGAGCGCACTGTCGGGAATATCGGCGAGGTTAAAGCAGTCGCTCTCCAGCGGACGCAGGAGGTGTTCGGCATACATCTGATCCATTACCGGGCGCAGCTTTGCCCGGAAGGCGTCAAACTCTTCCATCCAGTTTTCCCCGTCCAGGCGGAAGATCCCCTTCAGGTAGTGTCCATCCACCGGACGGTCATGCTCCAGCTGCCAGGCCAGCAGGTCGCGGGTGATATCGAGCAGTGTGTCCAGAGCCGGGAGCGTGGCCACTCTGTTCCGACCGCAAATAAAGGCCTCCCGGGCATAGACCAGAATGAAGCGCAGCTCGTCCCGGGAGACGGGGGAAGTCCCGAAGGTCTGGCCGAGAATGATATGCCGGTACAGCTGCCGGACCGTGGCCTCAGGATCGGCAATCAGCTGAAAATAGCCGTCACCGGGCGCGACCGTTTTCAGGCCGTCATCGAGGAAACGTTCGGCCAGGGCATTGACCGAGGTATTTTCGAGACCAGCGCGCACTTTCAGCGCCTCGATCAGCTTTTTGTGAAAACGCAGGTTAAGCTGGCTAAGCATCATCGTTCCTTTCATGTTTGTTTTGTTTTCTATGCTAACCTAGCATTTTTATCATTGCTATTTATTGATGTATTTTGAACCTGTAATGTGTGATGAATCCAGAATTGTTAAAAGTGATGGCTGTGGTGCTAAGGCAATGCCTGTCCCTCTCATTTCCGCGCAGATCCGAAAAAGTAAGTCCCGGATCTTCTTCTTACCCTCCTCCGTGCGGCGGCGGGTAAACACAATATGTAGTGTCTTATTCATAAGAAAGTATCTCTACATATTGTGTTTCGCGCCCTGATCGTGACTAGGCGCGCGGCAGCAGATATTGCCGCTTTGCTTATTTACTCATCGTGGTACACTTCCGGAAACTGAGATATAAAAGAAAAATCGGATCATCTGAAAACCGGTGTCTGGTAATTTAATGGCGTAGTTATCAGTCCGCTAATTATTATTCTTTGAAAACATCACAGCAGGAAAAATAAATCATCGTGACCGTCAGGTGTGTTATCGGTGGGGGGGATTTCGAAGGGGGACTATTTTATTGATGAGGATTGGGATGGTTATGCTGCAGCCTATCAAACTTACAAACATTGTTGCCGGGTTAAAGCTGTTTGGGCACCACCGATTATTTTATCGTGAAGTACGTGAAGAGGAACTGAAGGTCCATCAGATCATCACTCTTGATGAACGAGTCGTTGCGTTCTGGAACGCTTCTAAGAAGCAATGGGTCTGTAATAGCCATACGACTCTTATTAACCCAGATTTACCTTCGGCCGAGCCAACTAACGCAAACGAGCTTACTGAGGAATGGATTGAGCAGATTAGCTACATATTATGATTTTCCCTATCTCTCTTATTCCAGGAGGAAGCGGATAATAGTGGGCGGGATTTCAGATTATTCAGTGGGGCACAAATGGGAAAAATGAAAGAACTGCTGTGTGAAATTCAGGAAGAGCGTGCGGATGAATGGATTGCGGAACATTATCCGGATGCTGAGGAAGGTACGCCTGAATGGGAAATGGCCGCACAGAACTACAGCTGGGCTGTCTTGCAAAAAGTGCTACCGGGAATTAATAGATAAATGACGAGGCTTAAACTCTTAAATAGATAGGTTTTATCGATCGCCAATGTTATTGGCTGATGATTTAATAAATTTTAAATTAGTAATAAAAAGTCCTTAACCAAGACTAAAGTAGTCTTGGTTAATTAATATTGCTATCATCCAGAGCATAACTAATGCATTCTAAATTCTAGGTTATATATATAAATCATGCTTCCCTTTGTTATTAGTGATTCTAAGAAATAGTTCATTCGTGATTTCTTAGTTTCATGCACACAAGATAAGGACAAACAGTGTCCGCTCCTGGCACTCAGCGGACATTCAAACCATCATGTTTGGCGCGAATCACCTTCATTCTGGGCAGCCATGTCATTCCGTCCAGTCGCATCTGCCTGTAGCAGGCTGTCTCAGTAAAACTGAATCAGCTGAACAACGATATACTCTGTCGCAGCCATTCATATTGCCCACCTTCTCCCTTTAAGATGTCACCATTCATGACGTTATCTGGCATAGCACTATTACTTAATTGTGTGGTTGTTTTGTGAACAGCTTTGCAGTTTTAATTTAACTTTGTAATTTTGTTGTTGCTTTGCACTAAATTTCAAGATTTAATAAAAAGATGCAAAGTTATGATAAGGGATATTTAAAATGGGACTTATGGATACACTTAATCAGTGTATATCTGCTCGTGACGAGAGAGGATAGACCACGTGTCATGGGGTACTACACCCTGTCTGGCAGTTGCTTTGAGAAAACACTTCTACCCAGCAAAACACAACAAAAGCGTGTGCCCTGTAAAAATGTTCCTGGTGTGACTCTGGGCCGTCTGGCAATTGATAAAAGCATTCATCACCAGGGATATGGAGAAACCCTTGTTACCCATGCGATGAAAGTCGTGTATCAGGCCTCGCAGGCTGTGGGTATACACGGAATGTTCGTGGAAGCGCTGAACGACAACGCCAAAAAATTCTACCTCCGACTGGGTTTTATACAGTTAAAAGAAGAAAACAGTAATTCGCTCTTTTACCCGACAAAATCTGTTGAAGAATTATTCGAAGTAAAAGATGAATAAAAATCAGGCCATATGATTTCTGGCCTATCCACTCGTTGGTGTCAAAATTGGTTTTTTGGGAGCAATACCTTTTCATTTCACTGAAAGATCCGATACCGGCGCGCCAGAGAAACTCCAGTTTGCTGCGAAGCCGGGCACCGATACCCATTAAAATGGCCACTTAACGGTGTTTACTGTTCCGTTACTCCCCAGCCCCCCGTATTCACCTGGCAGCATGGCTATGCAGTCAGGTAAAATTTATCAGACGCGTTTCCGGTGGTTTTTCGGTTTCACTGCGACGACTTTCGCCCGTGAGACCCCGGAAACGCCGTCAACCGTTTTAGCTGTACCGACAACGGATGTTATGTTCAATCCGCGTGACCAGTGGGTACAAAAAAAGCCGCATAAGTTGGCGGCTTCTACATTTTGTTGCTGTGCATAAGATATCAGAATGTTGGTAAGTTGCCCAGGTTATCGCGTTTGGTTTTGTTCGGGTCCGTTGTAATGTAGCCATCCGCCATAACTTCCACTGTGGCACCGGTCGACCATGCTCCCGTGGATCGATTCTTTACAAGCGTTTTAAAACTGACTTTACCAGTGCTAATCAACTCACCAACAAATTTTCTTGAGTTTATTGAACCCTCTGAGTTGAAGGTGCTGTTACTGGTTATCTTATGGGTCTTTACCCATTCAATATGTTGCCCTGTACTATCCATACGGACAGCTGAGATGTAGAAATCAACCATTTTTTATTGTCTCCCAGGGACAGTTACACCACTGCTCCCTGTCATATCTGTTTATACGGCTGTTATGTCTGATTCACTGGGCGGTCGGGAACAGAAGAAAAAACAGCCAAAAAGCTGCGTGTGTCTAACTCAGACGATGCAGGTTCTTCAGAATATAAGCATGGAACTGAGCGTGAGTAACATAAGTCACCCTCAGTATGCTTTTTAGCTCTGTACCCATGGTGCACAAGGTTGAACGATTGGCAATCGACTGCTGTTTACTCACTTTTTGAAGGTGGTAATTAAGCTCGTAATCTTCTGAGAAATTCACATATTCGTGATCGCTTAAAGCCATTTTTCTTTCCTTTCCATACCGGATAGTGGGTGAAGTTACCCATTATTTAAATAGGGTTTTAAAATGGAATTTCAAGTTGATGGTGATCACATTTCCTGAAGGAAAATTAGCGGGTTCATTAAGCTACTTTTACTAGCCTATTTCATCCAGTCTTCCAGCATCAGTCCCGGTACCCGCGCAAACTCTCTTGTATTATTCGTCACCAGTACGGCGCCAGCCGCAATGGCGTGCCCGGCGATCGCTGTGTCATTCGGGCCAATCGGCGTGCCGGCTAGTCGCAGCGCCACCTTAATGTCTGTGGTTGCATCCACCGCGGCGCGATCCCATGGCAGGATAGTATCGAGGCGGCTGCAGAACGCGTCAACCAGTTCAATGTGACGGGGAGAGGCCTTCGGACCGGTAGCCCCGAAGCGCATCTCCGAGTAGGTGATGGCCGAGATCACTATACGATGGTTGCGCAGCACCGCCTGCTCCAGGCGCTTCAGTACGGCTTCCGGCTGCTCGCGCATGATGAACGAGCAGATACAGGTATCAAGCATATACATTTTGTTCACAGGTCAAATCGTCCCTCGTCGCTGACAACGTCCTCACGCTCCGTCATAAAGTCTGCATCAGCCTTTTCAAGTTCCGCAAAAGAGCCCCAGGTCGGCCGGACGGGACGCAGAATGATGCTGTCCCCTTCCCGGATGATCTCCAGCTCGCTCACCCCCTCAAAATCCAGATCACGGGGCAGACGGATAGCGCGGTTATTGCCGTTTTTAAAAATAGAAACTGTTCTCATCATTACCTCTCATGCCCGGAGTCGCCGGGTCGAATGAAAAGACGTCCATGAATACTGAAATCGTCCTCATATGCTGAGTATATGCAGATGCGAACCATATGTATAGTTAAGGCATATGTTTAGCATATGGAAGTGTCACACCTATCTGGATTTTTTTTACCGAAGATCCGAAAATGGTAAAACCAGATCCTAATGAAATTGCTTAGAATTTGAGTGATATCCATTACTTCACATCTTCAACGTGCTATCTGTAGAGGCTGTACATCTCAGTTAATCCGAAGGTTGTTATCTGAAAGCGCCGTAAAACCCTGTCCTTTCAGGTCGGGGATATAAGGTGTGCTGTTGACCCTCGTCAGTACGGCTTACATTTTTTAGCATAGTTTGTAAGCCTCTGTGAGACGCGCCTGTAAATATCGATTCTATCCGACACCCGATCAGGCTTAGCTTCTGGCCCGGACGTTCGGGGGCGTGCGTTTTGTCTGTTATTCAACCCTTCGCTGGCGCACTGACGTGTACTACGAACGGCAGGAAAAAATCGGCTATACGCAGGCCAGCACCCGCTTAACAGCACGGAAAAAAGAACCAGAATTTGCCTGGCTCAATACTGTTTCCATCGTCCCGCTACAGCAAGCCCTGCGCCATCAGCAGGCCGGGCTCTCAAACTTTTTCGCCGGACGTGCCAAATACCCGGCATTCAAATGCAAGTGCCACAGACAGGCCGCCACGCTCACTGATGCTGTGTTTAATTACCGCGACGGCAGCGCTGTATATGGCAAAGAGCAACGTGCCATTAGACGCACGCTGCCGCCCGTGCCGCCTGCTGTCACCGTTTCCAAAGATGCCGCCGGACGATATTTCGTGTCCTGCCTTTGCGAGTTTGAACCTGTATCTCTGCCGATCACCGCTTCCACGGTCGGCATTGATGCAGGTTTAAAAGATTTCTTCGTCACCGGTACCGGATTCAAAACCGGCAATCCCCGCCACACCCCTAACCAGGCGAAGCGATTAGCACTGCTGCAGCGCCGTTTAAGCAGGAAACAAAAAGGCTCACGAAACCGTATTAAAGCCCGCCTGAAGGTCGCCCGGCTCCACGCGAAAATCGCCGGTTCCCGGATGGATGCCCTGCACAAGGCTACCCGCAAACTGATTAACGAAAACCAGGTTGTTTGCGTCGAATCCCTGAAAGTGAAAAACATGATCCGCAACCCGAAGCTGTCTAAAGCAATAGCTGACGCTGGCTGGAGCGAACTGGTTCGCCAGCTCCGGTACAAAGGCGAATGGGCGGGACGTTCAGTGGTAGCCATTGATCCGTTTTACCCGTCCTCAAAACGCTGTAGCTGTTGCGGTTTCACGATGAAAAAAATGCCGCCGGATATTCGGAAATGGCACTGCCCGGAATCCGGTGCAGGCTATGATCGTGATGTTAACGCGACACGGAATATAAAATCGGCGGGACTCGCCGTGTTAGCTTGTGGAGAGCCTGTAAATCCTGAACTGCTTAATGCGGCCTGGGTTAGGCTCCGCGAAACAAGAATCCCCTTCCTTCAGGGAGGGGAGTGCCAAGGGTCAATTGTTAATTATCAGGCAGGATGCGCTTTCTTCAGCAGGTCGGCTCTTTACCCTCATGAAAGGTTTGATTTTATGGGTGGACTCTGATTTCAGAAAATTTCGTTTCTCTGCAATGAATACATGAAAATACAGAGCATCGTTGATTAATTCTCTGATCAACGGTGACGACTTAAGCCGCTCACCAATTGTATCTGCTGAGATCTGACTTCTCTGACATACCATAAGAACAAGCCCCAGGCCTTGTTCTTCGTAATCAACCTCAATCAGTTGCAGATCAGTATCAGATATGGAATTGTCGGGGCTTTCTGATAATACCCCGGCGAACTCGTGGATTGAAACCGAAGTACCAAGAATGTTTCTCGATGTTGGGATGCGTCCATGAATATGCAGGATATTGCCTGTATGTCCACACGGACACAGGGCATTGCGTTCGAGAGCACCCACATCTCCCATTGGATGATCCAGCAGGTGGTTTTCTCCGGGGTATCTGACCGTTACAGTAAACTCACCACTGCCCGGGGCACATACGATGTCGACATGATCATAAATATGGTAGCGGTCACCACTCAAGTATGAGCACTGAAAACCCACCGGACCAGTTTCCTGCGACGTATACGCCAGAGGTTTGATACACACATCCGGAAGCATTTTTTTTATCTTTTCAACCAGTGAGTCGGGGAACATTTCCCCAAGATAAAAAATGTTCCTGACAGAGGTCAGTTGTGATTTATGTTCCGGGATCAGCAAACGCTCTGCAAAGCTTGGCAGACATATTATCGAGTCAATGCTTCCGGTACATATGGCTTCACAAAGGACGTCATACTCAACAACCGAGGCGAAAGGATAATATTTCACCCCCAGATGACGGCAAATTTCATGGGCGAAAAGGAAACCGCCCCATAGATTGCCTGCAGTCAGGCAATTTGCTACTGAATGAACTTGTAAATCCCTGAACAGAGGGCGTAATGCCTGTGCTGCTGCTGACGTTACAAACTGATAATTTTCCCATGGATGCTCGACGGTTCTGGCATTCGCGGTAGTTCCACCGGTGGCGAAAACTATGGCTGACATGGTATCTCCTTCCTGCCGTTTTTTTTCAGGCAGATGAACGAAATCATCGCGGAACTCAGCACTGTGATAAAGGTAAACAGCGGGACATGGTCTGCAAGATGTGTGATCGCAAATCCGGTAAGCCATGAGCCGAATGCTTCACCGGCATTCGACACTATCAGTATGTAACTGAACAACACGCTGGCAGAGACACCGGATGCAATATGTGTTGCCTGAAAGTACAGCTCTGGAATGATCACAGACTCATAAATGCTGTAGGCAACCAAAGCAGTAATCGCAATATACACGGGACCAAGCAAATAGGTTGATGACAGTACCCCTCCAGCCAGAATAATTAGTGAGCTACACCGGTCACTGAAGGAAATCAGTTTTGCCACCCCCCCCTGCCACAGACAGATAGTCACGCCTACGACAGAGAAAAATACGCCGGCGTACGTACCAAGATCAGGATTGATTTTATCCAGCAGTGTCGTGGCGGTGATGAACACTCCCATAATGAGAAAACAGAAGAATGACGAGAGAAGAATGTACTGTATATTGGGACTGGCTATGACGACCTGAAACCCTGCCTGCATACCTGCCAGTGCTGAGCCAGTGGACGGTTTATGACTGGCCGGGAGGGCATAAATGAGTCGCAGTGCCATCAGAGCCATCACTATACTGGACAGGGTCAATATCAGCAGTACAGCCCCTATAAACGCAAAATTTATCGCCGCCACGGCCAGCATTGGCGCCACGAAGACTGCTGAGTTCTGGCACAGTGAGAACGTATTGAGCGCTTTTTTCAACTTCGGCCCGCTCAGGGTTTCAGCCAGCACCTCCCGTAAAAAAGGTTTAGAAACCGACTTTGATACCGCAATAATCAAGAAGAACAGCAGCCACCCGGGTAATGACAGTGTCAGATAAATCGTCAGAAACGCAATGCCCCGAAGTACCAGGGATACGAAAATCAGTTTTTTTCTGGAAAAGCGCTCAAGATAGCCGGTGGTAGTCAGCATAAGAAGACTCTCCAGCAGTACCGCCCCGGCGAGACAGGCAGCAACACTGGAGGCACTTAGATTTGGTGTCTTCCCCAATAGCGGCAGAGCAAAGAAGAATGAAAATTCTGCAAGAAATACCGTCAGATAAATGAAACAGGTCGTTTTATTCACATTCATGATTATCGTGGATTATCCTTACCAGTTGATCGAATACAAATGCCCTGATCCCTTCGGGCAGTTTCGTCAGGCCGGTTTCAGCTGTGGCCATCTCATTAAAATAAAAACCATTGTTATTCATCAGCCAGTCAACTGATAATACCGCACATCCCGCCACCTCCATGATCTCCTGGGACAACCGTAGCATTTCCGGGAATAATGGCGCACAGCCATAGTCTGCCAGGAATGTCTGCTCCGTCAGAATTACCTGTTCCCCTCCCAGAGCAACATTGCCTATATAGCCTTGTCCGCGGGGTTTGCGAAATTTAATGAATGCCAGTTTCTGTGCGATAAAGAAAAACCGAACATCACAAGCATCAGGCAGAAAAGGCATCACAAAATATTCAACCGGAGAAGTTGAAATCAAGTTTCCGGTACTGATCGCATGCTGCTTGCTCCCTGACTTGATCACGCCAAAACCCATGCCGGTACCAGCCGGTTTAAAAATATACTCGCCTGGATAGCGAGTCATAAAGTGCTCAATGGCGGGAATAACCTGCCGGTGATATCCGAGCATACTAAAGGGAAGTACGGGGGCGCCGACTTTCTCAGCAAGGGTCATCTGCCCTATTTTGTCCCATTCAAGTGATTCAATCCCGGCAATCCCGTCGTTCAGCAGGCATGCACCTCGGATTCGGAGGAAATGGCGCAGGGTTGAGGAAATGGCCCGGGCCTGGGCATTCAGGTTCGCAGGGGAGATGATAAATGCCGCAGCGGAATGATCTAACGGCTGGTTCTTGTACAGCAGTGTCAGTCCCTTGTCCGGATGAGCGGAAACAATGCAGTCTTCGAGTGCAATAAAACTGAATGCTATATCACGTTTCCTGAGTTCATGGGTGTACTCCGCGTACGCATGCTCAATCTCCGCGACATTACAGTATTCTTCCTTAGGTACAATCCAGTATAAATTCATGATTTTTCTTTTCTCCACACCATGACTGACTGCGACAGAGAAGTGGGGAGTGTTCTGTCGATGACAAAGCCACCTGCCTGTGCCAGGGCCTGATATTCTGTATAAAACCTTTCTTTTCCCAGAAAGAGAGCATCCATGAGCAGGTCCAGCGTCCTACCTTTATTGCTGTCCGGTTGCTTGATGATTTCGATAACAAACAGCGTTGATTCAGGCGTCATGGCCCGATGGCAGTTTTGCAGAATGTTTAAGGCGCTGGCATCATCCCAGTCATGGAGAATGTTTTTCAGGATATAGATGTCCTTGCCTTCAACGATGCCGGTAAAGAAATCCCTGTCAACAAACTCGATACCGCCTTCGCTCCAGCTGTTCCCAGGATATACATCCAGCACAGTGGCGGATTTCAGGTTGTAACGTTGATGCAACTTTTTCATCAGTACACCTTTACCCCCACCCACATCTACGACTTCTGTCTGATCATCACAGACAATGTGGCTGACAATCTCGGTGGCAAGTTCCTCGGTGATTTTTGCCATCAGCCTGTCAAAAGTACCTTTCAGCTCTGGTCGGGTAAGGAGATATGAAAAAAATGGCTCGCCATGTCTGGTTTCAAATGCGGATACCGGGATAGCAGAACGCAGAGATAAGGGGTAATCCGGCCACATGTTCCAGTATTCCTCACCAAGCTCGCAGAGGACCCATAGCGTTTCAAGGCTATTGGCATCCGCAAGGGCACCGGCCTCCTCTGCCAGTGCATAGTGTTTATTCTCAATACGCACGACGTTGCGCTCTGCCATCACATCCAGCAGGCGTGACAGACGATGAGCCTCTACTTGACTGGCTGCTGAAAGATCATCCAGGCTTATGGGTCCCATGCGCCCCAGCCAGACGGGTATACCGAGCTTTACGAACGCATGCAGGGCTGCTGAATAGCGGTAGGCGGTGATCAGCTCCGTCAGCATGTTGCTTCCCCTGTTAAAGTATTTACAGATGCAGCAAATCGCTCAAGATCGTCAATAGAATGCGCAGCAGAAAGGGCTACCCGGATAATGCTGGCTGACTTAGGGACTGTCGGATACATGGCCGCAGTGGTCAGAAAACCCTGCTGGCGGAGTCGTCCAGATGTGTTGACGGCTTCTGTCTCACAGCCGATATGGATCGTACGTATAGGGCTCACTTTATCCCTGACTTCGACATTACGCACTGCGTTGTCAAAGAAGTGAATATTGTCCCTGAGCTTCGTTTGCAGAGTAGTGATTTCACCAGAAAGATGAATATCAGCTGAGGCCACACATGCAGCAATACCCGGTAAGGAGGGGGGGCCGCTAAAAATATAATTTAGTGCATATTTTTTGATGAAAGAGGCTGACTCGGGATGACTGAAGGAAGCCGACCCACCATGAGAGCCAAACCCTTTTGAGAGTGAGGAAAGCAGGATAAGATTGTCACTGAATTCACCCGTCTGATGCAGTGTATATCCGCATCCATTTTTACCGATAATTGAGGTACCATGCGCGTCATCAACATAGTAATACCCCTGATACTCTGCCGCTAATTGCGTGAGAAAATAGACATCGTTACTGCCTCCCATTGAGCCCAGAGAGTCCGATATAAGTATGGGAGTTTTGCCATTCTGTCGACACAGCTCTAATTCGGTATACAATTTATCCAGGTCAGAGAAGTTTATCCTGTTGTAGTGTCCGAACTGTTCCAGTATCCCCCTTAATATTTGTACCGAAGCGTGTGTCGTTTTATCCACGATCCACTGCACGCCTTTTGGGCTGATGCCATAACCCGGTAATTCTCCGGAGCCAAGAATAGGAAGAACTGCCAGATGAGCGGCTCCCACGGAATTGAAAACCACCGTATGAGAGTCCAGAAATATCGTATTCAGTTTTGCTTCGAGCTCGTCAAAAATATCGCATTTTGCCCGGGTTCTTGCGGCTGCGTACTGCACACCAAATTTATCCACCGAAATTTTAATAGCCTGACCCAGAGAGGGATGCTGTTCAAGTCCGAGATAAGAGCAGGACATAAAATCGATATATTCCAGACCAGCGCTACAGATTATTCCTCTGCCATCAGTCCGGGATACGATTGTTAAATCATTTATTCCCTGTGCCCATATTTGTTCTTGATGGGGGCGGCTTGATTTGATGCGATCAGACAGCCAGTTTGTTGAAGCCATTTCAGTTCCTTCAATCCATTGCGTGACATATTTTGTGTTTTCGATACATAAAGTAGTCACTGTGTTATAAAGGTGTCAATGAAACATGTCGATTATGTGATCTTAATGGCGAAAAATCTGAGCCTTCTGTCATGAACAATTCAACGTTTCATCCAGCCAGATCTTTGTGACTTAAAGTTCAGGGATGGCTAAATTTAAATATATATTCTCAGGAGAAGTCTGTTTGGTATTGTATGACAAGGGCACTGAAATTTTTTGAGGAATAATCTTGTGGAGCAGTGAACGGTAAGTTAAACCGTCGTCAGTGGAACTATCTATCCAGAATATACCGGAATTAGTATAATAATATCGTCAATACTGGCATCATGGCAGGTCATCGAATTTTTCATCTCTGTATTCACTTTATTCATTTAAAAATAGTCTCCAATATCGCCCTTGTCCGTAATTATTCTAGCGTTCAGATTTCAAACCCCGTAATGTTAAAGGAGTATTTAATCCAAATATTTAGCCTAACCCTTTTCTCGCGAGTTCTTCTGGCGGGTGACTCAGATTATCTGAAATACTGCCTGACGGCCCGTTCAGAGCTATCAATCTGAGTCACAATATCGACAATATACGTACCCTGCGAAAGTAGCCGCCAGTTTATGCCGCTTGCTTTTGAGTGTTGGATGTTTTGTCCGGCCTGCAAAGAAGTTGGCAAAGACGGTTTGTTGGTGGCGGATCGCTTGCTGGAGTGGTAAGGAGGAAACATTATCTGGCCATGACTATTCCGGTATGGCTTTGATAGCTGTCAGGTGCCTTATCAGGGCAGGCCTGCGAATAAGAGAATGGACTTGTTGTGAGTGCGGAATCACTCATGACCGCGACGTTAACGCCGCAAAGAATATTCTCGCGGCAGTACGTTGCTGCCTGGCAGCAGGAATCCCCGTCATTTAGGTCGGGGGGATGTCAATTTCAAGCTTAGTTATGCGGTTTAATTGTGAACAACTTTGCGATTTTTATGTTGCTTTGCATTAAAATTCAAGATTTAATAAAATAATGCAAAGTTATGATGAGGGATATTTGAATGGGACTTATGGATACGCTTAATCAGTGCATAGCCGCTGGTCATGAGATGACAAAAGCAATAGCTATCGCGCAATTTAACGATGACAGCCCGGAAGCCAGAAAAATCACACGTCGCTGGAGAATCGGTGAGGCTGCTGATTTAGTTGGTGTATCATCTCAGGCTATCAGAGATGCTGAAAAAGCAAGCCGCCTCCCCCATCCTGATATGGAGACCCGAGGCAGAGTCGAGCAGCGAGTTGGTTATACCATTGAGCAAATTAATCATATGCGAGATGTCTTTGGTACACGTTTACGTCGCCCTGACGATTCTTTTCCCCCAGTTGTTGGTGTTGCAGCTCATAAAGGTGGGGTTTATAAAACCTCAGTTTCTGTCCATCTCGCACAAGATCTTGCGCTGAAAGGTTTACGTATATTGTTGGTAGAAGGTAATGATCCCCAGGGTACAGCTTCTATGTATCATGGATGGGTACCTGATCTTCATATCCATGCTGAAGATACCTTACTCCCCTTCTATCTTGGCGAAAAAGATGATGCCAGCTATGCCATAAAACCGACATGCTGGCCAGGCCTTGATATCATTCCTTCCTGCCTGGCTTTGCATCGAATTGAGACGGAGTTAATGGGGAAATTTGATGATGGTAAGCTTCCTACAGACCCACACCTGATGCTTCGTCTCGCTATAGAAACAGTAGCTCATGATTATGATGTTATTGTTATAGATAGTGCGCCTAACTTAGGTATTGGTACGATTAATGTCGTCTGCGCAGCAGACGTTTTAATCGTACCTACACCGGCTGAATTATTTGACTATACCTCTGCCCTTCAGTTCTTCGATATGTTACGTGACTTGCTTAAAAATGTAGATCTAAAAGGTTTTGAGCCAGATTTCAGAATTCTTCTGACTAAATACAGCAATAATAATGGCTCACAATCTCCCTGGATGGAAGAACAGATAAGAGATGCCTGGGGCAGTATGGTGTTGAAAAATGTTGTCAGAGAAACAGATGAAGTAGGTAAGGGACAAATTCGGATGAGGACTGTTTTTGAACAAGCTATTGACCAACGTTCTTCTACTGGAGCATGGAGAAATGCACTTTCAATTTGGGAACCTGTCTGTAATGAAATCTTTGATCGCCTAATTAAACCTCGTTGGGAGATTAAATAATGAGACGTGCACCTGTCATTCCTAAAAATATTGTAAGTCCAACTACGTCGAATGAAACGAATTCTTCAACCACTTCGGCCGCACCTGTAGTTGATTCTTTAATTGCCCGAGTCGGGGCTATGGCCAGAGGGAATTCAATTACACTCCCTGTTTGTGGGCGAGATGTCAGATTTATTCTTGAGGTTATATCAGGAGACACTGTTGAAAGTGCTTCCTATATTTGGTCAGGGAATGAACGAGATCAGGAGCTGCTGACAGAGGATTCCCTTGATGATCTGATACCCTCATTCCTTTTAACTGGTCAACAAAATCCCGCTTTTGGACGTCGGGTTGATGGCCTCATTGAAGTCGCTGATGGAAGCCGCCGCCGTAAGGCAGCAATACTGACTTCCTGTGATTACAGGGTTTTGGTGGGTGACCTTGATGATGAGCAGATGGCGGCCTTGTCCCGTCTTGGCAATGATTATCGTCCAACAAGCGCATATGAGCGTGGTAAGCGTTATTCATATCGGCTAGAACATGAATTCGGTGGCAATATCTCATCGTTATCTGATGCTGAGAATATATCTCGTAAGATTATTACTCGTTGCATAAATACAGCCCGATTACCTAAAACTGTCGTTGCCCTCTTCAATCATCCTGGGGAGCTATCCGCACGAGCCGGCGAATTATTGTTTAAATCGTTTACTGGCAAAGAAAAACAATTGTTACAACAGGCGGAAGTCCTACATGACCAGAAAAAATCTGGAGCGATGTTTGAAGCTGATGAGGTTGTATCGTTGCTAACTGAGGTCCTAAAGGAGTCTTCTGCAGGAAAAAGAGAGCAAAGCTCCCGGCATCAGTTTGCTCCAGGGGCATCGGTTTTGTATAAAGGTGATAAAGTAGTTGTTAACTTAGATAGATCACGCATATCTGCAGATTGTATTGAGAAGATTGAAAGCATTCTCAGAGAGTTAGAAAAATAACGGTTCAGCCAAATTTCTTTTTGTAATACATCCTGTACTAAAATATTTTCTTTTTTCCGTTAAGCGTTTGGTCTGGATTGATTCATCCAGACCATTTCTCCCTTACTCTGCGCATAACGTTTCCTGCGGTCACTGGGACCGTGGTCCCACTCGGCTCTGTCGCTGTCTGATAGCCATCTGGGACCGTGGTCCCACCCTGCTCTGTCGTTGTCAGATGGTCTCTGGGACCGTGGTCCCACTCAGCTCTGTCGCTGTCTGATAGCCATCTGGGACCGTGGTCCCACCCTGCTCTGTCGTTGTCAGATGGTCTCTGGGACCGTGGTCCCACTCAGCTTTGTCGATGTCTGATGGTTATCTGGGACCGTGGTCCCACTCGGCTCTGTCGCTGTCTGATGACCATCTGGGACCGTGGTCCCACCCTGCTCTGTCGTTGTCAGATGGTCACTGGGACCGTGGTCCCACTCGGCTCTGTCGCTGTCAGATGGTCATCTGGGACCGTGGTCCCACCCTGCTTTGTCGCTGTCTGATGGCCATCTGGGACCGTGGTCCCATCAGTCCTCTCCTATTCCATGTCAGTGTGCTACACAAGGATGGACTCGGAACTGGCTGTATTTCTACATCTGTCCTGTGTTAATGCAATATTTCAGAGTTATCCACAGAAACGGTGCATAACCCTGTGAATCGATATCTGGTATATCATCATCTAATATGCCTGAGGTTCAATACGTCCCGACTCTGGTTATTTAGATTACCTACCCTGCGACGGGTACTATGTGATTTCTCCAGCCAAAGACTATCCTCACGGACGATTTCTTCCACCTGTTTATTGATTGCATTTTCGTTGAGCTCTTACAGCATCCTGTAGTAATCGGATGTCGCGCGACAGCTCCGTTATTCATTTACATCCTCCACGATGTTCTGGCTTCGGGGGAATGACGTTTTGTGCGGCCTGCGGCTTACGCCGTGCCTCTACTGTAGCCGGGCCGCAGAGGATGCAAGGGAAGCGTAAGCGCCGTCACCTTCACCCGGTCGCAGTTTATTTCAAAGGCATTATCTGCCGTCTTCCCGTCGTTCTCCGGCTCAGTTTTCGCCGTCAAACCGTCCAGCCTGCTCCTGCTTTTTTACTGCGCTGCGGCTTCGGTGATGCCCTTGCATCCTCCGCTTTTCGCCCGGCTGTCGTGTCGGCACGGCGTAAGCCGGAACTCAGACGACATCGACTATGGAGGATTTTTTATGAGCACTACGACCACCACACCGGCTGTTTATGTGGGTACGTATCACAAATACAACTGCGGCAGCATTTTCGGCAAATGGTTTGATCTGACGGAGTTTGATGGCAGGGAGGATTTTTACGAGGCCTGTCAGGTACTGCATGCCGATGAATGGGATGCCGAGTTTATGTTTCAGGACTGGGAAGGTATCCCGTCGCAGTTCGTCTCTGAATGCTCCATTGACTGGGATTTCATCGCCGCTTACAAACGTGCCGAAGAAGAGGGCAGGGAAGCCGCTTTTATCGCCTGGGCGGAGTATACCGGCGAGTGTGACTATGACGTGTTTGATGATGCGTACTGCGGCGAGGCGGAAAGCGAGGAGGACTATGCGCGGGAGATGGTTGAGGACAACGGCCTGTTAAATGAGGTGCCGGAGCCGTTGCGCAGCTATTTCGATTTTGAAGCCTGGGCGCGTGACCTGTTCAGCAGCGGCTATGTGTTCCATGACGGTTATGTCTTCAGCAACTGATTAATGTCCGGCGGGGAAACCCGCCGGACAGGGAGAAAACGTATGAAACTTGCACCACAAAGCCGTGAGATCCTGCGACAGTACAAAGCCCTGATTAATGCCCGCCGCCGTGATGCCGGTCAGCGGGAACTGACCACCGCGCAGGTGATGGATGAAATCTGCGAATACATGACCTGTCAGTGTGCCGTGTACATCGGCGGTCATTTCATCTTACAGGGTGGAAAAGGCCAGTAAGCAGGATGGCAGGCGTCCGGGCCGGAGGGCGCCTGTCAGCCCGCGCGAAAACCCTGGCAGGCTGCGCCTGCCGGAGAGAAACTTCGCCGCGCCTGCGGCGCCGCGTACTCTCCTCTCCCTAGTCAGTCGCTGTTGCCCTGGAATGCGCGTATTATCAGGGATATCTTCCTGTAACGCAGATCGGTGATGCATATGTCGAAGTGGAATATCGCCTCTTTCTCAAAAGAAGATCAGGATAAGGTCTCAGTCGATAAAGCCGCCGCTGCCGTTGCCTGGCAGGAAAGGATGAACAGGCCGGTTGTCCCGGAACTCGTTGAGCGGGAACAGCCTGAACATCTTCGCCACTATTACCGTGAACGGCCTGAAGTTCATCGGCAGAACAGTCAGCAGCTGCCGCGCGCAAATGTGCCCGAATATAATAATCCTGGAGATGACCAGCAGAAGTGATTCTTATCGTCAGTGTGTCCAGGGAGGAAATTTTATCCTGATGAATGTCGTGGCGGATAAACTGCGTCTCTGGAGTGGCGTTGCATGGATTATCGTTGTCGGCATCATTATAACGTTGATGCTGAAGGGGAAGGAGCCGGGTGACGAATTAAGAGTGCTGATCACCGTTTTTGCTTTCCTGGCTTCGGCCTGGTACAGCGTTGCGCAATACAGAAAAGAAAAGTATTTCCGCTCCTGATGTTCCCGGCTGGGATCACGCCGGATAATTGTCAGCCATCTCTTAAGCCGCATCTAATCCATTCTTATCCTGTGCGCCCTGAAACCCCGTCCTTCAGGGCGGGGAGGATGATAATTTTTTGTTTTCTGCGCGTTCCCGTTTTCACTATGGGCGACTTCCCTGACGGGAACCGGGGCTGTCATGCTTCGCACCGGGCCAGCTGCGCTGTCTCTGCCCGGCCCCTCCGGGGCAGCGGGTTTCCATCCCGGGCTGTCGCAACGTCAACGGCAGGCTTGCTGCGACCGTTCCGGTCACGCCGCCCTTTTTACGCGCCGCTTCCTGCGCTTTTCGCACCCCGGCAAACTGACGCCGGGCTGTAAGGCGCAACGCCGTTTCGCGCCCGCGCTTTCCGTCGTTGCGGCGGGTTCCTGCTCATTCCTTGCCTGGTTTTTTCAGCCTTTTGAGTCCTTTCGCCGGGGCTGAGACAAGCACAGTCGCTGTCAGCTGTCCAGGGTAAATGGCACGCGTTAAACCGCGCCCTGGACATCCGCCATCGCCCGCGCTGGTTTACGCCCTTGCGGCGAACGGCTCTCAAACGGGTGAAGGTAACAACCAGCGGGCGCGTTCAGCAGGTCCCCGCAAAACGTCAAAACCGCGGCCCCGGCAACTCAACGGGTGATGGTTTTTAAAAGCAAAACAAACGGAAGGAGATTCATCATGACAGTACGCGGCATCAACAAAGTCATCATCGTGGGTAATCTGGGCCAGGACCCGGAAGTCCGTTATATGCCCAATGGCGGCGCGGTCGCTAATCTCAGCCTCGCCACCACGGAGTCCTGGCGCGATAAACAGACCGGAGAGATGCGCGAAAACACAGAATGGCATCGCGTGGTGCTGTTTGGCAAGCTCGCGGAAGTGGCCAGCGAGTATCTGCGTAAGGGCGCTCAGGTGTACGTCGAAGGGCAGTTACGTACCCGCAACTGGCAGGACGACAGCGGCGTAACGCGCTATGTCACTGAAATCGTGGTCGGACAGAACGGCACTATGCAGATGCTGGGCGGTCGTCGTGACGGCGGTCAGCCACAGAACACGGCTCCGCAGCAACCCGCACAACCGCAGACACCAGCCACTCCGGCACAACCTGCTGGCACTCCTGAAAAATCCCCGAAAGCGAAGGGCGGCAGAAAACCCCGTCAGACTACAGCGCCGTCTCAGCAAGCCCCGCAGCCGTTACCGGACGATTATCCGCCGATGGATGATGATGCCCCGTTTTGACCTGCATGATGAAAACGCCCCCCAACCTGCGGGGCCGGAAAAGGAGAGATACATGACCAGCAACGTTATACCGCCCCTTCAGTCACTGCCAGATGGCACATTCACCCGCGAACAGGCTAAAGCAGTCGCAGCGCAGTATCAGAATGTCGCGATTGAAGACGATCAGGGAACGCACTTTCGCCTGGTAGTGCGTCAGAACGGCGAAATGGTGTGGCAAGCATGGAATTTTGAAGCGGATGCCGGGATATGGCTCAACCGTTACATCGAACGTTACGGCATTCGTAAACAGCAGTAAGTAAGAAGGTGCCCTGCCGGAGCTGTAACTCCGCAGGGCCGGACAGTAATCAATATCTGTGAGGAGTATCAACTATGTCAGTAACCGAGTCTAAAGCAAAAAAGGTTAAAAAAGCCAGCCCCAAAGCGTCAACGCGTAAAGCAGATGCTCAGTCAGACGTCCTTGTTACCGCACTGGACAATGCCCCCATCCGTTACACCGCCTGGTCCCGCCTGTTTATCGGGGAACTGAATTGCCGCATCGTCCCACATACGCCGGAAGAAATCAGGGGGTATGCCGACAGTATTCATGCGGTCGGGCAGATCCATAACATTGTGGTGGTGGAATGTGATGATGGTCGGCTGGAAGTGGTTTGCGGCGGGGGACGGGCAAAGGCGATCGGTCTGCTGGTTGAAGAAGGGAAGGTAAACCCGGATCAGGAATGGATTTCTTATAAAGCGGTGCCGCGTGAACTGGCACGGGCTGTCTCCCTTACCGAAAACGGCAGACACCGCGCCATGCACCCTGCCGAGCAGATCGCCGGATTCCGCGCACTGGCTGAAGAAGGGAAAACGCCCGCCCAAATCGGGGATTTGTTGGGCTACGGTGTGAAGCATGTCCAGCGCATGCTGAAACTGGCAGGGCTGTCTCCGGTTATTCTTCAGGCGCTGGCAGAGGACCACATCACTACCGAGCACTGTCAGGCGCTGGCGCTGGAAGATAACCCTGACCGTCAGGAGCAGGTGTACGAGGCCGCGTGTCGTCAGGGCTGGAACAATAAACCGGAAGTGCGTGTGATCCGTAATCTGATCACTGACAGCCAGGTTTCCACCCTCAACAACAGTAAATATGCGTTTGTCGGGGAAAAGGCATTCTCCGGCGATGAGGTCCGCGCTGACCTTTTCAGCGACGAGCATGGCGGTTATGTGGATAAACTGGCGCTGGATACGGCCCTGCTGGAAAAACTCCAGGTGGTTGCGGAATGCCTGAAAGAGGCCGAGGGCTGGACATGGGCCACCGGACGCCTGGACGCGGTCAGTTCTCACAGCGAGGACAGCGCGGTCTACCGTATTCAGGATGAGCCTGACGCGGTTTACTCGGATCAGGAACAGCAGCGCATGGATGAATTGCAGGACCATTATGACGAGAATCAGACCGCCAGCGATGAAACCGACGCGATGGCGTCAGAGATGGAGGCCATCGAATGCGCAGCACAGCTCCGGGCATGGACGCCGGAAATGCGCGCACAGTCCGGCGTGGTGGTGTCATGGCGTCAGGGTGACATCTGTGTCCAGCGCGGGGTGATCCTGCGTGAGCAGTCTGAAACGGAAGATGAACCTGCTCAGGTTCCGGTATATGAGCGCCAGCCTGAACCTGTTGACGAAATCAGTTTGCCCCTGCTGACGAAGATGTCCTCTGAACGTACGCTGGCCCTTCAGGCTGCGCTGGTACAGAAGCCAGAGAAAACGGTAGCTCTGATGGTCTGGCGTCTGTGTACCTGCGTTTTCGATTATTGCAACACGACCCGTGATCCCTTTGTTATGCGTCTCGAGGTGCATCACAACCGTCTGGTCAGTGAAGCCCCGTCTGGTGAAGAGGGAAAAGCATGGCAGTCCCTTATGCAGGAAAAAGCCCGTCTGGAGGCGCTGTTGCCGGAAGGCTGGAAAAAGGATTTCACCACCTTTTTTACCCTTGACGGAAAGACGCTGATGTCCCTGATGGTCTTCTGCACGGCCTGTTCTGTCGATGGTGTGCAGACCAGAACGATGGGACATACCACACGCAGTGATCTTGATGGTGTTGAACGTGCTGTTGAATTCAATCTGCATGAATGGTGGCGGCCGACGAAGAACAATTTCTTCGACTACCTGAAAAAGCCACAGATTGTTCAAATCCTCAGTGAGAACGGTTTGACCGGGGCCGCCAGCGATGCGCTGAAAATGAAGAAATCTGACGCAGCGGACCTGGCTGAAACCATGATGGCCCGTCACTGTCCTCAGTGGGGGCCTGTCTGGATGCGTGCCCCTGATGCAAAAACGCTGGGTTCTGAAGCAGAAAATAACGCTTCTGATGCTACCGCCACTGACGTCCCGCCTGTGGATCACAACAACATTCCTGATGCAGCCTGATAAGGGAGGCCGCCCCTTCGGGGGTGGCAGTAAGGAGATATAATGCAAACTGTTCTGACCGTCGATGTGCTGAAGACCATGTCCCCTGACGAGATGGAGAACTGGCGGGACAGCGGCGAAGATTTCCGCCGTGAACTGACCCACGCCGTTATGCGTGACATATCATGCCCTGAAAACTGGACCATGAACGGCGAGTACCGCAGCGAGTTCGGCGGGTTCTTTCCCGTGCAGATACGCTTTACGCCCCCGCTAGGCAATTACCACGTAGCGGTATGCAGTCCTGGTGTCATCAGTCCGGCGTGGATGGTGGTGTTCGTGCCCGCCAGCGGTCGCCCGCTCTCCGTCATTCGTACCCTGAGCGGCTACCAGCCGGAGCTTGTCAGCCACACCGTCAGCCTGACGGCGCGTCTCGATGCGGACGGCTACAGTCAGGTCATCATCATCAGCATTCTGGCAGCGGAGGGCGCAGCATGATCCCCTCACATCTCTCCCTCGTTCCCTTCAGCCCTGAGCGACGCGCCGTGATGGAGGCCATCGCTGAGGTTGAGCGCAGGCGGTCGTGCGGCGCGGTGTCCTCGATGTACCCGTATGCCAGCGCCTTTTTCCGGCGGCTCACGGGCAGCACGCGCATCACTATCAGGGAAATCCATCATTTTGCGCCGGTGCTGACGGCGCGGGAGTTGCGAGGCAGCAGGGACTGCTGGCTCAGTGCCATCGATGCGCTGATTGAAAGTCGCGGGACGTGTTGCTGGCTCCCGCTTCCTGTCGGTGCGGGTCAGCGCCTCTTTCCGGAGGTGGCCTTTCAGCAGACCGAGCGGGTTCGCTGTCAGGACGAGCTGCGGGATGAAAAATACACCCGCCAGCGCCACAAGGAACTGTGCCAGCGTGAGCGGGCGTACCAGGCGCTGGCGGGGCAGGCGGAGATTGAGCTGGCATTCCATACACCGGAAACTGTTAGCAGCTGGAGCACTCGCTGGTCGGGTACTGAACTGCGCCAGTACGACCTGGAGGAAATGTTCTGGCGCTGGAGCGAGCGTTTTCCGTCACTGGCATCGATGGAACGCTGGATGATGGCGAATCAGCCCTTCTGGAGTGTGATGGTTGAGTCTGATGCTCTCGCTAAAGAAAGCCCGGAACCGGTCAGACAACTGGAGCGATGGATGGTCCCCAACAAGCTGATACATCGGAGCCATGCATGAAGTGGCGTTACTCTTTGCGCTGGAGACTGCCCCGGACACCGTGTCCCGGACCGCAGGAACTGGTGTCTGAAGTGGTGGAGGCAGGGCAGCCCGCTCCTGAATCGGTGATGGCCCGCTGGGTGGCGGGCGCAGGGTATGCGGTGTGTGTCGATTTTTTTGGATGAAATACAGATAAGACGCTGGAGTGATGAACGTAAAGCGGCTGCCCGTCGGCGGAATCTGGAACGTCGCGTGAACCGGATTGCACCGTTGTTTGCCGATGAACTCATTGAACGGGAAATGGATAAACGACTGGAGTATTTTTGCGGAAAATCAGAACGATAAGTACGGGAAACCTGGTCAGACAGTGACGGAGTGCGGTATTATGGCGATGGCGCTTGAGGCTTTCTGCCTCATGACGTGAAGGTGGTTTGTTGCCGTGTTGTGTGGCAGGAAGCAGAAAGCCCCGTAGTTAATTTTCATTAACCCACGAGGCCACCTGTATGCCTAGACAACATCAGGATAGCCTCTTAGATGCCGCAAGGCAAGGAGAAGAAGGCCATGAAACTGCCACGAAGTACCCTGATCTGGTGCGTATTAATAGTGTGTCTCACACTGCTGATATTCACTTACCTGACCCGGAAATCGCTCTGCGAAATACGTTACAGGGACACGAACAGGGAGGTGGCGGCTTTTATGGCTTACGAATCCGCTAAGTAGCTAACCCCGGCGGGGGGATAACCCCCGCCATTCAGGGGCTGATGATGTCTGACATGCCTGAAGCGCCTTTATGAAGGGATTGCCGGTTCGCTGGCAGTCCCTTTTTCCTCCTCTGGTGCGACCGCAGGCATGAACAACCAGGAAGGACGGTTCCCTACGGGAACGGGGCAGGGCGGCAGCGCCTACGGCGCGCCCGCTCTCTTCCCTCCTGCTGCTGTCCTGTCATCCCTGTTCGGTGTGCCCATTGAGTTGATGATGGTCGCTCTGTCCTCTGCTCAGTATCTCTGTTCTTTCAGTCATCTATCTTGTGTCGGTTATGTCAGTCCGGGCGACTTCCCTTCGGGAACCGGGGCTGTCATGCTTCGCACCGGGCCAGCAGGCTGTCCCGGCCCGTCCCCTTCGGGGCAGCGGGTTTCCATCCCAGGCTGTCGCAACGTCAACACCACGCTTGCTGCATCCGTAAACGGATGCGCCGCTTTTCACCATGCCGGCGATAAAGCCGCCGGCATTCAAGTGACGCCACGCCGTTCCGCCGTGTCGGGTGTGTTCATCCTCTTCTCATACATCTGGTGAGCCATCTCACGTTAAGTCCCCGGGCGGAGGGCTGGTCGTAGCACCGCCGTGTCGTCATCCAAGGGGTATATAAACTCCGCCAAAACTTTTTGCCTGGGACCGCAAAAACTTTTGTCTCCGCCCCTTTCCTTCCTCCGTACGTCGTTGCTCCTTTGCCCTTTGCCGCCAGGGAACTCACCGAGAGATAGATTAACCACCAGACAAGAGGAAAAGCAGGATGAACACACAGAACGTCAACGTCAAAACCGCCACCAAAGAATCTTCCGAAAGATGGGTTATGTCCGGCGCTGAACCTATTGCTGCAAAGGTACTGGCATTCCACGGACAGGACGCCAGCTATGCATTTAATGTCCTGGCTGATTTGAAGGCAGTTGGTGCGCCATATGCACGGCGGAACATTATCGCAGATATGTTCCAGCGTTTAGGTGTGAATTAACCCACTGAAGGAGAACTGTTATGAACCGTAGAAATATGAATCTGCGTACTGATGGTTTTGTTCGCAATATCTATTCCCGTAACGCGTTCGGCGTTATTCGCGCAGATGTGGTGTTGGCTCGCATGGAAAAACAGGCCAATCGTGGCTGTGGCCTGCACTACGAGATTTATGAGTCCCGTCTGTTAGGTATGGCCATGAATTACCTGGCAGAACTGCCATTGAAAGACCGTCCTGTATTTATCGGCACAGCGGCGAAAAGAGGCTACATGCTGACACTGGCGGAGGAAGAACGCGCACAGGGTGAATGTGACGATCTGATGAACGAACTGGCGGCAGATTACTGATCCATGAATCGGGTGCAGCGGTGTGCTGTCCCTTTTTAACAGAAGGAGAAAAACATGCATTTACACCTGACTGAATCTTCCGCTGTGCCGGGGATGCAGACCACTGCTGAGGCTGAGCGGGCCTACTGGCTGAGCCGTGAACAGGCGGCGGTGAAAGCCCCTGCTGAAATCGACATACACGCTTTCCATGATGCGCTGGGGCTGATGTACCCGATGAACTGGCGAAGCAGTGAGAACGGTGAGTGCGAAACCTTCATGCTGGCAGAAATGATCTGCGGCAACGTGACCGAAATTTATGCGCGGATCGGTATCCGTTATTACCGGATGCGTGACTACAGCAACCTTGACCACTCGGAAATTCTGGCCCGCGTTAAGGAGGTATCAGACAAGAGCCAGAAATGAAAAAAGCAGGCATAAGCCTGCTCATTCCACGCCGGATGACACACCCGCAAAAGTTTGCATCCGGCATACGCAAAATCAACATGGAGATTAAACCATGCCATTTGACCCGCAAATCGTCGCACAGGCGAACGCATTTGTAAATGCCCTGCGCAGTGGTAAACGCGCCCGTGTTCCGGCCTTAAAACTGGAGTACTGGCAGCAGTTCATGACAGTGGTATACGCTGGTCTCGGCCTCGCGTGATGTGAAACCTGCCGCCCCCTTGTGGGGGCGGCATTACCGGAGATACTTTCATGTCACGACTGAGCTTTGCCGATGTCTTCAATGTGGCCAGGAAGAACGCTGGCAGTAAAAATAATATCCAAGACGCGCAGCCTGGGAGCGAATCATATTCCCCTGTTCAGCGACTGATGAGTGCGCAGTACAGCCGCAGCCGCTTTATCAGCGTGTTTAAATCTACAGGCCGCCATCTGGGGCGCTGGGAGGTGTTCAGTGATTTTCTGTCACTCGCCGCCAGTGAACTGGATATAGCGCGAATCAGAACGCCGGAGAGCATGGAGCACTGCCGGAAAATTTGCGCGCGGTACCAGGCTTCAGATATCGCGAATATGCAGGAAATGTTCTGCCTGATGGTGTGCGCGCTGGAGGCGAAATTCCATGATTTTCTCGGCGCAATTTTTATGGAGCTTGAGCTGGTCGACAACTTTCGCGGGCAGTATTTTACCCCGTATTCTGTCCAGTGTCTGATGGCGCGGATGCTGATGCCTGGCGTTCAGGATACTATCCAGCGGGAAGGGATTGCCACCGTCAGCGACCCGGCTTGTGGGGCTGCAGGGATGCTGATTGCATATGCGGAGTGTTTACTGGAAGCAGATATCAACCCTTCCATGCATATGTTCGGTAGCTGTATTGATATCGATCCAGTGGCGGCAAATATGGCTTTCATCCAGTTGTCGCTGCTCGGGATTGCCGCTGAAGTTGTAACCGGAAATACGCTCACAATGCAGTTTAACCGGGTACGGTATACGCCAGTGTATTACTTCAACGACTTTGAAAAACGGCTGGCAGACCTGAACCGATACCGGGTGATGCGGGACTTTATGCGTGGAATACGGGAGGCAGCGTAAATTATCAGGAGGGCAGGGGATACCTGCCCGACTTAAAAGGTCGCAGCGCCTGCGGCGCTGAGTAATACCGGCTGCGCTACGCGCCGCACATATTACTCAGGCGCGTAATTGTCATATTATTATTTATTCCCGCCTGTCACCTCTCATCCGGCATTCTTCTGTTTGTCTCTTTTGGTATTTATTAATTGTATTTAAAATAATAAATATCAAACCGGGCGACTTCCCTGACGGGAACCGGGGCTGTCATGCTTCGCACCGAGCCAGCTGCGCTGTCTCTGCCCGGCCCCTCCGGGGCAGCGGGTTTCCATCCCAGGCTGTCGCAACATCAAAATCCCGTTTGCTGCATCCTTTAAGGATGCGCCGCCTGAACCGTGGCGGTAATAAATTCCCGCCACTTTAATGGCCGGAACGGTAATTCGTCTCGCGCCGATTTTCCGTTCCGGGTTGTGTGCATTCTCCCTGAGTATATATCGCCCGATTTCATCAATTCGCGGAGGGCTGCTTTTAGCAGCTACCAGGAATAAATAAAAGGGTAGATAAACGCTGCGCGCCCTTTTATTTATTCCTGGTAGCTGCTCATTGCCCTTTGCCGCTCAGTGATGAAGTCGAACGATTTAATAAATCCATAAGGAGAAAACCAGAATGCACACAATTAACGTCAAAACCGCCACTCGTGAATCAGCCGAACAATTTAAAACAGATAAATTCCAGTGCTATTGTGTAATCGATGATAATGAACGACTTGATTTCATCCCTGCCCTCTTTTTTACACCAACCGCAGACAATATGATCGCCAGCTGGTTACGCCAGCATTCAGATTATGATGGCGGTTACTGGAACTACTGGACCATTCCGCAGGGCATTGGTGGAAATGTGGCACCGAATAAAATTATCTTCACTACTACACAAACCGGATATATCGCACCTGCAGGAGAACAACGATATAACATGTGCATTCCTGGTAATTATTTTGAATCAGAGGTCAGTGCCGATGCTGCCGGAATTATTGCAACGTTGATGATAATGAACTGGTTGTCCTGGCAGGCAGCCGACATGGGGGCTGAATATGCGAAAGTCTGTAAATATCTTGTCGCCCGTCAGGATGCCCTGAAGGATTATGTCAGTCTTATTCAACATCCGGAACGTGGATTGATATGGCGGGCTATCGATTAAAACAGGTGCGTCACTCTGGTGGCGCATTTTTTTTGATGGCAACATAAATTGCCTGAATTTCTTTTGCATATTGCTGGCGCTTTTTCTCCTGCACTTCCGTTTCACGAAATCCTGCATTATAAGCCCCTACAGCCCGCCATGAGTATCCCCAGCGTTTAAAAGCAATGGCAAGGTAGTAAGCTCCAGTGTAAATATTAAGGCAACTGTCAGTATAAAGTTGTCGGGGAGTGATCCCGAACTGAGCCAGATGCGAAAAATTTTGTGAGTGTATTTGCATCTTGCCGACAGCATATTCGCTCTGTGATACAATGTTGAGCGCATTATCACGCCATGACGACTCACGGAACGAAATCGCCCGTAACAGATCCGGCTCGATCCTATAATCCCTGCCCGCCATTTCAAAACAGTCCTGCGCATTAGCAGAAAATGTTATCGCCAGTAGTCCTGTAATCAGAGTTTTCCTCACGTCAGCTATTCCTCATTAACTTTTCTTTAGCCAGAGTGACATTTTTGATAAAAAACGGCAATGCCCGGAAATACTGAATTCTTCCTGGTAGGTATATTTCTGTATGCCTGCTCCTTAACATCAAAGTCCCACACCCGTCGCAAGATTTAATCTTGCATGATTATCCTATATTTTCAGTGTGTTACGTCAATATTGTTATGGTTATTCTATGTCCTACATAGATACTAGATTCACATGCAAATCTTTAGTAAATCGTAAAGGAGTCGAATCCAGATTCATCTATGAATCAGACCACTAAATTAAGACAAATTAAGGATTCGAATCTGGATTCGAATCCTTAATTTCGGTATAACAGATTCGCCTGTATGAAGTTGGTGAATCCAGACTGACTCTAATAAAATAAATGGCCGATTCACATGTGACTCTTGATAATCAGATAAATTTAAATTTCTAATAAGGTTTTTGAAATGCCAAAAATACAGACTTATGTGAACAATAATGTTTATGAACAGATCACCGATCTCGTTACCATCAGGAAACAGGAAGGTATAGAAGAAGCATCGCTTTCCAATGTTTCTTCAATGCTGCTGGAACTGGGCCTGCGCGTCTATATGATTCAGCAGGAAAAGAGAGAGGGGGGCTTTAATCAGATGGAGTACAACAAACTCATGCTGGAAAACGTTTCGCGGGTACGGGCTATGTGTACAGAAATTCTTAAAATGAGCGTCTTAAACCAGGAGTCGATTGCCAGCGGTAATTTTGATTACGCCGTTATCAAACCCGCTATTGATAAGTTTGCCAGAGAGCAGGTCAGTATATTTTTCCCTGATGATGAGGATGATCAGGAGTGAACCAGGTTTCATTTCTAAAAGCCGGAATCATTTCCCTGATTCCGGCTTTTTTTTGGTCTCTTTAAAAATATGGAATCTTTACATTCGCGTTAGCGACTCACGTCACATAAATCTGGCACTTTGAATGTTCTGGTGGATTTGAACCGTCTGATCGCTATTATTAATTTATCTAAGCCAAATGAGGGTGTGAAAAATTTAAAAGCCAGCAATATTAAAGAACTCCACCATGTATTAAAAATTGCAATGGACCTGTTCATTGCTTGTGGGATTCTTTTGTCTTTTTTCAGGAGGCCTGGATGTCTGTTGTTGAGCCAGCACGTTTTATGTATGAACGTAATCATTTTCCATCTTTGACAGATAAAGAATTCGAAGTGATGGTTTTATATTGCCAGTTCATGAGTATACAAAAAGTAGCAGAGTTTCTGGACAGAACTGATAGTGTGGTTACGAAACATTTAAATAGCTGCAAGAAAAAAATTGGAGTGGAAAGTGATTTCGAACTTTACTATATGGTTATAAAGAAGTTTGTTAACTTTGAAAAAGCTTTCCCTGAATTAAACTTACAGCAGGTAGACCTGCTGGCTGCATTTTCGTTTTATCCCAGAAGATCATCTATTGCACGTCGCTATGGGATTTACCAGCGTGACATATACTATGAACTTATGAAGATAAGGGGGGATCTTGGAATCAATGACCTTAACTCACTCCGGATGCTCTTCTTTATGAGGATTACCCTGTTTTTATGAGGCTTCCGGTGTTTTCTGCTTTGTTTTTGATGATGTTTTTATTTGATTTACATCAATCTATATTCCGAAGAGATTGTGAATTAGCTCAAGTTTTAAAAAATAACTGGTTGCTTTTAAAAGTAAAAAACTTTTTTGACAAAGTCCTTGTATTCGAAAAAAGGTCGTTTTCTAATATCCCTATCGCAAATTAAAACAGGTAGCGAGAGATGAAGGAGCCAAAATCTAATATCAGAAAGCTAATTGACATTGGTGGGTTAATTGGCAAGAAAGTGAATGTTAGCTGTAGTCTGGATGAAGCAATTGATGAACTATTAATGGAGAGTGCACTCAAGAGTGGGAGGAGTAAAAAAAGAGAAGCTGAATTAAGACTGGAGGATCATTTACGCAGATTTTCTCTCGTACCTGCTGAAGAACAGTATATTGAAAAAAAAGTGGATTAATACGTTAAGTATTCTGTTTCAGAATCATTGATCTTATCTGATGGTTCTGTGCCGGATTGACTTAACCCGTCAATACCGCTCTGGGTTGTTTTGTAAATAATATAAATGGAGTTTCTATGAATTTATCCTTATCAAAAGGCGGCCTCCCCGCATCTGTAAAAAACCGTGCATGGCAGTACTGCCAGATGGCATGGCGTGGTGTGACCACTAAAAAAGCGCTGTCCCGTCTGGCTGCGCTGTCTCCGCTGCTGTTACTCGGTGTGGGACAGATGGCCAGTGCAACCGACCTGCTGGCCGGGGGCAAGGATGATGTGAAAGCCACCTTCGGTGCCGACTCATTCGTCATGATGTGTATCATCATCGCCGAACTGATTGTCGGTGTGGCGATGTATATCCGCACCAAGAACCTGCTGATCCTGCTGGGCCTGGTTGTGGTGATCGTCTTCACTACCGTCGGTCTTACCTTCATCAAATGATATGGAGGGAAACGATTTAGACAAATACCGTTTCCCGAAAACCCTGTCAGAGCAGAACCGCATTATTGGACTGCCCCTTGATGAAGCTATCCCCGCAGCGGTTGTTTTGCTGTGGGGGTTTTTCACCAAGAAATATTTATTCAGTCTGATTATTGCGGCAGTTATCTGGCAACTGATAAGGGCGGCGAAACGCGGCAAAAGTTCCCGCTGGTTATACAACTGGTGTTACTGGTATCTGCCCACTGAATTATTCCGGGTTGTCTACCGCGTTATTCCCGATTCCAGTTTCAGGAAATGGATAAAATAAATTACCGCAGGGCCATATTATGGAAATTAGCGCTCGTAATTCATCCACCAAAATTATTGCCGTTATTATTCTGTCGCTCACGACACTGGTCTTTATTCTGGGCTTTGCCGTGGCATGGCTGGCTGTGACCAACAGAGCACTCATCCACGAGCAACGTACAGTCGTCACACCGATGACCTACAACGCGCCTTTTGTGGTATCCGAAACGAAAGCCGATACCGAGTATTTCCGGATGATGACGCTGTCCTTCCTGGCCCTGCGTCTCAATGTCTCGCCTGAAACGGTCGATTCCAACCACGCTTTTCTGATGTCTTTTGTCGAACCAGAGGCCCGGGAGGAATTTAAAAAAGTCCTCCAGGAAGAGGCTGCACAGATTAAAGCCAATGATGTGAATTCCACGTTCTACACCACAGAAATCAATGTCTATCCCGTTGACGGCCGCATCGATGTGCGTGGCGTGCTGAAAATGTGGATTGGTAACTCCAGGCCTTCCACGGAAATAAAAACCTACCGGCTTCGTCTGAAGTACACCGGAGGCTTTACCCGTATCGGTCGGTTCTATGAGGTGACGAATGAAAAATAACCTTCCGGCGTTTTTGTTTGGTACAGCCATGATGGTTGTTATGCCACCGGCTGCGCAGGCACAGTCACCTTCCACGATAAGCCTGCCACAGGGCGGCCAGTTCCGGCTGAGTATCAGCAATACCGATCCCAACATGATTTTTATCCCAGGAGACAAAGTCACCGCCATCACAGCGCCTGGGGGAATGCTGGCAGACAAGCGACTGACAACGGCCGGAGGTGTGCTGTTCACCTCAGTGGCCACCCGTACTTTCACGATTTTTGTAGAAACTGCGCTGGGCCAGACCTTCTCTGTCGTGGCCACTCCGGTGAAAGGAGAAGGTCGTGTCTATCGACTGATGAGCGCAGAACCGCCCTCACGGCCTGAAACCCGTAAATGGGAAACCGCTCAGGCTTACGAAAAGCTGCTCATCAGCCTTAACCGTGCCGTGCTGACGGGCGACATACCTGATGGCTACGGCGAAGTAAAACCTCTATCTGACGGTATTCGTCTCCCCGGTGGTTTTTCTGTTACCCCCCTGAAAGCCTGGGCGGGCGACCAGCTGCGTGCCGATCGTTATGAACTGCGTAATGCCAATACCTGGGGGGTGGCGCTGCGGGAGCAGGACTTCTGGAAACCCGGGGTGCGTGCCGTGATGTTTGATAACAACGCACAGACTCTGATGGGCGGAGGAAGAATGACCGTCACCGTTATCCGTGGAAACGGGGAGGGTGAAGATGGCCAACGTTAATAAAGTCGTCCGCCGTCGTCAGGTTGCCCTGCTTATCGCTCTTGTTCTGGGGATTGGTGCTGGCGGTGCCGGGACATGGATGGTCTCAGAGATGAACCTGAAGAAAGCGCCGCCCGCAAAAGCGCCAAAAGGAGAACCTGCGCCGGATATGACCGGTGTGGTCAATCAGTCATTTGATAACAAAGTCCAGCGTTCTGCCATCGCGGAAGCCCAGCGGCTTAATAAGGAAACGCAGACAGAGATTAAAAAACTGCGTACTGAAATGGGGCTTGTCAGTCGCGACCTTAAAGGCAGTCAGGATCGCATTCGTGAACTGGAAGACCAGAACCAGTTGCTGCAGACACAACTTGAGGCCGGGAAGAATTTTGACTCTCTCAGTGCCGAACCTCTGCCGGGGGCGCTGGCCTCTCAGGGGAAACCTGCACCCGCTGGTAATGTTCCACCCCCAACCAGTTTCTGGCCAGCAGGCGGCGGACAGGCCCCGGCTGCGCCGGTGATGACCCCCATTCAGCGTCCGGGAATGATGGACAGTCAGGAATTCAGTCTGCCGGATACCGGGCCTAAAAAGCCCCGTTTCCCGTGGATTTCTTCCGGCAGTTTTGCTGAAGCGATCGTGGTGGAAGGGGCTGATGCCAATGCGTCCGTTACCGGTGATAAAAATACCGCCCCGATGCAGCTGCGTCTCACTGGCAAAGTTCAGATGCCTAACGATGAAGAGTTCGATCTGACGGGTTGCTTTGTGACCCTGGAGGCATGGGGGGATGTTTCCAGTGAACGAGCCATCGTTCGTAGCCGTTCAATCAGTTGCAAGCTGGGTGATGACGACATCGACCAGAAGATTGCCGGTCATGTGTCCTTTATGGGCAAGAACGGCATCAAGGGCGAAGTGGTTATGCGTAACGGCCAGATCCTGCTGTATGCAGGCGGGGCCGGCTTCCTGGATGGTATCGGCAAGGGCATTGAGAAAGCCTCCTCCACTACTGTGGGCGTCGGCGCAACTGCCAGCATGAGCGCCGCCGACATCGGCCAGGCCGGACTCGGCGGTGGTGTCAGCTCAGCCGCAAAAACCCTCTCTGATTACTACATCAAACGTGCTGAACAATACCACCCGGTCATTCCGATTGGCGCAGGTAATGAAGTCACGCTGGTTTTCCAGGACGGCTTCCAGCTGGAAACCCTGGAAGAAGCCCGCGCGAAAGCGGCTGCACGCAAGAAGCAAAATCAGCCTTCTGCCTCATCCACGCCTGCTGCCATGCCGGGTAATACGCCGGACATGCTGAAGCAACTGCAGGACTTCAGGGTAGGAGACACCGTCGATCCGGCGACCGGACAGGTCGTCACACAGTAAACGCGGCCGGGAAACCGACCACAACAACACAATCCGGAATAGTTAGTGCCCTGGAAGACGAGAAAGGGATGGGCGGTAGCGTGTCCGGGCAGCATACACAGGAAAGAGTGATGGCAGACGTACTGGACCAGTTGCAGGAGCAGGAAGACCTGATTCACAGGCTGCACATTCAGGCGGTCAGACAACAGTTAAGTGTTAAAGGTGAAAGCCTTACCCGGTGTGAATGTTGTGGAAACCGTATTCAGGAACGGCGCCAGAAAGCGATACCTGGCGTGCGTACCTGCACTGAGTGTCAGCGGGTACTGGAAATTCGGGGAAAAAATTATCAGAGGTGAAGGATGGGAAGCAGAAAAGCCAATGCGATGGCCGTGGGGAAAACCGGTAGCGGTAAAACCACGACACTCCCAGCCAGACCCTTCAGCGCATAATTGTTCAGGAAACATCAATGAAAAAAATCACACTTTTGATGGCAGGCAGCGCCCTGCTGTTATCCGGTTGTGCCGGTGTCAAAAGCAGTTTCGACTGCGATGCCACAACGTCTGATACCTGTATGACTATGACGAAGGCTAATCAACTGGCCCGGGACAAGGCGGCAAAACAGGCGGGAAAGCCGGCTGCGGGCGGACTGCCTTCCCTGGTTAATTTACCGGCCACCTCTGCGGTGGGGGTTCTGTCTGCATCCCGTTCCGCCGTCAGTCCCCCTTCCGGCACGCGGACCGTCAGCACCACGCCCACCGTATCTGCAGGCACGTCCGCAGGTGTAAACACAAACACGGCAACGTCAACACTGACGCCCCGTCCGGTTGCCGGAACGCCGGTCACAACCACTCCGTCATCAGTGGCTTACCGTCCGGCCGTCTCTGTGGTCACACCGACGCCGTCATGCCAGAACGTGCGTTGTGACAATCCCGGCTCTGTGCACCCACAACGCAGCCAGGATCAGATAGCCACGGTCTGGATTGCGCCCTGGGTGGACAGCGATAACGCCTTCCATCAGCCCGGTCGGGTGTCCTTTGTGGTCAGTCCTGCCGACTGGGTTCTTCCGGCCCGGGTAAATTAAGGAGTTTCGGGTGAAAAAATTTCTGAACGTACTGGAAAATCTGCAGAACGCCTTCCGGATGCCGGATGGCGCGTCGGAGATGACGCGCAATCTGGCCAGCCTGGACTTTCCGCAGCTGACCAGCGTCCTGCCATACCGTGACTATGACCGTGACAGTGGGCTGTTTGTGAACCGCAGTACGGTGGGTTTTCTGCTACGTGCAGAGCCTCTTATCGGCGCTAACGAACAGATTGTGTATGTGCTGGAAGATCTCATCAAAAGCAAGCTGCCGCGTAAGACGCCAATATCATTCCACCTGGTCTCCAGCAAGCTGATCGGTGATCAGCTTGACCGGGGCCTGTCTGAGTTCCGCTGGCAGGGGAAGCATGCAGACAAATTTAACCGTATCACCCGGGCATATTATCAGCGCGCAGCGCAGCAGCAGTTCAACAGCCCGACCGGCCTGCCACTGACCCTGCGTGACTACCGTCTGTATATTTCTTACTGCGTGAAGGCGAAGAAGCGGACGGCGGCCGTGATGACGGAAGTTGTTCATACCCTGAAAGTGCTGCGTTCCTCTCTGGACGCGGCAAAAATTTACACGCAGGCGGCTGATGACCAGGAGCTGGCCACGCTGGTTCACGGGATGCTGAATGCCCGTCATGATCAGCTGTACCCGGATGAGGTTCGTGTCGGTAAATTTGATGAGCTGCATCAGCGCTGTGTTGACCAGCGTATCGGTATCGATGTGCGTCCGGATGATGTGCTCATCAGTCTTGCCGACCGTCAGGGCAGCGTGACCTCCACGCGGGCCATGAACTTCATGCTGGAGAACAACCCGGATATGTTCATGCTGTGGATGGGGGGCGATAACCTGTCCAACCTGCTCAGCCCGGACCTGACCATTGCCAGCCCGTTTGTCATCACGATGGTGATGGAGGCTGAAGACCAGGTGGCGACGCAGGGGGAAGCCACGCGCAAGTATCTCGACCGGGAGAAAAAAGCAAACTCTCCTTATGCCACCCTGTTTCCCGGCGTGGCCAAACAGGCCAAAGAATGGAAGGAAATCCGCGAGCATCTTAACAGCAACCAGACCTGTATTGTCCGCTATTACTATAACGTCACCACGTTCTGTCCGGATACGGATGAGGATGCGCTGGTCTGCGAACAGCAGGTCATTAATACCTTCAAGAAGAATGGCATAGATCTGTTTTCCCCGACCTATATGCAGTTCCGTAACTGGATAGCAATGCTCCCCTTCATTCATGCGGAAGGGCTCTGGGAAGACATCAAAATGGGCGGGGCAACCTGCCGGGCCGAAAGTATCCAGGCCGTGAACCTGCTGCCGGTGGTGGCCGACAACCGGTTGTGTCAGGGGGGATTGCTGACGCCGTCCTACCGTAACCAGCTGGCATTCCTCGATATCTACGGCGACGGGATGGGCAACACCAACTACAACATGGCAGTCACTGGAACGTCCGGGGCCGGTAAAACCGGTCTGGTCCAGCCTATCCTGCGCAGCGTACTGGACTCCGGCGGTATCGCCTGGGTTTTTGACATGGGGGACGGCTACAAATCGTTCTGCGAAAACGTCGGCGGAACCTACCTGGACGGTAAATCACTCAAATTCAATCCGTTTGCCAACATCTCCAGTATCAATGAGTCCGGGGAACGTATCCGTGACCAGTTGGCTGTACTGGCAAGTCCCAATGGTACGCTGGATGAAGTCCATCACAGTCTGCTGCTGCGCGGGGTTCAGGAGGCATGGGAAGCTCACAGGGAAAAAGCCCGAATTGACCACGTAGTGCAGAAGCTGACGGCCATCCGTGAGGATGATAAATACCAGAACTCACCGGGTATCACCAACCGACTGGATGAAATTATCGAACTGCTCGGTAAGTACTGCTCCTGGGGAATTTACGGCGAATACTTTAACAGTGACGAACCGTCACTGACCGATGATGCCCGCTTTATCGTCCTGGAGCTGGGGAGCCTGCAGGACAAGCCTGACCTGCTGGTTGCGGTGATGTTTTCCCTCATCATCTACATCGAAGACAAAATGTACCGCACGCCGCGCAGCCTGAAGAAATGTTGCACCATCGACGAAGGCTGGAAGCTGCTCAACTTTAAAAATGAGAAGGTCGGTCAGTTCATTGAAACCGGCTACCGTACGGTACGCCGCCACCGTGGCGCGTTCATCACCATCAGCCAGAACATCAAAGACTTTGACGCCGATGATGCATCCGGCGCTGCAAAAGCGGCCTGGGGTAACTCAGCCTTCAAGGTGATCCTCAAACAGGATGCCTCTGAGTTTAAGCAGTATAACCAGAACCGTCCCAACCAGTTCAGCGAGGTGGAGCGCAGTGTTATCGGCAAGTTCGGGGATGCCAAAGAGCAGTGGTTCTCCTCCTTTATGCTGCGCATCAACGATACCTGCAGTTTCCATCGTCTCTTTGTCGATCCGCTCAGTCGCGCGATGTTCAGTTCAAAGGGGGATGACTTCGAGTTTATCCGCCAGTGCCGGGAACAAAACATGGATATCCATGACGCTGTATACCAGCTGGCACAACGTAACTTTCCTGATGAGATGCGCGAACTGGAAGCACTCGCGGAGGCTGCATGACCACTGACCAAAAACTTACCCCTGCTCAGTCTGAATCCCCTCTCACTTCTGATGACGTCAGGAAGGGGATAAACATCACAGCGGGAGGACACCGGCGGGAGCAACGTCGCCGTCGTTGCCTGCTCAATCTGCTACTGGTCGCTGCCACCATTGTGTGTATCAACGCGGCGGTAACGACGCTGCTGATTAGCTGGCGTACGCCGACGGTAGTGTCCTTTGATATGAAAAAAACGCTGGATCAGTTCACAGAACAGGCCAGCGCTCAGTCACTGGATGAGGCTCAGACTAAGGCTCTTACCGAACGATTTATGACCAGCCTCAATGCGGAACTGCAGGACTGGCAGCGCCGCCATGATGCACTCATCCTGGTGACGCCCGCAGTGGTCAGCGGGGCGGGCGACATCACTGATGAGATTCAGACCGGGGTGGCACACCGAATGGCGGCGGGAGGCGGCAACTGATGAAAAAAGGGCTGCTGACACTGTTGCTGATTTCCGGCGTAGCACAGGCAAAAAATCTGGGTACATGGGGGGAAATGTACCCCATTGCTGAGCAGGACATGCTCACTACCATCCAGACACGCCTGAAGGCAATGGAGGCCAGTGGTGAGATGGCCCGGGAGCAGGAAGCATTCAAACAGCGCGTCATTGAAAATACTCTGCGTCCCAGGCCAGTTGAAGGACTGACACTGGCGCAGGAGAACACCACCCACTATATCGATCCATCGCTGACGGTCAGTGAAGATCTGAAAGACCATCAGGGGCGGGTGTTCGCCCATAAAGGGCAGGTGATTAACCCGCTGGATACGGTGCCGTTCACCGACACGCTCTATTTTATTGATGCAGATAACCCGCAGCAGCTGGCATGGATGAAGGCACAGAAGCCCGGGACACTGACGTACCGCGTCATTCTGGTTAACGGGGATGTCCGTGAGGCCACGAACGCCCTCAATACCCGTATCTATTTTGACCAGGACGGTTCACTCTGCCGGAAGTTTAAGCTGAAAGCTATCCCGGCCCGGGTGACGCTGGCAGAAGATCGCCGTCGCCTGCGGGTGGACACGTTCGCCCTGGATGCGCCGGAGGTGATGCCATGAAACGTTATCTGGCCGGTCTGGGGCTGATGCTTCTGTGTCTGACCGGGATGAGCGGCACGGCACAGGCGGCTTCAGCAGAATGTGAGGGGAATTTTGTTAACCCGATCACCGATGTCTGCTGGGAGTGCATCTTTCCGGTGACCATCGGCAATGTGCCGGTAGTCAAAGGTCGCCAGCCGGACACTCCGAACCCGTCGATGCCCATCCAGATCTGCCCGATGGGCATTCTGTACCGGGTGGGGCTGGCCATTGGCTACTGGGAGCCGATGGCGCTGACGGACGTGACGCGTTCAGCGTACTGCATGGTGAATCTGGGCGGGTTCAATATCAATATCGGTAACGTCGGCAGCGGGACCGGAGGACAGGAAAACCGCGCAAATCCAGGCGCGTTCTACCATGTCCACTGGTACAAATACCCGCTCACCTACTGGCTCAACATTATCACCTCGATGGGCTGCCTTCAGGGCGGCGACCTGGATATTGGTTATCTGTCCGAGCTGGACCCGATGTGGGACAGCAGTTCGTTGAGCATGATCATCCAGCCCGAAGCCATTCTCTTTGGCAACGTTATTGCGCAGGGGGCCTGTGCGGCAGACGCCGTGGCGAGTCTGGTGGGGAAACCCATTGATGCCCTGTTCTGGTGTGCCGGCAGTCAGGGCAGCATGTATCCGTTTAACGGCTATGTCTCTAACGAATTCAGTCCGCTTCAGACCTCGCTGCTGCTCAGTGAACGGATGGCGTTTAAGCTGCACCGCCAGGGCATGGTGATGAACAGTATCGGGGAGAACACCGCTGTGTGCTTTGAATATCCGTCCCCGATCATCCCTAAAAGTCGCTGGCGGTATCACCTGGTTAACAAGTACCCCGATGCCGGGCAGTGTCATCCGCTGGGCCGCAGCGTGACCCGCTGGGAAACCGGCAAGAACATGCCCAATGACCGGCGCAATTTCGGGTATCTTTTCTGGCGCAAGCGTAACTGCGTATTTCTTTAAGTCACAGGGAGAAAGAC
Source organism: Citrobacter sp. Cpo071 (assembly GCF_030332765.1). Lineage (NCBI taxonomy): Bacteria > Pseudomonadati > Pseudomonadota > Gammaproteobacteria > Enterobacterales > Enterobacteriaceae > Citrobacter > Citrobacter sp. Cpo071. The sequence continues at coordinate 55,564 of NZ_JAOWHE010000075.1, read as the reverse complement.
ATTGAAACGAGTACTGATGTCGCTGGCCCTGCTTCTGGTCAGCGGGGCCGGGGTGGCAAGTGACCATGCTGAGAACCGCCAGTTTATACACGACCAGCTGCAGCTGGACCGGCAACGTTTTCGTGCCCTGCAGACGCCGGAGTTTCTGCAACAGCCGCGCACCGTGGCACCACAGGACCAGGCTTTTCTGGACGCGCAGGCCTCACAGTTCCGTCAGGCCATGCAGCCCGGGGAGCGCCCGGTGGATGCGGCCCTGGTGTTTGTGTCCTTCTCGATGCCGCCGGAGGAGCTGAAGCAGCGCGTAAAGGATGCGGCGGAACTCAATATTCCGGTGGTCATCCGGGGGATGGTCAACGGTGATATGCGGGCCACTGCCAATGCGGTTGCCGGACTGGTGAAAGAGAGCAATACCGGCGGGGTACAGATAGATCCGACCACCTTTCGCAAATACAACATCACCGCTGTGCCTGTGCTGATTGTGACCTGCGGCAACCAGGGGGATACGGTTGACCGGTTGCAGGGAGACCTGACGTTACATCAGGCCCTGAAGCGGGTGGCGGAAGAGGGGGATTGTGCTGACACGGCCCGGAACCTGCTGGGCGGGGGGGCGCAATGAAACGCTGTCTTCCTTTACTGATGGCGATGGCATCTTTCTGTCTGGTCGCGCCGCTTGTTGCCAATGACCAGTTTAATCAGGGCATGCAGCAGGGTAACGCCAGCAAAGGGCAGGGGACCAGCGCCATACAGGGGTTTAAGCCGGCGGAAGTGATCCCCGGCTATATCGACTCACCGCAGGAGAGCGGCTATTACGGGGGAGTGACGTCGTCCGGGGTCGACATGACTGCCCCCGGTTCAACGGCGCTGAATACCTCGGAGGCCGGGAAAACCATCACCGAATCCATTCTGAACACGCCGTCGGATAACAAGCCCTCACTGGATGCGCCGTTTATCTCTGAGGGACTGGCGATGAAAGACAAGGCGGAGACCATTACCGGCGGCGGGTTTGCCGGTTGCGTGGACCAGCCTGCCAGCTTTACAGAAATTACCACCCATCAGTGTCTGCGGGACACCAGAATTGAGCAGTACTGCACACGCACCGCGACCATTAACGGGGACTGGAAAAACACCGAGGTTTACCGGTATGTGACAATTTCCCCGGGGCAGTTTCGTTACAGCCAGAACGGAAAGCAGCTGGTATTCAGCGTGACTTCTCCGGTTACGGGTGTCGTGATGAATGCACAACTGAAGGTGTATGCCAGTTTATATTTCCTTAACTCCCGTTATACGTTCATGAACTCCGTGTTCAATGTCGCGACCTCTCCGGGCGGGACGAATATGTTCACTCTGAGCGGGTCTCCCGGGATGAGCATCACCGAAGGACAGGTGCTGACGGGCTCCGGTTGCACTGCTAACGGCAACTGTATCAACGGTGGTAACGGGGACTGGCAGGTTTATCAATCGCTGGCCAGTGGGAAATCGACGTTTACGCTCACCATGTACGTCAGAGTCAGCGAAAAAGAATGGGTGCCACGGGTTGAATGGTCTGAAAGCTGCCCGTTCAGTAAGACCGAAGGGGCCATGACCGGCTCACAGTGTGTGGAGCCGGGGGAGACACGGACCGTCATTGTGGGCAGTAAAACGTACAGCATTCATCAGGACTGCTGGAAATGGCAGGACACCTACCTGACTCAGACCGAGACCGAAGGCACCTGCGGGGAGTTCATAAAGAATCCGTCCTGCACGGTGACCCGCAGCGAGTGTGCCGATACGGTCGACGGTTTCTGCGTCAGCCAGCAGGTGACGTACTCCTGTGAGCGTAAAAAGGAGGGTAACGGCCAGATTTGCGGCGGGGAATTCTTCTGCAAGGACGGCAGCTGCGCCCTGGCGCAGACGGGAACCAGCAACATGTTCGGTCAGGCCGTCTCGGCGCTCGCGGCAGTGGCCGCCGCTGGCGAGGATGTGGCTGCGCTCAATGGTGTGGACGTCCGCGCCTTTACCGGCGAAGCACAGCACTGCAAGAAGATGGCGGTGGGCTTCAATAACTGTTGCAAGGACTCCGGCTGGGGCCAGGATGTAGGCCTGTCGAGCTGCAGCAGCGAGGAAAAGGCGCTCGGCAAAGCGAAGGATAAAAAGCTGACGGTGTATGTCGGGGAATACTGCAGCAAGAAAGTGCTGGGTGTGTGTCTCGAGAAAAAACGTGGTTACTGCGTGTTTGATTCCAGACTGGCGCGTATCGTCCAGGAGCAGGGGCGTCGTGACCAGCTGGGCGTGGGGTTCGGTAAAGGCAAGTCACCGGACTGCCGGGGCATCACGGTGGATGAACTGCAGCGACTCGACTTTGGCGTGATGAACTTCAGCGACTTCTATGATGATCTTAATGCCGGCAGTGAAATCCCGGAAGACCAGGCATTGCTGAAAAAGGCGCAGGACATCATTGCCGAAAAAATGCAGGAGAACGCGCCATGAGATGTATTGCCGGCGCGCTTGCCCTGATGATGGCAGCATCACTGCATGCTGCTCCCGATGATGTACTGGTACCTGACTATGCCCGGGAAGAGGGATGGCAGTGGTACAACCCCAATACTGAAGAGGTTGAACCCGAACCGGCGTCGCCGCCGACACTACGGGAACGTCTGGCCAGCATGACGCCATCAGAGCAGAAAAAGGTGCTCCAGCAGGCTACCCGTGAAGCGCTGGACACCGCCATTCTGTATCCCTCTGCGGAGAACTTTCGCCGCTTTATGACACTGCAGAACTTCTGGACTGACCGGGCAACGGACTTCACCCAGACGGCGAAACTGGCCCGGCTGAAGTATCCGGAGCTGGATTACAACGTGAAGCGCAGCCATTACAACGGCACGGTGGAAGCCCGCCTGACTGAAGAGAAGAAGGTCCAGAATGCGGTTATCAGCCAGGTGGCGCAGCGTTATGGCCTGTTCTTTTTCTACCGGGGCAACAATGCCGTCGACAACCTGATGGCCGGGGTGATACGGGCTTTCTGTGAAGAGCGGGGGATCAGTCTGATGGCCGTCAGCGTGGACGGTAAACTCAGCGACCAGCTTCCGCAAAGTCGCCCTGACAGCGGACAGGCCGAAAAAATGCGTGTCACCCATTTCCCGGCCACGTTTCTGGTCGACCCGAAAACTCACCAGTGGCAACCCCTTGCGTGGGGGTTTATGAGCCACGACGACCTGGATCGCCAGATGGTCAGCGTCCTTACCCACTTTGCACCTGACTACTGATAACACCTGTCTTTTGAGGTAACCCATGCTTATTACTGCATTGCGGACCGCCATCCTGATGGCGGCGGTGATGGCCGGCTGTCTGCAGGCCGGAACACTGGATGATATTCGTGCTCTTGAAGCCGGAAAAACGGGCCGCAGCGCCCCTGCGATGGACGCTCTTAGCCTGCCGGAGAACAGTGCTACACCGACAACAGACCGTGCCGCTCAGGATACGTCACCTGTCTGGTATACGCTGAGTGACGGGCGGAAAGTTAACCTGCAGGACTGGAAAGTGGTGCTGTTCATGCAGTCGACCTGCCAGTACTGCCGCCAGTTTGCGCCGGTCCTTAAAGCCTTTTCTCAGCAAACTGGTCTTGACGTTTTCCCCATCAGCCTTGACGGGAAGGGGGATGCCGAATTCCCCGATGTTCTGCCAGCAACGCCTGATGTGATGGTGGAATATTTCCAGGGTGGCCTGCCGGTGGCCACGCCAACCACCTTTCTGACCAACGTTAACACGATGGAAACCTGGCCGCTGCTGCAGGGGGCCGCAGCGGCCGGTGAGTTTCGCAACCGCCTCGATGAGGTATTCCGGATGGCGCTGGACCGTCAGGCCGGGAAACCCCTACCACCACCTTCTGAGGGACCACGATAATGCGACTGAAACCACTCTGCCTGGCGATGGTGCTGGGTCTGTACAGCGCGGGCACGGCGCATGCCGGCCTGCAGGATGACATGAATTCTTTCTTCAATGACATGAGTTACGCCAGTAATGCCACCTCGGCCAAAGCCTGGCAAGGGCAGGCGGCGCGGTATGTCTCCGGCGGTTCGTTCTATGCCCGGACCGGTAACAAAAATATCCAGCTGATCTCCATCAGCCTGCCGTCCATCAACGCCGGCTGCGGCGGGATTGATGTCTATCTCGGGGCGTTTTCCTTTATTAACTCCGACCAGATTATGGCCTTTGTGAAGCAGACGATGGCCAACGCGGCGGGGTACTTTTTTGACCTTGCGCTGGAAACCACGGTCCCGGAACTGAAAGCGGCGAAAGACTTCCTGCAGAAGATGGCCGCCGACCTTAACCGCTTCAATATGTCCAGCTGCCAGGCAGCAAAAGGGATGGTCGACAGCGTGGCGTCCCTGTGGGGAGAAAGCCAGCAGAACGTTTGCCAGTCGGTGGCCGGGCAGAAAAATGTGTTCTCGGACTGGGTATCTTCCCGTCAGGGCTGCACCTCCGGGGGCAAATACGGTGCGGTGACTGATAAGGCCGAAGGCGCGGAGAAGGACCAGGTGCTGAAGGACATCAATCTGATGTGGGATGCGCTCAGTAACAGCACGCTCAGCAGCAATGCGGAACTGCGCCAGTTTGCCATGAGTATCAGCGGGTCGGTGATATTTGGCAGCAACGGCGAGATGCGTATTCTCTCGTCGCTGGCCTCCGACCGCAGTCTGCTGACGGCGATGATGAGCGGGGGCAGCGCGAAGGTGTACGTCTGCGACAACCAGAACAAGTGCCTGTCCCCGTCCCTGAGTAACGTGACGATATCCGAATCCAAATCTCTCATTCGCATGGTGCAGGACATGCTGACCAGCATCGAGAGCAAGGCCATCACCGACTCGCCCCTGACGGAGAAAGAGAAGCAGTTCATCAACAGCACCTCCATCCCCATCCTGTCCTGGATAGTGGACCAGTCATCGCTGAGCGTGTCGCAGTCCCTGTTTGCCCAGCTGACAGATTACATTGCCGTCGACATTTACCTGCAGTATCTGGAGGCCGTCATGAAGGTGGTCAATGGGTCTCTGGCCACTAAAGACTACCCGGGGGCCAATATGAAAGAGCTGAAAAATGGCCTGTCCGATGCCCGGCAGGCGCTCAACTCGCTGCGTATGGAGGTGCAGATTAAGGAGGATGCCCTCATCTCCGCTCAGCAGCAAATCCGCTTTATCCGCCAGCAGGTCTCCTCAAAGATGAGCGACCGTGTGCTGGGTAACTACCAGTTCAGCAGGGTGAATTAATATGTCAGTGGAAACGATTTATACCGTGGCGGGCGGGGCGTGGTTCCAGGACACGCTCAACGGTGTGGCGGCCTTTTTTAACAGCCGGGCGGGGGATGCGCTGATTGTGATGGCTACTGCCGTGTCCGTGATTGTTGGGGCGGCAACCTATATCCGTACCCGTAACCTGATGGACCTGGCGAAGTGGGTGGCCTTCTATGTTTTTGTGCTGGCCGTCATGATTGGCGATAAAACGAATGTCCAGGTGGTGGACCTGTCTGAGCCTGCTGCTATATATCAGGTGGATAATGTCCCAACCGGCCTTGCCGCGCCGGCCAGCCTGATTACCCGTATCGGGGCCGGGATGGCGCAGACTTACGATTTTATCTTTGCCCGCCCGGATGCGCTGACCTACAGTAAGACCGGGATGCTGTTCGGGGCGCAGCTGGCGGCAGGCAGCACCGACTTCCGGTTCTCTGAGCCGGAAATCCAGCGTATGTTCACGGATTACGTCCATAACTGCGTGGTGGGCGATATCATGCTGAACAACAAGTACACCATCGGGGACCTGATGAATGCCTCCGACCCGTATGCGCTCATCTTCAGCCGCCCCAGCCCGTTGCGCGGCCTGTATGATAAAAACCGTAATTTCCTGACCTGCGAGCAGGCCGCCACCAGAATTAACACTGATTCCAGCGACATCAGCGGAGCCAACCCGCAGCCGTTTCTGCAGCAGGTCCTGAACATGACCCACGGGTTTACCAACCAGGTGTTCGGGCCAACGAACGGGAATAAAAATGCGCTGTTCACGGAAATGCTGGGCGACAGCTACAGCTATTTTCATGGCACGTCCCTGACGTCTACTGAGATTATCCGCAAGAACGTGATAATGAATGGCCTGCGCAGCGGTCTGGAGAGTTTTTCCGCCCAGAACGGGGATACGGCGGGGCTGGTGAATGTGGCCACGCAGACCTCAATGGCCAAAATGCGCCTCTCGCAGGCAACCAGCGCCTCGGTAGCCGCCAATACGCTGCCGGTGATGTATTCGGTGCTGCTCGGCATGACGATTGCCCTGTTCCCGGTTCTGGTAGTACTGGCGATGGTGAGCTCCTTGTCCTGGACGATTATTAAAGGATACGTCTACACCATCGCCTATCTGCAGATGTGGCCGCTGCTGTTCTCCATCCTGAATCATGCAATGAATTTTTACCTGCAGAGCAAACTCAACGGGACGGCGGTGACGCTGGCCACCTTTGACCAGGTGCAGAACACTTACTCCGATATCGGGACCACGGCAGGCTGGCTGGCACTGTCCATTCCGTTTATTGCCTGGGGGATGGTGAAAGGGCTGGGTCAGGTGGTGTCGCAGGCGGGGAACTACCTCGGGCAGACGTTGCAGTCAGCCTCCACCCAGTCGTCATCTCAGGCTGTCGACGGCAACTGGCACTATAACAATATGTCGACCGGGAACGTACAGGGTAACAAGTGGGACACCAACTACAGTCATCGTGAGGGACATATTACCAGCCAGCTGGAGAGCGGGGCGACGAAAACCCTGACGTCGTCAGGGCAGTCGGTCTACAACACCACGGAAGCGATTTCAAAACTGCCGGTCGATATTGCGCTGGGGAAAATCGCATCCAGCAGCTGGCAGCAACAGCAGCGTGATGCGCTGAGTGAGGCGCAGAGCCTCAGTAACAGCCTGTCGCAGACCTCCAGTCTGGCTTCATCACAGATGAGCCAGTGGAGCCAGCAGCGGGGCAACAGTGACACCACTGTGGCAGGCAGCGATGCCTCTGCCAGCAGCAATCTGACCAAAGCGCTGAACACTATTCAGTCGATTGGTTCCCGCTATGCCCGGGATGAAAATACCACTCTGGCTGAAGGGGTACGGGCAGCAGCAACCAAGAGTCAGGATATGAGCGCGGGAGTTGGGGGGAGCGCTCAGGTATCTCTTGATACAGACAGGCATATTCTCGGGAAAATTGGTGGGCTGGCGACGGGGCTAAAAGGATCAGTTGAAGGGCACCTGAAGACTGATTATACGGGCAGAAGTGGCTCCTCGCATGGCACCAGTTCTGACCTGACTCACCAGGGCGGGACCAGCAAAGGGTTCAGCGCTCAGGAGCTGAAGGATTTCCGCGATGCGATGGACGTGGTGACGTCCACCCGCGTTACCGACAGTGGCAGCCATACAGACAATGCGTCGGGTTCTCTGGCAAACCAGCTGGCATCGACTTTCTCCGACCTGAAAAGCAAGGCATCGCAGTATAATGATGCGGTCACCCGCAGTCATGAATACTCGCAGCTGGCCAGCTATGCAGAAAATAACAGTGCCAGTATTAACCAGAACTACTCCCAGGAGTTTGTCGGGTATGTCACCAGTAAACGTCCGGGTGAAGCTGACCAGCTGCTTTCTGATGCGGCTAGCCCGGAAGTACGCGCCGAGCGAGACAGACTGGCGCAGGCCTTTGTGGAAGACCGCATTAAGCCGCAACTGCTGCAGGAGTTTGAGCAGAACAGGGGCCGTACCGGGGAAGGCATAGGCGGTGTCTCTGCACCCGCAGACAGTTTTGATTTACAGAGTGAATTCAGGGACCAGAAGTCCGGGATGGATCATCTGGCCACGCAGAATGGTGTGAAAGCAGAGGGTGTGGTGGCGACGGATGTACAGAATCAACGCAGTCATGCCGAATCGGGCGTCAGTAATGATAAAAATACTGTGATCTCGACCGGTGAGTCTGCCGGTCAGGAGTATAAAAACTTGCAGAGTGAGCATGAACAGGGTAATAAAAACTTTAATGATGCTAAAGCTGCTGAGGAAGACAGACAAAAATGGGATGGTGGTAGTGGTAAAGGACTGGAAGATTTAAATAATATAAAGGATGATTTACAGAAACGGATTAGTAAGCCATAAGGTGATATTATATGAAGCGTTCAGAATTAGAGAAGGATGCGAGCTTTATTCTGGCATCGATGAGTGAAAGGGATTATGAAATTCCAACCAATAAAAAAATCATGGGTATGATTTTTGATAGGTTAAAATACGCTTACCTTCTTCAGGTTGTTTTTGTTATTCTGGCTTTTGTTATTTATAAGGAGCCGGGTGATTTAGATTATCAATTTAAAAAAATAATCTATCTTAGTTTACTTTCTTGCGCAACGATGGCATTTTTTAGTCTTGCTTTTATTGGAGCGACGTATAGTAATGTGTGTATCTTTCTAACGTTAGGAGATGATGTAAGACGAGAGTCAATCTTATTGAAAATCCTTAAAAATAAAATTGAGTTTTATACACGACTATTGTTTATTGTGAACTCTCTAATTGGCTGTATTTTGCTGTGGACTGGTGAGCCTTTTGTCGCAGGGCTAGGTGTTTCATGGTTTGCTACTTTTATTATTAGCATGTTGTTTTTACAGGGATCATTATCCCGATATATGACCCCTGCAGTAGTCAGTAGCCTGTCGAAAGTGAAAGAGTTGCTCTCTGCATCCCCAAAATAACCGTTTTATCATTGTCTGAAACTCCGAAAATCTGTGCAGTATAGCCATATTGTTGATGTGGTTATGATTCTGTCTGTACATTAACCATTCCTGTACTGAACGTGCAGGTGACAACAGCAGTACCTCCGGGCATGGCATGTGACATGCGACTTATATGGAAATGAGAAAAATTATATGAAACATAACGTTAAGCTGATGGCAATGACTGCCGTTTTAACTTCTGTCCTCGTGCTCTCCGGGTGTGGCGCGATGAGCACAGCGATTAAGAAACGTAACCTTGAAGTCAAAACCCAGATGAGTGAAACCATCTGGCTGGAGCCGTCCTCACAGAAAACCGTGTACCTCCAGATAAAAAATACCTCTGACAAAGACATGTCCGGCCTGCAGGCGAAAGTGACCAAAGCACTTCAGGATAAGGGCTATACCATCACGTCATCGCCGGACAGCGCACACTACTGGATTCAGGCCAATGTCCTGAAAGCCGATAAAATGGACCTGCGTTCTGCCCAGGGATTTCTGAACCAGGGCTACGAAGGCGCGATAGCGGGTGCTGCATTAGGTGCGGGGATTACCGGTTATAACTCGAGTTCTGCCGGCGCGACATTAGGTGTTGGACTGGCTGCCGGTCTGGTGGGAATGGCCGCTGACGCGATGGTGGAAGATATCAACTATACGATGGTGACGGATATTCAGATTTCTGAAAAAACCACCGCAAGCGTGCAGACCGATAATGTCGCCGCCCTGAAACAGGGCACCTCCGGATATAAAGTGCAGACCAGCACGCAGACCGGTAATCAGCATAAATACCAGACCCGTATCGTGTCCTCTGCCAATAAAGTTAACCTGAAATTCGAAGAGGCAAAACCTGTCCTCGAAGATCAGCTGGCAAAATCTGTCGCCAATATTCTTTAATACTGTCAGGGTGATCGGGTGGTCACCCTTAATTCAGATTTTTTTATTCGAATAAAATGATAACTCAAATCTTGACAGGGAAAAATAAAGTTAATGGATTCGCTGTAGATGGTTCAAAAGCGAATTTTGTATAGAAGCTTTTCACTTCATCATTCAGGGCATGAACTATCAAAGCTCTTACACCAACCTGGATTGCAATATTCTGCGTCCGGTATATCGCATCCTTGAGCAGTGCGATACCAAGGCCTTTTCCGGCATAAGCCTGATCAACTGCAAGTCTGCCAAGCACTACCACGGGAAGTGAATCCGGGGCATTACGTCGGTAAGAGCCTGGTGCAGTATTCCGTTGAATGCTGCCTGAAGAAAGACAATAGTAACCGATTACCTGATTCGTATTTTCGGCACAAATAACATATACACGGGAAATACCAGTGCTGTGATTTTTTAATGCTTTCTTTTTCAGCCATTCATTAAGACCCGGATCTGAACAGGAAAACTCAGCAATATTGTGTCCGGGCGTTAAAGGTTCCGGTGCTCTCATTCCCATGGCGATTTACGACTCATGAGAGCATCGATACGCGCCTGCCGTTCCGGGGTTATGGGCGCATCTAACTCAGACAGGAATGCATCATATTGTTGATCATCCAGTACGAACAGACGCTGATCAAGCAAAATGTCCTGAGCCTCACGACACGCGGCTTCGAGAACGAAGTCAGTACGTGATTTTGATACAAGGCTTGCCGCCATATCGATCAGATCCCGCTGGGATGTTTTAGCCCTGATGTTGATTGGCGCTTCTCTGGCTTCTGATTTCATAAACACCTCTGTGTAGCTTTTGTATACACAATCATATCATGCGTATATCGGAATGCTACACAAAGTGTAGTGTGTTTTATTACTCATTGTTTTAAAAGTGATTTCCCTGCATTGAAGTGAAATCGTTTTCAAGAAATTTATTTTATAACCTCTGGAATAACATAATGAGCCTGAATCCTCGCGACTTAACGCAGGGCGGTCAGGTCGCTTTCATGCGCCTGAAAATGTTCCTGCAGATAAATAATCTGATTTCTTATTACGTCATTATGGGGACGGTATTGTTTGGTCTGGCCGTCCTGCTGATGCGGATGAGTATTCAGAATCTGACCAACGGTATTATTTACTGGTTCGTCCGGGTGATGTCGCCGTTTACGGAAAGAATGGTCAGCCAGCCGGTTTATAATATCCGGTATTACGAACACACCCTGCAGTACAGCGCCCGGCAGATCCTCAGCGACAATTACACAGTCTATTGCGGGCAGTTGCTGAAACAGGAACTGGTGATTGCCGGTTGCGCTTCGCTGCTGGTCGCGTTTCTCGCCACGCTGGCCGTGTACTGGTATCTCGGTCGTACCGGTCGCCAGCAGAGTGAGGATGAAATCATCGGGGGGCGCGTCCTCAGTGAATCCCCGAAAGACGTTGCCCGCCTGATGAAAAAACGCGGAGAAGCCTCCGATATTCGTATCGATGACCTGCCGCTTAAGCTGGATTCCGAAATTCAGAACTTCGCTATGCACGGTACTGTCGGCTCCGGAAAATCTCAGCTGATGCGTAAAATTCTGAAGCATCTGCGTGAGCGTGGTGACCTGGTCATCATCTACGACAAGGGCTGTACATTCGTGGAAGATTTTTACGACGAATCGCGGGATAAGGTCCTTAACGCGCAGGATGCCCGGTGTCCGAACTGGGACATGTGGGAGGAGTGCCGCACTATCTCCGAACTGGAGAATGCCAGTACCACCCTGATCCCGGCCAGCAGTGGGGAAGATCCATTCTGGCAGGGCAGTGCACGCACCATCTTTGCGGAAGGTGCAGAGCGTATGCGTAAAGACCCCGATCGCAGTTACAACAAATTTCTGCGCACGTTGCTGGCCATTCAGCTGGATCAACTGCGCGCTTTCCTGGCCGGGACGCCTGCCTCCACACTGGTTGACGGCAAGATAGAGAAGACCGCCATCTCCATCCGAAGTGTACTGACCAACTACGTCAAGGCGATGCGTTATCTGCAGGGGATCGACCGTCCGGGCCGGGAGAAATTCACCATCCGGGAATGGATGAAGGGCCAGGCTGATAAATCGAAGAATGGCTGGCTGTTCATCACCTCTGATGAACAGAATCATGAGTCGCTCAAACCGCTGATTTCCATGTGGCTCAGTATTGCCGCCACCAGTCTGCTGGCGATGGGGGAAAACCGTCAGCGTCGTGTCTGGTTTTTCTATGATGAACTGCCCTCACTGCACAAGCTGGCCACGCTGCCTCGCATCATTGCTGAAGCGCGTAAGTTTGGCGGCTGTTTCGCTCTGGGGTTCCAGAACTTCGCCCAGATGGAAGAAATCTATGGCCCGAAGGCGGCGGCGGGGCTGTTTGACCTGCTGAACACCAAGTTCTTTTTCCGTTCCCCGAGTGCCCAGATTGCGAAGTTTGTGGAAGAGGATATCGGGGAAACCCGCCGTCTGAAATTCAGCGAACAGACCAGCTTTGGTCATGAGCAGGTGCGTGACGGGATTTCGTTTGGCAAGGAAGAAGAACGCGTCAGTATCGTCAGCTACTCCGACGTGCAGTCGCTGAACGACCTGCAGTGTTTTGTCACCCTGCCTGGTGATTACCCGGTGGTGAAACTCTCAATGAAGTATGAGGCGATGCCCGGCGTGGCTAATGCCCTGATCCCGCGAGACATCCAGACCAGTCTTGACCAGGCCATTGAAGATGAGCTGGTCCGCCGCACGGAAGAAGAACGTCTGAGTCTGGAAGGGCTGTTTACCCCGGTGACGCCGGTGCCGGAAAGTGCTTCCGCCCCGGTCTCGCCACCCACCCTCCAGCCGGTGACGGCTCCCTCTGTACCTGTGCCTACAGCGGTAGCAGTGAATACGGCGTCTTCATCCGCCGTCGTTGCAGGCAGCACGACTGCTGCAGGGGGAACGGAGCGGGATATTGAGCAGGATTTGACCCGGGATATGCCACCTGGCCTGAACAGCGACGGGGAGGTGGTGGATTTTGCTGCGTATGAAGCCTGGGAGCAGGGGCAGGGGCAGCACCAGACCCGCGACATGACCCGCCGGGAAGAGGTCAATATCAACCATGCGACAGACAAAACGCATGAGATGGATGACGGGAGGGAATACTGATGCTCTCCATTTCTTCCATCAAGGGTGATGGGGGCTATTACAGCCATGAAGACAACTACTATGCCAGCGGCTCGCTGGAGTCCCGCTGGATGGGGGAGGGGGCGGCGCAACTCGGGCTGAAGGGTGAAGTGGCTAACGCCGATATGGATGCGGTCCGCCAGGGCAGACTGCCTGATGGCAGTGACCTGTCCCGGATGGTTGATGGTGTCAACAAACACCGCAGCGGCTATGACCTGACGTTCTCCGCTCCCAAAAGTGTCTCCGTCATGGCGCTGGTCGGGGAAGACCGGCGTTTTATTGAAGCGCATAACCGGGCCGTGGCGGTTGTGATGCAGGAAGTGGAGCAACTGGTCAGCGCCCGCATCACGCAGGAAGGGAAAACGGAAACAGTGCTGACCGGCAGTATGGTGGCTGCATTGTATAACCATGACACCTCCCGGGACCTGGACCCGCAGGTGCACACCCATGCCCTGGTCTTTAATGCGACATTCGCTGGTGAAAAATGGCGGTCGCTGGCCAGCGATACCCGGATGAAAACCGGCTTTTCTGAGAATCTGTACGCCACCAAGATAGCGCTGGGAAACCTGTACCGTTCTGCCTTACGTGAAGACATTGAGTCGATGGGATTCGAAACGGTGGCGGCGGGGAAACATGGCCTGTGGGAGCTGAAGGATGTGCCGGTGGACGTTTTTTCCTCGCGCAGTCAGGCCATCCGGGAAGCGGCCGGGCCGGGCGCTTCAGCTAAATCTCGTGATGTTGCCGCACTCGATACCCGCCATGCAAAAGCCTGGGCCGACCCGGATTTGCTGAAAGCCGACTGGCGCCGACGCTTAACGGACGAAAAATTTGATATCGGACATTACATCAGTCAGGCGCAGGCACGCGTGGAAGTTTCTGGTCCTGTTGTTGCTGGTCAGGGGGGGATAAGTGCGCCGGGCCAGCCGGGAATCGCGTCTTCCGGCGAGGCTGCTGACGAACTGGTGCAGAAGGCGGTCAGCGACACAATCTCCGCGCTGTCGGACAAAAAGGTCCAGTTCACCTGGTCGGAAATGCTGGCCGGCACGGTCAACCGCCTGCCCTCCGCACCGGGTCTGTTTGAGCAGGCCCGTGCTGGGATTGAGACCGCAATTGAAGGGCAGCGCCTTATCCCGCTGGACCGGGAGAAGGGCATCTTCACCTCTGATATCCACCTGCTGAACGAACTCAGCGTCCATCAGCTGGCGCGCACGGCCGTTGCGGAGCAGACCGTGCTGGTCTTTCCGGAACGGGCAAAAGAGCGAGATATGCCTGCCGGGGATGCGGTCTCTGTCCTGACGCAGGATAAAAGTCCGGTGGCTATTCTCAGCGGGCGCGGGGGTGCGCAGGCCCTGCGTGAGCGCACGGAAGACGTGGCGATGATGGCCCGCGCACAGGGTCGTGAAGTGATGGTGATTGCGGCAGACGGTCGCAGTGGCCAGTTCCTGGCGGAAAGCCCGCACCTGGCAGGTCAGGTGATGCTGCGCTCGCAGATGAACGCTGACACCGTACTGCCGGTGCAGGGGACGGTTATCGTCGACCGGGCGGAGCGACTGTCGCTGAAAGAGACCGTCCTGCTGCAGGAGAAAGCGCTCAGCGCCGGGGCGCAGCTGATATTCATGGACACCGAAAACCGGCAGGGGACGGGGAATGCTTTGTCTGTGCTCAAAGAGGCGGATATTCCCCAGTACCGGTTTTACGGCACACAGCTTCCGGAAGTGCGGCTGGTCAGTGAGGCGGACAAGCGGAGCCGTTACAGCCAGCTGGCACAGGACTATGTGCGCCTGTCAGCTGAAGGGCGGGATGTGGTGGCCCAGGTGACCGGCGCCCGGGAACACCAGCAGCTGACGGAGGTTATCCGGGATACGCGGCGTGATGCGGGTGAGCTGGGCCGGGAGCAGGTGACGCTGCAGGTGCTGGAGCCGGTGTGGCTGGACAGCAAAACCCGCCATCAGCGCGATAACTACCGGGCCGGGATGGTGATGGAGCAGTGGGACGCTGAGAAGAAAACGATGACCCGCCATACCATTGACCGGGTGGCAGAGGCGACCAACAGTCTGGTGCTGCAGGGTGAAGACGGCAGTCGCCTGACCCTGAAGGTGACGCAACTGGACGGCAGCTGGAGTTTGTACCGCAGCCGGACACTGGCGGTTTCTGAAGGGGACCGCGTCAGGGCGCTGGGGCGGGAGCTGAAGGGGGGCATCAAAGCGAAAGAGCAGTTTACAGTGGCGGGGCTGGAAGAGGGCGCGGTACGGCTGCGCAGCGGCGACCGGGAACTGAGTCTGCCCACCGACCGGGCTGTGAAGCTGGCCCATGACTATGTGGAAGGGACCGGAGCCGGTACCAGCACGTCGCGCACGGTGCTGGCTGCTGTCGGCCCGCGCGGGCTGAATAAACAGACCCTGAACGCGCTGGCGCAGAGTGGCAGCGACATCCGGATTTATACACCGCTGGAGGCCGGGCAGGCAGCGCGCAAAGTGGAGAGTGTATCTGCGGTGCGCCTGGCCAGTGACCAGGTTCGCCAGTCGACCGGCGAGGTAAATCTGGACGCAGCCATACAGGCTAGCCGGGACCGTCTGATGTCGGATGCGGAGCAGGCGGTGAATCTGGCCATCCCGCGCGCCCAGCAGGGACTGGTCCATCTCGGTGAGCTTACCCTGCTGGCCGAGGCGGTGAAGTCTGGCCAGCCGCTGGCTGATGTCCGGGCAGAAATCGCCCGCCAGGTGGACAGCGGGGCGCTGATTAAGCTGGATTCGGTTGCCGGGGCGGGAAACCGCGTCCTGGTCCCGCGTGTGGCGTATGAGATGGAAAAGACCATCATCCGCCATATTGCAGAGGGTAAGGAGGCTGTACCGCCCCTGATGGCGCTGACGCCTGCCTCAGTCCTGGCCGGTCTGACGGCAGGTCAGCGGGAGGCCACGCGGGCAGTGCTGGAGAACACCGACCGCTTTATGGCCATTCAGGGGTACGCCGGGGTGGGGAAAACCACCCAGTTCCGGGCGGTGATGGGGGCTCTGAACACCCTGTCTGAATCCGTGCGCCCGCAGGTCATCGGCCTGGGACCGACGCACCGCGCCGTGCATGAGATGCGTGAAGCCGGGGTGGAGGCACGAACGCTTGCCAGTTTTCTGAGTGAAACCCGCCTGGCCATACAGGCCGGGGAAACACCGGACCTCCGTAATGTCCTGTTCCTGACTGATGAGAGCTCGATGGTGGGTAACCGCGATATGGCAGAGCTCTATCAGCTGGTTGCCGCAGGCGGTGGACGAATGGTCTCCAGTGGGGATACCGCGCAGCTGCAGGCCATCTCAACCGGTCTGCCGTTCCGCCTGGTGCAGCAGCGGAGCGCCATCGATACGGTGGTTATGCAGGAGATTGTCCGCCAGACCCCGGCGCTGCGCCCAGCGATTGAAAGCATCATCGCCGGTCAGGTGGAGATATCCCTGCGCCAGGTGGATGACGTCACCCCACAGCAGGTCCCGCGTCAGCCTGGGGCCTGGGTGCCCGATAACTCGGTCATGGAAATCCGTGCGCCGAAAAAGGAGCAGGACCAGGGGCAGGGTTATCTCGTTGCTGCCGGCGAACAGACACTGACGCCAGAGCAACTGGCCCTGGTACGCACCGACATCATTGAAGCCATCCGGGATGACTGGATGGGGCGCACCCCGGAGGCACAGCAGCAGACACTGATTGTGGCGGAACTCAACGCCGATCGTCATGCCATCAATGATGCCATTCATACCGCCCGGCATGAGAAAGGCGATACAGGTGCTGAAGAACGCACGTTCACCGTCCTGGAGCCGCTCCGGGTGCCAGACAACGCCCTGCGTGCAGCTGAAACCTTTGCGGAGTACACCGGCGCCGTGGCCATGATGAACGAGCGCTACTGGACTGTGGCAGAGGTGGATACGCAGGACGCCGTGGTCACGCTGCGTAATGCTGACGGGGAGTCGGTGCTGATCTCTCCTCAGCAGAACACTGCACAGGATATTTCCCTCTTCACACCCCGCGATCTGACGATCAGTCAGGGGGACCGGGTGCGCTTTACCTGCTCGGACACCAACCGCGGCTACGTGGCCAACAGCCTGTGGGAGGTGGCCGGGTTCACTGACGAAGGGGCCATCCGCTTTCGCCAGGGAGATCAGGAGAAAATTGTTGACCCGCAGGCCGTGACGGAGGACCGTCATATTGACCTCGCATACGCCCTGACGGTTTATGGCGTGCAGGGGGCCAGTGAACGTTTTGCCATTGCCCTGACCGGTACAGAAGGTGGCAGGAAAAGAATGGCATCTCTGGAGTCCACTTATGTAACGCTGTCACGAGCAAAAGAGCATGTGCAGGTCTACACCGACAATCTGGCCGGCTGGAGTGCCGATGCCCGGCACTCAAATGCCGGACAAACCGCCCATGACCTGCTGCACCAGAAAAGTGACCACGAATCCGACACTGGCAACCGACTGCTGGCCACTGCCTTACGTCTGGATAAAACCTCGCTGGGCTGCCGGGTACTGGCGGAAAACGGCCTTGGGGGCGAAACAATGGCGCGCTTCATTGCTGCCGGCAGGAAATACCCGACACCTTATGTAGCCCTTCCTGCGTGGACCAGTCACGGAAAAGAAGCCGGGGCACTCCTGACCGAAATCCGCATTGAGGATGACGGGATGAGCGTGGTGCTCAGTGATGAGTCCCGCCTGCGTGGTGGGGAGGATGCCCAGTTCGCCGGTCTGCAGGCCAGCCGTAACGGACAGACACTCATTGCTGATGATGCACAGACGGCGCTGCGCCTGGCACAGGAGAACCCGGATAGCGGGGTGGTGATACGTCTGCACGGTGAAGAACGGTTGCTCAATGCAGCCCGCCTGACCGGGGGACGAATCACTGAGCCTGATGAGGTGGCTCGGACAGTGCGTAGTGTGGCGGAGGCTGAATCGGCGGCGAAAGCGGAAGACCCCATTACGCTGCCTCCGGATGAGCAGCAGAAACTGGCAGAGGCACAGGAAAAAGCGGCCCGGGAGCTGGCGGAGCAGGCCCGGCAGGAACTGCTGCCGGCAGTCCCGGGTGAGGAGAGCACCAGACCCGAACCACAGTTGTCTGCTGATGAAGAACGTCGGCTCCGTGACGGTACAGCCCGGGGAGAGCGTGAGCTGGATGAGGCCATTCAGGAAGCGGTGGCGGACGGTCGGGGTATCCGCCAGCAGGTGCGCGAACAGATGCTGCGTACCGAGCGTGAGTGGGTGGTGAATGTACTGGAAAAGGACATTGAGCTGGAAAAAACGCTCGGTGGGGACTGATTCAGGGAGGATGTGTGTATGTTTAACGAAATATTCATTATGGCCATTCTGCTCGCCGGATTTGTGGTAATGCTCAGGCAGGCCGGTTCAGCCCGGCATCCACTTTTGCAGAGACTGCGTGAAAAAGGGATTCGGCCGGGCAGAACTGAACTGTTGCTGTGTCGCCGACCGTCGTTCGTCAGTGCCGGTCAGTTGATGACGGAGCGGGAGCAGCGTTTTCTGCGCCGACTCGACAGGGTGACCGATACCCGCCACTGGCGGCTGTGCCCACAGGTTCGAGTGGCCGATATCGTCAGAGTGGCGCCCGACCGTAAGTCTGGGAGCCGTGAATGGTGGCAACTGTTCCGCCTGGTATCGCAGTGGCACTGCGATGTGGTTATCACGGACCGCAACGGAAGAATCATTGTGGCAGTGGAGCTGGACGACCGTTCCCATCAGGCGCCGAAACGTCAGCGGCGTGACCTGCTGCTTGAAGAGGTGCTGAAACAAGCTGGTATTCCGCTGCTGCGTAGCGATGATGAGCCGCAACTGGCTGAGCGCGTCAGGGCACACCTTTGCGCACAACGACCGGAGACTGCGGCATGAGTCCGGGTAAATCTGTTGCCCTGCATCCTTTCAGGCCGGTCCTGAATTTCTCCGCGCTGCAGCGCGATGTCATCCGGATGATCGCGTTTATGGCAATGGTGGGGGACCACATCGCCACTGCCTTCCAGTTGGATATGCCCTTACTGAACATGGCCGGGCGTTGTGCATTCCCCCTGTTTGCGCTGGTCAGCGGCTGTAACATGGCAGGCAAAACCCTGCGTCAGCAAAGCCTTAACCGCCTGTGGCTGATGGCTCTCCTGGCCCAGCCGGGTTACTGGCTGGCCTTCAGGGACGCCGGACTCATGTGGTGGCAACTGAATATCCTGTTCGCTTTCGCTGTTGTCATGCAGGTGGCCCGCTTCCTGCAGACGGCGACCGTGCTTAATGGCGTTGCAGCGCTCGCGGTCCTGGTGGGATACCTGCCACTTAGCTCCGCCAGTTACAGCATACCCGGTCTGCTGATGCTCGCCGGTGCGTTGCTTATCTGGCAGGTCCGGGACTCACTGCGGCCAGCCCTGTTTGCTGTCTGGCTGTTGCTGGTCGCACTGCTTAATGCCCGGCACGGTGATGTGATGATGCTTTCCGGCGTGATTCTTACGCTGGCGGTGCTGTTTTGTATCCACGGGCTGGTACCGACTTCCGGACGACGTCTGCAGGCAGGACGGTGGTTAGCTCCAGCGTATGCCCTCCATCTGCTGTGTACTGGTGTTCTGGTTAGTATTCTCTGAGCTGTTTGTACCGATACGTGATTCCCACTCCAGCGTGATCCGGAAAAGGAGCCGGAATCCGAAGAGAACATCTGATGCAGAGGTTAGCACCAGTCTTCGGTTCGGATACCTGGAATGCGCTCAAATTCGCGGATATTGTTTGTGACAACTACCAGCCCGCGACTACGCGCATGACCAGCAATCATCTGGTCGTAAGGCCCAACAGGTGTTCCTTTGCGAGCCAGTTCGGCACGAATCTGGCCGCTATGTATCGCTGCCTGTGCGTCGTAATCCAGAACCTCAAGGCGGGAGACAAATCCCTCCACGACTGCAAGATTCCGCTCCGGCGCCTGACTTTTTTCTGCACCGTAAATCAGCTCCATTAAGGTGATGGAGCTGATACACATTCTGGATGCATTTAGGTTGAAGCGTTCTCTGACATGTTCGGGCTTATTTTTGATGGTGAAAATACAAATATTGGTATCAAGCATGAATTTCAGCATCAGAATCCTTCCCGCTCCTGTTCTGCAGGTTGTTTTCTGGTACTCATAAAATCAGCGCTGGCACCTTCGCCATCAAACCAACTGTCCCAGGATTCTCCGACCGGAGTAATGACCCTGCTTCTGCCAACAGCAATGATTTCGACATGTTTCACATCCTCCGGAAAGGATATCGATTTAGGCAATCTGACTGCCTGAGTCCGGTTACTCAAAAAAAGTGTTGTATGCATAGCTGTCTCCTTGTCTGGATATACAGAGTGTATATCCATTATGGGTGGCGGAGATGTGTATGTCAAAGGTATATATAATGAACCAAACATGTAAAGCGAAGGAGGTCACTGACGCTTCTGCTCTGCGTCATTTTCCACGCCCGGTTCCCGGGGTTTCTGAGTGAAGCAAGTGAAGGAAATACCATGCAAATAATTCACGAAATACATTTGTGTCGGTGGCTTTTACCCGGCCTGCTCGGTCTGGCGCTGTTTGCGCCAGTACCGAATACCTACTCAGCCACTATTGAGACAGGTTTTTCTCCGGAAGGTACGGCTCTGCAGTTGGTGCTTAAGACAATTGAGACAGCACAGCAGGAAATCCGCCTGCTGGTCTATTCCTTCTCCTCTCCGGAGGTGGTCAGCGCCCTTGTCAACGCAAAACGCCGTGGTGTTGATGTGAAAGTGGTACTGGACTGGAAAGCCAATACCTGGAAAAACAACAACGCCAGCAGGGCGGCAATGAACCTGCTGGTCGGTGCCGGCATTCCGGTACGCACCGTCAGTGTGTACAAAATTCTGCACGACAAAGTGATCATCAGCGACGGCCGCCACACCGAAGTAGGATCGTTCAATTATTCCCGTGCAGCAGACCGTTCGAATTCGGAGAACGTGCTTGTTGTGTGGGATGACCCGGTTGTTGCCCAGAAATATCTGAACCATTGGGTATCACGTTGGGCGCAGGGAGCGGACTGGAAACAGACGTACTGACGCAGTAATCCACAATCCCCGGACGTAAACCGTGCGCCAACGCGGGTTACGTTTATAAAGTAAGTCGCTGATTTCCTGAATTTGTAGTATTCTCTACAAAGATCCTTATTTGATCCTTGAGGACACAGAGATGTCGCAGCCCGGAAATGCAGTAACTTCCTCATCGAAAGAAAAGTGACATTACAGGAAATGTTCTCCTGTACCAGATAGTTTTGAATAATTTTGGCTGGCCACGCCGTAAGGTGGCAGGGATCTGGTTCTGCTGAGGTGTTTCTCCTGAGCCAGAAAAGCAAAAACCCCGATAATCTTCATCTAGTTTGGCGACGGGAAGAAGATTAACGGGGCCCACTAAAACTGCATAGCCATCAATCAGGCTATACAGGGAGTATAGTTTTATGCTCAGAAAAGTTCAATACTTGTTTCTGTGCCATTTGCTCCTTCCGTGTATTGTAAGTGCTGGAAGAAGTGACTGACGTTCAGACACTGTTCTCTCATTACCGGCAGGTCCGAAACCCGAATCCTGAATTCACCCCGCGTGAAGGAAAGAAAACGCTGCCGTTCTGCCGTAAGCTGATGGCGAAAGCCGAAGGCTTCACGTCTCGTTTTGATTTTGCCATACATGTAGCAATTGCTCGTTCACAAGGCAAACGGCATCGCATGCCTCCGGTTCTGCGTTGCCGGGCTATTGAGGCATTGTTGCAAGGGATGTGTTTCCACTATGATCCTGTTACAAATAGGGTGCAATGTTCGGTCACTGAACTCGCTATTGAATGTGGCCTGGCGACAAGATCTGCTAACGGTATTTTAAGCATTAACAAAGCCACCCGTACGTTACGGTTTCTGGATAAAACCCTGGGACTGATTGTTTACGTTTCTGACAATCCGGAAGGAGTATGTTCACCGGGTATAACGTTTACGCCTGCTCTATTCAAAGCACTGAATATATTTCCTCTTGCCCTGTCTGAGGCCCGGTTGGGATGCCTGAAAGTCAAAACTGTTGCAGAGGAATATAGCAATGAGTAATACGCGAAATCCCTCACAACACTGGAGTCAGCTGTCGCCCGAAGACCAGATCCGTTTCTGGGACTGTGTCGATGAGAACAGTACATTCTCTTTTTTGGTTACGCCAGAGAAGAAGCGTACACGTCGTCGCCGTGGCGAACACTCCACCAAACCCAAATGCGAAAATCCATCCTGGTTTCGTCCTGCGCACTATAAGGCGCTGGGAGGCCAGCTGGGCCATGCCTATAATCGTCTGGTAAAGAAAGACCCGGAAACGGGGAGCTCCCGTCTGCGCATGCATATGTCTCTGCATCCTTTTTATGTCCGTGAACGGCAGCGTGCCGGGCGTAAATATGCCTTTCGTCCGGAGAAACAACGTCTGCTTGATGCCCTGTGGCCGGTGTTGATTAGTTTCTGCGATGCCGGCACACATACCGTGGGTATGTGTGTGTCCCGACTGGCCAAAGAACTCAGCCCAAAGGACGCAAAAGGGAATGTCATACCGGACACTGAAGTCACCGTCTCCCGTCTTTCCTGCCTGATTTCTGAGCAGGTGCGCTTTGGTACTTTAGGTGTGTCAGACGAAACCTCCTGGGACCGTGAGTCCCGCAAGCGACTGCCAAAATACGTCTGGATAACCCCCACAGGCTGGCGGATACTGGGCGTGGACCTGATGAAGCTGCAGGCACAGCAGGTGAGGCGACTGCGTGAGAGTGAAGAACGTCGTCGGCTCATTGAGGAAGGGGTTCTGGGTGAAGATGAAGATATTTCTGTCCACGCGGCGAGAAAACGATGGTACCTGCAGCGCAGCCAGGAAGCGCTGAAATACCGCAGGGAGAAAGGTGCTGCTCGTAAACGAGCTAACCGTCTGGCCAAACTGCCACAGGACCGGCAAATTTACGAAATGACCCTCTTTCTCAAAAGGACTCTTCCTGCAGATGAGGTTTACCAGTGCTCTGACGACCATTTGAAAAGACTGGCCATTAAGCACCTGTACCAGCTGGAGTTGTCGCTGGCGGCCCCGCCACCACACTAGCGATATCAGCCTCCATTAATTTTCTGTCACAAGCCCCTTTCGGGGCTTGTGGTGCTGGTTCCATTCGCCCATTTTTCGGTCAGTCACCGCAGTATCCCCATGATCCCACGATTTTCTCCCGTTTTTAACATCGAATGAGCGTCCATATTGATGACGGGACAGAGTTATCAACATATTTCCGCAAACAGATAACTTAAATTTTTCACAAACAGATATCAGCAAACCCGGAAAATAATCCAGAAACCAATAACTAATCCCCCGCTTCGTCAACTGGCAGGGAAATTCTTTATCTTCTGAAACCCTGTGCACATCTCACGTCCACCCCGGTCAGAAACATCAAAAGTACCTCCCGACGCATTGCGACGGCCCCCCCCCCTGAAGATAAAATAGTTACAACATACAAATTATGTTTTGAACAAATACAGTGCAAAAGCCAACCATCCAGCCCCTCCCCACCACTGAAAAGCGCCGCCGCCCCGGCCGAAGGCCGGGAACTACATCACTTTTAATGCTGGATGATGTAACTAAACTTTTGAGTGGATGTGAGTAGTGCTGTCTGTGATTTTTTATAACACGCCCGTAAGCGGCCCTTACGGCCCGCTAACGCGGAGATACATCCCGACTGCGGCTACGCCTTGTCGTGACCACTCCGACAGCGCAAATCAATTCCTGAGTAATCTGGTTGCGGGTTATTGCTATGCAGGGGGGGGGGGTTGGCAGGCAGAATCTGTTAAACCAGTAACCGGCTACGCCGGGCTTCGGCGCCATTGAGTTACAGAGCCAAGTCAGGCATCAGCTGGCGCCTTTTATACATACAGTATGCTTGATTATCGTGAACTACCCGCCCCTAAAGGAGCAGGGCTTCCATAGCGACGGGTGCCGTCATTTCTTTTTTGACGCCTCCTTGAACACTGCGGGCAGGGCTTTTGGCCTTTCTCGTCTTACGGATGCCTCCACTTCCAGTAACAAACTTTGTTTGGTTGCAACAGTACAAAGGGGAATGAGCAGGGAGTAACATTATCTCTATGACCCGTATTTCCCGTTTTCCAAACGTTGTAGTATGCCTCCTGATGTTCGTAAATGGCACTGCCCTGAATGCGGTGCAGACCATGTGTTCGTCCCCGAGAAGCAAGAATTCCCTCCTGAATCGCATTAGCGTGAAGGTATATGTTAAAAGTTATGCCTTTCGCTTTTTTTCATGTGAGAATTACTCCTAATTTTCAAGTTATCAGGGAATAAAACTTTTGTTTCTTTCAATTTAATTGAATGATTTGGTTTTTTTGGTTTTTTTGGTTTTTTTATTTGTTTAAGGTGTTAATTTCTCCGCGCATTAACAAAATGCAAACAATTACTCATATATTGTAATGCATGTTGTAGGGAGGTGATTAATAAGATAGCGAAGAAATCTTACTCACTATTGTTTAGTATGAGGTTTTATTGAAAAAAAATGTTGTTTTAATTTTCAAAACCGTGACTTATCATGAAAAAGTCAATACGAGACAGTGGATACACATGAAGTGTTATTGGTAGATTTAGAGGGAATGAGATATTAAAGAGAGTGGTATATTTCGCCAAGTCAGATTACGGGCATCATTGAGTAAGTATGCTGCTTAATATGGATAAACTATTAGATATTTCGTTTTGTTCATGAAAGATGAACAAGACAGATGGTTAATATTATTCTTATTTTACAGTGGTTTTATTTATCTCAATAATACATCAATCTGGCATATACCATGTTGCTGACAGTATTCTCATGGGCTGTTTTTCTCTGAATTGTATTGATATATCTGTCATTTAACTAAGAAATTTTTCATTACATGCTTACTGTCATAGCGACATGCTCAGTATTGCATTTAGGAAGGTTTGCAAAAATACAATTTGCTGAATTAAAACAGCTATTGTAACCATGCTCTGCTGGAATACAATCTGTGTAATAAATATTAAACTATAGCAGCATATCAACACGAGATAAAAAATTCTTTCGTGATTCTGCTTTTTTTGAGATCCTATAATAGGAAGATGAGATGGATGATATCCCTGAAAAAAAAGAACATCCCCACTCACTTTTGATTCCTGGTGAAATGATTCCGGGGCGGGTTAATATTAACTATTTTCGCCTGCTGTTACTGATTAGTGGAATTAATAACCCCCGGGTTTGCCGGGCACTGGAAGATGTATTTGTTTACGGGAAAACACGTAAGGAGGCTTGTGTTAATAACGACATATCCTCCGGATACTTTTCTGTGAGGTATCACAGACTACAGTTTATCAGTCATACTGTGACTAAAATGTATCCTTACATCACCCCACCGATTATATGAGTGATTATCATTGTACATGGGGTCATTTTGGATATCGAAAATTATTGTACGTTAAGGCTATTTTTTGACCTGTCATTCATCAGTAATCATTAACAACCAGATCGTCATCATCACCTATGTGCTGGTGCTTTAACTCTGTAAAATATCCGTCAGCCAGATACAGAACCCGGTCTGCAGAGGCAATAGTTTCCGGGCGATGGGCAATCAGCAGAACAGGTAGACCCAGCTGGCGTAGCGTCTGGCTTATCTGAATTTCACTCTCAACATCAAGGTGGCTGGTCGCTTCATCCAGTAACAAAACCCCCGGCTTTTTGTACAGCGCTCTTGCCAGCAAAATACGTTGCTTTTGCCCTCCGGATAGCCCACTTCCGGTTTCACCGATTAATGTCTGATATCCCATCGGCATTGCCATGACATCAATGCCAATGAGCGCAAGACGGGCACACTGGATCATTCTTTCCTGATTGCGGTCTTCACTGAAGAAAATGATGTTATCTGCAATGGATCCCCTGAAAAGGTGATCATCCTGCAGTACGGTACCAATCTTCCTGCGTACATGAAAATAATCGGGGTGCGTTTGAGGTATGCCAAATGTTCTGATCGTTCCTTCATCAGGGAAATGAATCCCAAGAATAAGTTTCACCAGCGTCGATTTTCCGCACCCTGATTGACCGGTAATGACCACAACTTCCCAGGGTGCAGAGTCAACGATACTACGCGGAGTATCGGTTTATTCCCACACTTGTGGATGAAGATAATGTGTTCAAGGGATAAAGGGGGATGGATATCATCGGCCGTAGACCAGCGGAATGCTGAAGGGCTGACAGACTTACTTCTGTCCTCCTGAACGGTGTGTTTCTGATGATCTTCTGTCGGGGTAAGTACAATATCAGCCAGACGTTCATTATAAACATCCAGCATCCGCCATGAAAAAAACTTATCAGTCAGGCTGCTGATACTCGGAGAAAAACGCATCTGGTAGGACAAATAAGCAACCAGCATACCAACGCTAAATGTGCCGTTCAGCACATCAGCAGGCGACTCTGCCTTAACTGTGTATTTCTGCGGGTAACGTTGAGATTAAGCCAGGCGGCTTCACGGTATGCGGTCACACCGTTTATTCTCAGGCTCAGGATCCCGTTGAGGGTTTCAAGAAAATACCCTGCATCCCAGGCATCTTCTGCTGACTGTCGCAGGGACGGATACCACAACGCTCTCAGCACACCGTAGAGAATGGCTGCCAGGACGGCTATCAGCGTCATTTCTGGACTGTGCAGCAGCATCATGCACAGCGCAGTCACCACGAGCAACACATTCAGAATACCTTATAGTACCAGTGAGGTCAGCGCCTGCTGAATGGTATCCACCGCCTCAAAACGGGCATTGATACTTCCCTTACTGCGCGCATCAAACCAGGTCAGTGGGAGACGCACCAGATGATGGAAAACCCGGGCTGTCCACTGCATGTTAAAATTGACGGACAGGGTAATGCTGGCCCACTGGAGTGCCAGTGAGATAAGCATCTGTGTCAGAGACAGCAGCAGCAACGCAATAATAATGACGGTCAACAAATTCCGATAGGCGGCCACTAGGACTTCATCAATCACTAACTGGTTGAGAAGCGGGCTTCCCAGTGTCAGGATTTCCAGCGCCAGAGCAAAAACGATAATTCGTGCCATTGACGGCAACAGGCCCGGGGTCTTACCTGTCAGCTGGCGCAGATTGATTTTTTTTCTTTCATCCCGGGCGGTAAAATCACTGGCCGGCGTCAGCTCCAGCGCGACGCCGGTGAAATGTTTCCCTGCATTCTGCAGGGATAGCGTTATCTTCCCTCTGTCCGGGTCGTGGATAACCAGCCTGCTCCCGCGAACTTTATAAAGCACGACGAAATGATTCATATTCCAGTGGAGAATGCACGGGAGAGAAAGGGACTTCAGGTCTTCCGGCTCCAGCCGGACGGCTCGATAGGACAACCGGATACCGGCCGCACACTCCATCAGTCGCTGCAGGCTCATCCCCTGAGTGCTGATACTGAAACGTTCGCGCAGGGTGGATAAATCCGTCAGCAGACCATGCCAGCTGGCCATCATGACCAGACATGCCAGACCACATTCCACAGACTCTGTCTGCCGGATACCCCAAGCAAAACGGACTTGCCAAAGCACTGAGAGAAATTGGCCGCATTGAGCGAACGCTGTTTATGCTCGACTGGTTCCGCGATCCTGCACTGCGTCGGCGGGTACAGGCGGGGCTGAATAAAGGTGAGGCACGTAACGCCCTGGCGCGGGCGGTATTTATGCACCGGCTGGGAGAAATCAGGGACAGGAAGCCGGAAAATCAGAGCTATCGCGCCAGTGGACTGACCCTTCTGACGGCTGCGATCTCGCTGTGGAATACTGTGTATATGGAAAGGGCGATCGATGCCCTGAAGCGTAAGGGACTAAAGATCAACGAACAACTGCTGTCGCATTTGTCGCCGTTAGGCTGGGAGCACATCAATCTGACAGGCGATTATATCTGGAAAAGCAACCGGATACCGGCTGCCGGTAAGTTTCGTCGGCTGAGGCCCGCTAAAGTAGAAAGGTCAAAAAAAACCTTAACGTACAATAATTTTCGATATCCAAACTGACCCCTATCCGGGTCATCACCAGACGCGTTGGAGGCCTGGGCATGACCCAGATTGTCGAACAGATGCGGACATACCTCCGAGGTTGGAAGTCATACTTCCGGCTGGCACAACCCCCGCAGATATTCAAAGATTTGGACTCGTGGATACGTCACCGACTCCGGGCTATCCAGCTTAAGCACTGGCACACAGGAAATACTGTCTATAGTCGCCTCCGCAGTCTCGGGCCTACCCATAAGCTGGCCGCACTTATGGCGGGAGGCATTGGTGGAGACACAGCGAAGCTGGGTTGAACCTTATACTCACGGTCGACTACTTTGAGGCATTGGGCTTTCCTCAACTCGCATGACCTCAACTTCTCGAACCGCCCGGTGCGGACCCGCATGCCGGGAGGTGTGGCAGGGGAGCAGCTAACTGCTGCCCCCTATGCCGATCAATTCAGCTTCAGAGGAAGCCTGTACTCCATCTGACGACGTATGTCATATCTGCCCTGTCCCTGTTTCCGCCACATTATGACACTAACACGCCTCATCATGACTAACTGTCTTGCCATCCGGCCATTATAATTTTTGAATCGCTCCTAATTATTTTTCTCCCCGGAGGGAATTACCCTGAAGGTTACATCACTATTTATGAGTTCCGATTGTTTTTATGTTTTTTATGTTTTTTATGTATTTATTCATTTTAATGATAAAAGGTAAAGATATAATAAAAAAACATAACCACACTAATCTCAAGGCTAGCAACCACCTGTCGGAAATATCCTCATTTTCTTTTGTTTTGATTTTGAGTTTGTTGTTAATTTTTTGTGTTGTTACCACTCCTTCACTAATTCTCATTTATTTCTGAATTATTCAGGTATTTTCGATTTGTTACTTTCATGATTAGTTTTTCTGTTCTTATCGATCGATTTTGATTGTTGTAAGGTTTTTTAATCTGTCAGTAATATTTAGACATGTTTAATTTTACGGATAAGAAAAAAATTCGTAAATTAAACGCAGTGGCACTTTTAATTATTATCAATAACTAATGTTTCTTTCATGTTGGATGTTTTTAGCAGGATTAAATATGTACACTACGCCTGACAGAAATAAAGCAGTGACCACCGTCATCATTTGTGCTGTTAATCATATTATGCGCACAGCACTGAAGCATTTATCTGTCCCCACAGATAAAAAAAGGTCCAGGGTGATCTGTCTTTCACGTCTGAGTGACATTATTCAGGCCGCTGAACAGCATCATCCAGATTGTATTATTATTGACGCTGCACCGGGGCAATGTCTTTCACTGTTGTATACTCTGCGTTTTCGGTTTGGCTGTCTGCCGGTGATTTTTACCCGCAAAAAATTCCTGTTTTCTGACCGTATCGCCGCTGAGTTTTTTAGTGGAGTGCTGCTCCGGGATTATGATGCATTAATGAGTGCCTTTCCGCAGAGCACTCCCGTTGATTTACCACATGATGAGGCTTTCGCAGGTCCGGAGTATTCTGGCTCTGCCCCTGTCTATAAAGTTACAGCCCGTACAGGTATGAGTGAAGACACCCTTGTCCGGGTACTTAATATCTGGCTGCTGTCCCGCCTGTCCGGCATTATTCCTTCGGTGACAGGCCGGGCGATTATTATGTTCTGCCTGACTGATGATATGTCTGTGGAAAAAATGGCGAACAGAATGCAGATAAGCGACAAAAGCATTTATTACCATCGTTCAAAAATAATGAAAATGCTTGAAATAAGACGGACGTCTCACGATTTCATTAAGTCATTCAGATTCTTTAAGGATATGTGCTATGAAAACATCTTCCCCCCAGCAGTATCATCAGGTGGATAATATCTATTACTCGCCGGGCGAACTTATCCCCGGAAGAGTTAATATATGTCATTTCAGATTGCTTGTCTCTGTCAGCGGAATCCGAAGCCCGAATGTCTGCAAAGCACTTGAGGATGTTATGGTTTATGGAAAAAAACGTAAGGATGCCTGTATTGATAATAATGTGACGCAGAGTAATTTATCCATCAAATATCACAAGATTCAGTTTATAAATTACGCCGTGGTACAAATGCATCCATATATATCAAAAACAGAAATAGTCTGAACTAAAACAAAGTTTATCACAGGTTTGTTATTCATCGGAATGACAAACCCGTGATGACCTTTTGCATTAACTCAGAAGCGTTATCAGTGACTGCTTCCGGAAGAGATATCTCAGACAGGTATCAAACCTGAAGCCTGATACGGATTTACTATTATTTTATATAAGGAATTTCTCATGAAAAAAAATATTATCGCTATTCTTCTGGCCTCTGTATGCGGTTTTTCTGCCACTGCAGCAAATGCAGCGGACGGCACAATCACTTTTACCGGTAATATCACCGATACAACCTGTGATGTAGCCCTCACCGGCGGTACAACAGACCTGGTGGTGCAGCTCGGTGCATTCGTCAAATCTAAAGTAGTAAATGCCAGTGATGTTTTGAGCGAGCATGATGTTACGTTCAATCTGACCAACTGCCCGACAGCCTACACCAAAGTCGGCGTGAAGATGGAAGGCACGGCTGATACCGTTATGACCGATGCATTCGGTAACCAGACTCCAGGTGGCGCAACAGGCATGGCCGTGAAACTGCTGGACGGAGCCAATGTTATTTCCCCTGACACTGTTACGGCGTTGAAAGACATCACCTCCGGTGCGGCTCAGCTGCAGTACAAAGCCCAGTTCATCGCAACCCAGGCTGCTGTGACTGCCGGTGAATTTAACTCTGTTATTAATTACACCATGAACTACCAGTAAAACTGACATACAGCCCGGGTCTGGTGCCCGGGCTGTATTTTTGAATTCAGTAAGGCTGTTAACAATGAAAAAATTTCAGGCGATTACTCTTTATTTATTATTTTTTGCTTTTCAGTCCCAGGCCGGAGTCAGCCTAGGGGGTACACGTCTTATTTATGAAGGAAATAAAAAAGAGACATCAATTATTGTTTTCAGCAATGAAAAAGATCGTTACCCGTATTTAATTCAGTCCTTTGTTGATGCCTCGGGTGAAAAAGGTGACAGGACGGATGCATCCCGGCCGCCTTTCGTCGTGACCCCGCCGTTGTTTCGTCTGGAACCCGGAAAAGAGAATGTCCTGCGGGTGGTGAGGGTAGGCGGTGACCTGCCGGATGACAGGGAGTCGGTCTTCTGGCTTAACGTCAAAGCGATACCGGGCACTGATAAAGACAACCAGAGTGCCAACACTCTGAAGCTGTCGCTGAAAAACCGTATTAAGCTGTTTTACCGACCCGGTAGCCTGACTAAACAGCTCGGCAGTGAAACATTCTCCGGAGTCCGGTTTGCGCGCAGTGGCAGTACCCTGACTGTCAGTAACCCCACGCCATATTTTATTTCATTCGGCACATTACGGGTTGGCGGACAAAAGATCGACACCGATTTTGTCATGGTGCCTCCGAAAGGTGAGTCTCGCTATCTTCTGCCGCCCGGTGTGAGAGGCTCTGCGGTGGAGTGGTCTTTTATCACCGATTACGGTAGCGCCTCTGAGATTTACAAGGGAGAGGCAGAATAATGAGAAAAACCCATGCACCTTCCCTGATTGCCGTTATGGTAGCCCTTAATGTGGCCCATCCTGTCTTTGCCAGCAGTGACGGCAGTGTGTTTTTCGACCCCGCTGCGCTGGAAATTTCCGGACCAGGGCAGACGACGCCTGTGGACCTGACCCTGTTTGAACACGCCGGAGGACAGCTTCCTGGTGTTTACCAGGTCAGTGTCCGGGTTAACAAAGAGTTTAAGGGCAGCTACCCGCTGCAATTTATTCAGCAGGATAACCGGCTGTATCCGCTTGTGACGCCGGCACAGCTGGAGTTATGGGGCGTCTCTCCGGAAAAGGTGTCTGCATTTATGGCCATGACCAGTGAGACCCTGCTGGATAAACCGCTGTACCGGTATATTCCAGGGGCGAAAGTCGCCTTTGATTTTTCGACCCTGACGGTCGATATATCGGTTCCCCAGCTCTACATGAATAAGACCTACCGAGGGATAACGGATCCGGCACGATGGGAAAATGGCATTGCTGCGTTATTCAGTACCTACCGTTTCAGCGGCGCAAACACCTGGCAGGACAGCACAACGGCAGCAGACAGTAAAACAGACAGCTATTTTCTGACC
Source organism: Citrobacter sp. Cpo071 (assembly GCF_030332765.1). Taxonomy (NCBI): domain Bacteria; kingdom Pseudomonadati; phylum Pseudomonadota; class Gammaproteobacteria; order Enterobacterales; family Enterobacteriaceae; genus Citrobacter; species Citrobacter sp. Cpo071. The sequence continues at coordinate 23,546 of NZ_JAOWHE010000075.1, read as the reverse complement.
CTTAATAACGGAATAAACCTCGGTGCATGGCGCCTGAGAAATGCTGCGACAGGCAGCTGGTCCAACCAGAACGCTGAGCGGGGGGACTCCCGGCACAGCAGGCAATGGAAAAATAATGAAACAGTGCTACTGAGGGATATCGGCGAGTTACGAAGTCGCCTTTCGGTCGGGCAGACCAGCACCCCCGGAGATATTTTTGAGAGTGTGACCTTTACCGGAGCTCAGCTGGCCTCAGAAGAGGCGATGTGGGCCGATAACCGGCGCAGTTTTGCCCCGGTTATCCGTGGGATTGCAGCAGGCAGTGCCCGGGTTACTGTCAGGCAGAACAACAATACCGTTTATGAAACCTGGGTACCGGCGGGGGCTTTTGAAATTGATGACCTCCCTGCCGGAGGAACCAACGGCGATCTGCTGGTCACGGTCACCGAAGACAGCGGGAAAACACATCAGTTCACGGTCGCTTACTCCAGCCTGGCCGTAATGCTGCGGGAAGGTGATTCAAAATACGCCCTGAGTGCGGGGAAATACCGGCAGTACGGGAGCGGACCGGAACCTGGTTTTGGGCAGTTCACCCTTAGCCATGGTTTTCCATGGCGGATAACTGGTTATGGCGGTGGCCAGGTGGCAGATAAATACCAGGCTGCAGCACTAGGCGCGGGGGTCGATGCAGGCGTTCTCGGGGCCTTTTCTGCCGATGTGACGTTTTCCCGGGCACAGCTGTTCACTGAGGAGAAAATCCAGGGGCAGTCTTACCGGGTTCAGTATTCGAAGAACATGCTGTCGACTGGGTCGACGGTGACGCTTGCCGCCTACCGTTACTCAACAGAGAATTTTTACACCCTGAGTGAACAGACCCAGGCACAGGTGCCCTTGCAGGATCGCAGCCGGCTCAACAGCCACAGAAGAAACCGCCTGCAGCTCAACCTGAACCAGCAACTGCCGGACAGCCAGTGGGGGGCGTTGTATGTGACCGGGCTGATTCAGGATTACTGGGAGAAACCGGGCAGTGAGATCAGCCTGAGCAGCGGGTACAGCAACAGCTGGCAGGGGATCAGCTATACCCTGAACTACACGCACACCCGAACGCCGGGTTACCGTCCGGAGCAGCTGGTCTCGATGAACGTCAGTGTGCCTCTTTCACGTTTCCTGCCGTCGGCTTGGGCAAGCTATAGCCTCAATACCGGCAGCCGGGGAGAGACCCTGCAGCAGGCGGGGCTGTCGGGCACGGCGCTGGACAGGAACAATCTGGCGTACAGCATCAACCAGAGTTACCAGAACCGGGGGGCAGGAAACAGCGGGAGTCTGTCACTGGGTTACACCGGCAGCCTGGGCGAGGTGAACGGGGGGTATAACTACAGCCGGGACACGCAACGGGTGGATTACGGTGTTCGCGGCGGGATAATGCTTCACGGAGGGGGTCTCACACTGTCACCGCCACTGGGAGGAAACATGACGCCGGCGGCGCTGGTCAGGATAGAGGGCGAACCGGGAATAGGGATGACCGGGGCAGTGGCCAGGACAGACTGGCGGGGCTATGCGGTCATACCGTATCTCTCGGCCTACCGGAATAACAGCATCGGGGTGGATACTTACTCGCTGCCGGATGATGTGGATATCCGGGACACGGTACAGCAGATGGTACCGTCCGGCGGGGCTGTTGTTCTGGCAGATTTTAAAGCAAGACGAGGCAGGCAGGCGCTAGTACAGCTGAACACACCGGAAGGAAAGCCCGTGCCATTCGGGGCAACTGTCAGTGTGACGGGCGGGGAAATGAACACGTCAATAGTGGGTGAAGGAGGGGAGGTGTACCTAACAGGGCTCGCAGAGCAAGGGGCAATCGTGGCGCAATGGGGCAAAGAACGCCAGTGTCGGGCCAGATATGATCTGGGTTCGGATAAAGGGCAGGCCATTAAAATGCTGTCCTTACAGTGCAGGTAATCATTCAAGACAGGAGGTTAACATTGCTGACAAAGATTTTTTTCAGTCTGCTGTTATTTATCTATGTGAACCTGTTTGTGTTTTGTATTTATGTTTTGTTTGATTTTGACTTTGCCGGATATTTACCGCCGTTTTTATAGTCCCCCTTCTGCTGAAGGGGGGCATGAAAAGATAACTATAAACAGTGCCATCACGAGAGTATTAATATGAATGCTAATATTTTTACCCCAAAAACATTACTGATATGTATTGCAATGTCATGTATGTTGATAACTAATGTATGTCTGGCTGCTCCATGTGTTCCTGATCCAAGCTGGAATCCAAAAAATGTATACTTTAAATTTCCTGCAGAAGTTATTGTCAGAAATGATGCTGCTGTAGGAGATGTTCTTGCCGAGGCAGAAGAAGATATTGTATCAGCAGAAACCTATGTAGGTAAGTGCCCTGGGCCAGGGTATGTTGGGCTAACGTTCGATTACTCCCCTACAGGTACAATCTCGTCAGGTAAGATTAATAAAACAAATATTCCTGGAATAGGTATCAAGATTGAGAGTCTATATACAAGAGGAAGTATAAACGTTCCAGACAATGAATGGCGAACATTAACCGGAGCATTTCCGCTTGGTACCGGAGATATATTCAGAACACCAAATAATGCTTATTTAACAAATTTGAAAGTAAAAGCTTCCCTGATAAAAACGCAATCAAATGTTGGTCAAGGATTTCTACCTAATACAGATGTTTATGGTGTTATGACCTTGTCATTACAAGGAGGTTCAGCACTTTTCGCTCCAATTGTAAACTTTCGGGTTAATGGTACACAAATAAAAAAACCATCATGTACGGTAAGCTCAGGGAAAGATATAATTGTAGACTTTAAAGATATATATATTAAAAACGCAGGTTTAATTAATGGTGGGGTTCCGGGGACAGAAAAAGAATTTAACATTCAGTTGAATTGCAATGAAACTTCAAAGATATCTATAATGTATAATTCTGATTATAAGGATGATGTTTTGCATTCATCAATTAAAAATCAGGGTTCAGCAAAAGGTATTTATATTAATTTTTTAGACATTGGCCGCCTCGGTAACTATAACACAATAACAACAAGTAGCCAAGGTACCGAGATAATTAGGCAAAAAGTACAACTTTATCGTTCAGGAACGTTCGTAGCGGGAAGCATTTCCGGTAGCGCCACATATACATTAAACTACGAATAATATTTATATCTGCAGGACGCAGCTATCTGGATGGTAGTTGCGTCCTGGTTCGAATTTATAGTAAGACCCTACTTCACATGAGTATATGCTCTGTCCGATAAATAGCTGTATTACCCCCAATATCACAATTCTTTTTTCAAGAAACGATCGCGTAATCTTTTTTCTGTTACATCCTGTGACTTATGTTTCTACAAACTGGAGATATTTTCTATTGACTTAGCTGTTGATTGCATGATTTTTAATCAAAAAATTAACATAATATCTCCTTTTTAAAAAGTTAGTGATGGATTATAAATGCTAAATAATCCTAAATCATAGTACCTGGCACATGCCCATATTGTTATAATTAGTCTTTTTGGTCTTTTTGGTCTTTTTGGTCTTTTTGGTCTTTTTTTTTGTTATTTTTATGGTGCCAGTAGTACTGGCTATGAATCAGTTAACAATTACGAAAATAAGTCACACCTTTATTAACAGTACATTATGATGGATTACGTTTAATGCTTGAATTCTACACATGTTGATTAAATTAATTAATCGAGATGATTCGTTTTATTTGTTTTTTGCATAAGAAAATACCCCTAAGATTTATAACGTACACACCGGATTGATTTAAAAAATAGTGAAACGGCTCACTCAGAATTAAAGATTATAATGATGTATTCGAGCGGGGGTTCTAAATAAATTTAAATTTAATAAATTGAGTGTGGACTCTGTACTATTCCAGAGCACCAGAATTATTTATCTCGTTACTGTATGTATTACGGCAATCTATTTGCAGTTTGCGATCGTGATGGTGATGAAATCACAGCGGCAGGGCTCGTCGTGTCTGTATAAAACTGTCATACAGATACGGTAGCAGTTTGGAAAAATGGGAAGTTCCGCCATTAACGGCGGAGAAATCACTTAACTTTGTTAAATATCAGTCTAATGGCTGTTCAAGTTCTAAGGATAAAATATGTCTAAACCAATGATTGCAAGTGCGCTAACTGTTCTGCTGATTTCTTTTGGTGCCAGTGCAGCTAATCAAGGGCAGGGTAAAGTGAACTTTAAGGGGTTTGTTATTGATGCGCCATGTAGCATCTCGGAGGAATCAGAGGACCAGCTCATTAAATTTGGCCAGGTATCCAAACTCCTGCTTGCAAGTGGTGGTATTTCCACTAAGAAAAATGTGGATATCAAACTGGAGAAATGTGACCCCAGTAATCTGAACAAAGGTGTTACCTTAACTTTTAACGGTAATACCGTGGGGGGACAACCAACAGAACTGTTGACTAGTGGCGACAATACTAATACTGCGATTGTGTTAAATGGTTATGGTAGCGATGTGGTTTATGGTACACCAACTGACTTTGTAAGACTGGGTAATGGAGACAATACACTACGTTTCAGTGCATGGGTTAAGCAGGCAACCGGTAAAACCGTTGGAGAAGGTGAATTCAATGCGGTCACAAACTTCAGCATGTCCTATGAGTAATAAACGCAATCCCCGGCAAACAGCATCAGGCTAGTGTCGAACAGAGAATGGTGTACGCCGGTCATTGAATGATCGGCTTACTACCCGGATACAGGAGTGACAATATGCACTGGCAAGTAATTATTATACTAATTATCGCACTGGGCAATGTTCCTCTGACAGCATTAGCATCAGGGATATTTCCGTTTACCGGAATGAGTCATCAGAAATACTGGAATGAAGATAATGTATGGCGGGAGGGAAGGGCAAGTTTTCGCGGACAGGTAATTGCGCCTGCTTGTATTTTTTCCATGGAGGAGACAGACCAGGTAGTAGATATGGGGGAAGTCCGTGTCAGGGATTTACAAAAGACATCATCGGGACCAGAAAAACGTTTCCAATTGCGACTTCGTGATTGCGACCTGGCAGGTACAGGAAAAAAAGGGTACACCAGCAACCGGGTTAGGGTTATGTTTGATGGCGTAGCTGGAGCAAGACAGGATAGATTTTCCACATCAGGTCAGGCCGAAGGTATGGAGCTGCAAATAGTGGATGTTCAGGGATACGCAGCCCGCGCAGGTAAAGTGATGCCGGCACTGTTGCTTGAAGGTAATGAACAGAGCCTGGAGTACATCCTGCGAGTAGTTCGCAATGGAGAACCTTTGAAGTCCGGAGACTACTTTGCTTCCCTGCGTTTTAACATCGATTATGAATAAATAAATTATTAATCCCGGAGAAATTCTATAAATTCGAATGCCCACTACTGATGCTATTTATTATATAGCGCACTCTAATTTACTGTTCGGATTAGATGATACCAGACTTTCAATTCTGGAGATCTGAAACAGATTCTTCAGGGCACAGTGAAAAATATCACTGTGTGTGAATAATGATGATAAATAAAAAAAATTTCTTTAATAAGAGTCGATTGGCAATATCTGTATTTTTAATTATATCCGGAAGTCAGGCCCAGGCTGTGGATTTTAATACTGACGTACTGGATGCTGCCGACAAAAACAATATAGACATATCCCGTTTTTCGCAAGTTGGCTATATTATGCCTGGCCAGTATCAGATGATGGTGATGGTGAATGACCAGACAATTTCACCTTCTGCATTTTCTGTATCCATACTGGAACCATCCGGCATCGCAATACCGGAAGGAAATAAACCGTTGCCTCGTGCCTGCCTGACCAAAGAAATGGTCGATAAGATGGGGCTGACAACTGCTTCCAGGGAAAAAGTATCGTTCAGTACAAGTGATCACTGCGCCAATTTAAGTGCCTTGCCAGGAGTGGAAATTCGGGCAAACCCGGCAGAAGGTGTTTTATATATAAATGTACCTCAGGCATGGCTGGAATATTCTGATACATCGTGGCTTCCCCCCTCACGCTGGGATAACGGTATCCCAGGGCTGTTATTTGATTACAACATTAATGGTAGCGTGAATAAGCCTCACGCAGGGAAACAGTCACAGTATATCAGCTATAACGGGACTACCGGCGCAAATATTGGAGACTGGCGTTTTCGGGCTGATTACCAGGGAAACATTGAGCACACCACAGGGACAGGTTCAGGAACAGACAGACAGTTCGACTGGAGTCGTTTCTATTTGTACCGGGCTATTCCACGCTGGCAGTCAAATCTGAAACTGGGTGAAAACTACATCAATTCAGAAATCTTCAGCACATGGCGTTATACCGGAGCAAGCCTGGAAAGTGATGACAGAATGCTGCCGCCGAAGCTGCGCGGTTATGCACCACAAGTATCAGGAATTGCGGATACCAACGCCCGTGTAGTGATTTCACAACAGGGACGTATTATTTACGACTCAACCGTTCCGGCAGGACCATTTACTATTCAAGATTTGGACAGTTCCGTTCGCGGACGTCTGGATGTTGAAATTATTGAACAAAACGGACAAAAGAAAACCTTTCAGGTCGACACCGCTTATGTCCCGTATCTGACTCGTCCAGGGCAGATTCGCTACAAACTGGTCAGCGGTCGGTCGCGAACCTGGGAACACAAAACAGAGGGGCCGGTTTTTGCCGGTGGTGAAATGTCCTGGGGTATCAGCAACCGCTGGTCTCTGTACGGCGGCGGTATTTTTGCCGGGGATTATAAAGCATTTGCCGTAGGGTTGGGGCGTGATTTGATGAAGTTAGGGACACTGTCTGCTGACGTCACGCAGTCGGCAGCCCAGTTTAATAACAAAGGCGACCGACAGGGAAAGTCCTGGCGTTTGAGTTATTCCAAACGTTTCGATGAAGCTGATGCGGATATTACTTTTGCTGGATACCGTTTTTCAGAACGCAATTACATGACGATGCAACAGTATCTGGATGCACGTTACAGGAATGATTTCACCGGGCGTGAGAAGGAACTGTACACGATTTCTATAAATAAACATTTTGAAGACTGGCAAACTTCGGTTGGCCTTCAGTACCAGCACCTGACTTACTGGGATCGTGGAGAGTCAGATTATTACACTTTGTCCATTAACCGCTATTTCGATGCCTTTGGCCTGCATAACATTTCTGCTGGTCTGACGGCGTCTCGTTCGAAATATCAGGAAAAGGATAATGACTCGTTATTTTTGCTCTTCTCCATACCGCTGGATTCGGGAACGCTTAGCTACAGTGGCAGCATGAGTAATGATCGGTATACACAGATGGCCGGATACAGTGACACATTCAATAACGGACTGGACAGCTACAACGTGAATGCAGGTGTAAACCATGGTGGCAGCGAGCGTAGTCAGGGGCAGATGAGTGGGTATTACAGTCATAGCAGCCCGGTAGCAAACCTGTCAGCCAACTTCTCGTCGCTGCAGAATGGTTACACCTCATATGGCATCACTGCGTCAGGTGGGGCGACTGTGACCGCCGAAGGCGCTGCACTGCATGCAGGAGGACTGAATGGGGGGACCCGGTTACAGGTTGATACTGACGGTATAAGTGGCGTACCTGTCGATGGTGGGCGGGTTCTGACAAATGACTGGGGAATAGGCGTGGTGACAGATGTCAGCAGTTACTACCGTAATACTACAAAGGTTGACCTGAATAATTTACCCGATGATATGGAAGCGACCCGTTCTGTAGTTGAGTCAGTTCTGACTGAAGGGGCAATTGGATATCGGAAATTCGAAGTACTGAAAGGTGCCCGTCTGTTTGCTGTTCTGCGTCTGGCTGATGGCAGCTATCCTCCATTCGGTTCCTCTGTGACAAACCGGAAAGGGCGGGAGTTGGGGATGGTGGGTGACAGTGGACTGACGTGGCTCAGTGGAGTGACTGAAGGTGAATCCCTCAATGTGAACTGGGATAGTCGGGCAAAATGTATGGTGGGTATTCCTCAAAAACTGGATACGACTAAGCAACTGTTACTTCCCTGCCGTCAGATGACGCGTTAAGCAGAAATTCTCTCTCAGAACGAAATGTTGGAAAAGCTGACATTAGAGCGAGTGAACTCCCTGGAAAAGGGAGGCAGACAAACAATTTCAGGAGCAAGAAACATGGTGACACTGAAACCAGTCATGAGAAAAACACTAATAGCAGTTGCAAGCTTAAGTGCAGTTCCGGTAGCACAGGCTGCTATATCTCTTGACCGGACCCGGGCGATTTTTGACGGTGCCGATAAGTCGATGATGCTGAATATAGTCAACGATAATAAACAACTACCCTACCTAGCACAGGCATGGCTGGAAAATGCCGCACAGGAAAAGATTACTGTGGGTCCACTGGTTGTAACACCACCGGTACAACGACTGGAACCAGGATCACAAAGTATGGTGCGGGTGGCATCAACGCCCGATATCAACAAGCTACCACAGGACCGGGAGTCACTTTTTTACTTCAACCTGCGAGAAATTCCACCCAAAAGTGACAAGGTCAACGTACTGCAAATTGCTTTGCAGACAAAAATTAAATTGTTTTATCGTCCCGCCAGTATTCAGGCAAAACCAAACTCATTATGGCAGGAGAAATTGGTACTGAATAAAACATCCGGCGGCTGGCGGATTGAAAATCCGACACCATATTACGTGACAGTAATAGGTCTGGGAGGAACGGAGAAAGAAGCAAAGGAGGGTAAGTTTGATGCGGTGATGCTTGAGCCAAAGTCAGAACAGACGGTAAAAGCCAGCAGTTATGGTACCCCCTGGCTGAGCTATATCAATGATTATGGTGGGCGTCCAGCTCTGCAGTTTCAGTGTTCAGGCAGTCGCTGTACGGCGATTAAGAAATAACACACCAGGGCCGCGTGAGGAATGAAGAATGAAGAAAGTGACAATAGCACTTAGTCTGATGGCTTTGGTACTCAGTGTGGCGATGAACAACGTACTGCATGCCGGAGATGTATCAGAACAGGATAAGTTTTATCTGGCAGACGAGCATCTCGGGCATACGGGGAAACTGAGTGTGCGTGGCGCACTGCTGTCATCTCCCTGCACGCTGACAACAAATGAGCTGAAAATGCCTTTTAAGAATGAAAGCCAGGGGAGAACAGCTCGTTATCACTTACAGATAATGCTGACCGGATGTGGTGATGGTGAGGATGTAACTTCCGTATTTAGTCCCGCAGGTCGCTCTTCTGTAATGGTTGTATACAGCGCGTTGCTGAGTGGTGTGGAAGGCGGAGTACTTCACCCCAACCAGAGGATGCTGGGAGCAGGAAGGGCTACGTTGCATGGGGGCTCTTCGGCGATAACCTGGTATCTGACAGAGAGTCAGCAGATGGCACTGCAACGGGCAACCAGCGGGCAGGTCAGAGCGCCTTTTAACAATATGAAATCCGGTTCGCTTCTTAGGTTACGGATGGATTATGAATAGGGGCAACAAGGAATAATACACAACTGATGAAATATATTTATGCAGTATTTTTAATTGCAATAGCATTGATGATCATTTCCTGCCAGGCTCGGGCAGTAAGGGTAGATTTCGATGGTGAACTAATTGACAAGTCCTGTCAGTTGGCACCGGAAAGCCTTCAGCAGGATGTGGAATTTCAGAAGTTCTCAGCCAGTTACTTCTGGACAGCGCCAGCCCGCAGTCCGGTGGAAAAGTTCACTATCCGTCTGACGGAATGCAACACATCCTCAGTCTGGAAAGTGGTCAAAATTAAATTTAACGGTACACCAGAAAATAATATGACTGGCAAGTCAAACTATTATATCAGTGTTAAGGGTGATAATGCTGGAAAACTGGCGATAGGCCTGCAGGACTCAGATGGAAAAACAGCTCTGAAACTGGGAGAGGCTCAGAACAACGGACAGGGAACACAGATAGATGGCAGGGATATCCTGTTGACGTTTGGTGCATTTGTTCAGGCAACGCCGGATGCTATTACGAACAAAAGTGTGCAACCAGGGACGTATACCTCTGCCGCTAATTTTGAGCTGACCTATGAATAAGCCGGAACATGTATTTTTAAAAATATTGCACAGTGCTTCTCTGTTATTTCTCCTGGGGCTGATCATGGCCATTCTTCTGCTGTTCAGTTGCAGGTCAGCCATAGCTGCTGAAAATGCTTCCCAGTTACCAGGAGTGCTTGAGTACGCACGTAAATATGGAGAGGAAAAGCAGAAAGCTGATGTGCAACACGAAGGAGGAAAAAATTTCAAACATCCTCCACAGACAATAAAAAAAAGAAATGTCATACCTACAGCAGAGAGCGAATTAAGACGTAAATTGCGTCAACAGGAAGTGATACTGGATCAAATCCGTCAGGAAAATCATCAGTTACGCCTGAAGTTTAAAGAAAGTTCTGACGTCGATACCAGTCATGAGCAACAGAAAAAAAATCTATTGAAAAAACAGGTTGTTACTCTCAGTTCTGAACTGAAAAAGTTACGGGAAAATATTAAGTCCGGGCAGGAGGAGCAAGCCCGGCTGGAAACTTTGCTGGCTGGAATGCCACTTGTTAAACCAGATGAACTGAAGAGTCCGGAGGCCAGACAGGACTATGCGGCAGGTATTATGACAGGTCGCGATCTACTCATTATGCAGGAGGGGCAAGAACTACTGGGACTGAAGACTGATAACCGTCTGCTGTTAGCAGGGTTGCGCGATGCCCTGAATAAACAGATACAGATAAATCCAGCAATTCTCGAGGAAGCACTGGCGGCAGCTGAATCCCGAACTCGTATGGCTCGGGAGAAAATTATACTCACTCAGAAGGCTGCCGGGGAAAAATATCTTGCGAAGTTTCGAAAAGAGAAAGGTATTCACAAGGATGAAAGTGGCTTCTGGTACCGGATGAATTATGTCGGTGACGGAGAAGTCATCAGAGGAGATAACTCTCGTGTTGAAGTCGTGGTCACGGAAAAACTGACAGACGGTAGTGTGGTGGAAGATATGGATGCCTCAGGCCGCAGCCTGGTTATGAAACTGGGTGATTATCCTCCTCTGTTCCGTCGTGCACTTGAGAGGATGAAGAACCATGCAACAATGACTCTGGTTGCCCCTTCTGAACTGGCTTACGGCGATGAAGGTTATCCTCCCAAAGTTCCTCCGGGAGCAACAATGGTCTATACCCTTCGCGTTGAAAGTGTGACTTTGCAAGAAAAGACTGATTCCGTACAAGTAGCTTCTGAAAAAAAGTCAGAAAACAATTCGGCGGGCGCAAAAAAATGAATGCGGTAGAAATGGAAATAAATATAGGAGGGGTATGAACATCCTGTTTAGAGTTGTCGGCCTGATTGTGCTTGTCTGCGGGGACGCTGGTAGCGTTTATGCTGATGAAGTAACCGTAAGTATAGAAGGGAATATATATATTCCACCCTGTAAAATAAATGACGATGCTGTAGTTAATGTGTCGTTCGACAAAATATCTCTTCAGAAAGTGGATGGTGTGCAATCTGCAGTGATTAGAACCCTGAATTTGACTTGCACATCTTATCAGGGGACACCTTATATCGTGGTCTCGGGCAATGCAATGGGCAACGTAGCGGATAATAACGTGCTGGATACCACAGGTGAAAATGCGGGACGCCTCGGAATTGCGCTGTACCAGGGAAGTGGAGTGGACACTTCGTTCCCACTAAAAATTGGCGTGGGTGGCTATAAAGGTGTATTCGGTTATCCTGTCGCCAGGGGATTGACGGGAAATGGTGCCAGTGGTCAGTTTACCTTCACCGCAGTACCATGGAAAGGAAATAATACAGTTTTGCAGGCCAAAAAATTCTCGGCCACGATGACGATGAGTATAAGTTATCTCTGAGAGGTCAGAGATGATAACTAACGCCTGATGGTGGGGAATAAATAATGGTAAAAGCTAAGTTATTGCTGGTAGTTATGATTGTGATGATAGTTTCAGGATGTTCTTTCAGAGATAAAAAAACAATAATAACTGACAATAATAAACTGTCGATTGAAACCAGCGTGGCGTCTGACACTATGGATGATGCCGTCCGAATGGAGCGTTGTCGACGCGAACTGGAAGCATTGAAGAAAATTAACGGTACAGTATATGCAACGCGACAGCAGGAATTTGATGCTTTGATGTCCGGGGCTGGTATTTATACAGGTGTGAGAGAGGATGTATCCAGTTACACCCAACAGGCTATTGACGCATATTATCGTTATCATGCGGATAAACTATGCGCAAATATCTCAATAGATGTATTGAGTAACCTATCCAGAAATAAGAACCTGAGGTAAAAAATAACTCAGCATAACACATTAGGTGTGCAGTAACTCCCGGCCAGGTTTAACTGTTTTTTTGATATGATGTCATTTTGCATCCGTATTTTTTGAAGGGAAAGCCCACACCATAAATGGTTGCTTAAAATATTTAATAAAATCTTTGAGGGTATCATGATTAAACCTTGTTTTTTTTTCATATTGTTCATCTCTTTTAAAGGAGATGCCATGCAATGTTTATTGGATGGAGTAGAGACCAGGAAAAAAAAGGAAGATATAGGTAACATAAACATTGAAACTATTGATGGGTTTTATAAAGGAAGTGTTAATGGTAATATTGGCTCTGTAGGTTCTATAAAATGTGAAAAACCGAAGCCACAAACACATGGAAGAAATATAAGAATCGAATCAGTGAAAAGCCATGGTAATATATGCTTTACCGGTCGTTCCAGTGTTAGAAAGGGTAGTGGAACTGTAGAAACAAGGGACTGGAACAGCAATATAAGTAAAGAGCATACTGTCTTTAAGACAGAAAGAGGAGAATTAACTTATAGGCACACTGGTACTAATTACACATTAACAGCATGTGATCCTGCTAAAAAAATCATCCAAGGGTCATATGAGTTTGATGTAATGTTATTTTCATGGCAAAGGGTAGGTGGAGTAAAAGGGTATATCAATTACAGGTTAAAAGTAAACGTTAAAGACAAAGAAAATAAAGCAGTCTGTAATATATCAAATAAAGGAAACGCAAGAATGTTATATGGGGAACTATCAGCGGGAACAGGAGAGCATCAGAAGCATTATGATGCTCAAATATCATGCAACATGATTACTTCCTTTTCGTATAAATTACGAGGTGCGACACCTCAGATAAACACACTCCCATCTGTAATAAATAATGATACATATCTTGGAGTTGGGTTGGGGGTCATTAATGGTACCTTATGGGTATCTACGGTAAATAATTCACCGCTGAAGCTTTCTGGACGATTAAACTCAGCAGATACTGGTTACCTCCGGATTAACTCGAAAGTCAATACGGCACCTCGCAATATTAAAGATACCGGAGGGGGATTTGCGGGCAGTGCTATTCTCGAAATTACTGCTGATTAAGATGAACTAAAATAAGTACTTGCGAAATTTTGTTATGGCTATAGTATATGTCCCCCTCTCCTTTTTATACCCCCTGAACCGGGAGAGGGAGCACATATTACCTATGGAATTTATTTATCCTTATTAATTTCATTGAGTTTAAGGTTGAGATGCTCTTCAAGCGTGTTGTATATTTGTTTCAGGTTTTCACCAAGTTGTCTGGGATGATTTATCCCATATGGTTTTATAGAGTAAATAGTCCTTAAAAGCAGCATGCTCTCCTTAAATAAAAATAGAACCTTGTCTTCTGGTGACATATTTTTACCCTAAAACTTTAGACGAACATTCATTATCAGCTATCACGTATCCGATTATTAACCAACTTCCAAAAAAAATAAAGTTCATGCTTTGTCCTTAAATTATATCGGGTCATGACATAACGTTTGTGAGAATAAATGGTTGACTTACTGATCATTAACTCATTCGATATGTCATTAACTGATTGCCCATTAAAAAATCTGGATAAGATATTTAGTTGTTGTGGGGAGAAATAGTTTCTCATACAAGAATCACAATTATTTCTTTGGTAAGAGCTAGTTTGTGAAGTTAAACAATTCACTACTAAGTTATAAAAATGCAATACGGCTATATCATTCGATATCAGCATGATAGTATTCAAGCATGATGGCAATGCTCTTATATTTAAATTTTCAGACTTATCTGTCATGCAAATAACTTTGGGATTATACTGTTTATTTTGACACAAAAAGGATGCTACTTTATTGAGTAGCACGAAAGAACAAATTATCAGAGAGGCTTTTGCAAAGTTTTCAGGATTAACTGAATCCAAAAACCTTACACCGCTTAACCTTCCTTTGAATAAGGAGTAAATTCCTGTGCGATTGTAGAGGTTATCGTCAAAGACAATTATGTATTTCATTTAACACTCTTACCATTTATGATTGTCATATCATTTCAATATATATATATAACCCCCTCATATGCAAATGAATAAATCAAACCGACACGCGATGTAATTGATAAAAAAGAAATACAAGGTAAACTGAAGAAACAACAAAAAAATAAAAACATTCAAGTGCGAATCTATAGGCTACGCCTTGTAATTATCTGAAACAATGTGTTTTACATGATGTTTTGTAAAAACAAAAAATTAAAAGAAAAATCCGTTTTAATGAAATTTCAGTAATTTTATAGTCTTTCTTTCCACATGATTTAAGTAGCGGAGGTTAAATAATCTGTTTTATTTTAAGACTTTTTCTTAATATCCACTTCGCCCTTAAGGATATTGACTCCAGCTGCGTCTATGCTCTGATCCAACATCGAACAACCACGCCCTCAATACAAAAAACTGGCTGTGCTTTTTAATTCACTTTTGCCAGAGAGAATACTTTGGCCTCGCCATAAAAAATGGCACCTTATTCTGTTAGGCATCCAACTATCTCAGAAGTGACACGCCGTCAGCAGTACCGCAGTTACTCCAGTTTGGTAACGTTCATCCAGCCATTGTTCGCTATGCGCAATATAAAGGGAGTATCGCCCAGAAGATGATGTCGGATGAACGCTATCGCGGCAAGCTGCTTGACCTCGCAGTTCGGGTGATTAGCACCTATATCGATGTTGCCTATTCTAAAGACCAAATCACTCTGACAGAGTCGCAAAAAACGACGTACATAATGTATTTTTTTGGGAGTAAACCACGATATGTGGCGATAAAGAGCTGAGGAAAAATAAACGCTAACATACTTATGTTGCTACCGATGCGATAATGCAGGGCTTTCTACATAATGAGGCCCAAAGTGTGCATGCAATATATACACGTAAGATAGCGCAAAAAGTAGAGAAAGAGTTTATCAAGAAGGTTAAAACCGATCCAGTCAAAAAAACATCAAAAAGACAATGGGCTTTTGGTAATTTAACATATGCAGTGTCATCTATTTTCGCCTCAATTTTTGTGATTGTTTTATGTGTTGGTGGTACATCACTATTTTCAGGGAAAGAAAAACGTGACACGTTGTTCGAAGCGGGAACAGAAGAAGCCAAGAATATGATGAAAGGTGAGTTGTAGATAAATACAATGATATAATGGAAAAGAAAAATATTAATCCAACTCAAAATAGTGAATCTAAACTTGAAGAAAAGTAAAACGTACACGAAGAGCTTAAATTATGACGTATTGAACTATCAATGCATGGATGCTATACGGGAAGTAAAGGACCTTCGTAGGAAATTTAACATAAGCAAGCTGCGGCCGCCGCGTGTACATCAGCCGCGTCCGCGTCGGGCCAGCACCGGAGAACTCATCCAGATTGATGGCTGTGAGCATCACTGGTTCCAGGATCGTGGTCCGGCGTGCACACTGCTCGTTTACGTTGATGATGCAACGAGCCGGCTGATGCAGTTTCTGTTCGTCAGTTCTGAGTCCACTTTCACCTATTTTGAAGCCACCCGGGGCTATCTGGAGCGTTACGGTAAGCCTCTGGCGTTCTACAGCGACAAGGCCAGCGTCTTCAGGATCAACAACAAGCAGGCCACTGGCGGAAATGGCCAGACTCAGTTCGGCCGTGCCATGAACGAGCTTAACATCACCGGTATCTGTGGCAATACCAGTTCAGCCAAGGGCCGTGTTGAGCGGCTCACCTGACGTTGCAGGACCGCCTCGTCAAGGAGCTGCGGCTCCGTGGTATCAGTACACCTGAGGTCGCAAACGCCTTTGCCGAAGAGTTCATGGCTGACTACAACCGCCGGTTTGCGAAGCCGCCACGCCACGATTTCGATGTTCACCGTCCGCTTGATAATAATGAAAATCTGGCGGCAACATTCACCTTGCGTGAACAATTATATAACATAGAATTATGGATTATTTTTCGCAAAATGAAACATTTTTTTTAGAAAGTGTAATAGAATATCATTAATGAAAAATTTCCACGTTCATTTTGGAATTTAATTTCAATATTTAAATGTTGTCCTTACGCACCTTGTAAAGGAAAGGGATATTGTAATGTTTATGTAATTTTATTTAATGCTAATTCATATTCGATATATACATAAGAAGGAACTTTAGTGTACAGTGAAAAATCGACTCATTACACCGGTGGATTATTTTGCCAGGGCAAAGTTAATAAAGAAATGTTTTTTGTTTTAATTGACATTTCATCAATCAGAAGTGAAAAGGTAATTAATGCATTAACTGATTTTTTTGTTTATGGATGCTCAAGAAACACGGTTTGTGAAAAATACAATGTAAATCAGGGTTATCTTTCCATCAAAATCAAGGAGTTACAACTATTGTGGCGAAAAATTAAGGATATAATTCCATATTATCTGAGTTAATATCATATGGAGGAATACTCAAAATAAGATTACCTCCATATATTACTAACATCTTATAATGGGGGAGCCAAACGTCAAGAAGTTAGTTTTTATAACCTATTAGGCCAAGGATATGCAGTACATTCAGGCTGTCTGTTAAAACTTACACAGGGTACTAATCGAAAAGTCATCATCTGGTATTAGATATATCATTATATAAATAACATAGAGTGATCTTCAGAAAACAACGCTGAACCTGGCATGGATATTACCCTCCAGTGATGCGCCTTGATGTGGAGGAATTTGTCCCCGTGCCTGACCTTCAGGCACCTGCAGAGGATACTCTCTACGGGGATTAATTTTTCCTGCAGAAAGATAACCTACTGAATACCTTTCTTCTTTGTCACTTTCCTGAAGGATGGTATTCCCTCCTTTACCTGTAGATCCAGGTAAAAATAAACTTCCCAGTATAATGCAGACCGACACTACTGCAGAAACAAGCATAGAGATTATCATGTTTACGACGTTTTTTTTCCACATTATTATTTATCTCAGCCTTACATCTAACACAACGATTAAAATCATATATAATATGTTCCCGTAAATCATCATAATAAAAAAGACACTATGAATCACTCTGAAATTTTATCGAAATATTATGTAATGGTTTGTTAAGACTGTCAGAATAAACACACCAAGGTGATTTCCTCAACAAATAGAGAAAAGTCATTGTTAAACTAACTGCATTAATAATACAAATAATTAACAAAAAACCATGATTTGAACCAAGATAAACTTGGTGTTTTTTTTTGCAAATGGGTATTAACTAAGTCTTCACTGGTGGCTATAGAATTATTTATTCTATTTGTAAGCATATGATGAAAGCACTTAAAACACATAAAAATCAGAATAATGTAAACTCCATCTTAACTTGTAAGGAGTAAAGTACTTCAGCCCATGTTCTCTGGATTGGGAAAATAATTCGGAATGATTCAAAACCTCTGTCAACCTTGAGGCAATGAGTAACATCCTCAGGATAAGTAACATCTGACTGATACTGGAGGACGGTCATTCTTCTCTTTCTGTAGAAATCAGTAAGTTCATCTCCACTTTATGAGATAGAGATTATCCTTGTCTGGGTGGTAACTGTGCGCCTTCATCGGACACCATGGTACAGACCTGCGAGGTTAGATTTGACAGAACATAGACGGAGAAGGCAGACGCCGGAAGAGCCGAGAACAGGTACTATTTTTACTGTAAAACTGCGACCAGTATTACTTGACCACTACATCAGCCAGGTTAAAGAAAAAATATACACGTAGTCTGTCAAGTTCATGCCTGTACGTTGCTGGCCCCCTGTTCTTCAGAGCAGGGGGCCACAAACATATATTTTAAATGCTGTTAACTAAGCCAAAAGGCCTTACCTCAAAGTTCATGGTTAGGAGATTGAATCGCTTCTTTAGAGAGCGCTTGACCATGAACAATAGCACGCATTATACGAATGAGGACGCAGATCTGCGTGAGTTTACGTGTGAAAATGACCGTGTAGTGCCATTTTTAACCTGAAACCCATTTTTCTAGCGCACTGAACCATAAATCCTGTTTGCAGCCATCGTTTTTTCGCCATCCCATGAAGCCTTTCAATCACATACTTAATAAAACATAATTTTTATAATAATTGTATTTTAGTCATTACCACAGGAATATAGACAGTAAAATCATAACCATTAATGCTAATATTTCTCTTAAAAGTTGTTATGTATTGTCTATCTTCAAAAATGATATTATTCTCAGCCATTAATTTTATATGATAAAACCGTGTATAATATACATAATCATTCCAGCTACCTGAAAACTCATAATAAATATAATCACCGCCAGGTACCATTACTGATTCTTTTTGTGCTGCATCTGACAGTATCCCAACTGTTAATATTGCAACTATATTTTTGTTTCTGCTGTCAAATAATGTTGCACACTTATCCGTGCGACATGTCATGTATACCTCATTTATCCCTGCTGATAAAATTTCCTCCACAGTTGAAAAGCAAGTGTTAAGAACCTCTATGCTGTTTTGCAAATGTTCTTTTATCTTTTTCGTTTCACCCTTTATGTACATGTCGGGCAGGGAGCAATATTTTATCGGAGGCTCATATTTCCCTTTTTTTATCAGAGAGCATTGTAAGGTAGAACAGTCCCAGATTTTATCATAACGATAGCGCGTAGGTGTCTTTCCTGTATATTTTGTAAATGCCCGGGAAAAGTTTTGAGTACTGCTGTAATGAAATAACTCTGCTATCTCAGTTACCGAGATAGATGTATATCTCAATAAAACTGAAATTCGAGTCATTCTTCGACTATACAGGTAGTTACCTAAAGATATTCCATTTTCACGCTTAAACCAGGTCTCTATTGTTTTTCGACAAAAACCGGTTTCACTGACCAGGTCAGTGATCTTTCTCTCAGATTCTATATTGTCCTCGATCCATGAAAGAATATAGTCATCGATTTTCTTTTTCATCTCTTACAGATTTTCCTTAGTTTAATTGATATTGCCAACGATAATGTTTCACTTATCGTAAAATTCCTGGTTGACTATTATAGGGAATGCATCTGGACTTAATGCTAAAAATATCTTATTTTGTTATGACTATTAATATAATAGGATGAAAAATTTATATTTTACATACGGCTATGATGGGTGCTTTTTGCTTTGGCTGGACAGAAATAGCTGATTTTAATATTCTTCACAAACCTGCTTTTTAGTTCAGCATAGGATATTGCTTTCCCGCCAGAGCAGTGGGGGAACTTTTTTACTTAACTTTACATCCATCTTACTCTTCTGAGGTGCAAATCAGATGACTGGTGTCGGCTACCGGCATAGATTACTTTCATAGTGTCTGTTTTTGCTTATCATATGAATATATTGACTCGTCCGGTAACCCTTTCTTGTCATTAAAATACGGGGGTTTTAGACCATAGCAAACGCAATTCCCTTGCATTACGGATGAATTGTTCGAGCCTGTATATTATGGCTGTTATTATCAACCGGTACTCCTCCGCAAATTATATATTAAGTCAGTACCGCGATGCGGGCAGTCACACAGTAGCGTGAAAACTGACGGGGTTACAGGGGTGTACCACGTCAGAATTCACATAGCGCATCCTCATCTTCCCTGCTCTAATTTTTCTTCGATCCTGTTTGTCCTGGCATTACCCCAATTCTCCCAAAAACCGTAAAAGCGCCTGCAGGCCCCGTCGTGACTGGCTTCACCGTGGATCTGAACGGAAAAAGGATCCTTTACGCATTTGGTTTTACCCGCAATAATGCGGGATAAGACAATAAAAGGATCTGCGCGCTGCGATTTATTGTCATGGCAGGATCGGCCGGCCAGGTGCAAAATACCTGTATCCATAAACAGTGCGTGCGCTACGTGAAAAATAACTGATGAACAACGTCATTCCCCTGCAGAATTCACCAGAACGCGTTTCGTTGTTGCCGATCGCCCCGGGCGTTGATTTTGCGACCGCCGTGGCATTACGACGCATGGCCACCTCCACCGGTGCCACCCCGGCCTATCTTCTGGCCCCGGAAGTGAGCGCCCTCCTCTGGTATATGCCCGACCAGCGACATCACATGCTGTTCGCCACGATGTGGAACACCGGCATCCGTATCGGAGAAGCCAGAACGCTGACGCCGGAGTCGTTTGATCTCGACGGCTTAAGGCCGTTTGTGCGGGTGCTGTCTGAAAAAGTCCGCGCGCGACGTGGCCGCCCGCCAAAAGATGAGGTCCGTCTGGTCCCGCTGACAGATATAAGCTATGTCAGGCAGCTGGAGAGCTGGATGGTCACCACCCGTCCCCGCCGGCGTGAACCACTGTGGGCCGTCACCGACGAAACCATGCGGAACTGGCTGAAGCAGGCCGTGAAGCGGGCCGAAGCTGATGGAGTACATTTTTCGATTCCGGTGACGCCCCATACTTTCCGGCACAGCTATATCATGCACATGCTTTATCACCGCCAGCCCAGGAAGGTTATTCAGGCGCTGGCCGGTCACAAGGATCCGCGCTCGATGGAGGTGTATACGCGAGTGTTTGCGCTGGACATGGCGGCCACACTGGCCGTGCCGTTCACCGGTGACGGGCATGACGCCGCGCAGATCCTCCGGACACTCCCCCCTCTGAAGTGACAATGTCACTCACCACAGTTTATATAAGCTGTGGTGAGTAAATCCTCCCTGAGATATGCTGTAGTTAGTGAAATAAACTGTAGCAGGCAACATAAGCTATAGTGAGCAGATTACGATCTATAGGGGCACGGCGGATTCGCTGGGCTCCGGCAGTAACAGGCATGCCATTCTTAAGGGGTTGTGGATCAGGAAGGATGGGTTTCCGGTATGGGCTGGGCTCATCACTGCTTATATAAGCTGTAGTGAGCAGAACACTAATCAAAGACAGTAATATAAGCTGTAGTAAGTAAACCGGGATAGATTACTCACTACAGCTTATGTTCAGCGGGATTTGAAGAGTTTTTCCAGGTCATCAAGGGTGATGCCCAGTTTCTCGAGGAGTTTCAGTTTTTCGGCCATCTCCGGACTGACATCCCCCTGTGCGGCAGGCAGCTGTGGGTTCTCCGCACTCTCATCATGAGGTGGCTTTAACTTGGGCCGGCGGTAGTGAATGCAGAAGAGTTTGGAGCGTCCCCGCTGGATCTCAGTGTAATCCAGATAGCCAATCTCCCGGAGCTGCTCCATGGCACGCCTCACCGTCTGGTTCTGAGAGAACACCGGGGATTTCAGGTTAAGACGGGCCCGAAGACGCGCCAGTGATATCGGCGCCGGATCCCGCGGCAGACTCTCTATAAAGGTATACAGGGCCTGAGCGGACTCCCGGCGCTTCAGGGCATTGATGGCCTTGAGCTGCAGCAGCACTTTCCGGTCAAACTGATACAGTTCAAACAGACGTGGATCGGCCTGCAGCTGGACGATATCCTTTTCCGTATCATAGTAAGCCGACTGCACCAGATGTGTGATGTACTCTTTGGTGTGCTTTTCAGTTGTGCGGGAAAATGAGATCACGGTACCCGCGATACGTTTGAGTGAGGGGCTTATACGTTCACGAAGCTTGCGTGATGACTGACTGGAGGGGATCCCGCAGAGTTTGGCGAACTCGACAAACGGCAGCTCAACTTTATCGCCGATGACTTTATGCCGGGCAAAGGAATGGATCACCCCTACCCAGGTCTTGAAGTCATTATCCATATCCAGCCTGGGGCCGGTGATCTCAACCTTATCAAACCCTTCGGCTCTGGCGAGAGACAGACGCGTCAGTTCTTCCGTCGCATCAGTCCGCGACAGCGTGTTCTTTTTACTGTTTTTCAGTGATTTGAGCGTGGGAACAAACACCCCCAGCCGCATCAGGGCCACAGGCTGTACGGTATTGCTGGCATTGGGCGTGAGGTTAACCACTTCACCGGAGGATTTATCCACCTCTTCAAACAGCTTTTTTATGTCCAGATTGTCCTTGTCCAGAGCGCCTCCGATCGGTGGATAGTTTAAGAATAAAAGCGGCCACTGTTCTTATGTTATGGCCTGTAAAGCGCCAGACAACTGGCTTCAGTTTATGCACAGCCCTGATAAACTTTCAGGGGATATACTCACTGTAGTTTATATCAAAGGCTCATTACAGCATATCCTTTGCATAATACAGCTTATTACATACCAGTTACAGCTTATGATTAACATGCTACAGCTTATGTGATCAGGCTCCAGGCTCAGTATTGACGCGGCTTTCAGAGGTGTCGGGATCTTCTTTGGATCTTACAGGGATCGCTTTAAGGATCTTATGACTGGATCGAATGACTGTATATGTGGATAACCTGCTGACCGACAAGGTCATTCAGACAGTTCTTTAATGATCCCTTTTCATACCGGCAACAGCGCGTACCTGCTCCTGCCAGCATCTGTGTTATTGCGCTTCCTCGCCGGTTCGCGGGCATAAGCCCGGTCACCGGACTGCGGCGAGCACTGATCTATTCATTTCTCAATACAGAGTATGTCAAAACTGCATTTCTCTCAGAGTCATGATACGGAAGTTACATAGTACAGTTTGATTCTGGTTTCTTCTAATCAGAAACCGCAACGGTAATCTGAGCCTGACAGATCAACATCGGGGATCTTTTATCTGTACCTTTATGTGCTGTACCCGGATCCACAGCCAACTAGTGGTTGAAACCTGCATACCATAACTCTATTATATTTGTACGGCATACCTCCGTACACACTAATACTTAAGTCCTGAACTCAACAAAACGATCCGCTCTTTCAGATTAAAGAGTGGCCTGGGAGAAAAACCATGTCAGCACTGAAAAAGCAGCGCATTGACCTGAGATTAAATGAAGACGACAAACACATGATCGAAGAAGCTGCAGCAATGACTAACCAGTCAATTTCGCAGTTCATGGTCAGTACCGCCTCAGCACGCGCTGCAGAAGTTATTGACCAGCACCGTCGTCTGCTCCTCAATGAGGAGTCCTGGAACCTGGTTATGGATGCAATCACTAATCTGCCAGCACCGAATGACCGACTGAAACGCGCCGCTAACCGTCTCCGGGAACTGGAGTAATAAATGGACGGTTTAAGGATTGAGATTTTTTCAGAGGAAGTTGAATATGATTTAAGCAACTTCGATTGTGGAGAAGAGTATCTGAATACTTTTCTCACCGATCATCTGAAACGTCAGCACAACAGTAAGATTTTACGTGGTTATCTGCTCGTGACGAGAGAGGATAAACCACGTGTCATGGGGTACTACACCCTGTCTGGCAGTTGCTTTGAGAAAACACTTCTACCCAGCAAAACACAACAAAAGC
>NZ_JAOWHE010000074.1:0-19087 GCF_030332765.1 Citrobacter sp. Cpo071 | reverse complement strand
ATGCGGCGTGCCGCCTTATCCGGCCTACAGGGGCCGGGCTGAACGTATTTTGTAGGCCTGATAAGCGCAGCGCATCAGGCAACACGTCTGCATACTGCCGGATGCGGCGTGCCGCCTTATCCAGCCTACAAAAGCTAGTCCTGCTACCCGCGTACGAGGTTGAGTAACGGGTACGGTCGTCCGAGATCGTCCACCTCTGTACGTCCCGTCACGCTAAATCCCATCTTCTTATAGAATCCAACCGCTTGCTCATTCTGCTCGTTAACGTTGGTTGTTAGCGTTGAACTCATTGATAAAGCATGTTCAATCAGCAGTTTACCAACACCACTACCACGCACATCCGGATCGACAAACAAAGCATCAATATGCTGGTCGGTCAGGAGCATAAAAGCGACGGGCTCATCCTGTTCTGTTACTGCAACCCACAGAGGGGCTTCTGGTAAAAATGAACGTACCAGCTCCTCCAGCTCAATCCGATAATCCGCAGAGAGGAAATGGTGCGTGGCATCTACTGAGCGACACCAAATAGAAACTAACTTATCTCCTTCGTCCTGACGCGAACGACGAATGGTAAGGTTCATAGCATTCTCCTTTTTTTCTTTACTGCACTATTCTACAGCAAGGAGCCGTGAAACTTTCTCAACTTGAGGATGCAGGCTCGACATTCGCATGATTCCTGGGTATCTTCAGCTATCTGGATGTCTAAACGTTTAAACGTATGTTGTGAGGTTATCAGGTTATGCCAATTCGCGTGCAGGACGAGCTACCCGCCGTCAATTTTTTGCGTGAGGAAAACGTCTTCGTGATGACGACATCCCGCGCTTCCGGTCAGGAAATTCGTCCACTGAAGGTGCTCATCCTCAACCTGATGCCCAAGAAGATTGAAACGGAAAACCAGTTCCTGCGCTTACTGTCTAACTCACCGCTGCAGGTAGATGTTCAGCTATTGCGCATCGATGCCCGCGAGTCACGCAACACCCCAACGGAGCATCTGAATAACTTTTACTGTAATTTCGAGGATATCTGCGATCAGAACTTTGACGGATTGATCGTGACCGGCGCCCCGCTGGGCCTGGTTGAATTTAATGATGTGGCTTACTGGCCGCAGATTAAGCAAGTGCTTGAATGGGCCAAAGATCACGTTACCTCGACGCTATTTGTCTGTTGGGCGGTGCAGGCCGCGTTGAATATCCTGTACGGAATTCCCAAGCAAACCCGCACGGACAAACTCTCAGGCGTCTATGAGCACCATATTCTGCACCCTCATGCGCTGCTGACGCGTGGATTCGATGATGCGTTCCTGGCCCCGCATTCCCGCTATGCTGATTTCCCTGCAGCGCTTATCCGCGACTACACCGATCTCGAGATCTTTGCTGAAACCGAAGAGGGAGATGCCTACCTGTTTGCCAGCAAAGACAAACGTATCGCCTTCGTGACGGGTCATCCTGAGTATGACGACCATACACTCGGCAGCGAATATTTTCGTGATGTCGAAGCGGGCTTATCGCCGGAAGTACCCTATAACTATTTCCCGAAAGATGACCCGCAAAACAAACCGCGGGCAACCTGGCGTAGCCACGGTAATTTGTTGTTTACCAACTGGCTCAACTATTACGTCTACCAGATCACGCCATATGATCTGCGTCACATGAATCCAACGCTGGATTAATCTTCTGTAGCAGACGATCCTTAAGCGTTTCAGCATATTGAATCAGGCACCTTCGGGTGCCTTTTTTATTTCCGAAACGCACCTCATCGTGTAATTAAATTTTATTTATATTGTTATCAATAGGTTAATTGATAATTAAATTAAAAATGGAAATTGTTTTTGATTTTGAAATTTAAATGAGTAGTCTTAGTTGTGCTGAACGAAAAGCGCACAACGATCCTTCGTTCGCATTGGGGATGTGTTTGGATCAATGACGAGGAACTACGCAATGAATCAACAGGCAACGACAACCGATGAACTGGTCTTCACCAGGCCGCGTGGCGAACAGGAACAGCAAATTCTGACCGCTGAAGCAGTGGAGTTTCTGACTGAACTGGTGACAAGATTTACGCCAAAGCGGAATAAACTTCTGGCTGCACGTATCCAGCAGCAGCAGGATATTGATGACGGTAAGTTGCCTGATTTTATTTCGGAAACAGCTTCCATTCGTGAAGGTAACTGGAAAATTCGCGGAATTCCTGATGATTTACTGGATCGCCGCGTAGAGATCACCGGACCCGTTGAGCGCAAGATGGTCATCAACGCGCTGAACGCGAACGTCAAAGTCTTTATGGCTGACTTCGAAGATTCACTGGCTCCTGAGTGGAGCAAAGTTATCGACGGGCAGATCAACCTGCGCGATGCGGTCAATGGCACCATTAGCTACACCAACGAAGCGGGTAAAATTTATCAGCTCAAGCCTAATCCGGCTCTGTTGGTATGTCGCGTTCGTGGTCTGCATCTGCCGGAAAAACACGTCACCTGGCGTGGCGAATCTATCCCGGGTAGCCTGTTCGACTTTGCCCTCTATTTCTTCCACAACTACAAAACGTTGCTGGCGAAAGGCAGCGGCCCTTATTTCTATCTGCCAAAAACGCAGGCCTGGCAAGAAGCGGCATGGTGGAGCGAAGTGTTCAGCTATGCAGAGGACCGCTTTAACCTGCCGCGCGGCACCATTAAAGCGACCCTGCTGATTGAAACGCTGCCTGCCGTCTTCCAGATGGACGAAATTCTGCACGCCCTGCGTGACCACATTGTGGGTCTGAACTGCGGTCGTTGGGACTACATTTTTAGCTATATCAAAACGCTGAAGAACCATCCGGATCGCGTGCTGCCGGACCGTCAGGTGGTGACGATGGATAAACCATTCCTCAGCGCCTATTCGCGTCTGCTGATTAAAACCTGTCATAAACGTGGCGCATTCGCGATGGGCGGCATGGCAGCGTTCATTCCCAGCAAAGATGCGGAACGTAACAACCAGGTTTTGACCAAGGTAAAAGCGGACAAAGCACTGGAAGCAAATAACGGTCATGACGGCACATGGATTGCCCATCCGGGACTGGCAGATACCGCCATGGCGGTGTTCAACGACGTACTCGGTGAAAACAAAAATCAGCTGTTCGTGACCCGTGAAGAAGATGCCCCGATTACCGCAGAGCAACTGCTGGCACCTTGTGAAGGTGAGCGTACTGAAGAAGGCATGCGCGCCAATATCCGTGTCGCGGTGCAATACATCGAAGCGTGGATCTCCGGTAACGGCTGCGTACCGATTTACGGTCTGATGGAAGACGCGGCCACCGCCGAAATCTCCCGTACCTCCATCTGGCAGTGGATCCACCACGAGAAGACGCTCAGCAACGGCAAGCCGGTTACCAAACCGCTGTTCCGTCAGATGCTGGCCGAAGAGATGCTGGTGATTCAGGACGAGCTGGGCGAACACCGCTACAGCAGCGGGCGTTTTGACGATGCCGCGCGCCTGATGGAGCAAATCACTACCTCTGATGAACTGATCGATTTCTTGACCCTGCCAGGCTACCGCCTGCTGGCGTAATTCACCACATAACAATATGGAGCATCTGCACATGAAAACCCGTACTCAACAAATCGAAGAATTACAGAAAGAATGGACTCAACCGCGCTGGGAAGGCATCACCCGTCCATATAGCGCGGAGGAAGTGGTGAAATTACGTGGCTCGGTCAACCCGGAATGCACGCTGGCGCAGCTTGGCGCGGCGAAAATGTGGCGTCTGCTGCACGGCGAATCGAAGAAAGGTTATATCAACAGCCTCGGCGCGCTGACCGGCGGTCAGGCGCTGCAGCAGGCGAAAGCCGGTATTGAAGCGGTCTACCTTTCAGGCTGGCAGGTGGCGGCAGATGCCAACCTGGCATCCAGCATGTACCCGGACCAATCGCTGTATCCGGCGAACTCCGTCCCGGCGGTGGTTGATCGGATCAACAACACATTCCGTCGCGCCGATCAGATCCAATGGTCAACCGGTATTGAGCCGAACGATCCTCGCTATGTCGATTACTTCCTGCCGATCGTTGCCGATGCGGAAGCAGGGTTTGGCGGCGTACTGAACGCGTTTGAACTGATGAAATCGATGATTGAGGCTGGTGCAGCGGCCGTTCACTTCGAAGATCAGCTCGCATCGGTGAAAAAATGTGGTCACATGGGCGGCAAAGTGCTGGTTCCGACGCAGGAAGCTATCCAGAAACTGGTGGCCGCCCGTCTGGCAGCCGACGTCATGGGTGTGCCGACGCTGGTGATTGCACGTACCGATGCCGACGCAGCCGATCTGATTACGTCTGATTGCGACCCATACGACAGCGAGTTCATCACTGGCGAACGTACCAGCGAAGGGTTCTACCGTACGCATGCAGGTATTGAGCAGGCGATCAGCCGTGGTCTGGCCTACGCACCGTATGCGGATCTGGTGTGGTGTGAAACCTCCACGCCGGACCTTGAGCTGGCGAAGCGCTTTGCCGATGCGATCCACGCGAAATACCCTGGCAAACTGCTGGCTTACAACTGTTCGCCGTCGTTTAACTGGCAGAAAAACCTGGATGACAAAACTATCGCCAGCTTCCAGCAGCAGCTGTCGGATATGGGTTACAAATACCAGTTCATTACCCTGGCGGGTATCCACAGCATGTGGTTCAACATGTTCGACCTCGCGCACTCCTATGCGCAGGGTGAAGGCATGCGCCACTATGTTGAGAAGGTTCAGCAGCCAGAATTTGCGGCAGCTAAAGACGGTTACACCTTCGTCTCCCATCAGCAGGAAGTGGGCACAGGTTACTTCGACAAAGTCACCACCATCATTCAGGGCGGAGCCTCCTCGGTGACCGCGCTGACCGGCTCGACCGAAGAATCGCAGTTTTGATTAATGCCCGGTGGCGCTGCGCTTACCGGGCCTACGAAGGGATGTAGGCCGGATAAGCGAACGCGCCATCCGGCATGACGTTGTGCCGGATGGGAGACATTGATGACGCGTGGCCTGGAATTACTGATTGCTCAGACTATCTTGCAAGGTTTCGACGCCCAGTACGGGCGTTTTCTGGAAGTCACCTCCGGCGCGCAGCAGCGTTTTGAACATGCCGACTGGCATGCGGTTCAGCAGGCGATGAAAAGCCGTATTCACCTTTACGATCATCACGTGGGTCTGGTGGTGGAGCAGTTGCGCTGCATTACTGACGGCAAAAGTACCGACGCGGATTTTTTACTTCGCGTGAAAGAGCATTACACCCGGCTACTGCCGGATTACCCGCGCTTCGAGATTGCGGAGAGTTTCTTTAACTCTGTTTACTGTCGGTTATTTGACCACCGCTCGCTGACTCCCGAGCGGCTGTTTATTTTCAGTTCTCAGCCAGAGCGCCGTTTTCGCACGATCCCACGTCCGCTGGCGAAAGACTTTTTTCCGGATACCGGCTGGGAGTGGCTGCTGACGCGCGTCCTTAGCGATCTGCCCCTGCGTCTGCCGTGGCAGAACAAACATCGTGATATCCACTACATCATCGAACACCTGACCGAAACCCTGGGAGCGGATGTGTTGTCGGGCTGCCATTTACAGGTGGCAAACGAACTGTTTTATCGCAACAAGGCCGCCTGGCTGGTCGGTAAGTTGATTACTCATTCGGGAACGCTACCATTTTTACTGCCAATCCACCGGACTGATGAAGGCGAATTGTTTGTCGATACCTGTCTGACCACGACGGCGGAGGCGAGCATTGTGTTTGGCTTCGCCCGCTCCTATTTTATGGTTTACGCTCCTTTGCCCGCGGCGCTGGTGGAGTGGCTGCGCGAGATCCTGCCCGGTAAAACCACCGCCGAACTGTACATGGCGATTGGCTGTCAGAAACACGCGAAGACCGAAAGTTACCGCGAATATCTGCTCTATCTTGCCCATTGCGATGAGCAATTTATTGAAGCGCCTGGGATCCGCGGCATGGTGATGTTGGTGTTTACGCTGCCGGGTTTTGACCGGGTGTTTAAAATCATCAAAGACAAATTTGCCCCGCAAAAAGAGATGTCTGCCGCCCACGTCCGCGCCTGCTATCAACTGGTCAAAGAACACGATCGTGTTGGGCGGATGGCTGACACCCAGGAATTCGAGAATTTTGTGCTGGAGAAACGGCAAATCGATCCGGCGCTGATGGCGCTGTTATTGCAGGAAGCCCCGGAAAAAATTACCGATCTCGGCGATCAGATTGTCATTCGCCATCTGTATATTGAACGACGGATGGTGCCGCTGAATATCTGGCTGGAGCAGGTTGAAGGCCAGCAACTGCGCGATGCCATTGAAGAGTACGGCAACGCCATTCGTCAGCTGGCCGCCGCCAATATTTTCCCCGGTGATATGCTATTTAAGAACTTCGGCGTGACCCGTCACGGGCGTGTGGTGTTCTACGATTACGATGAAATCTGCTACATGACGGAGGTGAATTTCCGCCATATCCCGCCGCCACGCTACCCGGAAGATGAGATGAGCGCTGAGCCGTGGTACAGCGTATCGCCGGGAGATGTCTTCCCGGAAGAATTTCGTCACTGGCTATGTGCCGACCCGCGTATAGGGCCGATATTTGAAGAGATGCACGCTGACCTGTTCAGCGCTGACTACTGGCGCGGCCTACAGACGCGCATCAAAAACGGTCACGTGGAAGATGTTTACGCCTACCGACGTCGGCAGCGGTTCAGCGTGCGTTATGAAACCGACCGTAGGCCGGATAAGGCACTTGCGCCGCCATCCGGCAATGTGCGCCGGGCCTGATGCGCTACGCTTATCAGGCCTACAAATCTGCCCTAACCCTGGATAGCAGGCCGGGTAAGGCGTAGCCGCCACCCGGCAACCCCATCTTAGCGAAATCCGCCGTACGCCAGCGTTACTTCTTTCGCCGCTTTGATCGCCATGGCGCCAAACTCGGTCACGCGATCGTCGGTAATACGCGAAATGGGTCCGGAAATGGAAATCGCAGCGAACGGCTCGCGGTGCTCGTCATAAATGCACGACGCCACGCAGCGCAGACCCAGCGCATGTTCCTCATCATCAAAGGAATAGCCGCGCTTGCGCGTCTGGGCCAAATCCTCTTTCAGATGCACTGGCGACACCAGCGTGGCGTGTGTATAAGCATGCAGGCCTTTACGGTGCAGCAGGCCAGTCACTTGTTCTTCGCTCAGTTGGGATAAAAACGCCTTACCCGCACCGGAGGCGTGCATCGGCAGCTTGCCGCCGATAGGCGCGGACATACGCATCAGCTGGGTGCACTGCACCTGGTCGATAATAATGGCCTGATGGTCGCTTTGATCCAGCACGGCGAGGTTTACCGTCTCACCGGAGTCTTCCATCAGCTTGCGCAGGATCGGATGCACAATTGCCAGCAGATTACGGCTTTGCAAAAAGCTGCTGCCTACGATGAACGCATGCGCACCTACGGCCCAGTGGCCTAATTCACCCACCTGACGGACAAAACCCTGCTGCTGCATGGTGGTCAGCAAACGGTGAGTCGTGGAGTTTGGCAGGCCGGCCTGCTGAGCCAGCTCGGTCAGCGCCACGCTGCCGTTGGATTCCGCAATCCACTCCAGCAGCTTCAGGCCGCGGGTCAGAGACTGAACCTGCCCGGTTGCAGGCGCAGTAGCGGCGGCGGGTTTTCTACCGCGTTTCGCGGGGACAGTGGCTACCATGGCAGACTCCTTTTCTGTATCGTGGAAATCATTTTCGTTTTATTCAATTATAATGCAAGAATTCCTGTACTGATCGGATGAGTGAAGCTGAACATGTCTCATGTTGGCCGTTGTTCTCTTTTCCGCCTCTCAGGTTTGTGCCAGTATGACCTGTTGAGTTTTTTCGGTCTGGTTGAGCGTTGTCGGGAGCGAGTGTGAGCAGCAAAGTAGAACAATTACGTCAGCAGTTAAATGAACGTATTCTGGTGCTGGACGGCGGTATGGGCACCATGATCCAGGGATATCGTCTGAGCGAAGAGGATTTCCGCGGCGAACGCTTTGCCGACTGGCCGTGCGATCTGAAAGGTAACAACGACTTGTTGGTGCTCAGCAAACCGGAGGTCATCGCCGCCATCCATAACGCCTACTTTGAGGCGGGCGCGGATATCATCGAAACCAACACCTTTAACTCGACGACTATCGCCATGGCGGATTACCAGATGGAATCCCTGTCGGCGGAAATCAACTTTGCGGCAGCCAAACTGGCGCGTGCGGCGGCTGACGAATGGACGGCGCGCACGCCGGAAAAACCGCGCTACGTCGCGGGCGTGCTCGGCCCAACGAACCGTACGGCGTCTATCTCGCCTGATGTTAACGACCCGGCTTACCGCAACATTACCTTTGATCAACTGGTGGCCGCCTACCGTGAATCTACCAAAGCGCTGGTGGAAGGCGGCAGTGACCTGATCCTGATTGAAACCGTCTTCGATACCCTGAACGCCAAGGCCGCTATTTTTGCGGTGAAAACCGAATTCGAAGCGCTGGGCGTTGAGCTGCCGATTATGCTCTCCGGCACCATCACCGATGCTTCCGGGCGTACGCTTTCCGGCCAGACTACCGAAGCATTCTATAACTCCTTGCGCCACGCGGATGCGCTGACTTTCGGCCTGAACTGCGCCTTAGGCCCGGACGAGCTGCGCCAGTACGTGCAGGAACTGTCGCGCATTGCCGAATGCTACGTGACCGCGCACCCGAATGCCGGTTTACCAAACGCCTTTGGCGAATACGATCTTGACGCCGACACCATGGCGGCGCAAATCCGCGAGTGGGCGCAGGCGGGCTTTCTCAACGTGGTCGGCGGCTGCTGCGGCACCACGCCGGAACACATCGCCGCCATGAGCCGCGCGGTGGATGGCTTGCCGCCGCGCCGTTTGCCGGAAATCCCGGTTGCCTGCCGCCTGTCCGGCCTTGAGCCGCTGAACATCGGCGACGACAGCCTGTTTGTGAACGTCGGCGAGCGTACCAACGTCACCGGTTCGGCCAAGTTTAAACGCCTGATCAAAGAAGAGAAATACAGCGAAGCGCTGGACGTCGCCCGTCAGCAGGTGGAAAGCGGCGCGCAGATCATCGATATCAACATGGATGAGGGGATGCTCGACGCCGAAGCGGCAATGGTACGTTTTCTCAACCTGATCGCCGGTGAGCCGGATATCGCCCGCGTGCCGATTATGATCGACTCCTCGAAATGGGACGTTATCGAGAAAGGGCTGAAGTGCATTCAGGGTAAAGGCATCGTTAACTCCATCTCGATGAAAGAGGGGGTTGAGACCTTTATCCATCACGCGAAGCTGCTGCGTCGCTACGGTGCCGCGGTGGTGGTGATGGCCTTTGACGAGCAAGGGCAGGCCGATACCCGCGCACGTAAAATCGAAATCTGCCGTCGGGCGTACAAAATTCTTACCGAAGAGGTAGGCTTCCCGCCGGAAGACATCATCTTCGACCCGAACATCTTTGCTGTCGCGACCGGTATTGATGAGCACAACAACTACGCGCAGGACTTTATCGGCGCGTGTGAAGACATCAAACGCGAGCTGCCGCACGCACTGATCTCCGGCGGCGTTTCTAACGTTTCATTCTCGTTCCGTGGCAACGACCCGGTACGTGAAGCCATTCACGCGGTATTCCTCTACTACGCCATTCGCAACGGCATGGACATGGGGATCGTCAACGCCGGACAGCTGGCTATTTACGACGACTTGCCCGCCGAGCTGCGCGATGCTGTTGAAGATGTGATCCTCAACCGTCGTGACGATGGCACCGAACGACTGCTGGAGCTGGCAGAGAAATATCGCGGCAGTAAAACCGACGACACGGCGAATGCCCAGATGGCGGAGTGGCGCACCTGGGACGTGAAAAAGCGCCTCGAATACTCGCTGGTGAAAGGCATTACCGAGTTTATTGAGCTGGATACCGAGGAAGCGCGCCAGCAGGCTGCGCGTCCGATCGAAGTTATTGAAGGACCGCTGATGGACGGCATGAACGTCGTTGGCGATCTGTTCGGCGAGGGCAAAATGTTCCTGCCGCAGGTGGTGAAATCCGCCCGCGTGATGAAGCAGGCGGTGGCGTACCTCGAACCGTACATTGAGGCCAGCAAAGAGAAAGGCTCCAGCAACGGCAAAATGGTCATCGCGACCGTGAAGGGCGATGTGCACGATATCGGCAAAAACATTGTCGGCGTGGTGCTGCAATGTAACAACTACGAAATCGTCGATCTTGGCGTGATGGTGCCCGCGGAGAAAATCCTCAGAACGGCGCGTGAAGTGAATGCCGACTTGATAGGCCTTTCCGGGCTGATTACCCCATCGCTGGATGAAATGGTCAACGTGGCGAAAGAGATGGAGCGTCAGGGATTCACTATTCCACTGCTGATTGGCGGCGCGACCACCTCAAAAGCGCACACGGCGGTGAAAATCGAGCAGAACTACAGCGGCCCGACGGTGTACGTGCAGAACGCCTCGCGTACCGTTGGCGTGGTGGCTGCGCTGCTCTCTGACACCCAGCGCGATGACTTTGTCGCCCGTACGCGTAAAGAGTACGAAACCGTGCGTATCCAGCATGCGCGTAAGAAACCGCGTACCCCGCCAGTAACGTTACAGGCTGCCCGCGACAACGATCTGGCCTTCGACTGGGAAAACTACACCCCGCCGGTGGCGCACCGTCTGGGTGTGCAGGAAGTGGAAGCCAGCATCGAAACTCTGCGCAATTACATCGACTGGACGCCGTTCTTTATGACCTGGTCGCTGGCCGGGAAATACCCGCGCATTCTCGAAGATGAGGTAGTAGGAGAAGAGGCGAAGCGCCTGTTCAAAGACGCTAACGACATGCTGGATAAACTCAGCACCGAGAAGACCCTGAATCCGCGCGGCGTAGTGGGGTTATTCCCGGCAAACCGCGTGGGTGACGACATCGAGATCTACCGTGACGAGACGCGTACGCACGTCATCAACGTGAGTCATCACCTGCGCCAGCAGACGGAAAAAGTCGGTTTCGCCAACTACTGCCTGTCTGACTTTGTTGCGCCGAAACTGAGCGGCAAAGCGGATTACATCGGTGCTTTCGCGGTGACCGGTGGTCTTGAGGAAGATGCGCTGGCGGATGCCTTCGAAGCCCAGCACGACGACTACAACAAGATCATGGTGAAAGCGATCGCTGACCGTCTGGCGGAAGCATTCGCGGAGTATCTGCATGAGCGCGTGCGTAAAGTTTACTGGGGCTATGCGGCGAATGAGAACCTCAGTAACGAGGAGCTGATCCGCGAAAACTACCAGGGGATTCGCCCGGCGCCGGGCTATCCGGCGTGCCCGGAACACACTGAAAAGGCCACCATCTGGGAACTGCTGGATGTGGAAGCGCACACCGGGATGAAGCTCACCGAATCCTTCGCCATGTGGCCAGGCGCGTCGGTTTCCGGCTGGTATTTCAGTCATCCGGACAGCAAGTACTACGCCGTGGCGCAAATCCAGCGCGATCAGGTTGAAGATTATGCCTTCCGTAAAGGGATGAGCGTGGCGGAAGTGGAGCGCTGGTTAGCGCCGAATCTCGGCTACGACGCCGACTGATTCACAAAACTGTCATCTTTCTTTACAACAAACAGGGCGCTCAATGAGTGCCCTGTCTCTTTATTACGTTTAAACCCTTATACTGAAAGGGGGCCGTTGCCGGATGGCGGCGTAAACGCCTTATCCGGCCTACATAGGGATGATTTGTAGGCCTGATAAGCGCAGCGCCATCAGGCAAATGAGCCTCAAAAAACCATAAAAATAAGGAGAACCTGATTCCGTGTTAACTCTGTTACACCTGCTTTCTGCCGTCGCGATGCTGGTTTGGGGTACGCATATTGTGCGTACCGGCGTGATGCGCGTCTTCGGCGCCCGTTTGCGTACCGTGCTCAGCCGTAGTGTTGAAAAGAAGCCGCTCGCCTTTTGTGCGGGTATCGGCGTAACGGCGCTGGTGCAAAGCAGCAACGCCACCACCATGCTGGTGACCTCGTTTGTCGCCCAGGATCTCGTGGCGCTTACCCCGGCGCTGGTCATTGTGCTGGGTGCCGACGTGGGGACCGCGCTGATGGCGCGTATCCTGACCTTCGATCTCTCATGGCTATCCCCACTGCTGATTTTCATCGGCGTGATCTTCTTTCTCGGGCGTAAGCAGTCCCGCGTGGGGCAACTGGGGCGGGTTGGCATCGGGCTGGGGTTGATTTTACTTGCGCTGGAGCTGATTGTGCAGGCGGTCACGCCGATAACTCAGGCTAACGGCGTACAGGTTATTTTCGCCTCGCTGACCGGCGATATTATGCTCGATGCGCTGATTGGCGCCATGTTTGCGATTATCAGTTACTCCAGCCTGGCGGCGGTGCTGTTGACGGCCACGCTGACCGCGGCAGGTATTATCTCGTTCCCGGTGGCGTTGTGTCTGGTGATTGGTGCCAACCTCGGGTCCGGCCTGCTGGCGATGTTGAATAACAGCGCCGCTAACGCCGCAGCACGCCGTGTGGCGCTCGGTAGCCTGCTATTTAAGCTGGTGGGGAGCCTGATTATCCTGCCGTTTGTTCATCCGCTGGCCAATCTGATGGATGAACTGCCGCTGCCGAAATCTGAACTGGTTATCTATTTCCACGTCTTCTACAACCTGGTGCGCTGCGTGGCGATGGTGCCGTTCGCCGAACCGATGGCGCGTTTTTGTAAGCGTATCATCCGCGATGAGCCGGAGCTGGATGCACATCTGAAACCCAAACATCTGGACGTCAGCGCGCTGGATACGCCGACGCTCGCGCTGGCCAATGCCGCCCGTGAAGCCCTGCGTATCGGCGACGCGATGGAGCAGATGATGGACGGGCTGAAGAAAGTAATGCACGGCGAGCCACGTGAAGAGAAAGAGCTGCGCAGGATGGCGGACGATATTAACGTGCTGTACACGGCAATTAAGCTCTATCTGGCGCGGATGCCAAAGGATGAGCTGGCGGAAGAGGAATCGCGCCGTTGGGCGGAGATTATCGAAATGTCGCTCAACCTTGAGCAGGCTTCCGATATTGTCGAACGTATGGGCAGCGAGATAGCCGATAAGTCGCTGGCCGCTCGCCGGGCATTCTCTGTCGAAGGGCTGAAAGAACTGGATGCGCTCTACGATCAGTTGCTCAGCAATCTGCAGCTGGCGATGTCGGTGTTCTTCTCAGGAGATGTGACCAGTGCCCGTCGTCTGCGTCGCAGCAAGCACCGCTTCCGTATTCTCAATCGTCGTTATTCGCATGCGCACGTTGACCGTCTGCATCAGCAGAATGTGCAGAGCATCGAAACCAGCTCCTTGCACCTGGCGCTGTTGGGCGATATGCAGCGTCTGAACTCGCTGTTTTGCTCTGTAGCCTATAGCGTGCTGGAACAGCCGGATGAAGACGATGGGCGGGATGATTTTTGAGTGAGGTAAAGCGGTAGGCCGGATAAGGTATTAATATCTTATCCGGCAATGTGCGCTGAACTGCCTGATGGCGCTGCGCTTATCAGGCCTACAGTTGTAGCCCGGATAAGGCGAAGCCGCCATCCGGCATCAGACAACAAATCAACTAAAAGCAGTGGCCCGCTTCAACGGCAACCGCTTCTTCACCCGCTTTAAAGATATACGTGGTGTTCGGGCCGCCGAGCACGGATTGACCGTTACTTACCTTAATCCAGTTCCCTTCCGGCAGGCCAATCACCGTCAGCTCCGGTGCCACAACCAGCAGCTCGCGGATACGCTGTTCACGCGTTTCGCCTTTATGGCCTTCCGGCAGCGCGTTGGTGAAGTGTGGGTTAATCTGCAGCGGGAACAGACCCAGTGCATCAAAACCTTTTGGATCGACAATCGGCATGTCGTTGGTAGTGCGGATGGTCTGGCAGGCAAGGTTGGAACCTGCGCTCCAGCCGATGTACAGCGCACCGCGTTTGACGACATCCACAATCGGGGCCAACAGACCGCGCTCGCGGCTTTCTTTCAGTAACTGGAAGGTATTACCCCCGCCGACAATCACCAGCTCTGCGTTTTCAATAGCGGCAATCGGGTCGGCAACGGTATGAATACCCGTAACGTTGACGCCCATTGGCGCAAAGATGGCTGCCGTTTTCGCCGTGTACTCATCCCAGGTTTGCGTCACGCCAGCGAACGGAATAAACACCGCCGTACGGCGACCATTCAGTTGTTCAGCAATCAGCGGCAGCGCATGTTCCATCCAGCCTTTGCCCGGCAGCGTCGAGTTACTCAATAAAAGCAGTTCCATCATTTCTCCATGTAATCAGAAAATTACAAACCGCGCTAATGCTACCACTATCAGCCAAACGCCTTACTGATATGGCTCACGATGTTGGAAGGGGAAGATAGAAGCTGAGGCTATTTTTTAAGTGTCAATTCAATGCCGAGTACCTTCATCACTGCAAGGGTGGTTTTCAGCGTCGGGTTACCTTTCTCACTAAAAGAGCGATAAAGCTGCTCGCGGGATAATCCCGTTTCTGCCGCAATGTTCGCCATTCCCTTAGCGCGAGCTACCACGCCCAGTGCTTTTGCAATGTATGCTGCATCGCCTGTTTCGAGGGCATCGGCCATAAACACGGCAATTTCTTCATCATCAACCAGCGCAGTCGCGGGATCGTAGTGAGTAAGTTTATTCATGGCAGAAGATCTCCTGTGAATCCAGTGTACGGGCGAGCATTTTTGCAAGAGTAATATCGTTGGCTTGTGAGCTTTTATCGCCCCCACATAACAAAATGATGATGCGGCAACCTTGCTGTTTAAAGTAAATCCTGTAGCCAGGACCGTAAGAAATGCGCATTTCGCTGACGCCTTCCCCAACAGGTTTAACATCACCAGCTAAACCATTAGCCAGACGAAAAAGGCGTGTGGCAATGAGCGTTTTAGCTCTCCTGTCCCGTAGGTTTTGCTCCCAACGCCGGAAAACCATTGTCTGAAGAATTTCCATGATGACGTTCCATGTATTTTATAAACTACATTATGAATTGACAAGTTGAGACTAGAGAGTAAAAAAATGGGGAGTAAGGGGAAATGCTGGCAGGAGGAAACAGGAAAGCGCCTCGCAGTAATGCGTAATTTTCCAGGATGCTGCGGTTGATACGAAAATCGATGATAGAGGAGAAGGGCGGCTTTGTGCCAGGAGCCGACGAGCGGGCCCATCCGGCCAGACAACTTCAGTATCGATGATAAGGTTCTAGGGAGGGCGCTGAGCATTGGTGAAAAAGACGGTGCCTGTCATTACCTGGAGCGGTATCAGCAGGGAAAAAAGAGTGGTCTGATGTGCATCGCAAATCTCCGTCACGGGTGTCAGAGTGCCTACGTGACATGGCGTGTTCAGGGATTCAGCAGTAAACTCTATATTAATTATAAAAATTTAATTTTTCGTAGAAAAAATAAAGATTATTTTAATTTAACCGATAACGTTTCTGATTTGGTTTTTGAACTTCCTCGCCAAGAAAGTTCCCATACGTAAAGTTTAAGTTGATAATCATAGGGATTTATAATGGATACTCAAATTGAAGCTGCAATTTCAAAGTTATCAGCAAAAAAAATCAAACGTGAAGACGCTTTAGTAATCGTTGAAGAAGTTAGGGACTTCCTGCCAGATGCTCCAAAAAAAAGAAAAAAACTACTAAAAGAAATTATTGACTTAGTCTTCCTTTCTATAAAAAATAAAAATAGACTTTATTCTTTAGGGGGGGTGAGGTTTGTTTTTCTGTCTAATTTAGGTGATGCATTAGAGGAAATAAAAATAAAGGGGATTTTTAGGTGTTCAAACTATAACTATCAAACCAGCATCATAAAAGAATTAATTTATGATATCTGCAAATTCATTGAATTCGAAAAAAAAGATATGGAGTATTTTGGCAGTGTGTTAGGCTTAATAGCTCTTAGTTCTGATATAAGAAGTAACCAGGTTAAAGTAATCGCTGCAATTAAATCCAGGCCCAGCTTTCTCAAGACAGCATTGGCGTTAGCTGAGTCAAAATTCCAAGATTTGTTTTTCAACCCAAGTTTCGAACGTGGAAGCAGGTTTGACGAAGTTTATACGTACAGCAAAGAAGCATGGCTTTCATCAATATCCTTCGCAATAAATCTCTATTTTGAAGTGAATGGTAACGCTATTCTATCAGACTTGAAGTACATTGATGAAAACATAAGTTCTGATTACTACAGAGAAATTTTCTTAAAATGTTTTCAAATTCAGGACTTCAAAGAAGCTGAAATTAAAGTCGATTTTTTTGATTACAAGCTGATATTTGATGAAGAGAAAAAAATATTTTGGTTAGAAAATGATTCTTTTGAAAAGGCAAAATCATACGGTTACACTAAAACTGACTTGAGATTGCTTTCCTTATCGATGGGTTTAGCCAAAAATGAAAGGATAGTTAGTTTTTACGAAGTCATGGAAAAATTATGGAGTGAATTTTCTAAAGATGAAGAAAATCCTCTTTATGCTTTACCAAAAGATCCTATTGAAAGAATTACTATAAGGGCTTATATTTTTGATTATGATAATGACTTTAACTTTTTTGGTGATGACAGGTTATTTAAAGAAGAAGCAGCTATGCTTGTAGCTCTTGAAAATGAAAACTATTCCCCATTATTAAATAAGAAGATACTAGGCGAGATTACAGTTCTTGATATTTTTAAAATTCAAAGGTTTTTTTACTTTTTGGGGTTTTTGTATAAAAAGATTTACGAAAAATTAAAAGAAGAAAGACCTAACGATGCAGCAACCATAAGATTAAGGTCTTTATTGCCTGTTATCAGTGAGACAGAAATTTCCAATATCTTTACGAGAGTGACTGGTCATGAGCATGAAGAATGCTTAAACCTAATTAATATCTTAAGCGCCAAGTTTCCTTCTACTTCTGGATTCACTGACTTACAGTATACACCTATTGTTAAAATCGAAAATTCATATTTAATCCTTCCTTTGGTTCTGGCGACTTCGAACTTGGTTAGGTCTATAGCACTCAGCAATAATGTTCATCTTTCTATAACAGATACGCGTGATAGCATGGTTGAAGGAGTAACTTCTGCATTATCATTAAAGGATTTTCTGGTTTATAAAGAGGTGACTTTTGGTCAAAGTGAAATTGACATAGTGGCATTTAAAGACGGCGAGCTTTTTCTTTTTGAATGCAAAAACCCCTATCACCCTGTAAATGATTATGAGTTGAGGAATACTTACTCTCAACTTAAGAAAGGATTTTATCAAATGAAGAAAATAAGGGAGTCCTTGCTGGATAAAAATAACTTAAAGGTGTTTTGCAATAAAATTTCACTGAAAATATCAAGCGTCAAAAATATTCATTACTCTGTAATAAATGCTAACAGAGCGCTTCTTGGATATGAGGATTCAGGCGTGCGTGTTTTACATGCTAATGAATTAATGAACTTCATAAATAATGGCACTATCTCATCACAGGTTGAGGTTCTTCGCTCTTGGAAAGATGATTCATTTCATGTAAGTGATTTAGTGAGATTTATTACGGGTGACGTAATTACAAAAGATTTTGATGATTACTTCATGATAACTTCTTATTTACATAACCTAAGAAGTAATACATTGGTTTTTAAACAAATTGCCTTTGATCTTGAAAAAATAAACAACATGTCACAAGTAAAGTATAAAAAAATTAATTAAAATACTAAAGCCGGCTCAAAAAGCCGGTTTTAACATAGTAAGCTAGCTTTGAAAGACGCTGTTAACCCACAGGGTCACATAAACCATGTCAGCCGCATCAGGTATGTTTACGTACCAGCGGGTGAGTCAAATTCGTTGCCCAGCGACTGGCTGGCACGGCCTTCCTGAGTAAGTAAAATGTCAGTACGCGCTCTTTCAGAGCGCATTTCATAGCCTCAAGCCACTCCTGTGTACTCTGCGTGGTGTAAATAGACCCGTTTTAGTTCCAGGCATTTTTTGAGACCCCGGCCAAATGATTGTGTTGCCGATATTCCTCCGGCGTCATATTGTTCAGTGATTCATGCGGGCGTTCACAGTTATATTCTGACACCCATCTTTCCGTGATTTCCCGCACTTCATTCAGCGTTCTGAACAGATAAAAATCGAGTATTTCTGTACGGTATGTTCGGTTAAAGCGCTCAATAAAAGCGTTCTGCGTCGGCTTACCCGGCTGAATAAATTCCAGTTTTACTGCATGTTGCTCTGCCCATTCAGCCAGTGCAAGTGAGATAAATTCCGGACCATTATCCATGCGTAGCATGACCGGATAGCCGCGATTTGCCGCGATCCTGTCGAGTACACGGACCACGCGCAAAGCTGGCAGATTCAGATCGATTTCAATCGACAATGCCTCACGGTTAAAGTCATCAACGACATTGAACGTGCGAAAACGACGGCCACAGACCAGAGCATCATGCATAAAATCGACAGACCAGCTCTGGTTCAGCGCTTCCGGTGTGGCCAGTGGCGAGGGATTACGCACCGGCAACCGTTGTTTGCCTTTACGGCGAAAATTCAGCTTCAGCAGACAATAAATACGATGGATCCTTTTGTGATTCCACGGGTATCCCTGCCGCCGCAGAACCTGGAAAAGTTTTGGAAAACCATACCGTGGGTATCGCTCTGCCACTGCCTGCAACGCGACAATAACGGGTTCGTCCCGCGTGATATCCGGACGGTAATGGTAAACTGTTCTGCTCAGGTTCAGACTCCGGCAGGCCTGACGGATACTGAGTCCAAATGTCGTTATCAGATGAGTGACCAGCTCACGCTTAAAGGCTGGTTTTAAAGCTTTTTTTCGATAACGTCTTTCAGCGCCCGGTTCTCAAGGCTCAGGTCGGCAAACATCTGTTTGAGACGCCGATTCTCGTCCTCAATATCCTTGATCTTTTTAATATCAGAAGCCTCCATGCCGCCGTATCTGGACTTCCAGTTGTAGTAGGTGGCTTCAGAGATACCGGCCTCCCGGCAGACATCTTTAACGGTTCGTCCGGCTTCAACCGATTTAATTACGGCAATGATCTGATGCTCAGTAAAACGGGCTTTACGCATAGCGATCTCCTTTGTTGGCAGAGTGATTATGCCGGCGGATCTCTAAATGTGAATGGCACGATTATGCGGGATACTTACA
>NZ_JAOWHE010000073.1:0-66473 GCF_030332765.1 Citrobacter sp. Cpo071 | reverse complement strand
TCCCCACTGCTGCCTCCCGTAGGAGTCTGGACCGTGTCTCAGTTCCAGTGTGGCTGGTCATCCTCTCAGACCAGCTAGGGATCGTCGCCTAGGTGAGCCGTTACCCCACCTACTAGCTAATCCCATCTGGGCACATCCGATGGCAAGAGGCCCGAAGGTCCCCCTCTTTGGTCTTGCGACGTTATGCGGTATTAGCTACCGTTTCCAGTAGTTATCCCCCTCCATCGGGCAGTTTCCCAGACATTACTCACCCGTCCGCCACTCGTCACCCAAGGAGCAAGCTCCTCTGTGCTACCGTTCGACTTGCATGTGTTAGGCCTGCCGCCAGCGTTCAATCTGAGCCATGATCAAACTCTTCAATTTAAAAGTTTGATGCTCAATGAATTAAACTTCGTAATGAATTACGTGTTCACTCGTTGAGACTTGGTATTCATTTTTCGTCTTGCGACGTTAAGAATCCGTATCTTCGAGTGCCCACACAGATTGTCTGATAAATTGTTAAAGAGCAGTTGCGACGCGCTTTAGCGCTCTGTCGCGAGGTCCCGTATATTACGTTTTCCTCATTCAGAGTCAAGCATTTATTTTTGCTTTTCTCTACGAGATTCTCAGGAGAACCCCGCTGACCCGGCGGCTTGTAATCCGTTGTTCCGTGTCAGTGGAGGCGCATTATAGGGAGTTATTTCAGGCTGACAAGTTAAAAATATAAAAAACTTATCAAGCGATTATTTTTCAATCAACACATCCATTTCTGCCTGGATTTTAAACAAAAACGAGCCCCGCAGGGCCCGTTTATTGTTGTTTTGTGACTTACTGCACTGCCACTATGCGATCGTCATTCACTTCCAGACGAATCGTTTTGCCCGGAATCAGTTCACCAGACAGAATTTGCTGCGCCAGCGGGTTTTCGATCTGCTGCTGGATAGCACGTTTCAATGGACGCGCGCCATACACCGGATCGTAACCATTCGCACTCAGCAGTTTAAGCGCCTCGTCAGAAA
The DNA here is from genome assembly GCF_030332765.1 of Citrobacter sp. Cpo071. NCBI lineage: Bacteria > Pseudomonadati > Pseudomonadota > Gammaproteobacteria > Enterobacterales > Enterobacteriaceae > Citrobacter > Citrobacter sp. Cpo071. The sequence goes on along the minus strand of NZ_JAOWHE010000073.1, from coordinate 65,475 downwards.
TATGGATTTCATAGCCACGCTCTTCCAGACGTTTGTACAGACGCTGCAACTGGATCTGAGCAATAGAAGCAATGTGCTGCTCACCCAGCGGATGGAATACAACAACCTCATCTATACGGTTGATGAATTCCGGGCGGAAGTTGTGGCTCACGACGCCCAGCACCATATCTTTCATGTGACCGTAATCCAACTCGCCGAAGCGTTCCTGAATCAGATCGGACCCCAGGTTCGAGGTCATGATGACAACCGTATTACGGAAGTCGACCGTTCTCCCCTGTCCGTCAGTCAGACGACCATCATCAAGCACCTGCAGCAGAATGTTGAACACATCCGGATGCGCTTTCTCCACTTCATCCAACAAGATGACAGAGTAAGGACGACGACGTACTGCTTCCGTCAGGTAACCCCCCTCTTCATAACCGACATATCCCGGAGGTGCCCCAACCAGACGAGACACCGAGTGTTTCTCCATAAACTCGGACATATCGATACGCACCATTGCATCGTCACTGTCGAACATAAAGTTTGCCAGCGCTTTGCACAGTTCGGTTTTACCGACACCGGTTGGACCAAGGAACAGGAATGAACCAATCGGACGATTCGGATCGGACAAGCCCGCGCGGCTACGACGGATGGCATTAGAAACGGCTTCCACCGCTTCGTTCTGACCAATCACGCGGCTGTGCAGCTCCTGCTCCATACGCAACAGTTTTTCTCGTTCGCCTTCCAGCATGCGAGCAACAGGGATCCCGGTCCAGCGCGCCAGCACCTCAGCAATTTCTGCATCCGTAACTTTATTACGCAGCAGACGCATGGTTTTGCCTTCAGACTGGGTGGCTGCTTCCAGTTGTTTTTCCAGTTCAGGAATTTTGCCGTACTGCAGTTCAGACATCCGCGCCAGGTCGCCAACGCGGCGTGCCTGTTCGATGGCGATTTTTGCCTGCTCCAGCTCAGCCTTGATAGTTTGCGTTCCCGAGAGGGAAGCTTTTTCAGCTTTCCACTCTTCCTCTAACTCAGAATACTGGCGTTCTTTGTCGTCCAGCTCTTCGTTGAGCATATCGAGACGTTTTTTACTTGCCTCATCAGACTCTTTCATTAATGCCTGCTGTTCCAGTTTGAGCTGGATAATACGGCGGTCGAGTCTGTCGAGTTCCTCCGGCTTGGAGTCAATCTGCATACGAATGCTGGATGCCGCTTCGTCAATAAGGTCGATAGCTTTATCCGGCAACTGACGATCGGCAATATAGCGATGAGACAGCGTAGCAGCCGCAACAATCGCCGGGTCAGTAATCTGCACATGATGGTGCAGTTCATAACGTTCTTTCAGGCCACGCAAGATTGCGATGGTGTCTTCCACTGAAGGTTCAGCCACAAACACTTTCTGGAAACGACGTTCCAGCGCCGCATCTTTTTCGATGTACTGGCGATACTCATCAAGCGTTGTTGCGCCTACGCAGTGCAGTTCCCCGCGAGCCAGTGCTGGTTTCAGCATGTTCCCGGCGTCCATTGCGCCATCGGCTTTACCCGCCCCAACCATGGTATGCAATTCGTCGATAAACAGAATGACGTTGCCTTCCTGTTTCGAGAGATCGTTCAGCACACCTTTTAAACGTTCTTCGAACTCACCACGATATTTGGCCCCAGCAACCAGCGCGCCCATATCCAGCGCCAGTACACGACGGCCTTTTAAGCCTTCCGGCACTTCACCATTGATGATGCGTTGGGCCAGCCCTTCAACGATGGCGGTTTTACCGACACCGGGTTCACCGATTAACACCGGGTTATTTTTAGTACGACGTTGCAGCACCTGAATGGTACGGCGAATTTCTTCATCACGGCCGATGACCGGATCGAGTTTGCCCTGTTCGGCACGTTCGGTCAGATCGACGGTATATTTTTTCAAGGCCTGACGTTGGTCTTCAGCCCCCTGGTCATGCACGCTTTCACCTCCACGCATTTGTTCAATTGCCTGAGTGATATTGGCGGTCGTCGCGCCTGCTGATTTTAATAAGTCGGTCAGCGTACCGCGTGACTCAAGCGCCGCCAGAACGAACAGTTCTGACGAAATAAAGTTGTCCCCACGTTTTTGCGCCAGCTTGTCGCAAAGATTCAGTACACGCACCAGTTCCTGAGAAGGCTGCACATCGCCACCGGTACCTTCTACCTGTGGCAAACGGCTCAACGCCTGGTCAATGGCTGTACGTAACTGGCCAGCATTAATGCCAGCAGACGTTAATAAAGGACGTACCGATCCCCCTTCCTGATTCAGCAAGGCGCTCATTAGATGAAGTGGTTCGATGAATTGATTGTCGTGCCCCAATGCGAGTGACTGGGCATCGGCAAGAGCAAGCTGGAATTTATTAGTAAGACGATCCAGACGCATAACTCCTCCCATAACAGGTCAAAATTGCTACTGGAGATTAAATGAGGTCATCCCTCAATTATTCAAGGTGAATGACCTGAATTATGTGAAAAGAAAATTACACGTACCGGATCGTCTTGATTCTTTAGGTTATATCAGCCAAATAAAACTTGCCATACGACCCGTGGTATTGTCGCGACGATAAGAGAAGAACGTCTCACTTTCGCTGAAGGTGCAACGGTCGCCGCCGTGGATGTTTTCTACCCCGACACTGGACAGACGCTGGCGCGCAAGCTGGTAGATATCCGCCAGATACTTGTCGCCACGCGGTACAAATGCGAGGTCCGCTTGCGGATCTTTCGTCATGAACGCCTCGCGGACTTCTGGTCCAACTTCAAACGCGTTTGGACCTATCGCCGGGCCTAGCCAGGCAATAATGTTTTCAGGTTTGTCGGTAAAACACGCCACCGTCTCTTCCAGCACGCCGGCGCATAATCCGCGCCAACCCGCATGGGCCGCAGCAACTTCGGTTCCGGCACGGTTGCAAAACAACACCGGCAAACAATCAGCGGTCATCACCGCACACACGGTACCCGGCGTGTTGCTGTACGACGCATCTGCGCGTTTGCAGGCGTAAGGCTCGCCGGTCAGTTTCAGGACATCCTTACCGTGGACCTGCTCCAGCCAGACTGGCTTTGACGGCAGATTGCCCGCAGCAAACAGTCGTTTGCGGTTCTCTTCAACATGTTCCGGGTTATCGCCGCAATGGGCGCCCAGATTCAGCGAATCGTAAGGCGGCATACTAACTCCGCCAATACGGGTAGAACTACACGCCGCGACACCTTGCGGTATCGGCCACTGCGGGACAATTAGCTTACTCATAGCCAGGCAATATCATCCTTATGTTCTTCGAAATCAGCGCGCATCACTTCAATCAACTGCACCATATCTTGTGGGATCGGCGCATGCCATTCCATTTCGATACCGGAAATCGGGTGATACAAACGCAGCATGGTCGCGTGCAGCGCTTGACGGTCGAACTTACGCAGTACGGAGATAAATTCGTCAGAAGCGCCTTTCGGTGGACGTGGACGACCGCCGTAAACCTGATCGCCCACCAGCGGATGAGTGATATGTGCCATGTGCACGCGGATCTGGTGCGTACGTCCGGTTTCCAGACGCAACCGCAGACGCGTGTGCACACGGAAGTGTTCCATAATGCGATAGTGCGTTACCGCCGGTTTCCCCATTGGGTGTACCGCCATGTGCGTACGCTTGGTCGGGTGACGGCTAATCGGTTCCTCAACGGTTCCGCCAGCAGTCATGTGACCAATTGCCACGGCTTCGTACTCACGGGTAATTTCGCGCAGCTGCAACGACTCCACCAAACGTGTTTGCGCCGGAACCGTTTTTGCCACCACCATTAATCCGGTCGTGTCTTTATCCAGACGGTGCACGATACCTGCACGAGGAACATCCGCGATTGGCGGGTAGTAATGCAGTAACGCATTCAATACCGTACCATCAGGATTCCCGGCGCCCGGATGCACTACAAGGTCACGAGGTTTGTTAATGACAAGAATGTCGTCATCTTCATAAACGATATCCAGTGGGATATCCTGAGGTTCAAAACGAACCTCTTCATCAATTTCTGCATTGATGGAGACACGCTCTCCACCCAACACTTTTTCTTTCGGTTTATCGCAAAGTTGGTCATTTACCAGTACGCGCTGGTCGAGGATCCATTCTTTTATGCGCGATCGCGAATAATCAGGGAACAATTCGGCCAAAGCCTGATCTAAGCGTTGACCGAGCTGATTTTCGGAGACTGTTGCGGTGAGTTCTACTCGTTGTGCCATAAACTGCTTCTTCGTTTAACGTTGGGTTTTACGGCTTTGCCGTTTAATATAGTGTGCTATTGTAGCTGGTCTTAACCGGGAGCAGGAACAGAGAATCTCCCGTATTACATTTTGAGGAAAGTCAAAACGTCATGACGCGCATGAAATATCTGGTGGCAGCAGCCACGTTGAGCCTGTTTTTGGCGGGTTGCTCTGGTTCAAAGGAAGAGGTGCCCGATAATCCGCCAAATGAAATCTACGCGACTGCTCAGCAAAAGCTGCAGGACGGTAACTGGAAACAGGCAATAACGCAATTGGAAGCGTTGGATAACCGTTATCCATTTGGACCGTATTCTCAGCAGGTGCAATTAGATCTCATCTACGCCTACTACAAAAACGCCGATCTGCCACTTGCTCAGGCTGCCATCGATCGTTTTATTCGTCTTAACCCGACACACCCTAACATTGATTATGTCATGTATATGCGTGGCCTGACCAATATGGCGTTGGATGATAGCGCACTGCAAGGATTCTTTGGTGTTGATCGTAGCGATCGCGATCCGCAACATGCCCGAGCTGCGTTTAATGACTTTTCCAAACTGGTGCGTGGGTATCCGAATAGCCAGTACACCACTGACGCCACCAAACGTCTGGTGTTCCTGAAAGACCGCCTGGCGAAGTATGAATACTCCGTTGCAGAATACTACACTGCCCGCGGCGCATGGGTTGCCGTGGTAAACCGTGTGGAAGGCATGCTGCGCGACTACCCGGATACCCAGGCAACACGTAATGCCCTGCCGTTGATGGAAAACGCTTATCGCCAGATGCAGATGAATGCGCAGGCAGAAAAAGTCGCGAAAATCATTGCCGCCAACAGCAGCAATACCTGATTTGCCTCAGAATGCAAAACGGCAGCCCAAGGGCTGCCGTTTTTTTATCCGTTAACGCCACAACTGAAGCGGTTTAGCTCCGACGCATCCCATCAAATATGGCCTGCTTTCAGGTATTCCTCAAGTAAAAAATCGCCTGTTCCTGCGGTGCCTCACAAAAAGGTTTTCTTGACAAAAAGCGACAAAATAATGTGATTTAGATCACACATTTTGACATTAGGAACGGTATGCTGGAATCACCAAGACGGGAAAGACAAGAGGTAAAATTTATGACAATGAACATTACCAGTAAACAAATGGAAATTACTCCGGCAATTCGCCAGCATGTCGCAGACCGTCTCGCCAAACTAGAAAAATGGCAAACTCATCTGATTAATCCACATATCATTCTGTCTAAGGAGCCACAGGGTTTCATTGCTGATGCCACCATCAATACACCGAACGGACATCTGGTCGCCAGCGCAAAACACGAGGATATGTACACCGCAATTAACGATTTGATCAACAAGCTGGAACGGCAGCTCAATAAAGTGCAGCACAAAGGCGAAGCCCGTCGTGCAACAACTTCAGTCAAAGACGCCAACTTCGTCGAAGCAGAAGAAGAGTAGTCCCTTACATTGAGTGTATCGCCAACGCGCCTTCGGGCGCGTTTTTTGTTGACAGGGTGAAAACAGTACGGGTACTTTACTGACGTAGCCAAAGGAAAATTACATGAAACTTGTCCCGTTCTTCTTCGCATTCTTTTTTACCTTCCCCTGAATGGGAGGCGTTTCGTCGTGTGATAAAGAATGCGAAGACGAACAATAAGGCCTCCCACAACGGGAGGCCTTTTTTATTGATAACAAGAAAGGCAACACTATGACATCGGAAAACCCATTGCTGGCGCTGCGCGATAAGATCAGCACGCTGGATGAAAAATTACTGGCCCTGCTGGCTGAGCGACGTGGACTGGCCGTAGAAGTTGGTAAAGCCAAACTGCTTTCGCATCGTCCGGTTCGTGATATCGACCGTGAACGTGACCTTTTGGACCGACTCATTCAGCTTGGCAAAGCACATCATCTTGATGCTCACTACATTACTCGCCTGTTCCAGCTCATAATCGAAGACTCCGTCCTGACTCAACAGGCACTGCTCCAGCAGCACCTGAACAAAATTAACCCACACTCCGCGCGCGTGGCCTTCCTTGGGCCAAAAGGGTCATATTCTCACCTCGCAGCACGTCAGTACGCTGCCCGCCATTTTGAACAATTTATTGAAAGCGGCTGCGCAAAATTTGCCGATATCTTTAATCAGGTCGAAACCGGACAGGCTGACTATGCTGTGGTACCGATTGAAAACACCAGCTCCGGTGGGATTAACGACGTTTACGACCTGCTGCAGCACACCAGCCTGTCTATCGTTGGCGAGATGACCATTACGATAGACCACTGTGTACTGGTGTCTGGCACGACGGATCTTGAGACCATTGAAACGGTATATAGCCATCCGCAGCCGTTCCAGCAGTGCAGCAAGTTCCTGAATCGCTACCCGCACTGGAAGATTGAGTACACTGAAAGCACCTCTGCGGCGATGGAAAAAGTTGCGCAGGCTAACTCACCGCGTGTGGCGGCCCTGGGGAGCGAAGCCGGAGGCGTACTGTATGGATTGCAGGTTCTCGAGCATATTGAGGCTAACCAGTCGCAAAACATCACCCGCTTCGTGGTGCTGGCACGCAAAGCAATCAATGTTTCCGATCAGGTTCCGGCAAAAACAACCCTGTTGATGGCGACGGGGCAACAAGCCGGTGCGCTGGTTGAGGCGCTGCTGGTACTGCGTAACCATAATCTGATTATGACTAAACTGGAGTCACGCCCGATTCACGGCAATCCGTGGGAAGAGATGTTTTATCTTGATATCCAGGCCAACCTGGAATCGCCCCAGATGCAAAAAGCATTGAAAGAGCTGGGTGAGATTACGCGTTCGATGAAAGTACTGGGATGCTATCCAAGTGAGAACGTGGTGCCGGTCGATCCGAGCTAACGTTTGGCAATGCCGGATGGCGCTACGCTTATCCGGCCTACGGTTCATACGATTTTTGAAGGCCGGATAAGGCAAACCCGCCATCCGGCATCTTAATTAAGGACGGCTGTCATTCGCCTGGCGTAACAAAGTACGGCTTTCACTCTGGAAGCGTTTCGCATAATCGCCAAACCAGTGCTCCACCTTACGGAAGCTGTCGATAAACGCTTGCTTATCGCCCTGCTCCAGCAAACCTATTGCCTCGCCAAAACGTTGGTAGTAGCGTTTAATCAGCGCAAGGTTGCTCTCAGACGACATAATAATATCAGCATAGAGCTGCGGATCCTGGGCAAACAAACGGCCAACCATCGCCAGTTCAAGGCGGTAAATCGGCGAAGAGAGCGCCAGCAGCTGCTCCAGTTGAACGTTCTCTTCCGCTAAATGCAGACCGTAAGCAAAGGTCGCAAAGTGACGCAGTGCCTGAATAAACGCCATGTTCTGGTCATGTTCAACGGCGCTGATCCGATGCAGTCGCGCACCCCATACCTGAATCTGTTCCAGAAACCACTGATAAGCTTCCGGCTGACGTCCGTCACACCAAACGACGACCTGCTTGGCCAGACTGCCGCTGTCCGGACCAAACATTGGGTGTAACCCCACCACCGGGCCATCATGTGCAGCCAGCATCGCCTGTAAAGGACCATTTTTCACCGAAGCCAGATCCACCAGAATGCAGTCAGACGGCAGACGCGGTAGTTTGGCGATCACCTGCTCGGTGACGTGGATCGGCACGCTGACGATCACCATGCCGGCATCAGAGACGATCTCCGGCGCGCGATCCCAGTCCTGCTGTTCTAGGATCCGCACCTGGTAACCTGACAGGGTGAGCATTTTTTCGAACAGACGCCCCATCTGACCGCCGCCGCCGACAATCACCACCGGCCGCAGAGAAGGACAAAGCGTTTTAAACCCTTTGTCGTTCTCACTGGAGTAGGACTCACGCATAACGCGGCGTAGCACATCTTCAATCAGGTCCGGCGGCACACCCAGGGCTTCCGCTTCCGCCCGGCGAGAGGCCAGCATAGAGGCTTCCCGTTCCGGCACGTAGATCGGCAGCCCAAAGCGGCTTTTTACTTCACCTACTTCGGCAACCAGCTCCAGGCGGCGTGCCAGTAAATCCAGCAGCGCCTTGTCGACTTCATCAATTTGATCGCGTAATGCGGTCAATTCAGCAACCATAACCAACCTCTTATGCTACACGCGCCGACAGCTGGCCGCTTAAATCCTGGCTAATTTCACGCAGCAGCGCATCCGTCATTTCCCAGCTAATGCAGGCGTCAGTTACGGATACGCCGTATTTCATTTCGCTGCGCGGCTGTTCGGAAGACTGGTTGCCTTCGTGAATATTACTTTCAATCATCAAGCCAATGATCGAGCGATTGCCATCTTTGATTTGTGCAATCACGGATTCAGCCACGGCAGGCTGACGGCGGTAATCTTTATTGGAATTACCATGACTGCAATCTACCATCAGAGAAGGTCGTAGTCCCGCCTGCTCCATCTCTTTTTCGCACTGGGCGACATCTGCCGGGCTGTAGTTCGGCGCTTTACCCCCGCGCAAGATCACGTGACCGTCCGGATTCCCCTGTGTTTGCAGCAGTGCAACCTGCCCGGCCTGGTTAATACCGACAAAACGGTGCGACTGCGCAGCCGCACGCATGGCGTTAATGGCGGTCGCCAGGCTACCGTCGGTACCATTCTTAAAGCCAACCGGCATCGAAAGACCGGAAGCCATTTCACGGTGAGTCTGCGATTCCGTAGTACGGGCACCGATTGCGGACCAGCTAAACAGATCGCCCAGGTATTGCGGGCTATTTGGATCCAGCGCTTCAGTTGCCAGCGGCAGTCCCATATTTACCAGTTCAAGCAGCAGCTGACGCGCAATTTTCAGACCTGCTTCAACATCAAAAGAGCCATCCATATGAGGATCGTTAATTAACCCTTTCCAGCCGACAGTGGTACGGGGTTTTTCAAAATAGACGCGCATTACCAGGTAGAGGCTATCGCTGACCTCTGCGGCAAGGGCTTTAAATCGACGAGCATACTCAATCGCCATTTCAGGATCGTGAATGGAGCATGGGCCACATACGACCAGCAGGCGCGGATCGCGACCGGAGATAATATCTGAGATGGTTTTACGCGACTGGGCGATTTGCGCCTCTTGCTCCTGGCTCAGCGGAAATTCAGCTTTCAGCTGCTCCGGAGTCATCAGAACCTGTTCGTCGGTAATATGTACGTTGTTCAGCGCGTCTTTTTGCATGATGGTGATCCTGTTTAGCTCGTTTGCGATAGTTGATCCTCAGCGAGGAGGAAATAACGATATCACAACAGGTAAAGATTTCAATCCACAATCCGTAAATTTTAATTTACATGGTGTTATTTTAAGGCAAAAACAGCCCTTATGAATGTACATTTAAATTTACACCACCGAGTTTTCAGATCCACTATGCTTAAAAAAACGAAGGAGCACAGGCAATGAAGCAACTCATCAGCATCTTGTTTCTATTACTTCTTAGCGGATGTCAGATAGACCCCTACACCCATGCCCCTACCTGGACTGGTACCGACTGGTACGACGCCGGGATACAAGATGCCATTTCGGGTTATGCCGTTAAAGATAATGAAACGCTTGCCGACAACTACAATGACCCCGACGTCGATCGTACGGAATACCTTAAGGGTTACGCCGAGGGGCAACGTAAAACCTGCCAGCAGGATTTTGTTTATGCCAGAGGCCTGACCGGGAAAACTTTTCCGCCCAGTTGCGATACTGTCGAAAATGTTGACCAGTTACACAGCGCCTGGCAGCAAGGGGCAAACGAGGGTGCTGCCTCGATAAGGTTAAATTAAACAATGGTTTATATTTTATAAACCATTAAGATTTAACTTAAATCACCAATAGCATTATTCCAGGAATAATGACGGCTTAGGAAAATAATGTTATTTTGTTGCAAACAATCTTGAATGTATTTCGACGTTTTACAGCAAACGCTGGTAGGTAACTATTCATGAGCTATTCTTACCGACTCATACTTCTACTGGCACTGCTCCTGACCGGATTACCGCTGTATGCCCAAAGCGTTACGGAAGAAGCAAAATCTGTACGCGCTATGGTTTCCGGCATCGTCAGTTATACACGCTGGCCTGCACTTTCCGGCCCCCCAAAACTGTGTATTTTCTCTTCATCGCGTTTTTCCAGTGTCCTGAAAGATACCAGTGCAGGCGCATTACCCTATCTTCCCGTCATCATCCGTAAGGAACAAGAAATATTAGTTTCGCAGTGTGACGGTTTTTATTTTGGAAAAGAATCCCCTACTTATCAGGTGGAATTAAAGAATAAATATCCGACTAAGGCATTGTTATTAATTGCTGAACAGAACCCCGAATGCGTTATTGGCAGCGCCTTTTGCCTCATAATTAAAGACGAAGATGTGAGATTTTCCGTAAATATGGATTCCCTTTCACGCAGCGGCGTAAGGGTCAGTCCAGACGTATTGATGCTTGCACGGAATAATAAGCATGGATAAGGGTCATTCTCCCATAGCACGCCCGACGTTTAAGCGAACATTACGGCGTATCAGCATAATCAGCGTTCTGGTAACCATGATGCTGATCTGGCTGCTGCTCAGCATTTCTTCCGTGCTGGCATTAAGACAGTATGCGCAAAAGAATCTGGATCTGACTGCCGCTACCATGACCCGTACGCTCGAAGCTGCATTAGTCTTTTCTGATAGTGTTGCAGCAACTGAAACGCTGGCGGCACTGGGTCAGCAGGGGCAATTTTCCGTTGCAGAAGTTCGTAATAAAAACCAGAAGGTGATCGCCACCTGGCGCTATAACGCGCAGGATACCACTGAAAAGATCAGCGGGATGATCAGCCACTGGCTGTTCCCACAACCGGTCACTCAGCCGATTTTGCATAATGGCAACGTCATCGGCGAAGTACGATTGACTGCGCGCGATAGCGTTATCAGTCATTTCATCTATTTGTCGCTGGCCGTCCTTACCGGGTGCATTCTGTTGGCATCCGGTATTGCATTAATGCTCACTCGCTATTTACACAATGGCGTTGTGGATGCACTGCAAAACATTACCGAGGTGGTACATGATGTTCGTACCAACCGTAACTTTTCACGGCGCGTATCAGAGGAACGCATTGAAGAGTTTCATCTCTTTGCCCTGGACTTTAATAGTCTGCTGGACGAGATGGAGGAGTGGCAACTTAAACTGCAGGCAAAAAACGCTCAGCTGTTGCGTACTGCACTACATGATCCTCTGACGGGTCTGGCAAATCGCGCCGCATTTCGCAGCAGCATTAATGCCTTAATGAATGATGATGCCGCCCACAGCAGCTCGGCATTGTTATTCCTTGATGGCGACAATTTTAAATTTATTAATGATACCTGGGGCCACGCAGCGGGGGATCGGGTCCTGATTGAAGTCGCAAAAAGGTTATCCGAGTTTGGGGGGAGTCGCCATTACCCATACAGACTTGGCGGCGATGAGTTCGCCATGGTGCTGTACAGCGTTCATTCTGAATATGAGGTTCAGCGGATCTGCGCGGCACTGTCACAAGAGTTTAACCGACCTTTTGACCTGCATAATGGTCATCTGGCAAGCATGACGCTCAGCATTGGGTTTGCGCTGACGTGGGAACATGCCTCTGCCGAAAAATTACAAGAACTTGCCGATCAAAATATGTATCAGGCTAAACATTTGCGTTCTGAACGCATTATTAAAAAATAAGGAATTACACACATGCTAAAACGTTTATTATCCCCGTTTCTTCTGCTTTTACTGATTCTGGCTGGCTGTCAGGCACCTCAGGGAAAATTTACCCCAGAGCAAATTGCAGCCATGAAATCATACGGATTTACTGAAGCATCAGGAGACTGGTCTCTCGGCCTGTCTGACACTATCCTGTTTGACAAAAATGACTATAAACTCCGACCTGAAAGTGAAAAACAGATCAAGGAAATGGCATCCAAACTGGCAGCTACCGGGCTTAATCATGCTCGCCTGGATGGTCATACTGATAACTACGGCGAAGACAGCTACAATGAAGCTCTGTCACTCAAACGCGCTAATGTCGTTGCCGATGCCTGGGCGCAGGGCGCTAATATTCCCCGCAGCAACCTGACTACTCAAGGACTCGGGAAGAAATATCCCATTGCCAGCAACCAGACATCAAAAGGTCGCGCTGAAAACCGCCGCGTGGCGGTCGTGATCACGACACCATAATCGTCCCCCAACTGGCTGCGCACCGCGCAGTCCTTCCATTGCCATAAAGAACAAAAGAGTAAACGTCTGGATAAAAAAAGGGCCAGCCTTTCGGCCAGCCCTTTTCTAACAGGATGTCGCTTGCGCGAATCTTAGTTAAGACGCTTTACCTGATTCATTGGTAAACATACATTTTTATTATAATTAGTTTGTTATACCTATCTCTGGTGCAGCCAAATGCGGTCAAAAACATGCTGTGTGGACATTTGATGGACAAATACAGAAAAAATAATTTTACTACGTCTCACTCACCATGGCTCGGTAACGTTCCGTAATTTCAAGAGCCTCAGTGTATGAATCCTCTCCCCAACGCTGATTGAAGTAATCTTCACATGTTAAATCCAGTATCGTTCGGCAAAAACCTACTATCCCCCATAACGGTAGTTCTCCCGGCTCAACAAAATCTGTTTCTTCTAACTCCATAGCGTCTATGAATGGCAAACATTTTTTAATTCTCAATTCGAAATCAGAGACGGTACTATCATATTTTCGAATTTCATTTAATACCTCAGGCAAATGTACTTCATTTAGTTCACGGCCAGGTGAGTACTTCTCTACCAAGGCAACAAGGCTGTCAGAATTTAACATTTCATTAACAAAATTAGCGTTATTTAATTCATCAAACCTCTCCTTATAGTTCAACTTTTCTTTTCTAATAGAATCAAACCTTTCATCTGCAAGTTCAATTAATGCACTAAGTTTGCTTAAATTTCTTTTTATTTCTCTAGGAGCATCATCCTCCTGCTTATAGAGCAATTTATGACTAATTGCTGCCCAAGCATGCATAAGCATCGTCCTAACTTGGATCTCAACCTTAAGACCGCCCAAACCACGATAACTGGGAACACCTAACCACTCATCCTTGACTTTAACTATAAAGTGTCTAGAGGAGTATCCAAATCTATCTACGTCCATTTCCTTCTGCTTGTCAGACTCAGAAATTACATCATATTCTCGTTTTATAACAGCTTCAATGTTATTCAAGTCCGACTCATAATAACAAATCACTCTAACCCCGCATAAATCTTCAATATCATTCACAGGGTTAACGTAAGTTTTCCTTGACACCTTAGATTCTAATGACTCGGTAGTTTTAACGCGTCCATCGATGGAAAATAGGGCAACCCCCTCCTCCTCTAAAATCTTATGAAGAGTGCGTTGAGTTTGATCCATCAATTCATTATATAAAGGAATCTTACGCCTATATTCATCTAAATAATTATTCATCATCTCACCTCTAAATTATAGTTTGGCTATGGGATTATAAATTACTGCCTCTTCCTAATGGCTAGGAACAAAGTGCGCATAACGCATAGTTTCTCGTATGTACAAGTGACCAAATATTCTCTGTAATACAAAGATATTGCCACCATTCATCATAAAGTGGCTTGCAAACGTGTGACGTAAAACATGCATCTTCTGCCCTTCAGCCAACACAATATCGGTCAGTGAGAGCATTTTCTTGAACTCTTGATAGCAAGGATGAAACATTATTCCCTGCAAAGGAGCTAGCTCGTCATACAGCCACCGAGGGATCAGCACCGTGCGATTCTTCTTACCTTTAGTTTTCGTGAAGGTCAGCTTGTGGGGTAAAAGATGTGAACGAATCAGACGTTTGGCTTCACCCCATCTAGTACGCCTCACGAGACGATACTTTTAAGAACACTTTTTCTTAGAGCGACTAATACTACCATCATTACAAACAAATTTTCCGTCAGCGGTGCAATGCGATACTCCACCTTTAGATTTAGAACATGGGTAATTTTTTGCAGATACAGTAGAAGATGAAATTGAGAGCAGTACTATTATTAGAAAAGAAAAGCATACTTTCATTAGTATTATCCTTTAAATAGAGAACATCAAATATTACTCATGATTTTTATTGTTGCTGCCTGACATTCCTCGCACGCTTTAGCACCAGTTAGGTACTAAAATCCTTATCGAGCACTAGCCAGTTACAGAACCAAACCCAGCATAATCACCCAAACAATAATCTTGGTAAATATAGATGCATTGGGTTTCGCAATTACAGACCACATACTATCAAAACAATGTTTACCGTTTGTGATCCGTTTCTAATATGTCGTAAAAACAAGGCGATGCAACCATATCAATATAATTATTTTTATTATAATCACCATCAACATGTAATCAACCGCACTGCATCCACCATTACAACCGTAACAACAATAAACAATGCTTTCTGAACTTCAGTTCCCGCCAAAATATCGGATAATTTATTTATTAACCACACCCCACAATATTTCGACATATTATGGGCAGCATCAATAAAAAAAGGGCCAGCCTTTCGGCCAGCCCTTTTCTAACAGGATGTCGCTTGCGCGAATCTTAGTTAAGACGCTCTTTGATACGAGCAGACTTACCAGTGCGCTCACGCAGGTAGTACAGTTTAGCTTTACGAACAGCACCACGACGTTTAACAGCAATGCTGTCAACTACCGGAGAGTGAGTCTGGAAGACACGCTCAACGCCTTCGCCGTTGGAAATTTTACGAACAGTGAATGCAGAGTGCAGACCGCGGTTACGAATAGCGATAACCACGCCCTCGAATGCCTGCAGACGTTTTTTGGAACCTTCAACAACCCATACTTTCACTTCCACGGTATCACCCGGACGGAAGGAAGGTACGTCCTGCTTCATCTGTTCTTGTTCAAGTTGCTTAATAATGTTGCTCATAATTTAATCTCTTATCCTGGGTAAACTGATATTGGGGGCTTACGCCTGCCCATCATGTTTATGTTGCTGTTGTGCGTGTTCCTTTTTGAACTCCGCCAGCAACCTTGCTTGCTCTTCAGTCAGAGCCAGGTTTTCCAGAAGTTCAGGTCTTCTAAGCCAGGTCCGGCCCAGCGACTGCTTCAAACGCCAGCGACGTATCTCAGCGTGGTTCCCCGACAGTAACACCGCCGGTACTTCCATCTGCTCTAACACTTCAGGTCGGGTATAGTGCGGGCAATCCAGCAACCCATCAGCAAACGAATCTTCGATTGCCGAAGCCTCATGACCCAGAACTCCCGGAATAAACCGGGACACGGAGTCGATCAGCGTCATTGCCGGTAACTCACCACCGCTGAGTACGTAATCGCCGATTGACCATTCTTCGTCAATTTCGGTTTGAATCACGCGCTCATCTATTCCTTCATAGCGACCACATACCAGAATCAGCTTTTGATTCGTGGCCAGTTCGCTGACGCCCGCTTGATCAAGCTTGCGTCCCTGAGGTGACAGATAAATCACCTTTGCGCCTTCACCAGCCGCAGCTTTTGCTGCATGAATGGCGTCCCGTAAAGGTTGCACCATCATTAACATCCCCGGTCCGCCGCCGTAAGGACGATCGTCCACGGTACGGTGCCGGTCATGAGTAAAGTCACGAGGACTCCAACTCTGGATGTTCAGCAGGCCATTTTTTACTGCCCGGCCAGTTACCCCGTAATCGGTAATTGCGCGGAACATTTCTGGAAACAGGCTAACGATACCTATAAACACAAGCCAATCCCCATAACGCCGACTTTTACCGTTTATCCGGTGGTTTAAAAACCAGGATCCCAATCTACTTCGATAGTACGAGTAGCGAGATCGACTTTCTTGATAACCTGCCCATCGAGGAACGGCACAAGACGTTCCTTGATACCAAACGCATCTTTCAGGTTTGCCTTGATGACGATGACGTCATTCGAACCGGTTTCCATCATATCGACGACTTTACCGAGATCGTAGCCTTCAGTAGTCACTACCTGGCAGCCCATAAGGTCTTTCCAGTAGTAGGAACCATCTTCCAGCGCTGGCAACTGCGAGGAATCCACGACAATTTCGCAATTAGTCAGTAGATTCGCCGAATCACGATCGTCAACGCCTTTCAGCTTGATGATCAGATCCTGATTGTGGTGCTTCCAGCTTTCCAGCTGTACTTGCTGCCACTGACCCGCCTTCTGGATAAACCAGGGCTGATAGTCAAAAATGCTTTCGGCGTCTTCAGTGGAAGAAAACACTCTGAGCCAACCACGGATACCGTAAGAAGACCCCATTTTCCCCAAAACGATGGGTTCCACAGGAGCCTGTGCGGCGAGTTGCTTGCTCATCATGACCACCGTGACAGATTAAGCTGCTTTGTTTGCTGCTTTGATCAGCGTAGCTACGCGATCAGAAATAGTCGCGCCCTGGCCAACCCAGTGAGCGATGCGATCCAGATCCAGGCGAGTGCCTTCTTCTTTTTCGCTAGCGATTGGGTTAAAGAAGCCAACGCGCTCGATGAAGCGACCGTTGCGTGCATTACGGCTGTCGGTAACAACAACCTGGTAGAACGGACGCTTTTTAGCGCCGTGACGAGCTAAACGAATAGTAACCATAACATCCTCTTGTGTGAATAAAACACCCAGGCCCCATCGAGGAACGGAGCCCGGGTGTCATATTAAAAGCCCGAAAATTTTACTGATTTCTGGGGAAAATGCAATCAGCAGTTGATAACTCTGCTATAAAAGGCCGTTGGCGGTGCCGTCAGTTCGGTGCCGGCGTGCGCGCAGCCACCGGAGCGTACACGCAGTACGTGAGGATGGCGAGCACACCCCGGTGCCGAAATGGCAAACAAGCCAAGCCGATTAGCGGCCTGGGAATCCTGGGGGCATCATCCCCTTCATACCACGCATCATCTTCGCCATTCCGCCCTTCTTCATTTTCTTCATCATGCGCTGCATGTCGTCGAACTGTTTCAGAAGGCGGTTTACGTCCTGTACCTGCATACCGCAACCGGCAGCGATACGGCGTTTACGGGAACCTTTGATAATTTCCGGCTTAGCGCGTTCTTTCATCGTCATCGAGTTGATGATGGCTTCCATACGCACCAGCACTTTATCGTCCATCTGCGATTTCACATTGTCAGGGATCTGACCCATGCCCGGCAGCTTGCCCATCAGGCTTGCCATACCGCCCATGTTTTTCATCTGGTTAAGCTGTTCAAGGAAATCGTTGAGATCGAAGCCATCGCCTTTTTTCAGCTTGCTGGCTAATTTTTCTGCCTGTGCGCGGTCAACCTTGCTTTCGATATCTTCGATCAGCGACAGCACGTCGCCCATGCCGAGAATGCGCGAAGCAATCCTGTCCGGATGGAACGGCTCCAGTGCTTCGGTTTTCTCGCCGACGCCGAGGAATTTAATCGGCTTACCGGTAATATGACGAATAGAGAGCGCCGCACCGCCACGGGCATCACCATCAACTTTTGTCAGCACTACGCCGGTTAACGGCAGCGCTTCGTTAAAGGCTTTTGCGGTATTCGCGGCATCCTGACCGGTCATGGCGTCGACCACAAACAGCGTTTCTACCGGCTTGATAGAAGCGTGGACCTGTTTGATTTCGTCCATCATCGCTTCGTCAACGTGCAGACGACCGGCGGTATCCACCAGCAGCACGTCGTAGAATTTGAGTTTGGCTTCTTTCAGCGCGGCGTTAACGATATCGACCGGCTTCTGGCCGACATCCGACGGGAAGAAGTCGACACCGACCTGCTCGGCCAGCGTTTCCAGCTGTTTGATCGCCGCCGGGCGATAAACGTCCGCAGAGACCACCAGCACTTTCTTCTTGTGCTTCTCGCGCAGGAATTTACCCAACTTACCGACGCTGGTCGTTTTACCCGCACCCTGCAGGCCTGCCATCAGCACCACGGCTGGCGGCTGTGCAGCCAGATTCAGGGTCTGGTTTTCTTCGCCCATTGCCGCAACCAGTTCGTTACGGACAATCTTGACGAACTCCTGACCCGGCGTCAGGCTTTTGTTAACTTCATGACCAACCGCTTTCTCTTTTACGCGATTGATAAACTCACGCACTACCGGCAGCGCTACGTCAGCCTCCAGCAGCGCCATGCGCACTTCGCGCAGCGTCTCTTTAACGTTGTCTTCAGTAAGGCGTCCACGGCCACTGATATTGCGCAGCGTGCGCGACAAACGATCGGTTAAATTATCAAACATTGTCTCTCGCCTGGGGTGGAAACGGTCGGTCGCGACAGCGACACATCAACAGAAATTTGTCGCAGTATAACATGAAGCCGCCTTTGTTGTTATGCAACGGTTGGAGCAGCGGTCACGTAACGCTATACTGCTTTTCTTTATCACTGGCCAACTGTCGACACCTATATGCCCGTTTTTGCTCTGCTCGCCCTTGTCGCCTACTCAGTCAGCCTCGCGCTGATTATTCCCGCTCTGCTGCAAAAAAACAGCGGCTGGCGGCGTATGGCTATTCTCTCTGCGGTCGTTGCGCTGGTAAGCCATGCTATCGCCCTGGAAGCGCGTATCCTACCCGGCGGTGAAAGCGGACAAAACCTGAGTCTGTTGAACGTCGGCTCGCTGGTAAGCCTGATGATCTGTACGGTAATGACCATCGTCGCGTCCCGCAATCGTGGCTGGCTATTGCTGCCCATTGTCTACGCCTTTGCGCTGATAAACCTGGCCTTCGCCACGTTTATGCCTAACGAGTTCATCACCCATCTCGAAGCTACGCCAGGCATGATGATTCACATCGGGCTATCACTGTTCGCTTACGCCACGCTGATTATCGCCGCGCTCTACGCGCTACAGTTGGCATGGATCGATTACCAACTGAAAAACAAAAAACTGGCCTTCAGCAATGAGATGCCGCCACTGATGAGTATTGAGCGGAAGATGTTTCATATCACCCAAATTGGCGTGGTTCTGCTGACGCTCACCCTGTGCACTGGCCTGTTTTACATGCATAACCTGTTCAGTACCGAGAACATTGATAAAGCCGTTCTCTCTATCGTGGCATGGTTTGTCTATATCGTTCTGTTGTGGGGGCATTACCATGAAGGTTGGCGCGGACGTCGCGTCGTATGGTTTAACGTCGCAGGCGCTGGCATTCTGACGCTGGCCTATTTCGGCAGCCGTATCCTGCAGCAGTTCGTGAGTTAAATCTTTAAGGAACCCTACGTGGAACACATCTCCACCACCACGCTCATTATCACGCTCCTCATCATGGTGGTCATTTCCGCCTATTTTTCCGGTTCTGAAACCGGAATGATGACCCTGAATCGCTACCGCCTACGCCATCGGGCCAAACAGGGAAATCGCCAGGCAAAACGGGTTGAAAAGTTACTTCGCAAGCCGGATCGCCTGATAAGCCTGGTGCTCATCGGTAATAATCTGGTGAATATTCTGGCCTCCGCACTCGGCACCATTGTCGGTATGCGCCTGTATGGCGATGCTGGCGTCGCCATTGCCACCGGGGTACTGACGTTTGTGGTGCTGGTTTTTGCCGAAGTGCTGCCAAAGACGATTGCCGCGCTATATCCGGAAAAAGTTGCCTATCCGAGCAGCGTCCTGCTGGCTCCGCTGCAGATTCTGATGATGCCGTTAGTATGGCTACTCAACACCATTACGCGGCTTCTGATGCGCATGATGGGCATCAAAACGGATATCGTAGTGAGCGGTTCGCTGAGTAAAGATGAACTGCGAACGCTGGTGAATGAATCGCGCTCGCAAATCTCACGCCGTAACCAGGATATGCTGTTGTCAGTGCTGGACCTGGAAAAAGTCAGCGTCGATGACATCATGATCCCGCGTAATGAAATCATCGGCATTGATATTAACGATGACTGGAAATCAATCGTGCGTCAGCTTTCGCACTCCCCGCACGGTCGTATTGTGCTGTATCGCGACTCGCTCGACGATGCCATCAGTATGCTGCGCGTACGTGAAGCCTGGCGATTGATGGCCGAGAAAAAAGAGTTCACCAAAGAGACCATGTTACGCGCCGCCGACGAAATTTATTACGTTCCGGAAGGCACACCACTCAGCACCCAGCTCATTAAATTTCAGCGCAATAAGAAGAAAGTGGGCCTGGTCGTTAATGAATATGGCGATATTCAAGGACTGGTTACGGTCGAGGATATTCTGGAAGAGATTGTTGGTGACTTCACGACCTCAATGTCACCCACGCTTGCCGAAGAAGTCACGCCGCAGAATGACGGTTCGGTGATCATTGACGGTAGCGCCAACGTTCGTGAAATCAATAAGGCGTTTAACTGGCACCTGCCGGAAGATGACGCACGTACCGTGAACGGTATTATTCTTGAAGCGCTGGAAGAGATCCCGGTTGCCGGCACACGTGTGCGTATTGGGCAGTACGATATCGATATTCTCGACGTGCAGGATAATATGATTAAACAGGTGCAGGTGTTGCCCGTTAAACCGCTGCGGGAAAGCGTATCGGACCAGTGAGAGTAATCCAGACCGGGTAGCGCATCAGCATTACCCGGTCTGAGGCTAATTAGCCTTTGGCTTTCGCCACAGAGACCATCGCCGCACGGATGGTACGTCCGTTCAGGGTATAGCCTTTCTGCATAACCATCAGCACATTACCGGCAGCAACGTCGTCAGACTCTACCATTGCAATCGCCTGGTGCACGTTCGGGTCCATCGGCACGTCGATATCTGCAACCACCTGTACGCCAAACTTCGCCACGACATCCAGCATTGACTTACGGGTCAGCTCAATACCTTCGACCATAGCCGCCATAGCGTCATTGCCTTTGTCCGCAACTTCCAGCGCACGGTCCAGGCTATCCAGCACCGGCAGCAGTTCGTTGACGAATTTTTCCAGTGCAAACTTATGCGCTTTTTCTACGTCCAGTTCGGTACGACGACGCAGGTTTTCCATTTCCGCTTTGATACGCAACACGCTGTCGCGTTCGCGCGTTTCGGCTTCAGCAAGCTGAGCTTCCAGATTCGCAATTTTTTCATCGCGCGGATCCACCTGCTCAGCAGAAGCGTCTGGTTCAACCGCCTCAACTTCTTCGTGCTGATCCATGATAATTTCTTCCGGGGCTTGCCCCTCAGGCGTTTTCTGTTCTTTACTACTCATGAATTTCTCCGCGTTTTTTTCGCATTCATCTCGCTAACTTGGCTTATTATGGGGATCAGATTCAGGGATTCAAGGGAAGTACTCACATTGTCACTAATCTTCGTTACAAGGACCTCGAGAAAATGAACAAACATTTCAAGTGTATTGGCATTGTGGGGCATCCACGTCACCCCACTGCACTGACCACACATGAAATGCTCTACCGTTGGCTGTGCGCCAAAGGTTATGAGGTTATCGTTGAGCAACAAATCGCCCACGAGCTGCAGCTGAAAAATGTGAAAACCGGTACGCTCGCAGAGATTGGCCAGCAGGCAGACCTCGCCGTGGTAGTCGGCGGCGACGGCAATATGCTGGGCGCCGCACGCACCCTGGCACGTTATGACATCAAGGTTATTGGCATTAACCGCGGTAATCTTGGTTTTCTGACCGACCTTGACCCAGACAATGCTCAACAACAGTTAGCTGACGTGCTGGAAGGCCACTACATCAGCGAAAAGCGCTTTTTACTTGAAGCCCAGGTGTGCCAACAGGATTGCCAAAAGCGTATTAGCACTGCGATCAATGAAGTTGTGTTGCACCCCGGAAAAGTGGCGCACATGATTGAATTTGAAGTCTATATCGATGAAATTTTTGCCTTCTCCCAGCGTTCGGACGGCTTGATTATTTCCACACCGACCGGCTCTACCGCCTATTCGCTCTCTGCCGGAGGTCCGATCCTGACGCCTTCGCTGGATGCTATTACGCTGGTCCCGATGTTCCCGCATACACTTTCCGCACGACCGCTGGTGATCAACAGTAGCAGCACCATTCGCCTGCGCTTCTCTCATCGCCGTAACGATCTGGAAATCAGTTGCGACAGCCAGATCGCCCTGCCTATACAGGAAGGTGAAGACGTATTAATTCGCCGCTGTGATTATCATCTGAACCTGATACACCCAAAAGATTACAGCTATTTCAACACATTAAGCACTAAACTAGGCTGGTCAAAAAAATTATTCTAATTTAACGCCAACCTCTTTACTGTATAAAAAACCAGTTTATACTGTATGTAATTACAGTTATGGTTTTTCATACAGGAAAACAGCTATGTTGGCACAACTGACCATCAGCAATTTTGCTATCGTTCGTGAACTTGAGATCGATTTCCAGAACGGAATGACCGTTATTACCGGTGAAACTGGTGCGGGTAAGTCCATTGCCATTGATGCTCTCGGTTTGTGCCTGGGCGGACGCGCAGACGCCGACATGGTACGTGCAGGCGCCACGCGAGCCGACCTCTGCGCGCGATTCGCCTTAAAAGACACCCCCGCGGCTCTGCGCTGGCTGGAAGAAAACCAGCTTGAGGAAGGCCGTGAATGTTTGCTGCGTCGTGTTATCAGCAGCGATGGACGTTCACGCGGCTTCATTAACGGCACTGCCGTACCGTTGTCACAGCTGCGCGAGCTGGGCCAGTTGCTTATTCAAATCCACGGTCAGCATGCGCATCAGCTCCTGACAAAATCAGAACACCAAAAGTCTCTGCTGGATGGTTACGCCAATGAAGCGTCCCTGACTCAAGAAATGGCTGCGCGCTACCAGCTGTGGCACCAAAGCTGCCGTGACCTGGCGCATCATCAACAACAGAGTCAGGAGCGTGCAGCCCGGGCGGAACTGTTGCAATACCAGTTAAAAGAACTGAACGAATTCAACCCGCAGCCGGGTGAATTTGAGCAAATTGATGAAGAGTACAAGCGTCTGGCTAACAGCGGGCAATTGCTCACCACCAGCCAACAGGCGCTGGCTATCCTGGCGGATGGCGAAGACATCAACCTGCAAAGCCAGCTGTACACTGCAAAGCAGCTGGTCACTGAACTGGCAGGCATGGACGGCAGACTTTCCGGTATCCTGGATATGCTGGAAGAGGCCACGATCCAACTCAGCGAAGCCAGCGACGAGCTGCGCCACTATTGCGATCGTCTGGATTTGGACCCTAACCGTTTGTTCGAACTTGAACAGCGTATTTCCAAACAAATCTCATTGGCCCGCAAGCATCATGTTGCCCCTGAAGCGCTGCCACAGTTCTATCAGTCATTGCTGGATGAACAACAGCAGTTAGACGATCAGGCCGACTCGCTCGAAACCTTAACCCTGGCGGTGAACAATCACCACCAGCAGGCTCTGGAAACGGCAAAAATGCTGCACAAACAGCGCCAGCATTATGCTCAGGAGCTGGGACAACTGATTACAGAGAGCATGCATACTCTCTCAATGCCGCACGGTGTCTTTTGCATTGATGTGAAATTTGAGGAACATCATTTGAGCGCAGACGGTGCCGATCGCGTAGAGTTTAAAGTGACCACTAACCCAGGCCAGCCGTTGCAGCCGATTGCGAAAGTGGCTTCAGGTGGGGAACTGTCGCGCATTGCGCTGGCTATTCAGGTTATTACCGCACGCAAAATGGAAACACCGGCGCTGATTTTCGATGAAGTGGATGTCGGTATCAGCGGCCCGACTGCTGCGGTAGTGGGAAAAATGCTGCGTCAGTTGGGCGAGTCAACTCAGGTAATGTGCGTTACTCACTTGCCGCAGGTTGCTGGCTGTGGTCATCAACACTTCTACGTCAGCAAAGAAACGGATGGCGCGATGACCGAAACACACATGCAGCCGCTTGATAAACGCGCTCGCCTGCAGGAATTAGCCCGCCTGCTTGGCGGTAGCGAAGTGACGCGCAATACCCTCGCAAATGCAAAAGAACTACTGGCGGCATAAACTTTTTTACCTTGTTAAGGTCTGAGTTCAACATAAAATCGCCGACCGACCCGACAGCAAAAGGTTTTAAAGTGGTGAAAGGTCTATTATCATCGGCATATTACATATGAGCCGCGTACTGCTCGGGCCCGAAAAGGAATCAAATCACTATGCGCTGTAAAACGCTGACTGCTGCTGCAGCAGTACTACTGATGTTGACTGCAGGCTGTTCCACTCTGGAGCGAGTGGTTTACCGCCCTGACATCAACCAGGGAAATTATCTGACACCTACCGATGTCGCCAAAGTGCGCACGGGTATGACGCAACAGCAGGTTGCTTATGCTCTGGGTACACCAATGATGTCCGATCCTTTTGGCACTAACACCTGGTTTTATGTGTTCCGTCAGCAACCTGGTCATGAAGGCGTAACCCAGCAAACACTGACACTGACCTTTAACAGCAGCGGCATTTTGACGAACATTGATAACAAACCTGCTTTGACCGACAACAAGTAGGATTAACAGATCAAAAAAAGGTGCTCAATGAGCACCTTTTTTATTGTCTGCTATTTTTTAGCAGATTTCTCTGCTCGCTGTCTGCGCAGCTCTTTCGGATCGGCAATCAGTGGCCGGTAAATTTCCACCCTATCACCGTCCTGGAGAACATCAGCAAGCTTTACCGGACGGCTGTAAATGCCCACTTTATTTTTGCTGAGATCGATATCGGTACGTAATTCCAGCAGCCCGGAAGCGCGGATAGCCTCTTCCACCGTAGCGCCCTGTTGCAGCGTCACACGCTGTAGATACTGTTTCTCGGGCAGCGCATACGCCACTTCAACGACAATTTTAGCTGACGCTGACACTGTAAACCTCTTTCGCGCGGACCGTGAAGGCCTGCACCATGTTCGAAGCCAGCTCTTTAAAGATACGACCAAATGCCAGCTCGATTAACTTATTGGTAAACTCAAAATCGAGATGAAATTCAATGCGGCACGCTTCATGACTCAGTGGCGTAAACTTCCATCCGCCAATGAGTTTCTTGAACGGTCCGTCGACCAGATGCATCAGGATGCTCTGGTTACTGGTCAATTGATTGCGCGTGGTGAACGTTTTGCTAATCCCTGCTTTCGAGACATCCACCGCTGCGGTCATCTGTCCCGGAGTCGACTCCAGCACACGGCTACCGGTGCATCCCGGTAAAAACTGGGGATAGGATTTAACATCATTCACTAGCTGATACATCTGTTCCGCACTGTAAGGTACTAAAGCGGTCCGGCTAATCTGAGGCATAACAATTTCCATCAATATCAATCACACAAATAATACCATTTATCCCCCGCTAAAAAAAACGCTATAGCCTAACTCGTGCTAAGATAGCGCCTTGCGCCCCGCTGGATGAAATGGGGTGTTTTTCGATTCCAGATTACCTATACTGAGCGGCATTATGACGAAGAAAAAAGCACACAAACCTGGCTCAGCCACAATCGCGCTTAACAAGCGCGCACGACACGAATACTTTATTGAAGAAGAGTTCGAAGCAGGACTCGCTCTGCAAGGTTGGGAAGTCAAATCCCTGCGGGCGGGTAAAGCTAACATCGGCGACAGCTACGTCATCCTTAAAGACGGCGAAGCGTTCCTGTTTGGCGCCAACTTCACGCCAATGGCTGTTGCCTCAACGCATGTGGTATGTGATCCCACCCGTACCCGTAAGCTGTTGTTAAACCAACGTGAGCTCGACTCCCTGTATGGTCGAATGAATCGTGACGGTTATACCGTTGTTGCGCTTTCACTGTACTGGAAAAATGCCTGGTGCAAAGTGAAAATTGGCGTCGCGAAAGGTAAGAAACAGCACGACAAGCGCTCCGATGTGAAAGAACGCGAATGGCAGTTAGATAAAGCGCGTATTATGAAAAATGCTGGTCGCTAAACGCTATTCTCCTGTGACCAGTCTCTCATCCTGAGACTGGTTCTTATTTTTTAGTTATTGAAACCCACTCAATACATTCATCAGGTTTATGGTTTATTTGTGCTGAATCGTTCAGGTATGAAATAAACTCCCCTGGCATTACCGTAGCGCCCCATAGTCTAATAAAATAAAACTTCAAGACCATGTCACCTATATTCAAACTTATTTAATAACACTATTATTACTGTTGTTTATTATATCACCTCTCATTTCAATTAAAATACAAAGCCTTTAAATACAATAAGTTAACTAAAAATAAATCATTAAATACACACCGGAAAGTATACTTTTCAATTAGCCAAATATATTTTTAATATGGATAAGTTGCAGAATACATTCTTTCTGACTATATCATCTAATACGAAAGAACTATTCAGCTAACAGGGCCCGAACGTATTTGATAAGTAAATGAACCTCTGCATGACCTAATCAATGTAATTACCTGTGTAAATTCATCTTTATGGTGAACGGGGTCCCTGTCTGCTCATTTTCCCAGCGCGCTGTTGCGGATTAATACTCCCGACATGCCATCAGGAGTGAACATATGCGTCTACTCGCCGTTGTATCAAAATTAACTGGCGTTTCCACAAATGTTGAATCCTCTGAAGTTACGCTCAGTTCGCCTTCTATCGTGAAACTGTCGGTGTCACGTGAGGAGGTAAGTCAACTGACTCGCGTGAATCAGGATCTGGTTGTCACACTCCGCTCAGGTGAAACCATCACCATTAAGAACTTCTATGTCGGAAAAGGTGATGCGCAAAACCAGCTTGTTCTGGAAGACAGTAATGGCGCGCTGTGGTGGGTTCAGGATACTGATGGGGCATTCCATTTCCAGCATCTGGACGATCTCACTCCGCTAATGACTGCCGAGGGAAGCCATGAAGGCGGCGCCGTCTGGCCGTGGGTTCTTGGTGGGATCGCGGTCGCAGGCGGAATTGGCCTCGCGGCGGGTGGTGGAGGTGGCGGCGGTGGTGGCGGCGGGAGTGATAATAACGCCGGCAACGGAAATGGCGGAAATGGCAACGGTAATGGCAACGGTGGTAATGGGGATGGTGGTTCACCGCCAACAACAACCCCTAACATGCCTGACGTACCCGTTATCACCAGCGTAATCGATAACCAGGAGCTGATTACTGGCCCTGTTAATCAGCAGGAATCCACCAACGATAATATGCCTACTCTCCAGGGCACCGGCCCCGCAAATGCCACATTGCATATTTTTGATAACGGCGTCGAAATAGGCCGGGTCACTATCGATGCCAACGGCAACTGGTCGTTTACGCCATCCTCTCCACTCACAGACGGTACCCACAAGTTTACCGTCAGTGCATCAGACGGTACGGGCAGCAGCGACATGTCGGACAGTTGGGAGATTATTGTCGATACGCTTGCCCCCGACGCCCCTGTGGTCACAGAAGTAACTGACGATTCAGGCTCCATTAAAGGCTTGATAGGTAATAACGGTGTAACCGACGATGCCACGCCAACCCTCACAGGCACTGGTGAAGCGGGCTCTTACATCAGCATTTCTGATAATGGCATTCTGATTGGCATGGTTCAGGTGGATGACAATGGTAACTGGACGTTTACACCTGACACGCCGCTTAGCGACGGTGTTCATAATCTGACGCTGACGCAAACTGACGATGCGGGTAACGTGAGCGCGGAAACGAGTGTACCGACATTCACCATCGATACTACCCCGCCTGAAGGCGCGGTCATTTCCTCCGTAAACCTGCAAGGCACCGAGGTAACCGGTAGTGCTGAGGTAGGAAGCCAGGTCATTATCATCGGTAGTAATAATCAGGTTTTGGGTTCAACTACCGTTGATCAAACCGGCAATTTCGTCATCGCGATTTCACCTTCACAGACGCACGGTGAAGCGCTGATCGCGAAGATTCAGGACCAGGCAGGCAACGTCGGGCCAGACACGTCCTTCAATGCCACCAACTCTGGCTACCCGGGCGTGCCTGTTATCATCAGCATTGTGGATGATGTTACCCCCTCAACAGGGCCATTGAACAATAATCAGGCCACCAACGACCCAACGCCTACGATCTCGGGTACCGCAGACGCCAACAGCACGGTTAACATTTATAACAACGGCGCGCTTGTTGTAAGCGTGCTTGCCGATTCCAGCGGCAACTGGACCTGGACCTCCAACACCAACTTGCAGGACGACTCATACTCCTTCACCACCACAGCAACCAACCACCTGGGCACGGGAGGAACGTCAGCGGCATTCAATATCACTATCGATACTCAGCCACCGTCAGCGCCGGACGATCTGAACGTATCTGCCGACGGCTCTGTCGTCACCGGTACAGCCGAACCAGGAAGTACCGTGACCATCAATAATAATAACGGTCTTCAGATCGGCAGCGGCGTCGCCGGAACGGATGGCTCATTTACCATCACCATTAACCCGCCTCAGACCAATGGTGAAACCATTACCGCTATCGCCACCGATCCTGCCGGGAACCCAAGCCTACCGGAAACCGCGCTCGCGCCAGACATCACGGCCCCGCTGCCGCCAGCTAATCTGGTGATTAATCCTACAGGCGATCAGGTTACCGGCATGGCGGAACCCAACAGTACGGTACATATTCTGGATCCTGGTGGCGCGATAATTGGAACAGTAACCGCCGGCTCGAACGGAGAATTCACCGCCACGCTGGTTCCGCCGCAGACCAACGGAGAACATCTTGTCGCCAACGCGACGGATGCTGCTGGCAATACCAGCGGCAACAGCGCGATTACCGCCCCGGATACCACGGCGCCTGACGCGCCAACCGGCGTCACCGTCGCCGGGGACGGTGGTTCTGTAAGCGGACATGCTGAAGCGGGAAGCACCGTCACCGTAAAAGACAGCAATGGTAATCAGATCGGCACAGGCCAGGCAGACAGCGGCGGCAACTTCACGGTGTCGATTACGCCGTCGAAAATGAACGGCGAAACGGTAAAAGTTACCGCAACGGACAGTAGCAATAACGAGAGTCAGCCAACTTCCGCGGTGGCTCCGGATATTACCGCCCCCGGAACACCCATCATCACCGCCGTGACGGATGACCAGCCCATGTACCAGGGCCCTCTCAATAACGGCGACGTCACCAACGATAGCAAACCTAAACTGGAAGGCACCGCCGAAGCAGGTTCTCAGGTCAAAATTTACGATAACGGCACCCTGCTGACGACCGTTGTCGCAGATATCAACGGTAACTGGAACTATACGCCAGCCTCGGCGCTGAGCGAGGGTGCTCACATCTTCACGGTGACCGCCACAGACGCCGCGAATAACACCAGTAGCGCGGCAAGCTGGAAAATAATTGTCGATACAATTGCGCCAACTGTTCCAGTGATAACGTTGGTTAACGATGACGTTGGCAGCATTACGGGCAGCGTTGCAAATAACGGTTGGGTCACCAACGACAATACGCCAACCATCTCGGGTACCGGTGAGCCAGGTTCACTGGTAAACCTGTACGATGGCATTCAGTTATTGACGGTTATTCTTGTCGACAGCTCGGGTACCTGGAGTTATACCGTTCCGGGGAATCAGGTGCTCAGTGATCGCACCCATCAGTTTACGGTATCGGCAACTGATGCCGCCGGTAATGTCATCACCTCACCCACAGTGGTCAGCGTTACCGTAGATACCCAACCGCCAGGCGCTCCTGTCATTTTGGCTGCTACCGACGACGTTGGGAATGCACCGATCGATCTGCCTACCGGAAGCCGTTCAAACGATACCTTGCCAGAGCTGAAAGGAACCGGAACAGACGGTTCTAAGATCACTCTTTATGATGGAGCTACGCCAATTGGAAGCACGACTGTTTTGCCCGGAGGCACCTGGAGTATTCAACTCGACCAACCGCTCAGTGAAGGCACACACAATTTATCCGCTATTGCCACGGACGTTGCAGGCAACGCCAGCAATGCCGGAAACTTTACGCTAACGATTGATACCACTCCACCAGCAGCCCCGGTTATCAGCTCCGCAGAAGGTCTGATTGGCACAAATCTACAAACGCTGAGTAACGGCAGCAGTACCAAGAGCTTGAATCCCGAACTCTCCGGAACCGGCGAGCCCGGCGCGAAGATTACGATTTATGATAATGGCGGTTCCATTGGTACCGTCACCGTACAGCCAGACGGCACCTGGACATTTACCCCAACCTCACTCACCGACGGGCCGCATAAGTTCACCGCTACAGCGACTGACGTTGCAGGCAACACGGGGATCCCATCGGCCAGCTTTACCTTGACGGTAGACAACACACCTCCCGCACAACCAGCCGCGCCAATCATTACCGACGATGTGGCTCCGGTAACGGGTGTGGTCACTAACGGCAACACCAACGATACCACACCAACCTTTAGCGGTACGGGAAACGTCGGGGATTTGATTACCGTTTACCTGAACGGCACTCCTCCTTTGCAGGGAACGACAACAGTAGGTGCAGACGGAACCTGGAGCTTTACTCCGCCAGCACCGGTTACTCCAGGTGCTTACCAGGTAACCCTCACCGCAACCGATCCGGCAGGCAACGTCAGCCAGCCATCAACAGCTATAACACTGAACATCGACACGACGCCGTCTGCGCCGCCGGTGATTATCGCCGCCAATGATAACGTCGGCGATATCATGGGTGACCTTGCACCCAACGCCGTGACCGATGACACCACGCCAACCATTCGTGGTACAGGTGTCAATGGAGACATCATCACTCTGTATAACGGCGGTACGGTGATCGGTACTGCAACGGTGGCTGGCGGCACCTGGAGTATTACTCCCGGGACTGCACTAGCAAACGGGAACTACACATTAAGCGCTACCGCAACAGACCCCGCAGGTAACGTCAGCAACAATTCAAACAGCATTTCGTTTACGGTTAACAGCACGAAGCTGACACTGCCGCAGGTAACGGATATCCAGGATAACGTTGGCGTCTTTACCGGTTCGCTAACCAGCGGCAGCGTCACGGACGATACAACGCCAACCATTAGCGGGACCGGCACACCGGGCAGTACGGTGTTAATTTACGATGGCAACAATCCCATCGCCATTGCGACGGCTACCGTTGCCGCAAACGGCATCTGGAGTGTGGATGTTCCCCTCACGCCCAACGTCACTCACACACTGACTTTCGGCGCCGTAGATAACGCAGGTAACTCACTGGCAGCAGATAACCCGCTGACGTTGTTTGTCGATACCCTGCCACCTGCAACACCAACGGTTACCAATGTAGACACTAACGGGACGCTGGTTAGCGGCACCGCCGATGCAGGCAGTACCGTCATCATTCGCAGCGGTAGCACCATTCTCGGCCAGGGGGTGGCAGACGGTTCAGGTAATTTCTCTGTCACAATTTCACCGGCACAAACAGCCGGCCAGGCGCTCAACGCCATCGCTCAGGATACCGCCGGAAATCAAAGCGACCCGACAACGTTTAACGCTGCTACCTCCAGCGTTCCGCATCCCCCAACGCTTGAGATCGTTGATGACATTGCGCCCATCATGGGGGTGATTGGCAACGGTAAAACCACCAACGACACCTTACCGCTGCTGCAAGGGACGGCCACTGCCGGGGCGACTGTTAAAATTTATATAGATGGCGGAACGCCCCCCATCACGGTAACCGCCGATGCCGTCTCTGGCGCATGGAGTTATCAGTTACCCACCCCGCTGACTAACGGCACAACCTATAACTTCACGGTGTCACAAACTGTAGGCGGCATCACCAGCGGTTTATCGCCCAACTACGCTATCACCATCGACACGACGGCACCACAAGCGCCAACGATCACCAGCATTATCGACGATGTTGCCCCCGGCACTGGATCGTTGGATAAAGGGCAAATTACAAATGATTCACGTCCGACGCTCAACGGAACTGGCGAACCCGGGGCAACCATTACCCTCTACGATAACGGTGTCGCTTATGCCACAACGACCGTAAACAGTAACGGATTCTGGAGCTTTACCCCGACAGCACCGCTGGGAGAAGGCGATCATCTCTTTACCGCCCGCGCAACGGACGCCGCTGGCAACCAGGGAGATCCATCCAGTGATTTCCGGATCATTGTCGATACCCTGGTACCGAATGCGCCATCTATTGTGACGGTCACGGACAACGTTGGTACGATCCAGCCCCTGACCTCAGGGCAGTTGACCAATGATAATACCCCAACGCTTGCTGGCGTTACCGAGGCGGATTCGGTTGTTACCATCCGCGATAATGGCACGGTAATCGGCACAACCACCAGCGACGAAAATGGCAACTGGAGCTTTACGCCTGCCCCAGCTCTCGGAGAAGGAAGCCACTCGCTGACTGCCAGTGTTACAGATAACGCGGGTAACATTAGCCCGACAACGCCACCATTTGTGGTCGTCGTCGACACGCTGGCGCCAGCCGCACCGAGCATTACCTCAGTAATTGACGATCAGCCCGGCAATACCGCGCTGACCAACGGACAGCTTACAAACGATGCTCAGCCTACCCTGAACGGCAAAGGCGAGATTGGCGCCATCATCACGATCCGTGATAACGGCGCTGAAATAGGTACAACTCAGGTGGACGAGTCGGGTAACTGGAGCTTCACTCCGGATGCTCCGCTGGGACAGGGGCAACATATTTTCACCGTCGTTGCCACAGATCAGGCGGGAAACACAGGCGGAGTATCATCATCGTTTACTATTGAGCTGGACTCTATTGCCCCGTCAATACCGGTCATCAGTTCGGTGCAGGACAATACTGCGCCGACAACCGGGCCTATCTCCAACGGGCAAATCAGCAACGAAAGTCGCCCGGCGCTCAGCGGTACCGGTGAAATTGGCGCGACCATTACCGTGCTGAGCGATGGTCAGCCGATTGGCACCACCATCGTCGGCGCAGGCGGAAGCTGGAGTTTTACACCCTCCGCGGCATTGGGTAACGGCCAGCATACTCTGACCGTCACGGCTACAGATAGCGCAGGCAATACCAGCCTGCCTTCTGGTGGCTTTACCTACACCGTCGATACTCTGGCACCGACAGCACCAGTGATTACTCAGGTTGCGGATGATGTCGGCCCACTGATTGGAAATCTGAACAACGGTCAGGCCACGAACGATCCACTTCCGACGCTTAGCGGTACGGCAGAAGCCAATTCCATGGTGAAAATTTACGATAACGGAGCGCTGATCGGATCTGCTCCTGTAGATGGTACGGGCGCCTGGACCTTCACACCGGGAACCCCACTTAGCAACGGTAACCACGCGCTGACGGTAACAGCCACCGACGCGGCTGGAAACGTCAGCCCGACGTCTGCGGGATTTAACATCGTTGTTGATACCGTCGCCCCGCTTGCGCCAACGATTATCCAGGCGTTTGATGACGTGCAGCCGGGAACCGGAACGCTATCGAACGGAGCCTCTACCAACGACACCCGTCCCGTACTCAGCGGTTCAGCGGAAGCCGGTGCCCGGGTAGCCATCTACGATAATGGTGCGCTGCTGGCAACGGTGACTGCGACGATAGACGGCACCTGGGAATATCTGACCACCACACTTGGCAACGGTCAGCATGTGTTTACCGCCATCGCCACCGACGCCGCCGGGAACGTGAGTCCTGTCTCAGGTGGGTTTACGATTAATGTCGACACCATTGCACCATCCGTCCCGCTGCTGGTCTCGGTGGTGGATGATATCGCAGGCGGCGTGTTCAATGCAGCACTCAGCAACGGACAGCTGACCAACGATGCACGCCCGACGCTGAACGGCACCGCCGAGGCAGGCAGCACCGTCAGCATCTATGACGGAAGCACCCTGTTGGGTACCGCGCTGGTGCAAAGCAATAACAGTTGGTCGTTTACCCCAACCACACCGCTGGCAAATGGATCGCACACCTTCACAGTCACCGCCACTGATGCGGCGGGCAACACCAGCGGCGCGACGGCAGGCTTTAGCGTGGTGGTTGACACCACGGCGCCGACGCAGCCTTCAATCAGCAGCATTATTGACGATGTCGGGCCAAATACCGGGCCGGTTGGCAGCAATCAGCCGACCAACGACGCGCGCCCAACGTTAAACGGCATCACGGAAGCCAACGCGCGAGTTGATATTTATGATAACGGCAGCTTTGTCACCAGCGTAACGGCGGACGGCAGCGGCAACTGGAGCTACACCCCGACTACCGCGCTGGCACAAGGTACCCACTCGTTTACCATCACTGCAACGGACAGTGCGGGTAATACCAGTGGCATATCGTCTGCGGCAGCGATCGTGGTCGATACCGTTGCCCCGGGTATCCCAACCGGGCTGGCGGTAAACGCCAACGGCACCGCGCTCACCGGCGTAGCCGAACCAAACAGCACGGTCATTATTAACTCCAGCGGCGGAACGGTGCTCGGCACGGCAACCGCCAACGCCTCCGGTAATTTCACCTTCACTCTGAACCCACCGCAAATCAGTGGGCAAACTCTGCTGGTCAGCGCACAGGATGCCGCAGGCAACATCGGTACGGCGGGTAACGTGCTGGCACCGTTTACCGGCGTACCGCCTGCGCCTGTTATTGCCAGCGTGCTCGATGACGTCGGCACTATCATGGGACCCGTCGCTCCCGGTAAAACCACCAATGACACCCTGCCAACGCTCAGCGGAACGGCGCAGGCTAACGCCGTCATCAATCTGTACAACAACGGCGTGCTAATGGGCTTCACGACCGCAGACGGTAACGGGATCTGGAGCTTTACCCCATCCGGTGCACTCAGCGAAGGTAACCATGCGTTTACCGCCACGACAACCAACGCCAACGGCGCAAGTGGGTTATCCGGTTCGTTCAGCGTGATTGTGGACACCACGCCACCGACCGCGCCAACGCTCCTGATCAACGCCGATGGCGGTACCGTCAGCGGCGTCGCCGAAGCGGGAAGCACGGTCACCATTTCTCTGCCCGGCGGCACCAGCGTGACGGCAATCGCCAACAGCAGCGGTGTCTACAGCGTCAACCTGCCGGTTCGCCAGATTGAAGGGCAGTCGCTGTCCGCCACGGCGACCGATGCGGCGGGAAATACCTCATCGCCGACAAGCGCTCTCGCACCAGTATTGCCGCTGCTGGCTGAAGACAATGTCACCAGCCTGCCGCTACAAACCGATGTCACTGTCAGCACCGAGCATCAAAGCGATTATGGTTTCCTGTTGGTCAATGCGCTGGGAAATGTCGCCAACGTGCTGGGGAACGATACGGCAAGCGTGAATTTCAGCATCGCTTCTGGCGGCAGCGGATCCATTACAATCAATGCCGCAGCGACCGGCGTAGTGCTGTCGCTGCTAAACACGCTTGAAGTCGTCATCCAGCGCTTTGACACCGCGCTGAATGCCTGGGTGACGGTGGTGGATACCGGAAAACCAGACTTTGCCAGCCTCCTCACTCTGGGCGCCTCAGGCGTAACGCTCAATTACAGCGGACTGACTGGTGGTGATTACCGCGTGGTCAGCTACAACACCAACCTGCTGGCGACCGGGGCATACACCAGCCTTGATGTCTCAGTGGTAAAAGCCAGCGCAGGAACCATCACCGGCGGTACTACTGAGTCTGGCAATATCATCACCGATATCGATCCCGCCAACGGGCAGGATAATGCCCCTTCCGGCACGCTGGTTACCGCCATCACCGACGGTAACGGCAACGTCGTGAACATACCGTCGGGCGGCATTGATGTGCAGGGGAAATACGGCATCCTGCATATCAATCAGAACGGTAGCTACACCTATACCCTGACCGATACGTCAATCTCGGTGTATGGCCGTTCCGAAAGTTTCACCTACACGCTGACGCATGGCAGCGATCACTCCTCGGCAAAACTGGTGGTAACGCTCGGTCAGGCGCCAACCACCAGTACGGTAACCGCGGCAGACGATGTGGCTGCGCTGACTTACGGGACGCAGGTCATCGCGGTTGATCATGGCACATCACAGCAAACCGGTTTCACCCTCGCCAACATCGGACTGGGTAATGTGCTGGATGTCAGTCTGGTTAACGGTTTAACCAATCCTATCAAATTTAATGTGGATGATGGCGCAACCCGCACGCTGACCGTCAAGGCCAGCGTTCTCGGCGTCACGGTTGGCGGTTTTGATCTCTATGTTTATCGCTTCAACGAGTCCATTCAGCAGTATGAGCAGTTCCGCGTGAAGCCTAATTGGGTCACGGCGCTGCTAGGAGGTAGCTCAACGGATTACACCATCACCCTGCCTGGCGGTGACTATCTGTTCCTGCTTAACGCCTCCGGTGGTCTGACGCTGCTGACCAGCTATACCCTGAATATCCAGGCCGATCACACCTACGCCGTCGACAGCCTGAGTGCGACAACCAATGGAAACCTGCTGGTAAACGACTCGGCTCCGGCCAATACCGTTATCACCGAAGTTAACGGTGTCACCGTAAACGGAACGGGTACAACCACCATTAACGGGCAGTACGGCACGCTGACTATTGATGCGAAAGGGAACTACACCTACACGCTGAGAAGCGGACTGGGCGCAGACGGTATCAATACGCCGGACAGTTTCGTGTATAAGGTCAAAGCGCCAAACGGCGATACCGGCAGTGCATCGCTGAATATCAAACCAACCCCACAGGCGCTGGATGCAGTAAATGACGTCAGCAGCACGATGGCGGTTAGTACCCAGGCGGATACTTCCCGGTCGTTTACCGACGACAGCGTCGGGAACGCCAGCTGGAGTGCCCAACTCCTTTCACC
The DNA here is from genome assembly GCF_030332765.1 of Citrobacter sp. Cpo071. Lineage (NCBI taxonomy): Bacteria > Pseudomonadati > Pseudomonadota > Gammaproteobacteria > Enterobacterales > Enterobacteriaceae > Citrobacter > Citrobacter sp. Cpo071. The sequence goes on along the minus strand of NZ_JAOWHE010000073.1, from coordinate 28,729 downwards.
CACCTCAAAAAGTGGTACTGGCGTCATTGAAATCGCTACGGGAACGGCGGTGCAAAACGCCATACTGCATTTTAACGTCGCGTCAGGTCTGACGCTGGGCGGGCTGACCGTCACCTGGGCGCTGTATGACAGCAACAACATCAAGATTGCCGGTAACTCTTTCAATGGCGGATTGCTGGTTGGTGGCAATATCGATATAGCCTTGAGCGGGATCGTACTGCACCCCGGCAACTATCGCCTCGACTATACCGGAAGCGTCGGGGGGCTGGGCCTGGGGAATATCACCATCACCCCCAGCGTGAAAGGTACGATAATCGACCTGCAAAACTTCGAGACTTCCACAGCGAACAGCGTCACCGGCAATATTTATGACGGAGACCATATTGCCAGCGTGCATACCTTGCTGACGGTGAACGGCACGGGCGGCAGTACCGTCACGCTTGATCCGCTGAGTAGCACGACCAGCGCCATCATTAACGGGTTGTACGGCAAACTGACCATTGGCATTGATGGTCATTACACCTATGCCCTCAACAGCGATGTCTCGCTCTCCACCATCGTCACCAAAGAGACATTTACCTACACCCTTAACGACCAGAATGGCCATACCGATACCGCTACGCTGACCATCAATATGAATCCGCAAGTGGTGAGTACCGTCGATGCCGATCGCCTGACTGGCAGCGCCTACGGCGATACGCTGATTTATCACCTGCTCAACGCCAACGACGCTACCGGCGGCAACATTAGCAATGGTGCTACCGACACCTGGACCAACTTCTCACTGGCCCAGGGTGACAAGATCGATATCGGCGACCTGCTGGTGGGCTGGAACGGGCAGAACGCTACGCTCGGCAACTACCTCACCGTAACCACCAGCGGTAACAACACGGTGATTGCCATTGACCGCGACGGTACGGGCAACACATATCACTCAACCAATCTCATAACGCTGGAGAACGTACACACCACGCTCGATGAGCTGGTGCAACAAAATCACATCGTGCCCTGACGTTAACGCAATGCGTTAAAGCGCCATAACTACAGCCCCGGATGCCATGACGTCCGGGGCAATAACAGTCGTCGCTGCCGTATTTTGTAAGGGATAAACTATGAGAAATGTCGCGCCTGTTGCATTACTTCTGGCATTAACGCTCTGTACCCTGCGGGTGAATGCCGAAGATGAACCGCAAATTATTACGCCGGAAGGACTGGCCACCAGCCAGATGCTTCCCTCGCTGGACGGCGCGGTTGCCGATCTGCCGCTGAGCGCTGCCGCCCCCGGCAACCTGATGCTCAACGACGCGGTAAGTCGTGCCGTGAGCTGGCATCCTTCTATTCGTGAATCGATCGGCAAACTGCTTTCGCAAAACGAACAGATCGACGTGGCGAAATCGAAATATTACCCGCAGGTTTCTGCCGGAATGAATAACGGTTACAGCAATACCTATACCGACCACGGCTTTAGCCCGGCGCTGGTTATTTCGGTGTCACAAATGCTGTACGACTTCGGCAAAGTGGCAAGCCAGGTCCGAGCCGAGACCGCCGGAGCCGCACAACAGCAGGCGAATGTGTTACTCAGTATTGATACCATCGCCCACGCAACCGCCAACGCGATAGTCCAGGTGCAGACGTGGCAACAAATGGTGGATGCCGCCGAAGAACAGCTCACCGCCTTAAACGACATTGGTCGACTGACCCGACAACGCAATGATGAAGGGGCAACCTCGCTGTCCGACGTGGTGCAAACCGATGCGCGTATCGAGTCTGCGCGTTCTCAGCTGGCGCAGTATCAGGCCAATCTCGACAGCAGTAAGGCCACATTGATGAGTTACCTCGGCTGGAACTCACTTAACGGCATCAGCAACGAATTCCCGGCCAAACTGGACAGCAGCTGCGATGTGGTCAAACCGGAAGATAAACTGGTTCCCGCGGTTCTGGCGGCCTGGGCGCAAGCGAATGTGGCACAGGCAAATCTCGATTACGCCAACGCGCAGATGACGCCCACCATCTCTTTGGAACCGTCGGTTCAGCATTATCTCAACGACAAATACCCCAGCCATGAGGTGCTCGACAAAACCCAGTACTCCACGTGGGTAAAAGTTGAGATGCCGCTGTATCAGGGGGGCGGACTCACCGCCAGGCGCAACGCCGCCAGCCATGCGGTAGAGTCTGCACAATACTCCATCCAGCGCACCCGACTCGAAGTACGACAAAAATTACTGGAGTCCCGCAGCCAGGCAATGAGCCTCGCCACCGCCCTGCAGATTCTGCGCCGCCAGCAGCGACTGAGTGAACAAACGCGCGAGCTTTATCAACAGCAGTATCTGGACCTCGGTTCGCGCCCGCTGCTCGACGTGCTTAACGCCGAGCAAGAGGTGTATCAGGCCCGTTTTGCGGAACTCCAGACTCAAAACCAGCTGCGCCAGCTCCAGCTGAACTGCCTCTATAACACTGGCTCGCTTCGCCAGGCGTTCGCCTTAAATAATCGCAGCATTCAATCGGTGGAGATCAAGCTATGAGCGACCTCGATTCACATGCAAAAGATGCGATTAGCGAACACGCTCTTAGCCAGTGGGCGCAGGCGATGACGCATATTGCCAATCACTATCGCGTGGCCTGTTCTCCCGGCGCAATCCAGGCCAACGCCCCGTGGTTTGCGGGAAAAAGCCGGGCCACAGCCCTGTCGCAACTGGCGCGTCAGGCGGGACTGTCATTTCATGCGCTGGATACCGTCACGCAGGTGTTCGGTCAGTGGCGTCTGCCGGTGGTGGCGGAACTGCGCGACGGCCAGCTAATGGTGATAGAACATTTCAACGGCGAAGATGCACTGGATGTGTTTATCATCGCCGAAGAGGGCCAGCGTAACCGGCTCACGGTCACAGAGCTTCTGCCGGAGATCGTGAGTATTACCGCGATGCGCCCGCTGTCGGCGCTGAAGGACAGTCGGGTAGACCGCTATATTTCGCGCTTCAAGCCCGACTGGATGCGCGAACTGGTGTTAAAAGACATTAGTCCTTATCTGCCGGTCATGATTGCCGCCTTTCTGATTAACGTTCTGTCGCTCGCCGGGATTATCTTTTCCATGCAGGTTTATGACCGGGTGATCCCCGCCCAGTCTTATCCAACGCTGTATGTTCTCTCCACTGGCGTTCTGGTGGCGGTGCTGTTTGGCTTTTTGCTGCGCGAAGCGCGTACCCACATCATGGACCTGCTCGGCAAACGCGCCGATATGCGCATTTCCGATCGCGTGTTCAGCCATGCATTGCGCCTGCGCAACAGCGCCGTCCCCCGCTCGACGGGGAGCTTCATTTCTCAACTGCGCGAGCTGGAACAGGTTCGCGAGATGATCACCTCCTCGACCATGTCGACCATTGTCGATCTGCCGTTTTTCTTTTTGTTTATCGTGGTGCTGGCTTTTATTGCCCCGCCTCTGGCATGGATAGCGCCCGTCGCGGCCCTGCTGATGATCCTGCCCGGTTTGCTGTTACAGAAGAAACTGGCGGTGCTCGCCAACCAGGCTGCCCATGAATCCACCCTGCGCAACGCGGTGCTGGTCGAGAGCGTTCAGGGGCTGGAAGACATCAAGCTGATGCAGGCGGAAAACCGCTTTTTACAGCAGTGGAACAGCTACATCCGCATTACCGGAGAGTCCGGGCTGCGCACGCGCAGGCTGACTCAGGGGCTGATTGGCTGGGGCATGTCGGTACAAAGCCTGGTCTACGCCGCCATCATTATGTTCGGCGCGCCGATGGTCATTGAAGGCACGATGACCACCGGTGCCGTGGTAGCCGCTTCGATGCTCGGTTCCAGAATGATTGCCCCAATGGCTAATCTGTGCGGCGTGCTGGCCCGCTGGCAACAGGTTAAGGCGGCGAAGATGGGGTTGGATAGTATCATGCAGCTTCCCACCGAAACGCAGTACGACGAAGACCGGGTGCATCAGGAGATTTTTCACGGTCATTATCTGTTTGAGAACGCACACTTTCGCTACCACAGCGACGATCAGCGCGTTCCGCTGCGCATCTCGCGCCTGGAGGTCATGCCCGGCGAGCGCGTGGCAATCCTCGGGCGTAACGGTGCAGGGAAATCAACCCTGCTGCAGGCCATGGCGGGTGGTGTGGAGATTATCCAGGGCGATGTCCGGCTCGACAACCTGAGTCTGGCGCAGATCGATATGGCTGATTTACGCCGCAACATCGGTTTTCTTAGCCAGAACGCGCGGCTGTTTTTCGGCACCCTGCGCGAGAACCTGACCCTCGGCGCACCGCATGCCAGCGACGCGCAGATCTTCGAAGCGCTGGAGGTCAGCGGCGCGGCAGCTTTCGTTAAACAGCTCGCCAAAGGGCTGGCGCACCCCATTATGGAGGGCGGCAACGGTTTGTCCGGTGGACAACGGCAGTCGATCCTGCTGGCAAGAATGCTGCTGCGATCGCCCAATATCGTGCTGCTCGACGAACCCAGCGCCTCGCTGGATGAACATACCGAGCGGGAGTTTATTCAGCGCCTGAACCAGTGGCTGGGCAACCGCACATTGATTGTCGCCACCCATCGCGTACCGGTTCTGGAGCTGGTCGAGCGCGTGGTGGTATTAAAAGAAGGCCAACTGGTTATGGATGCCCCGAAAGCGCAGGCATTAAATGCGAGCCGGGCACCCGCCCCAACTCACGGTCGGGAGTGGAAAAATGAAAACCAATCCGCATGATGCCGCCATGGACGACCTCGATATCCGCCGCGAGCACCGTTTTTCCGGGGCCAGCCGTATTATTCTGCTCAGCACGCTGCTGTTTGCCGTCCTGGGTATCTGGGCATATTTCGGCAAGCTGGATGAAGTCTCAACCGGCAGCGGAAAAGTGATCCCCAGCTCGCGAGAGCAAGTCTTGCAGTCGCTGGATGGCGGCATTCTCGCCGAGCTTACGGTACGCGAGGGAGATAAAGTGCAGGCCAATCAAATAGTCGCCCGCCTCGACCCCACCCGTTCTGAGTCCAATGTTGGGGAGAGCGCAGCCCGTTATCGCGCCTCACTGGCTTCCAGCGCAAGGCTTAATGCCGAAGTTAACGATCTGCCGCTGGTCTTTCCCGATTCACTGCGCGCCTGGCCGGATCTCATCGCCTCCGAAACTCGCCTGTATAAAAGCCGTCGCGCGCAGCTTGCGGATTCAATGGCAGAACTTCAGGATGCACTGGTCTCAGTAAATAAAGAACTGGCCATCACCCAACGGCTGGAGAAAAGCGGTGCCGCCAGCCACGTAGAAGTGCTGCGCCTGCAACGACAAAAAAGCGATCTGGGATTAAAAATCACCGACCTGCGCTCGCAATATTTCGTGCAGGCGCGGGAAGCGCTGTCAAAGGCCAACGCCGAAGTGGATATGCTGGCGGCGATTTTAAAAGGACGCGAGGATTCCGTCACCCGCCTGACCGTACGCGCGCCGATGCGCGGTATTGTGAAAAACATCCAGGTCACCACCATCGGCGGCGTTATCCCGCCCAACGGCGAGATGATGGAGATTGTGCCGCTGGACGATCACCTGCTGATAGAAACCCGACTGTCACCGCGTGATATCGCTTTCATCCATCCTGGACAACGGGCGCTGGTGAAGATAACCGCCTATGACTACGCCATTTACGGCGGCCTGGAAGGCGTAGTCGAAACCATTTCTCCGGACACCATTCAGGACAAAGTGAAACCGGAAATCTTCTATTACCGCGTGTTTATCCGCACGCATCAGGACTTCTTACAGAACAAACTGGGACGCCATTTCTCCATCGTACCAGGCATGATTGCCACAGTGGATATAAAAACAGGTGAAAAAACCATCGTCGACTATTTAATCAAACCGTTTAATCGCGCAAAAGAAGCGCTGCGCGAGCGCTAAATCCTTGAGGATTAGGGGTTGCGGGGGCTGGTCACGCGTGTCACAAGTCTGTTATACTTGCTCTAACACATTGGGGCTGATTCTGGATTCGACGGGATTCGCGAAACCCAAGGTGCATGCCGAGGGGCGGTTGGCCTCGTAAAAAGCCGCAAAAAAATAGTCGCAAACGACGAAAACTACGCTTTAGCAGCTTAATAACCTGCTCTGAGCCCTCTCTCCCTAGCTTCCGCTCTTAAGACGGGGATCAAAGAGAGGTCAAACCCAAAAGAGATCGCGTGGAGGCCCTGCCTGGGGTTGAAGCGTTAAAACTAATCAGGCTAGTCTGGTAGTGGCGTGTCTGTCCGCAGGTGCCAGGCGAATGTAAAGACTGACTAAGCATGTAGTACCGAGGATGTAGGAATTTCGGACGCGGGTTCAACTCCCGCCAGCTCCACCACTTTTTAGTTGTTTGAAGTATACTGAAGTCTACTAAGCCCGCATGGAACCAGCCTTGCGGGCTTTTTTACGTCTACAGAAGTCTACTGAAATTTGCTAGAAGCTACTCCTTATGGCACCCTTTTTGGGACCCAACGCAAAGGGTCCCAAAATCGAGGGTCCTAAAAATGGCAAAAATCGCTAAGAAACTCACTGACACTGAAATCAAAAATACCAAGCCAGCAGAAAAGGAGATCAACCTTTTTGATGGTGACGGCCTGATGCTACGAATCGCTCCCCTATCAAAGGGTGGTAAGAAAAATTGGTATTTCAGGTATGCAGTGCCAGTAAGTAAGAAGCGAACAAAGATGAGCTTAGGAACCTACCCTCATCTCACACTTGCCAAAGCTCGGGCTTTACGTGATGAATACTTATCGTTGCTTGCAAATGGTATCGATCCGCAGATTCACAACAACGATAAAGCCAATGCCCTTAAGGATGCCACTGAGCACACGCTACAAGCGGTTGCTAGGAAATGGTTAGATGAAAAGGTTAAGACCTCTGGTATCTCTCCAGACCACGCAGAAGACATCTGGCGAAGCCTTGAACGAAATATTTTCCCCGGTTTAGGCAACGTTCCTATCAAAGAGATCCGTCCCAAGCTCTTAAAACAACACCTTGATCCCATAGAACAACGAGGCGTATTGGAAACCCTACGCCGTATCATTTCACGTCTAAATGAAATTTTTCGTTGGGCTGCGACAGAAGAACTTATTGAGTTTAATCCTGCTGATAACCTCGGTCAGCGATTCAGTAAGCCCAAGAAGCAAAACATGCCTGCTTTACCACCAGATGATTTACCCCGATTCTTAATTGCTCTATCTAACGCTTCTATACGACTCGAAACACGTCTTCTAATTGAGTGGCAACTCCTTACGTGGGTTCGTCCGGGAGAAGCTGTCCGTGCTCGGTGGAGTGATATAGACGAAGATAATCGATTCTGGAACATCCCCGGTGAGTTTATGAAGATGAAACGCCCTCACAAGATTCCGCTGAGTAAAGAGGCTATGCGTATACTTGAGTTAATCAGACCAATCAGTGGTCATAGAGAGTGGGTTTTCCCAAGCATTAAGGCCCCGCTTAACCACATGCATGAGCAAACAGCTAATGCTGCAATCATCCGTATGGGATTCGGTGGTGAACTGGTAGCACACGGAATGCGTTCTATAGCAAGAACGGCTGCTGAAGAAAGCGGTAAATTTAGAACAGAAGTGCTTGAATCCGCCTTAGCTCATACTAAGAACAACGAAATCATAGCCGCTTACAATCGTGCTGAGTATCTTGCTGAAAGAACAGAGCTGATGCAGTGGTGGGGAGATTACGTTCAAGCGCAAAAACTTAAGGCCATTGCTGCATGACGGATTACACCTCTTGGTATGACATCCTAAACATCTAAGGCTAAGGTCTTTACAGACAAAGGGGCTAGTTAGGAAGGGGATGCCTGTCACTTAGTCGTTCTGTTAGGCAAAAAAGTTTGAACATCGCCACTCATCATGCTATAAAAAAAGAACTCTTTAGCGTATGGGCTTTAGTTTAATAGCCTTGTCGGGCGTTTCGCCAGACACTAACTTATTGTTTAGATTTAGGGTTGCGTCAGATGCAAATCGGCCGATCCTGCTCGCTCACTCACACGATCGGCCGATTTGCATCCGCCGCATCCTTTAGTAAAGAGTTAAAAAGAGACTTAGGTCTCTTTTTTTATTTGGACAATTAGATGTACGAACAAATTATAAAAGATACATTTAAAAATCTTGAAGTTGAAAATTTTACTGTCATTAATAACAGCCTAAATTTGATATTTGTTTGTGGTGGGCTTGTAGATGTAAAACAACCCATTCCTACAAGTATGCGCGGACAGCTATACGCTTATACAGCTACTGAACATGAAGAGTTTCATAATTGCCTAAGAATGGCTGAATCTTTCAAAGACTATATTGAGTCAGGTCAGTATGATGATTTGCTTCATTTCGAGCACGACATCGCAAAAATATCATCACAAGTTCTTCTATTTCTCGAAAGCCCCGGATCATTAGTTGAGTTAGGGATATTTTCTTCTTTCGAAAACTTATATGATAAAATTTGTGTTATTGCACCAGAAGATCATGTTGAGAGCGAAGACTCATTTATTTTTTTAGGGCCACTAAAAAGAATATCCACTTATGTAAATGAAGCAGTACTCACATACCCATATGATGCCGAAAAGGGAAAGTTTGACAAATCAGTGTGGGGCGAAATTTGCGAAGATATTCTTTCAAGAGTTAACAGTAAAAATAAGATTGAAAAATTCAGGAAAAATGATGACGGTCATTTATGTATGCTTATACTTGAGATAATAAATATCTGCTTTCCTGTTCAAATCTCTGAAATTGAATCAGTTCTTTTGTCTTTTCAAATTAAGATTCCGCAAAAACGTCTTTCTCAATTAATCTACCTACTACTCACATTAGAGCTAATACAAAAAAAGAAAAGAAGTTCAAATGCATATTTCTTCCCCCCAAAGAAACTGGCTAATGATAACTATATAAAATTTGGCTCTTATTCAGATAAAAAACAATTCGACAAAACAAAAAATAAAATAAATTTAAAGCAAGAACTCGCCTTTAATTTAAAGGATAAAGAACAACGGCGCCTTAGTGTATTAGCCAAGTATGGTGAAGAAAATGACCAATAATCTAAAATCATTACGCAAGCTTTTACAAAGCACACTTTTTTTAAGTGATGATCTCATTAATATTTTTATTGCCACAGCTCCTTATAGATACAAGATTTATGAAATAAACAAAAGAAACTCTGATGAAAAGCGTAAAATTGCGCATCCTTCAAAGGAACTGAAATTCATTCAACGGATTATTATTAAAGAACTATCTGATATACTGCCTGTACATGATTGCGCTTATGCTTATAGATCTGGGCGAGGAATTAAAGAAAATGCGCTCATTCACTCAAAAAATAGTTATTTGTTAAAACTGGATTTATCCAACTTTTTTAACTCGTTAACACCTGAAATATTTTTTGCTGAATGTAAAAGAAACCACATTGATTTTGATAAAGACAATGCTTCTATTATATCAAACTGTTTGTTCTATCGTGAGCATAGGAAATCAAGTTTAAAATTGAGTGTTGGAGCACCCAGCTCACCGTTTATCTCCAATGTAATAATGTACTCATTTGACAAAATTATTGAAACAGAGTGTCTGAAAAGAGAGATAACATTCACAAGATATGCTGATGATATGACATTTTCGACCAATATAAAGAATACACTTATTGGGTTTGATAATTTAATAAGACAAGTTTTAATCGATCTTTTCAAAGACTCTATCTCTTTAAATAATGATAAAACTATTTTTTCTTCGAAAGCTCATAATCGACATATTACGGGTATAACAATCTCGAACAATGATAACATATCACTTGGGCGAGAAAGAAAAAGATTAATATCATCAGCAATACATCGTTTTTCTTATGATAAATTAGATCAGGAAGCCGTGGACAAGTTGAAGGGCTTGTTAGCTTTTGCACATTACATTGAACCTTCATTTGTAGCTGCAATGGAAAAAAAATACGGAAGGGAAACAATAAATAAATTAAAGAAGTAGAACAAAAATTACACTACCAATGCGACATTATAAAAGAGGTTTGACGCCTCTTTTATTTTGTCTTAAATCGGTTGTTCTCTATTTTACTTACCTCTTCAACATATAATTTCATCTGTTCTTTTTTAAGGCTTTCTTTTAACTTATGTTTAAATCTATTTTCATAATCAACCATAGAAGATGGCTTTTTCTTTATATCTTCTTCAATTGGTTTTTCTTTATTTTTTGCCTGTATCAAAGGTTTTTTTATATTGAACCTTTCTCTTATCTCTTCGATCTTAGTTGCTCTGCTATTGAAACGGCTACCGCTCTTGCGTCTAAATTTATTTGTGGCTGCGTTGGCTGTTTCTGCATGATCAAGTATCCTACTGATAGAACCGCCGCTAAATTTAGGACTCCAACTATTGAGGCTACTTTTAGTATAAGTTTTGATTGATTCTTTATTGTATTGTTTTTTAACTCTGTTGAGTATTTGTGCAGCTTTTTGTGTTGTTCTTCTAACTTTAGGGCTTGTTGGTCTAATATATTTTTCGCTGAGTTTAAAGCTGTTGTTGTTGTTTCTAACGAGTTGTTCAGCCTTGTTAGTGTCTGCTGTGTCTGATTCAATGCTGTGCTGACTGATTCTGATAATATCATCATCGATTCGGTCAGTGGCTCTACTGTCATTGATATTTGGTTCAATAAGTGATCGTTCAATACTATTTGGTTCATCATCTTTTCTTGCTGAGAAACTTCTAACGAGTTCATCATCTCTATTTTTGTCATATTTCACCTTTTTTTTAATAGTGTTCCAGCTAAATTTTTTGCCTAAAGAAGATCCCTTAAACGCTATGTCATTTACACTGAATGAAACCCCCGCCACGTTGCCAGTTCTGGCAACATTGAACCTTGGTTCAATGCCTACGGCCTGCAGACGTTCTACGAACGTCTCTAAGTGAGGTTTTCCTGTCATAGCCGCCTGTAAGGCGTTCTGTAGCACGATACGAGCTGGTTTTTCACCTGTACGAAGAGCTTGCTCGATCTCGTTCTTGGTTGGTGCTGACACGTCTGATTTTTGACCTTTAAGCCCCTGTGTAATGGTTAAGCCGTGCTTTACTTCTAAACGTTCACAAGCTGCTATTGTATTAAATGCTGAGTGCTGACCGTGCCATACAGAACCATCAAGGCCGACGCGATTCGCTACTATATGGATATGGTCTTTATCAGTATCTTTATGACGCACACAAATATATTGATGTTTGTCTATATCGATATTCATTTCTCTCAAATAGTCTTTTGCTATCTCTTGCCATTGTTCATCTGTGAGCATCTCATCTTTTGGAAGAGATAAAAACGCATGAAAAGTTGGTTTATTTATATCAGGTCTAAAACTGCTTACAGCTTTAAACTCATCAGTTAAATCACTAACGTTATTTTTATCTGCTGACATATTGCTACAAATAAAGCTGTGATCATCTTTTAATATATAATCAACCCTATTTTTAAAAGACTTGCCCGTCTTGGCTACGTTTCCTTTCATATATAATCCAAATCCTTATTCACTTCTATTATTCTTCTGCTGACTTGTTTTATATTAAAGTTAAGCTTATCAACTTCATTTTTATCAAAATACTCATTGCCATTTAACTTTTTAACAGCCTGATTTATATTATTACCTATCGCTGAAAGCTGCATATATGTTTTTTGATTAACTTTTGGCATCTTTCTTTTAACAACGGGTTCAGAGTTTAAAATCTCTTTTCTAATGTAATAACCTCTTTCAAGCCCTGATGCTTCCACTAATGATTTTAAATATTCAAACTCTGCTTTGTTTACTCTGAACTGTATAGATATATCTCTGCGTTCTTCGTGATTTAATTCTATACGACCTCTTTTTCTGTCTGTATCCATATTTTATTATCCACCTGTAAACATATAATCTCTTATTGCTTTTATATAGTCTTCATCATTTTCATCAATCAACGATTTTAGAAGGTCATCAGATTTATTTTCTTGTATATATCTATGAGACACGAAATAACATAGCCTTCTTTCATCACTATTTATTTCACTAAAAGGTATGTCTTTGTCTTGTTCTATGTAATAAAAAAACCTTGCTAATAACTCAAACTTCATTTTTAAACTCATTTGTTTTTCTATGTCATCTTCAGTCATATCTTATTACTCCTCTTATATTTGATCAGTGCTTTTTTATCTATTATTTTTTTAACATCTGATATTGCTTGTTTTGCTTCGCTTGAAGAGTTAGTTTTTCCTGTACAGCTTCTAATCATAAAACCGCCTAACATAATACAAAGTATTACCATTACTACAGACATAAACATCATATTTATTTCTCCTATATTTATAATATCCAATGTAAAACTAACTATGGTTTATCGCCAACCCTTGATAGGGTGATCAGGCGGAAGGGTAGATCTTTTTCAACCTTGCGAGTGAAACGAGACAAGGCAATCCGATAGGATTGGGTAAAATAGCGGATACGCTATTACACCTTGCCTCAGTTTCCGAAAAAACGAAAGAATAAAGCTGAACTACACCTATATTTAAATAAATAACCGATAATAATATCTAGTCAATAGCGGCTACATAAATAAATACACTGCACGACGAATAAAATGCAAGTAAAATATAGGGTAAATAATATATTGTCTTGATCGGTAGCTGTGCGTAAGGGTCAAATCGTCAAGTGCTAAATCGTGGGGTCCCACAAAGTGGGTTCCGATTTAGTGCTTGATGACATAGGGGAGGAGATAAAATTTATATGGGTGATGTTTCACGTAGTGGAGCATCACCCTGACAGACAAGACTGACTTACATTCTTCTTCTGAATATAATGTTATCTGAGAAAATAGCTTTACCCACGACAAAACCGACAATAGCTATTATTGGTAAGCTTATAGTAGCTCCTGCCATACCTGCAGACATTCCAATGAGCGCTGACAGACCAAAAGCTAACAGGATGATCACCGCCGCATACCAACCGGGATATGTTCCATATAGCACGGATGCCTGACATCCGGTGCATACATGAACACCTTTTTGACTTTCTTTATAACAAAAAGGACACTGAATAATATTTTGTTCCATCACTTAATCCTTCTTAAAAACCGCACCTTGGTAAACGACTCCATCTTTGACCTTTTCGATTTTAAAAGTCCAAGAGCCAAGATCTTTGTTTTGCGTTTTGGCTATATAGATGGGTTTCTTGCTTTCATCCCAGCTTTTAACAGTAAAAACGCCATTTCTGAACTTGATCACATCTTTCTGAACATCAAGCCTGACACCGTATTGCTGATTAACGTAGCTGCCATAGATGCCATCATCATCACAACCAGACAATAGCGTCACCAAACCTGCCACCATCATAAGTTTACGCATACCTTTTCCTTCACTGATGAGACACAGACCACCGCTTGGCCTGTAAACATCTTAGAATTCAATTATTTTCATAGTTCGTCATATCGTTTGTACCGATCGAAAAAAAACATACTATAGATTAAAACTATCATAATCAATTAATCGATCGTCAAAACCAATTAAATACCGATCGATAAGGCCATATCAATAGATAAAAAAGATCAATATCTATATATTGATCTTTTTTATCGATCATTATTTTGAAGTAAAATTTAGAATGACGTATTTTTAATTTTATGATAAATATCGCTTTTTATATTTATATGGCTCTATGGATAAATTATAAATTAAACATCAATTTTATACTTTTTAATGACTTAACAAAATATCATCACCAATTAAATCACTCAACATTTCATCAATAAATTCATCAGACAAAAGATAAGAATTAACACCAATCATTTTTTGAAGTTCATTCATATTATGAATAGGCTCCTTGCAAATAAAAAAATCAGTTGAACATTGTGCTATTATATCGTTTATATTTTCAATGTTTGGGTTGTCATCAAGATATTTTGCGCCATACAATATAGAATGTGAATTAATTGGCATATATACTGCTTTTAAATCATCATCTTTTTCATGGAATGGTTTAAATCTACGATCCCCATCAACTTCAAAAATCACGAGACAATCCCCTAATATCAATGATTGCTCAACACTTATTACTTTATAAGTTAGCTTCTTATACTCTTCAATTTTCAAACTTTCATCCAACTCAAGTCCTTTTAAATGTCCTTTTTTAGCGGCCTCAGGAATACCGGATAAAACCATATTTTCGAATAAAGGAATAAGTTGCAATGAAAGTTTATTTGCTATGTCGGGAAGCCAAGCATGAACGTTATTAATCAAAACACCCTTAATATGTGGGTGCAAAACTTGTGGAACATTTAACTCATTAAGCTGTCTATTAATCAACCTATCAAATTTTGATGGATCAGAAATGACATTTTTATTTAAATATCTAGACAAAGCATCTTTGCTTAAAAGCCTTATTCGCATCTGGTCTATTAGATGAGATGCAGTACTGGTAAAGTTAGAACGTAAATTTTTAGTTCTGATTTCCATATGAAAGACAAAGTCAGACAAACTTCCTATATCATCCATGTTAAATGTACCATTAACTAACTCACGGACGATTTTTGAATAAATATAAGTTTCCTTTTCAGTTATTTTGTCATCAATTGACGAATCGCCATCGAGAGTATAAAATTTATTTTCCAAACCAATATTTTCAATTACTATATTTTCTTTTATAAACTCTTTTTTACATAAGCAAGAAAAAAACTTTCCTTCTTTCTCTAATGAAAATCCACGCTGTAAGAATCTAGGGATAAAATGCTGTCTTTTTCCTGCCATCTTTGAATCCTTAAAAAATAACTTTATCATATAAGAAATAACATTTTAATATTTTTCGTACAGTAGTACTAGAAATTTAAATTTTAAAGTTTTCGGGTTTTAGATGGCGACTTTCAGTCGTAGTAGTTTTCCGTTAGGAAAACTTAGTTTTTCTTGGAGCATTCCCCCCCCTCCCCCCGTGCGAAAAATGAAAATCGCTAAAGAGATAGAGAAAGGAAAAAAGAATGCTCATTGCGCTTTGATTACTCAAAAAGTATTCAGACCGTTTCCAATCTGATACTCCCCCCCGCGACCCGCGCAAACCCTACCATGATCTTTTAAGCACTTCTCGTTTTACTAAAGAAGCTATAACGCTTTATAAATTTTAGGTAAGGCGATTCAGGCTGACAACATCGCTCCCGGTTAACCGCTGTCGCAATAACTATAAGATTCACCATCACTTGAGGGACCTTCGTATTCTTATACCTGATACAACAGGTTTTAACGTTATTGCTTTTGAGGATTAAAAAGGATTCTGGAAAGGGTATTTAAAAGACTTGTAAAAAGCTGGGATTTAGATTTGACAAATATAAGTTGATTAGATAATACTTTATTTATATTTGTAATCACGTTCTCGTATAACTGATTACAAGACTTAAAAAAGTCAGCGAAAACTTTTTAAGTCCTTTAAAAGTCAGATTTAACATCTGGCTTTTTTTGTATCTTTTCTTTTTATAGATCTTCTATCTAATTAGTCAATAGAAATATAAAAATATTTTACACAATCATTATTGATTCTGAAATAAATGAAGGCCAGATATATATCTGACCTTTAGTTTGATATGAACTCATTTTTCATAAATGGCCCTAAACGCCCACAAATCAAATCGAGCTGCCTTATTTTACATATAGGAAATCATAATAACTTGTGTGTGCATGCACATTATATCCATTCTAACTTTTTCAAAATCAATATACTTATGTTGGCTTTTATCAATACTCTTCTTTGTTTTTTTAAGAATGTCATCATAAACTGTTTCCATATAATATTTATCAGTAAATAAATCAAAAACTTCGCTGGAAGGCTTTGTTAGAGTTCTCTTCGTAAAACGAGAATATTCCAGTAATGCAGCTAAATCCGCTGAAGTTTGACTTGCATGTTTATTTTCTTTTTTCATCTTTTTTTCCTTATTTATTTTTTAAGTAAATATCCCCCTACACTTTCATGTATTATTATTAAAGGGATCGTTATTTTTAAACACAGGTCTATATTTTTATTACTTATAGCCTCCTAACTTCATTTATAAAAACATTATCATGCTGCTTTATTACGAGATGCGTAAATCATTTGGTCGATCCATTCATCGACTTCGCTTTCTACGAACCTTATTGCTCGATCACCTAGTTTTATAGGTGCAGGGAATTGACCACGACTAATCAATCGATAAATCCAAGCTTTACAAAATCCGGTTCTTTCCAACACTTCAGGCATACGGATAAATCTTTTTCTTTCTGTCATACATTTCTCCATTGTTGTTTTGATGGATGCAGTATCCTCAGATCGCTTATGGCGATCAACTATCAAAAAGCACGAATTGTTCAAGAGATGGTGCTTTTTTAGTCAGATTTATGAAGGGTGTTTTGAAAGCAAGCCAGCATAGGCTTAGGAGGACTTTTGCAAAAAATGCTATTTTTTTGGCCCATGTAAGATTTTTTAATAAATACTTAATTATCAATTAGATAAGTTATTTATGATTTAATTCCGTACCATCCCCCTTTATAATTCTTGTTTAACACTTTGAGAGGACTAAGTTAGAGGTAAGATCTTGCATATGGGAAATAGCCTCCGGAACAGAAAGGCTATGTTTCGTGAGTTCAACTCCTCAACGTTAGTAGTATCTAAGATTTTGGCTCTGGAATAAGTAAAATCTGTGCTGACGTTTCTTAGGACCCTTTATTGAACCCTTAATGAATCAAGGCACAAAAATAACAATAAAAATCAGATTATTAAGATATAAAGCACAGGGACGCCAGCCCACCAAAATTCTCCATCGGTGATTACCAGAGTCATCCGATGAAGTCCTAAGAGCCCGCACTGCGCAAGCCCTGCGGGCTTTTTTGTGCCCTCAATTTGTCCCGCGAAGTCTGATGCCAACTAATTAAATCCGATCCTTTTAGGCACCTTGTTAGGCACCTCGTAAAGCTTTATTGTTTTTGAGGTGCCTAAAACTATGGAAACCCGGCAATGGCAAGACAAACCAAACCTCTATCCGTTAAGGAAATCGAATCTGCTAAACCCAAGGAAGCGGACTACGTTCTCTATGATGGCGATGGCCTTGAGCTACTCATTAAATCCAGCGGGAGTAAAATCTGGCAGTTTCGCTACATTCGCCCTGTCACCAAGAAACGAGCAAAGAAAAGCATAGGCCCCTACCCGTCAGTTACCCTTGCCGATGCCAGAAACTACCGTGCAGAGTCCCGCTCACTCCTAGCTAAACAGATTGATCCGCAGGAACATCAGCAAGAACAATTGCGTAGTTCGCTGGAAGCCAAAACCAATACTTTCCAGCTCGTAGCTGAACGTTGGTAGAATGTGAAGAAAGCCAGTGTGACAGAGGACTATGCGGAAGATATCTGGCGCTCTCTTGAAAGAGATGTCTTTCCTGCGATCGGCGACGTTAGCGTTACAGATATTAAAGCTCATACACTGGTTCAGGCCGTACAACCGGTTCAGGCCAGAGGAGCACTGGAAACTGTTCGTCGCCTGTGTCAACGTATTAATGAGGTCATGATCTATGCCCAGAACACAGGGCTGATTGATGCTGTTCCCTGCGTTAATATCGGTAAAGCCTTCGAGAAGCCTCAGAAAAAGAACATGCCCAGCATTCGACCGGATCAGCTACCTCAACTGATGCAGACAATGCGAACAGCCAGCATTAGCCTTTCCACACGATGCCTGTTCATGTGGCAACTTCTTACTATTACCCGCCCTGCCGAAGCGGCTGAGGCTCGCTGGGAAGAGGTAGACATAGAAGCGCAAGAGTGGAAGATTCCCGCAGCACGCATGAAAATGAACCGCGACCATACTGTTCCATTGTCAGATGAAGCTATTGCGATACTAGAGATGATGAAGCCGTTAAGTGGAAATCGAGAATTTATCTTTCCCAGCCGCATCAAGCCAAACCAGCCTATGAACAGTCAGACCGTAAACGCATCACTAAAACGCGCAGGTTTTGGTGGAGTGCTCGTTTCACACGGCTTGCGTTCTATCGCCAGCACGGCCCTTAATGAGCAGGGATTTCCACCTGATGTTATTGAGGCTGCACTTGCTCATGTGGATAAGAATGAGGTTCGTCGTGCGTATAACCGTAGTGATTATCTTGAGCAGCGACGGCCTATGATGCAGTGGTGGGCTGATTTTGTGATGGCTGCAGATCACGGTAGTATGATTGAAGGAGGGATAAAGGCAATGCGGTTAGTTGGATGACATGTCGTAGCTAAAACCCGTTCTGTTTTTGGTAGATTAACCTGAAGGTCTGCAAGTTTAAATGACACTGAAAGAAGTTAAACCCTGCTCTTAAGCAGGGTTTTTATGATTTATTCTAATTTTTGTTTTGAATCTTTCTATTTTAAATCAGCCTTGGCGGCTCGAATATCTGCGTTTTTTGCTGAGTATTCCCATTCGTCAGCGATTCTAAATAGCATTGCAGAAGTACGGACGCAGTGGGGCATTGAATTTGCCCATTCTCGGTACTGCTCAGCTAATATCCTTTCTTGGTTTCCACCTTCGTAACGCATACGAGCAAATACCCCCCTTTTATTGTACCTACCAATTTGTATACCTTGCTCTAACTCATCAGAAGATAATATTTCAATGATGTGCCGAATTGCTTCATGTGGCCAGGAATTATCTACTGAGCTATTAGGGGCATGTGCCAGAATTTTTCCTATTACATGATCAGTGATTTCTTGGCGATGATGCAATTTTGCTAAATGGCGTACATTCTCACACCAATCTTCAAGTTTATCTTGAACAATTTCATTGTCTATCTGCCCTGGTAGTATTCGTAATTTTTCAAGTAATCTGTATATAGAAGTAGCTCTTTTAACTTCCAACTCCGATGGTTCTGTTTGTTCATCTTCGTCACTACGATATACAATACATATTGCTTCTATAAAAACCTCTGGCTTTTTCATCATTAGACGATGCAGGATAAGTGGCTCATCTCTATCCGGAAAACAAGGCAAGTAGGTCATTTCTTTAAATGCCAAATCTGTTTCAGAAACATCGTTACGTTGTTTGAGTTCATCAAAAACTTTTTTTACATAGTACGATAGCATTGTATCAAATTGGATATCCTGGCTATTTATTTCTTTAACGACTATATCTAGAAGATATAAAAGTGTTGTAGATGGAATCTCAGAAAGGCGTTGATTTGCTGATATAATAGCAGCAAGACCCCGGCCCCTTTCTATATATTTATCCATAAGGACAAATAAATCCGAAGTTTTACCCATCATTGCAATGGGTTGTTTTTGCAACCAATATTTTTCGTTGATGTTATCTTCAAACCCTTCAATAATGTTCCATATCTCTTGTGAGTCTCTTAACGATGCTAAGATTTTCCCAGCCCTATCAGGAGTAATTTTAAACTGTTTAAAATACACTTTTATTTTATTAAGCCATTCAGCACCAAAGCATTCAACACCATATTGCATTAACAACCCACAAACTTCATCAATATTTTTTTTGTTGTTAATAAGCATTACAAACAAATCATTTAATTTTTCTTCATCCAACGAGAGTGCTGATATATGCCTTGCTACAATAAAAACATTATTAACTTGTTGAAAAAGGTCTTTCACCCCAGACAAACCTAAAGTAAAGTATATTTCCCTAAGTTTTTCACTTCGCATTTCTTCGACGGAAGAAAAAATTCCGCCAGCATTTTCAATTGACTCTTCAATATCAGAATCCCAATCATTGAAAATCCATAAACTGGCTCTAACCATGTCAATTGGTTTATAATTATCAAGTATTTTCGCTATTTTTTCCATAGACTCAAATTTAAATACCCAGTTCGCATCTGAATATTTTTTATGGCGAGAATACTCATGACGCAAAGCCTCCCATACGATGAACTGATCCTCTTCAGTTTGTTGAGAAAGGCAAAGTTCAAGATGAGAAAGTGTTTCATCTATTGCATCCTCAGGGAATGAGCTTAAATGAGAGATTAGGATTTCCCATCTTGTTGGGAGTATACCTGCAAGTTTAATTGCTTCTTGGATAATAAAGATTTGCCCCTCCCAAACAACGCCCCACGTTAGTTTTTCTACATCTTTATCCGACTCTCTGAACTTCATTTTTTGGTTTTGATCAGAGGTATCATGGGAGCGAGGAAGGAGATTTTGTAACAAACTCCACCCAATACTAGGAACAATAGTGATAATTTTTTTTATAATTGCATTTCTAACTTTTACTGGTGCCCATGTATTAGGAGACCATGCCAGAAAAATGGTTCTTAAACTATTAAGAGGGCGATCTGAGTAAGTTCCACCGGGATCTATTACAGCGAGTTTTGCAAGACAGATTGCAGCGCGTAATAGATATGTTTGTTCCCAAGCCAAGGCTTCCAATGCCCATTTTAATCCATGATAATGACTTCGAGGAGTTAACAGCCCTTTATCTTCATTGAATATTGGAGCAATCATTTCCCCATTGCCCTTAAGCAATTGCTCAAGGGCATCAAGGAAAGGGCCAGGGGCAGCTTCTGCCAGCAGCGGAAGTTGATCTCGCAAACTAACAAATAGTCGATGGTCGTTAGCAAGTCCCGGAATACTCTGAACTATTTTGTTAACAAAATCTTGGGGTGTCATACCAGTAACCCGGAATTCGGCCTGTTCATGTAGTATTGCCATATGTAGCAAAACTGTTGTCATTCCATTACGTAACCACGAGCTATAAGACGTTTTAATACCATTGTCAGGTACAAACAGATCTTCGGCCTTTGGTGGTTCAGGAATATAGGAAAAAACCTCTCTTACGGCCTTCTCAAAACGCTCCAGGTGTTCTTCACCCAGCAAATAGCCTAAATGTACAAAAGCATCTACCGACGAACGCAATGACCAAATATCATCCACTCGATCAATTGGAGAATCGCGGCGCTTTGTTAATAGCCTTAATGGATTTTCAACTTGAGAATAGTCTGTATAGCCAGCTAGTTGCTTGAGAATTAACTTATCTTTCTCTGAACATGTACTCCATGCACCAGCTAATAAAGCAGGGAGCAACTCAGGGCTGTCTTTCCATTCAGGTGATTCAGCCGTGCTACTTGATATCTGGCGAGCCAAAACAGACAAACTTCGGCCACACTGCCGCGCTATTTGATAACTTTTATCTGAATCAAACCCCATAGATTCAAGAGCCTTACCTAAAGATATACTATCTGGGCGGATCAGAAGTTCGTGATCAGTTCGTGTTTCATCGGCTCCGGCACTTACTACTGTGATAGATGCTTGCTGTAATAAACCGGCTAAAGCTCTTGCTCGATCACGTGGTAAGAAGATCATTCCTCTTTTTCCAGAAAGCTGTCTTGCAGCATCATCCGTATCAATAATTAGTGCTCGACTTTGAAAGGAATGTCGAAGTTCCGCTTCAGTGGTTCTGATAGCTGCAATCGCAAAAGCAATAACCTCATCCGGAGAATCTGCAGCTAAAGATATTTTTCGACCATTTTCTCGTAACTCATTCAGAAAACGCTCTTTTTGCTTTTCTCTCCCCGCCAGCAAGACTGCTTCAGTTAAAGGGGGATTAAATTTAGTGGAAAATTCATCCCAAAACTCCTTAATGCTTCTAACACCAACCTGTGGCATTAGCTCAAGATGGTAGCGAGCGTAGTAAGCAGCTACAGCAGGGCAAACACCGAGCCAATCTTCAAGCATAGAACCATCAATTAATTTGATGTCTTTCCACTTACCACTATTGCGTTTCTCTTGTAGCCAGTCTTCAAGCTTTACCTTAGGATTATCCCATGTTCTTAATGAAGCGAAAACAAAAGTAGTCTTTAGACGTATCTCTGGAGCAACTTCGCGTGTTCTTTTTTCGTAATCAAAGTTAGCTTTATCAAGCAATTTTTCATTAACACCAAATTCCCAGAATGAGTCGCCATCAGGAACATAGGGGGCCACCCCCTCGGCTTTAAGTACACCGTCATAACCTCTAACCTGTCCCTTATCACCATTAGGAAATCTAATTTCAGTAATACTGTTAGTCGTTGCACGTATAAGATCAGCGATTAGTGCTGGAAAAATAACTTTTGCAGGAATAGAATCTGCCCATTGCTGAAGGTTAAGTGCTTTTATCCATTTCATATTGGTACTCCACCCAATAAAATTTTAAACAACCAAATCTAAAAAAAACTAATATTAAAAATTCATTTTTAATGTACACAAAATGCTAACAAAATTGCTAAAGAGTAAAAAATCCGGACTTATTTCTTGATCTTAAACATTAGCCAAATTTTTAAACTCGCACTAAACCACCTCAAGAATAACAAATCATCAAGTTAGTGGAACTTTTTGCACCTAGAATGCTCGTTAACCTCACAGTCATATTAAGCATGAGCCTGTCCTTTGTTCATACTAGACCTTAGTTTCATACATACTGATAGCTCTACGTAAAAGTAGGTATGATCGACATCACAGTTCTGAGTCAGAACATCTTAACCAATTGAAGTGGATGGTTTTAATTGTAAATGTTCAGCGGACATCTCTTCCCTCATTGGTTAGACTAAGAGCAACTTTTTCTATGGTCGCAATATCTTTTATAGGGTTTAAAAGTGGCAATCTTTGACATTGAAAAGGACGAATTACTTCGGCTCTCCGATATCCAGCTGGAAGAGCTGATCGCTCGGCTAGCAGAAGCTGAAGTGGCAATGCACGGCCATAGCCCAGCATGTGTAAATTGGTCTGGTTCAATTACAGCCCCTGACGGAGGAATTGACATCCATGTTCAGGTTCCAATTGATCAACTCAAAGCAGGCTTTCTTGTAAGACCTGATACGGTCTTTCAGGCAAAGAAACATAAGATGCCTAAGTCTGCAATTGAGAGGGAAATTGGCACCGGCAAAGCACTTTCTCCCATCATTTCTGAACAAGCCAGAAAGCAAGGCAGTTACATCATTGTCAGCCTGGGTGATGATTGCTCGCCGTCAGGAAAGAAGGATCGTCTCAAAGCGATGAGGGATGCAGTAAAAGATGATCCTAACGAAAGTTATCTTCATCTTGATTTCTACGACCGCTCCAAACTCATCCAATGGTTGCGCCAACATCCATCAGTCATGCTGTGGGTAAAAGCAAAGCTTGGGCAAGGGTATTCCGGTTGGCAACCCTACGGAGCCTGGAGCAATCCACCACAAGGTGTTATAGACACTTTAATCTCAGCCCCAGGCGTAACCATTACTTTACCATCGGGAAAGGGGCAAAAACTCAAAATTGATGAAGCAATTAACCCAATGCGAGCACTGATCCGTTCGACAAACAAGGCTGTTCGTATTACAGGATTGTCTGGTGTTGGGAAGACTCGAATCGTTCAGGCGCTCTTTGATGAAACTGTTGGAACAGATGCGCTTGACCGAACAGTAGCTATTTATGTTGATACTGGCTATGAGCCAGTACCGTCGGCTACAGCAATGCTTGATAACCTGCTCGCTGAAGGCCGGCGAGCAATTATGATCCTTGATAATTGCCCATCAGAACTCCATGCTTCGCTTGCCAGCAAAGTATCAGCCGCAGGGAAAGAAGTAAGTCTCATCACGATCGAGTACGACATATAGGGATGACAAACCACAGACAACTGAGGTCATCCACATTGAGACAGATGGTCCAGACGTGGCAGAGCAACTTCTTATCCGTCGCTTCCCTTCTATTGGTCAGAATAATGCCCGTCGGATTGCAGAGTTCGCAGATGGGAATGCAAGAGTGGCTTTGGCTATAGCGGAAAGAGTGGAAGAAGGTGAGAGTTTAGCCCTACTTTCAGATGCGCAGTTGTTTAATCGCTTGTTTGAACAACGTAATCATCCCGACGGCCATTTACGGGAGCAAGCTGAAATATTGTCACTGGTGTATTCGTTCTCGATATCTAGTCCAGATGCAGCTACCGATGAACTGGAAATATTGGGTGTGCTCTCTGGGTATTCCAAAATCCAGTTATTCAAAGCTGTTACGAAGTTGATGGAACGTCACGTTGTTCAGAAAAGATCCCACTGGAGAGCCATCCTTCCCCATGCCATTGCTAACAAGTTGGCAGCATCTGCACTTAATAGTATTCCGATTGATCAACTTAGAACGACCTTTGAAGCTCCGGATCGGCAACGATTATTGATGTCGTTCGCGCACAGGTTGGGACTATTGCATAGCCATGCTGTGGCTAAAGAGATTGTTGAAGCTTGGTTACAGCCCGAAGGGCTGCTTGGAAAAATAATAGACCTAGATGATGTATCGACACGCATTCTGAATTATATCGCTCCAGTTGCCCCGGGAGCTTTGCTTGAGAGGATTGAAGAAACGCTTGTTACGTCTAATTTTGAGCATTTTAAATCACGCTACAACCCACAACGAACAGCAATTATCAAATTGTTGCAGTTACTTGCATATGAATCGAAATACTTTGAACGATGCATTAAGCTCTTAATCCGTATCGCAGACCAGGAAAGCGCGAGCAATAATTATGATTCGGCTCGAAATAAGATAAAGAGGTTTTTCCAACCTTATCTATCCGGTACCCATGCCTCTTTAGAACAACGTGTTGCGATCATGAATGAATGCATTGATTCAAGTATGGCCGGACGTAGAAGGATGGGGATCGAAATGCTTGAAACTGCTCTCGGCGGACCTCCGTGGACAGGATTCGGAATTAATGAGTTTGGTGCTAGGCCAAGAGATTATGGATTTCGACCCAGTTACGATGAACTTGTTGCGTGGCTATTCGCCTTCATCGATATTTTGGTGAGATTAGGAACCTCAGGAGTGCCCGAGCTTGAAGATGATGCCAGGCGGATCTTGGCTGATAAATTTCGCTGGATTTGGCGTCATGGAGGAATAAGGTCAAAATTAATTGATGCGGCTCGTAAGTTACATGCCCATCGCCCTTGGGGTGAAGGCTGGAAAGCTGTCCGCTCAACAATCTACTTTTTCCATACAAAAAGAAAAGATAACGAAGACGTAGAACCATTGCCGGAAATACTTGTGACATTGGAACGAGAATTAGAACCTAAAGACTTGGTTTCGGCAATCATGGCTTATGTACTCAGTAATAGGCGCGATTATTGGGCTCTAGATGCTGATTATGAACACCAAGGACCTAATAAATTCAGTGAAATCAGGAAAATACTTTGTGCCAAAGCTTTCAAGTTGGGGCACGAATTTGCAGTATCTTCCCATGGACTTGATGAGTTGTGCCCTAATCTTTTTTTGCGGGATGGAATGCCGTATCGCGTCGAATTTGGTAAAGGCTTAGCTAACGGGGCTCCTGACCTACGAATTTATTGGCAACAACTAGTCATTCAATTGGATCTACAACACAAATCTCAACGTGATGTTTCGGTCATTCGAGGTTTCATTGAAGAGACTCATTCTATCGATTCAGTATTAGCGCAGGAACTGCTCGATCAGTGTGCACAACATTCCGAACTTCGATTCGAATTAGTCAACCTTCATCCTTGGCAGGAGTTTACTGAAATCGATCTTGATCGTTGCATGTCGCTTCTGGATGACTCTGACATACAGCCCCATATGTATGGGGCAATTCTGTGGGGTGAGCAATTCTCTAATTTGCCAGAAAGCAGGGTCCTCGAGCTTGCTCAAAGGCTGCTGAGTAAACCGAATGGTGATGAAGTAGTATTGGAAGCACTGAGTATGAAACTAGCTGATAAAGGAGATGCTACGGATACACTAGGTCTTGCGCTACGAACAATCGGACTATCCGCTGCAATCCAGAGGTTCCAAAGAGAACACAACGATCTCGGCGGATATCTGGATTATGCAATGGAACGTGTTATCGATGCCACATTGCGCTTCGATGGCAACGAGGCTGAAAAACTAGAATGGCTGAATACAATCTTCGCTGTTGTTGATGAGCATTTTGGCTACATTTATTCTTTCGAAGACGCTATCGGTATCACCGCTGCATGGATGCCAAAAGAATTTCTCAGTCGCATTTTTGATGGTACGGAGGATCAACAACAGAGGCGGCTGCATTTCATTAATCATGATGATTCACATCAGTCTCCTATTGCGAAAATCGATATAGATATTTTGATTGAATGGTGCAGGACCACTAAAGACCCTCAGGTTTGGGCTTCAGTCGCTTCAGGTATTAATCTATGGTCAAAAGACGGGGAGCAAAGTCCTATCTGCTTGCAGGATGATGCTCTGAGATTTCTAGAAGCCTCACCCGAGCCACGAGCCGTCCTTGAGATCTTTGCCGAACACGCAGCACCTTCATCATGGTTCGGTAGTCGTGCGAACGTGATGCAACCTAGGGTTGAAGCGATAGGCCAGTTGGTCACCCACGAGCGTGCAGACATTTCTAAGTCGGCTAGAGCTGTTTATGAAAAACTGACTGACTGGGTTGAAAAGGAAAAAGAACGTGAGCGATTGGAAGATGAGGCATTGGAACAACGGTTTGAATAAAGGCTAGTTGCCGCCTTCAAAGGAATTCTGTTTAAAGGAGAAATCATGGAATCTGCACGTAATAAATATACCAGTGAGATTATTGAGGCAGAAGATCTTTGGTTACTTGATGTTGTAGATACGAACGGTTACGTATGCTGGGGATGTGGGATTGAGATGTATCCTTCCGCTTGGCAAAAAGGAAGTAAGAAAAGACCGTCGTTTAATAAAATGCCTGGAAAAGAGCATATTAACTGTGATGCAGATGCTGAAAGCACAGTGGTTAAGCAGGGACAGAAAAAAAGCGTCCGCAACATGCTAGACAGCGCACCGGGTTTGATGCCCGCAGGCTTAAAATTGATTGAACAACGACCCGTTGTTGATCCTGGCACTACTGGTAGCGACAACAACACCAATCCAATACGTTCTACATCGTCAGCATCCAGCGGGGGAAATGCTCCAGCGCGGCAATCCCGCCGCCCGGTTAATGCTATTCGCCAGATTTGTAGGGCATTTATTCGCTTCCCGTATGACCGTGGTATGTCATTAAATATCCCAGGTATTAATGCCGATACTTACATGACCGTGTTTAAAAAACTAAAAGACCCGGTTCAACCCTACCCTGAGCGCCGAGTTTTTTATTCGCAGTTGTTATGGCAGAAATTTGAGCAAGACGAAAACCGAATTGTCATTCCGCTCTCGGGAGAATGGGTAAAAGACGAATCTGGTAAGTTTAAGCCCTCGCGTAGCTATAAACTACACATTGAGTGGGGAGACTGGTCAAAAGCCAAAAAGACTATGCTTTTGAATGAGCTTGAAACTGTGCAGGAAGAAGCAAAAGAAGCAGTAAATAAAAAAGCTAAAGAGAGAGCTCAAGTCTTCTTTATCGGTGAACAAAGCACTGAGAATCCGGAAATCTTCTACGTGAGTGATTACCGGTTAATCTGCGCGATTATGGGATATATAATTTACCCCTGACGTAAATGGGCCTTCTTGCAAAATGTAGGCCCATTTAAATAAATATTTTCGACTACCACCAAGGCTACGTCAAACCTATAAATTTTATTCAATTTCTCGTGTAGACACAATTACAACAGTCATCATAACAATAGTCATATACTCGTCATACTTCAAGTTGCATGTGCTGCTGTAAATAGACCCGTTTTAGTTCCAGGCATTTTTTGAGACCCCGGCCAAATGATTGTGTTGCCGATATTCCTCCGGCGTCATATTGTTCAGTGATTCATGCGGGCGTTCACAGTTATATTCTGACACCCATCTTTCCGTGATTTCCCGCACTTCATTCAGCGTTCTGAACAGATAAAAATCGAGTATTTCTGTACGGTATGTTCGGTTAAAGCGCTCAATAAAAGCGTTCTGCGTCGGCTTACCCGGCTGAATAAATTCCAGTTTTACTGCATGTTGCTCTGCCCATTCAGCCAGTGCAAGTGAGATAAATTCCGGACCATTATCCATGCGTAGCATGACCGGATAGCCGCGATTTGCCGCGATCCTGTCGAGTACACGGACCACGCGCAAAGCTGGCAGATTCAGATCGATTTCAATCGACAATGCCTCACGGTTAAAGTCATCAACGACATTGAACGTGCGAAAACGACGGCCACAGACCAGAGCATCATGCATAAAATCGACAGACCAGCTCTGGTTCAGCGCTTCCGGTGTGGCCAGTGGCGAGGGATTACGCACCGGCAACCGTTGTTTGCCTTTACGGCGAAAATTCAGCTTCAGCAGACAATAAATACGATGGATCCTTTTGTGATTCCACGGGTATCCCTGCCGCCGCAGAACCTGGAAAAGTTTTGGAAAACCATACCGTGGGTATCGCTCTGCCACTGCCTGCAACGCGACAATAACGGGTTCGTCCCGCGTGATATCCGGACGGTAATGGTAAACTGTTCTGCTCAGGTTCAGACTCCGGCAGGCCTGACGGATACTGAGTCCAAATGTCGTTATCAGATGAGTGACCAGCTCACGCTTAAAGGCTGGTTTTAAAGCTTTTTTTCGATAACGTCTTTCAGCGCCCGGTTCTCAAGGCTCAGGTCGGCAAACATCTGTTTGAGACGCCGATTCTCGTCCTCAATATCCTTGATCTTTTTAATATCAGAAGCCTCCATGCCGCCGTATCTGGACTTCCAGTTGTAGTAGGTGGCTTCAGAGATACCGGCCTCCCGGCAGACATCTTTAACGGTTCGTCCGGCTTCAACCGATTTAATTACGGCAATGATCTGATGCTCAGTAAAACGGGCTTTACGCATAGCGATCTCCTTTGTTGGCAGAGTGATTATGCCGGCGGATCTCTAAATGTGAATGGCACGATTATGCGGGATACTTACA
>NZ_JAOWHE010000072.1:0-80051 GCF_030332765.1 Citrobacter sp. Cpo071 | reverse complement strand
AACTCCGGCAGGAAGGCAGCGAGGATGGCGCTGGCGTGGTGCTCCCACCAGTACTGGTGAACATGCTTGACCGCCTGGAAGGAGAGCTGCGCGCCGGGGTTATCAGCGATGAAAACCGCCAGTGGCTGGCCGGGTGCGGCCTGACGCCGGAACAGATGGCGGCGCAGATGGAGCCGTTGCCGGTCCCGGAAAGGACGCTGCATCTGTACCACTGCGACCACCGGGGCCTGCCGCTGGCGCTGATAAGCCAGGACGGCGCCATCAGCTGGCGCGCGGAGTATGACGAATGGGGCAACGTACTGCGGGAAGATAATCCGCACAATCTGCAACAGCTTATCCGCCTGCCGGGCCAGCAGTATGACGAGGAGTCGGGGCTGCACTACAACCGCCACCGGTACTACAATCCGGGGATGGGAAGGTATATCACCCAGGATCCGATAGGGCTGATGGGGGGATTAAACCCGTATACCTACCCACTCAATCCGGTTGTAAATATAGATCCGCTGGGACTGGCTGGATTTTCTGCGTATTCTGGAGCCGGATTTGGAGCCGGATGGAATCATTACGGGCAATCAGCTGGAACATTAGGTATATCAATGACGGAGCAGGGTGAATCTCCCGAAAACATTAATGCGGCACTTAAACATATGGCACAAGGAGATCTACCAAAAGAGGCGAAACAATATATAGAAGGCTGGATATACGGGTCCGCCTCTTATGCATCTGTGGCTGCAGTTGCCTGCCTCTCTGCACCTTTAGCTATGTCTGGTGCGTTAACTGGAGGGGCTAATGCTTTAAATCAAATATGGAACGGTGGGGATTTTAGCTTTAGTGATGTATACGTAGCAACAAATGTGGGAATTCTGACCGAAGGCCGAGGTGTGGTGGCAACAACAGGTATAAATGTTGCGGGCTACTCGGTAAGTAGTGCAATTAAAGGAACAGTACAAACGGCTGAGGGTATTGCTTCTACTGTGTTTGGTTCAATAATGGGATATGGAACAGGAAAAGGAGTTGGAACAGTGGCTAATGGAACTATTGCAACGGCTGGTGGAGCAGTTGTAACTGAAGTAGCCACAAGCAAAGCTAATGAAAAACTTAATGAGTCAGGAGAGTGAAATGGATATTGAACGAAATCCATTGGGATTTATTATTATATTTGTAATAAGGTATTTTGTGGCATTATCAGTCGTACTTTATATTGTCCGCATTGGTATAACGGCTTTAATTGGCGTAAAGACAGGTGTATTTAACTTTGACTTTTGGAGTGATTTTATTTCTTCCCTCAAAGATGGGCTGCTTTTTGGAGTAATATTTGGCATAGGTGAATGGGCAATGCGCAAGGCAAAGAAGATTGATGAAAAAGAGAAAAACAATCACAGTAAGTAAAAATAAGTTACAGCCTCGATAGCCGGTTTTTCCGAAGCGCAGATAATGGTCTGATTGCCAAAAGCACAGTTTCACCTGTGCCTGTATACCCGCGGGAGCCTGGTGTTAGTACCCCATTAAAGCTTTATAGCTGGCAAGCGGAATACGATGTCTGGGGCAACGTGGAGCGGGAAGATAATCCGCACAATCTGCAATAGCTGATACGCCTGCCGGGCCAGCAGTATGACGACGAATCCGGACTGCACTACAACCGCCACCGGTACTACAATCCGGGACTGGGACGGTATAACACCCAGGATCCGATTGGGCTGGAGGGGGGATGGAACCTGTACCAGTATCCGTTGGACCCACTAGGATATATAGACCCATTGGGCCTTAATGTGATTCCATTTCCACCTGTTCCTGCTCCTGGCATTTCCAGTGCAACAGGTGAGCTTAACGAAAGAGCCGCCAGGGCATTAACTAAGTGGTTGAACAACACACTTAGCGAAAGTAAGGAAGATGAATGCCCACCATGTACACCTCCCGCTGGAGAGAAATACAATATAGATGTACACATAGAACGACATGAGGGGAGAGGATTAGCGGATGGTGCTCATGGTTGTATGTTTTCGACTGGTAGTCCTGTACATTGGCATTATGACGTTAATAACCAGAACCCTAAAACATGTAAATGTTACCCTCAGAAACATGTTTTTGGTGGGTGTGGTTTACCCTGATAAATTGGATTGGAGACAATGATGTTTACTAATTTTGATGAAAACTCCTTCCATGATAATTTGATTCATGGGATTGTCTTTTACTCTGATCCTGGAGAGTTTTCTTCAGACGTGGCATTAGATATTGATTACATACAAAAATGGATTAAAAATGAGAATGATGAAATATCGTTCGTCATATCCAGAGCTTTATTAATCTTTCATGAGGTTACGGATTTAAAAATATCAATTAATTGGGGAAACACCAAAAACAGCCAGTTTTCCGGTGATGCCTCGGGACTATATATTAACAGTATCATTAAGAAGAAGATATACTCTCCCATTGCAAATGATTATTTTTTGTGGCGCATAGATACAAACATTCATGATGGCTATATGTTCTTTGGAGCATCATCTTTTTCTTTAGAAATTAAGGGGGAAGAACAGATCCTCAACCGTCAGTTTTTATTAAGAAGGGAAAGATAAATAAATGAAAGGTAAGTTAGCCAATATCGATTCATATGTCGTTGCGTAAAATCCACCTTTACCACTGCGACCACCGGGGCCTGCCGCTGGCGCTGATACGCCAGGACGGCGCCATCAGCTGGCGCGCGGAATATGACGAATGGGGCAACGTGCTGCGGGAAGATAATCCACATAATCTGCAACAGCTTATCCGCCTGCCGGGCCAGCAGTATGATGACGAATCCGGACTGCACTACAACCGCCACCGGTACTACAATCCGGGACTGGGGCGGTATATCACCCAGGACCCGATTGGGCTGGAGGGGGGATGGAATCTTTATACATATCCATTAAATCCGATCGCAGTTACGGATCCTATGGGATTGTCTCCAACAAGTTTTGGCACTTTGTTTGGCCCTGCAATGGAAGGAACATTCCACGGGGTTGACTCAGTAGCTTCTTTACCCGAAAGCGAACGACAATCAACACTAAATGATTTTTCTAAAATGCGAGGAATGTACAATCCTTTATCAGAATATGTATTTGGGTGGGTGACTGGTGCGCCACTTGTTTCACTTTCAGCCATTTTTGGACCTGCAGCATCAGCAGGTAAAATTCTCTCTAATAGTTCTGTTTCATGTCTGGCTAATTTGACATATCAATATATGGAAAGTGGGAAAATTAATTACAAAGATATGTTTTGGGCTAGTCTGTCAGGTGCTTTATCACCAGGTCGATCGATTATAGAGAACAGCCTAATAGCCATGGGTACAACTTACCTTAATAAGGGAGCTACTCCTGGAGCTGTTACGGGTGCGGGGCTGGGCACAACAGTAAGTGGATTGTTGGGGAAAGTTCCTGTTTTATCCAACATATTTGGTGATTATGTTTCTGGACTTGTTTCGGAAGGTGTCGGCGATAACGTCGAGAAAGTTAATAGCAAGGACGATAAAAAGTGAATATAGTGTCACTATTTAAAAAAGAACATAAGATTAATATTACCTATCTTATTGCGTTGTATACAATAACCGTATTATCTTTATCTTTAACCACTGTTGCGATAGTAGCCATTGTAAATTACACCAGTCACGACCCTTTAGTTTTTGATATAGGGTTTGCAATTAAGAGTTTGAAAATGTTATCTATTGCTGGTTTATTTGCTTTTATATGGAGTGCTATTTGCATTTACAATGATAAAAAAAAATGTATTAACATAGCTTTGGATTTAAAGTGGCATTATAATAATTTTAGTACTAATTCCAATTCTCAAAAAAAATCATCTGACAGAGTAGAACATATAATAAAAAAATGGACATGAGTCGACATTTCTACGGTTCAATGACCACGTTTATTGTTAATGATGTTGATACATGGGTTAAAGGTATCAACATCAAAGAGATGAATTATTATCTATCCTGTGAAGTAGAATATAAGTCGGGCGAAAAAAATAAATTTAAACTCAAATTTTCTGCCATCAATGGCGGTGATCCTGTGTTGAAAAGTATAAGTTTTTGACACTTGGTTGTATTGTCCGGATTTGTAAAGATGGTCGCAGCGCCGGAGGAACTTAAAATCCGCAGCGAGGATGACGCGCAGGTCACCTTTTGGCATTACTTTGAGTCTGACTGACTCATCGCGCCGTAAATGGCGGGGAAGTTGAACGCTGCAGTACATGGCGGCACGACAGTCCGGGTACAAAGCCAGAAGTAATCTAGTTCTACCGGGATGGGAACCGACTAGAGGGCAATCTATGGGTAATGGCACACCGTAACGAAAGCTGCACCTGGCTGGGCGGGTGCGGGCTGACGGCGGCGCATCTAGATCCGTTACCGAAGTCGGAGAAGACCATCCACCTGTACTACTATAACCCGGCGAATTCGCCGGGCCAAAAGATCTTAATAATCACTGCGTATTGGTTACTGTCTCGTGCTGTTGCTGCCCCGCCGTCGGCTCAATCTGGAAGACCACATCAACCTGATCGTCAAACTGAATAACCGGCTGTTCGTAGGTTTCCTGAGCGGATGTCGCAGGCGCTGCATCTGCTTTCATCATCCGTACCATCGGGCTCGGTTGATAATTGGAAACGTGGTAACGCACGCTGTAAACGGGCCCCAATTTGCTGTTAAAGCCCGCAGCTAACTGCTCAGCCTGATGAATAGCATCATCAATTGCTGCTTTACGCGCTTTATCTTTGTAAGTATCCGGCTGGGCAACGCCAAGCGATACCGAACGGATCTCATTCAGACCGGCCTTCAGCGCACCATCAAGCAGCGCGTTGAGTTTGTCCAACTGACGCAGCGTGACCTCAACGGTACGTACCGCACGATAGCCTTTAAGGACGCTTTTACCATTCTGGTAGTCGTAGTCCGGCTGGGTGCGCAGGTTTGCCGCGCTAATATCTTTCTTCGCTATCTGGTTCTGTTCAAGGAAGGACAGATATTGCGCCACGCGCTCATCAGCCTGCTTCTTCGCTGAAGCCGCATCCTTTGCAGCTACGTTCACTTCAATCGCCAGAGTAGCGATGTCTGGTGTCGCATCCACGCTTGCCGTTCCGGAAGTCACGATGTGCGGTCCATTTGGCAACTCATTTGCCTGTACCGATAGTGCGCTGAATCCGACTAATGCCGCCAGGGCCATTATTTTGAACTTCACGGTCGTTCCTCCATGTTTCATTAATTACCCCGAAACTCAGGGCACATGCAGGCAAGCTTAGCCGATCTCGCTGCGTTGTCCATCAGACAACACTTAGTTGAACAACGCATGAACGTGCGCAACACCTTCTTTTGCCAACTGAAAAGCGATAAACCACATCACCAATCCTACCAGGGTATTGATGATCCGCTGTGCTTTAGCAGTGCGCAAACGCGGAGCGAGCCAGGCCGCCAGCAATGCCAGGCCGAAGAACCACAGGAACGAAGCGCTGACGGTGCCCAGCGCAAACCAGCGCTTAGGCTCAACGTCCAGTTGGCCTCCCAGACTCCCAAGCACCACAAAGGTATCCAGGTAAACATGGGGATTGAGCCATGTCACCGCCAGCATAGTAGCGATAATTTTCCAGCGTCCCTGCTTCATCACCTCGGCGCTGGCCAGTTCCAGGTTACTGCTCATCGCCGTTTTTAACGCCCCGAAACCGTACCAGAGTAAAAATGCCACCCCACCCCAGGTGACAAGCGCCATCAGCCATGGTGACTGCATCAGCAAGGCGCTACCGCCAAAGATCCCCGCGCAAATCAGCACTAAGTCGCTGATAGCGCAGAGTAAAGCAATCATGATGTGATACTGGCGACGGATCCCCTGATTCATCACGAAGGCGTTTTGCGGACCGAGCGGAAGTATCATAGCCGCACCAAGTGCAAGCCCTTGAAAATAATACGATAACACGTTAATCATCCCGAACTGTTTCTCTTAGGAGCAGACTATAGCGCGGGGAAAACATTAGCGGAAATGGATAATTTTAATCAGGGATAAGAAGAATTAATACCAAGGGGGGGGAAATGCCGGATGACGGCTGACGCCTTATCCGGCCTACAAAACCTGCGGGCCCGGTAAGCGATAGCGCCACCGGGCACGCGATTACTCTGCCGCGCTCTCTTTCACACGCTTGAAGTTCACATCCATCTGCGGGTACGGGAAGCTGATACCGTTGGCGTCAAACTCGCGTTTAATACGCTCCAGTACGTCCCAGTAGACGCTTTGCAGATCGCTACTGTTGCTCCAGACGCGTACCACAAAATTAATCGAGGAAGCGCCCAGCTCATTCAGGCGCACCGTCATTTCACGATCTTTAAGGATACGCTCGTCAGACTGAATGATATCGGTGAGGATTTTTTTCACCTGATCGATATCGGAGTCGTAAGCCACGCCGATGATAAATTCGTTACGACGAACCGGCTCACGAGAGAAGTTAATGATGTTCCCGGCAATGATTTTACCGTTTGGGATCACAACAATCTTACCGTCTACGGTACGCATAGTCGTGGAGAAAATCTGCACGTTGAGTACGGTTCCCGCTACGCCGCCGAGGTCTACATACTCACCTGCGCGGAACGGACGGAACATCACCAGCAGCACGCCAGCGGCGAGGTTGGACAGCGAACCTTGCAGCGCCAGACCAACGGCTAAACCTGCGGCACCGAGAACGGCAATCACAGAAGCGGTTTGTACCCCAACGCGACCCAGAGCGGCAATCAGCGTGAACGCGATAATCCCGTAGCGCACCAGTGCGGAGAGGAAGTCAGCAACGGTTGCATCAATTTTACGTGCCACCATCAGGCGGTTAACGGTGTTTGATACGATGCGCGCCACAATCATACCGATAATGACAATGGCGATGGCCGCAACGATGTTGACGGCATAGCTTAACAGCAGCTCCTGATTGCGGACCAGCCAGGTGCCCGCACCATTTATGCTGTCGACAACATTCAAATCTTCCATTCAATATTCCTTTTTTGCTTACCCAAATGGGAAAAATAAAGCCGTCCCAACGGGACTGGCAATCTGACAAGGGTAAACAATAAACCTGTATTTTGCCAAACAGATCACAGAATTCTCTGCCAGCAGCATATTGAAATGGCAATAAAAAAGGCCCGCATTTGCGGGCCTCATGTCACGTAGAATGGCGTAAATTACAGAACGTCAACCGCGTTCAGTTCTTTGAAAGCCTGTTCCAGACGGGTGATCATGGTTGCCTGACCAGCACGCAGCCATACGCGCGGATCGTAGTATTTCTTGTTCGGCTGATCTTCGCCTTTCGGGTTGCCCAGCTGGCCCTGCAGGTAAGCTTCGTTCGCTTTGTAGTAGTTCAGAACGCCTTCCCAGGTAGCCCATTGGGTATCGGTGTCGATGTTCATTTTCACTACGCCGTAGCTTACGGAGTCTTTGATTTCCTGAGCAGTAGAACCGGAACCGCCGTGGAAGACGAAGTTCAGGCTGTTGTGCGGCAGGTTATGTTTCTTAGAAACATAGTCCTGAGAGTCGCGCAGGATGGTCGGGGTCAGAACAACGTTACCCGGCTTGTAAACGCCGTGAACGTTACCGAAGGAAGCTGCGATGGTGAAACGCGGGCTGATTTTGCTCAGCTCGGTGTATGCGTAATCAACGTCTTCCGGCTGGGTGTACAGTGCAGAAG
The DNA here is from genome assembly GCF_030332765.1 of Citrobacter sp. Cpo071. Classification (NCBI taxonomy): domain Bacteria; kingdom Pseudomonadati; phylum Pseudomonadota; class Gammaproteobacteria; order Enterobacterales; family Enterobacteriaceae; genus Citrobacter; species Citrobacter sp. Cpo071. The sequence continues at coordinate 72,371 of NZ_JAOWHE010000072.1, read as the reverse complement.
CGTCCATGTGGCTGTTGTCCACGCCGTCTTCTTCGCCACCGGTGCAACCCAGTTCGATTTCCAGGGTCATGCCCATTTTGGACATGCGCGCCAGGTATTTGGAGCAGATTTCGATGTTCTCTTCCAGAGACTCTTCAGACAGGTCGATCATGTGAGAAGAGAACAGCGGTTTGCCGGTTGCTGCGAAGTGTTTTTCACCCGCGTCCAGCAGACCGTCGATCCACGGCAGCAGTTTCTTCGCGCAGTGGTCAGTGTGCAGGATAACCGGAACACCGTAGTGTTCAGCCATCTGGTGAACGTGATGCGCACCAGAGATAGCACCCAGGATTGCAGCGCCCTGAGGAACGTCAGACTTCACGCCTTTACCCGCGATGAAAGAAGCACCACCGTTGGAGAACTGTACGATTACCGGCGCTTTAACTTTTGCAGCGGTTTCCAGAACGGCGTTGATGGAGTCGGTACCAACGCAGTTAACAGCTGGCAGGGCAAAGTTGTTTTCTTTTGCTACCTGGAAAACTTTCTGTACGTCATCACCAGTGATTACGCCTGGTTTTACGAAATCAAAAATTTTAGACATATTACGAATCCTGTATCTTCGGCCTTGGAAAGGGCGCGCGCTCTAAAGCGCGCTAATAATTGGGCAGGTTTCCCTGCCCATTAAATGCTTACTTTTTAGCGCGCTCTTCGAGCATCGCTACTGCTGGCAATACTTTACCTTCCACGAATTCGAGGAAAGCGCCGCCGCCAGTGGAGATGTAGGAGATTTTGTCAGCAATGCCGAACAGGTCGATTGCTGCCAGGGTGTCACCGCCGCCTGCGATAGAGAACGCTTCGCTGTCTGCGATAGCGTTAGCAACGATTTCAGTACCTTTGCGGAAGTTCGGGAATTCGAACACGCCAACCGGGCCATTCCACAGAATGGTTTTCGCATTTTTCAGGATGTCAGCCAGCTGCTGTGCAGAAGCGTCGCCGATGTCCAGGATCTGCTCGTCTTCTTTCACATCGCTAACGGACTTCAGAGTAGCCGGTGCAGTTTCAGAGAATTCAGTCGCTACGCGAACGTCAGTCGGGACCGGGATGTCGCAAGTGGTCAGCAGACGCTTAGCTTCGTCAACCAGGTCAGCTTCGTACAGGGATTTACCCACGTTGTGGCCTTGAGCGGCAACGAAGGTGTTCGCGATACCACCGCCAACGATCAGCTGGTCAGCGATTTTTGACAGAGAATCCAGAACGGTCAGTTTGGTGGAAACTTTAGAACCGCCAACGATAGCAACCATCGGACGAGCAGGTTCTTTCAGTGCTTTACCCAGCGCATCCAGCTCAGCAGCCAGCAGCGGGCCTGCGCAAGCTACATCAGCGAATTTACCGATACCGTGAGTAGAAGCCTGTGCACGGTGAGCGGTACCGAAAGCATCCATTACGAATACGTCGCACAGCGCAGCATATTTTTTGGACAGTGCTTCGTCGTCTTTCTTCTCGCCTTTGTTGAAGCGAACGTTTTCCAGAACCACCAGTTCACCGGCAGCGACTTCAACGCCGTCCAGGTAATCTTTTACCAGGCGAACCGGAGCAGACAGTTTGTCTTTCAGGTAGTTAACAACCGGCAGCAGAGAGAATTCTTCGTTGTACTCGCCTTCGGTAGGACGACCCAGGTGGGAAGTTACCATCACTTTCGCACCCTGTTTCAGGGCCAGTTCGATGGTCGGCAGAGAAGCACGGATACGCGCATCGCTGGTTACTTTCCCTTCTTTAACTGGTACGTTCAGGTCCGCACGGATAAAAACGCGTTTACCAGCCAGATCCAGATCGGTCATCTTAATTACAGACATGGTGAATCCTCTCGTTGATTCATAAAGTTTTGTCGACGCTCAAGCGTCGAGCCTGAAACCAATAGCAGCCATCGCTAACGTAGTGTCGAGCATACGGTTAGCAAAGCCCCATTCATTATCACACCAGACCAGCGTTTTGATCAGGTGAGCGCCACTCACACGCGTTTGCGTACCATCAACGATGGCGCTGTGCGGGTCGTGGTTAAAATCTACAGAGACCAACGGTAATTCCGTATAGTCAACTATACCATGAAATGCACCTTGTGCTGCTTTTTGCAGCAACTGGTTGACTTCACTGGCTTTTACTGGTTTTTTCACCGTCACGCTTAAGTCGATCGCCGTCACATTTATGGTCGGTACACGCACCGCTATCGCTTCAAAACGATCGTTAAACTGCGGGAAAATTCGCGTGATGCCCGCCGCCAGTTTGGTATCAACCGGAATAATCGACTGGCTGGCCGCTCGCGTGCGACGCAGGTCAGGATGATAAGCATCAATAACCTGCTGATCGTGCATCGCGGAGTGGATCGTGGTGACGGTACCAGACTCAATGCCGTAAGCATCATCCAGCAATTTAATGACGGGTATTATGCAATTCGTGGTGCAGGAAGCGTTGGAAACGATCCGGTGCTCAGCGCGCAGCTGATCCTGATTAACGCCATACACAACGGTTGCGTCGATGTCGTGACTACCAGGATGTGAAAAGAGCACTTTTTTTGCACCAGCGGCAATATGCGCCTCGCCGTGTTCGCGATTGCCGAAGACCCCCGTACAATCCAGCACGATGTCGACACCCAGTTCGCGCCATGGAAGTGCATCGAGTGTTCGCTCATGCAGAATGCGGATAGCGTCATCGCCAACGATGAGCTGGTCACGTTCCTGACGAACATCCCAGGCAAAACGTCCATGGCTGGTGTCATATTTCAACAAATGCGCCATGCCTGCAGCATCCGCAAGTTCGTTGATTGCCACCACGGTGATTTCCGCCCGACGCCCGGATTCATACAAAGCACGAACCACGTTGCGTCCGATGCGACCGAAACCATTAATCGCTACGCGTACGGTCATAGGTCTCCTGCAAGGATTTCTCAGAAACGATGTGGCAGACAGAGTAATGCAGCAAATCGCTCAGGGAAACCTTACCTGTCGCAAACTGCGACTAATTGATTAATTGTCGAACATTTAATCGACTGAAACGCTTCAGCTAGAATAAGCGAAACGCGGAATAAAAGGAATGATTGTCCAGCAACAGAACACAGTTATCTGACTTGCGTCACATTTTAACGCCCTTCAACGCTAAATTTATTCCATATTCCAGAATGACGAATAACCGTAGCAAAATTATTTCGTTGTCGTGTTACACACCCTGATTTAAATCAGAAAGCCCCCTAACCTACATCTAATCACCAGCGCGAGGTCCGAGTCCCGGAACCCTTCAATGATGCCGCAGACGGTCTGGATAGCAGACTGCGCCGTGCGATTGCGCAACGCGCGGCGCGTTGCGGAAAAGCAAAAAAAACGGGCCGCCTGAGCGCCCCGTTTTCACCTGTAATCGAAATTACAGCAGTTCTTTAGCTTTCGCGACAACGTTATCTACGGTGAAGCCGAACTCTTCAAACAGCAGCTCTGCCGGAGCAGACTCACCAAAGGTGGTCATACCGACGATTGCGCCGTTCAGGCCCACATATTTGAACCAGTAGTCAGCGATACCTGCTTCCACTGCAACGCGAGCGGAAACCGCTTTCGGCAGCACAGACTCACGGTAAGCGGCATCCTGTTTGTCGAACGCGTCGGTAGACGGCATGGAAACCACGCGAGCCTTCACGCCTTCGGCAGTCAGTTTGTCCCACGCAGCCACAGCCAGCTCAACTTCAGAACCGGTAGCGATGAAGATCAGTTCCGGCTGACCGTCGCAGTCTTTCAGCACGTAACCGCCGCGAGCGATGTTTGCCAGCTGCTCTTCGGTACGCTCCTGCTGAGCCAGGTTCTGGCGGGAGAGGATCAGCGCGGTCGGGCCGTCCTGACGCTCAACACCGTATTTCCACGCAACGGCGGATTCAACCTGGTCACACGGACGCCATGTGCTCATGTTCGGGGTCACACGCAGAGAAGCAACCTGCTCTACCGGCTGGTGAGTCGGGCCGTCTTCGCCCAGACCGATGGAGTCGTGGGTGTAGACCATGACCTGACGCTGTTTCATCAGCGCAGCCATACGCACCGCGTTACGGGCATATTCCACAAACATCAGGAAGGTGGAGGTGTACGGCAGGAAACCACCGTGCAGGGAGATACCGTTCGCGATAGCGGTCATACCGAATTCACGCACACCGTAATGGATGTAGTTACCGGCAGTATCTTCGTTAATCGCTTTCGAACCAGACCACAGCGTCAGGTTAGACGGTGCCAGGTCAGCGGAGCCGCCGAGGAATTCAGGCAGCAGAGGACCGAAGGCTTCAATCGCGTTCTGAGAAGCTTTACGGCTGGCGATTTTCGCCGGATTAGCCTGCAGCTTAGCAATGAACTCGTTCGCTTTGGCGTCGAAGTCAGACGGCATTTCACCTTTCATACGACGGGTGAATTCAGCCGCTTCCTGCGGGTAGGCTTTCGCATAAGCAGCGAACTTCTCGTTCCATGCAGCTTCTTTTGCCTGACCGGCTTCTTTCGCATCCCACTGCGCGTAGATTTCAGACGGGATTTCGAACGGCGCGTATTTCCAGCCCAGCTGTTCACGGGTCAGTGCGATTTCTGCATCGCCCAGCGGTGCACCGTGAGAGTCGTGAGTACCCGCTTTGTTCGGAGAACCGAAACCGATGATGGTTTTGCACATCAGCAGGGACGGTTTGTCGGTTACTGCGCGTGCTTCTTCAACTGCGCGCTTAATCGCGTCAGCATCGTGGCCATCAACACCACGAACCACATGCCAGCCGTAAGCTTCAAAACGCTTCGCGGTGTCATCGGTGAACCAACCTTCAACGTGGCCATCGATAGAGATGCCGTTGTCATCGTAGAACGCAACCAGTTTGCCCAGCTTCAGCGTACCAGCCAGGGAACATACCTCGTGAGAGATACCTTCCATCATGCAGCCGTCGCCCATGAAAGCATAGGTGAAGTGGTCAACGATGTCGTGACCTGGACGGTTAAACTGCGCCGCCAGCGTTTTTTCAGCGATAGCCATACCCACTGCATTCGCAATGCCCTGACCCAGAGGACCTGTAGTGGTTTCAACACCCGCGGTGTAACCCACTTCCGGGTGACCCGGAGTTTTGGAGTGCAGCTGACGGAAGTTCTGCAGCTCGGACATCGGCAGATCGTAGCCGGTGAGGTGCAGCAGGCTATAAATCAGCATGGAGCCGTGGCCGTTGGACAGCACGAAGCGGTCACGGTCAGCCCAGGACGGGTTAGTCGGGTTGTGGTTCAGGAAATCACGCCACAGGACTTCGGCAATGTCAGCCATACCCATCGGGGCACCCGGGTGACCGGATTTGGCTTTCTGTACTGCGTCCATGCTCAGCGCACGAATAGCATTGGCAAGCTCTTTACGTGAGGACATTTTGACTCCAGATCGGATAATGAAGGCTGAGCCCTTAACGACTTGACGACAGCGCGTTTTGGGCTACGCCGGAAAAAAGTGCCAACAATGTAACCCAAGCCGCGTGTCATGTACATGGAGCATCCTTTTGCCGCTTCAGAAATCTCTGGATCATGCGCGCAAGTTGCGCAATCTTCTCGCCCGCGTATTGTTCTTTTCTTTATACTTAGGCCGAGCGTCGGTTCACCTGCAAACGACGTAATTTTTAGAATAATCCTGACTTTGTGCGGAAGAGAAAAAATGAAAATTCGCGCTTTACTGCTTGCTACGAGCATGGCTACGGCATTGACCGGCTGCCAGAACATGGACTCCAACGGACTGCTTTCTTCTGGCGCGGAGGCTTTTCAGGCCTACAGTCTGAGCGATGCTCAGGTAAAAGCGCTGAGCGATCAGGCCTGTAAAGATATGGACAGCAAGGCTACTATCGCCCCGACCAGCAGCGAGTACGCAACGCGTCTTGGCAAAATCGCCGCCGCGCTTGGCGATAACATTAACGGCCAGCCGGTGAACTACAAAGTCTATATGGCGAAAGATGTGAATGCCTTTGCCATGGCAAACGGCTGTATCCGCGTATACAGCGGCCTGATGGATATGATGACCGACAACGAAGTCGAAGCGGTGATCGGCCATGAAATGGGCCACGTCGCGCTGGGTCACGTGAAAAAAGGTATGCAGGTTGCGCTGGGTACCAACGCCGTACGTGCAGCGGCGGCATCCGCTGGCGGCATTGTCGGCAGCCTGTCGCAGTCGCAACTGGGCGATCTTGGCGAGAAACTGGTGAACTCGCAGTTCTCCCAGCGTCAGGAATCCGAGGCGGATGATTACTCGTATGATTTGTTGCGCAAACGTGGGATCAATCCGGCAGGTTTAGCCACCAGCTTTGAGAAACTGGCCAAACTGGAAGCTGGACGTCAAAGCTCAATGTTTGACGATCACCCGGCATCCGCAGAACGTGCGCAACATATTCGCGATCGCATGAGCGCCGACGGGATCAAATAACCGTTAATCGTGCCGGATGCGGCGTGAACGCCATATCCGGCCTACAAACATCAACCAGCTGTAGGCCGGATAAGCGTTAGCGCCATCCGGCAAAACAACTTACTCGCCTTTTTTCGCTGCCTGGATGTACAGCATTTCCAGAGCCAACGTAGCTGCCGCCAGCGCGGTGATCTCTGACTGATCGTAGGCCGGAGCCACTTCAACAACATCCATCCCGACGATGTTCAGATCTTTCAGACCACGAACCAGCTTGATCGCGCGGTCAGAAGTCAGACCGCCAATCACTGGCGTACCGGTACCCGGCGCAAACGCAGGATCCAGGCAGTCGATATCAAAGGTCAGATACACCGGCATATCACCGACAATCTGCTTAACCTGGGCGATGATGTCATCTACGCTGCGATCGTTCACCTGGCAGGCATCCAGCACGGTAAAGCCATTGTCTTTGTCGAATTCGGTACGAATACCAATCTGCACAGAGTGATTCGGATCGATCAGCCCTTCGTTTGGCGCAGTGTAGAACATGGTGCCGTGGTCGAATTCGCAGCCGTTCGCGTAGGTGTCGGTGTGGGCATCAAAGTGCACCAGCGCCATTTTACCAAAGTGTTTTGCGTGCGCGCGCAGCAGCGGCAACGTGACGAAGTGGTCGCCGCCGAAAGAGAGCATGCGCTTACCGGCAGAAAGCAGCTTCTCAGCATGAGCCTGCAGTTTTTCACTCATTTCACGCGCATCACCGAAGGCATAAACCAGATCGCCGCAGTCCACCACGTTCAGGCGCTCGCGCATATCGAAGTTCCACGGGAAGCGGTTATGCTCCCACGCCAGGTTAGTGGAAACCTGACGGATCGCCGCCGGACCATGACGCCCGCCCGCGCGGCCAGACGTTGCCATATCAAACGGTACGCCGGTGATCACCCAGTCGGCGTCGCTGTCGTACGGCATGAAGTTCATCGGCAGACGTAAAAAACCAAAGGCGTTAGAAACCAGGGAGTTGTCGTATTGATGACCTAAGGTGCTCATGGCAAAAACCTCATATTCGTCGGTATAAAAAAACCCTTCCGCGTCGTTAGGCCCGACGAGGAAGGGTTAGATTTTTTAAAACACATTTTGTGCAATTATCGCCTTAAAACTTCCCTGCTTCAAGCAGCGTGTTATTGACGACATGGCGGCGGGGCGTAACCATTACTGTCCGCCGGGAAGGCCTGCGCGGAGCAAGGCGGGAGTGTTTTGACGGCCGGCCCCTGCAAAGCAAAGGCGGCAAAACCAATCACTCCAATGTTGCGCACGTCTCCCTGCGCAGAGTTAGCGGCGTAGGCGTCAGAAACATCGGAAAACTGAAATGCCGCTTCAGTATGCTTGTCTTTTCTGAACCCTTTGATTGCCAGTGAATCTCCTGCATTAACAATATAGCCGCTATTATTCAGCGAACCAGGTTTACCGTTAAGTACATCAAGCCCATCCACTGTCGCCACGATTTCATAGTTTGTATCTCGGCTATAATTGCGCACATATAATTGATAATTTGCCCCTACTTTGGCAGGAAGCCTATATTGCCATTGGCCAACTGATGAGTTGTAAAAACGGGTAATAGGTACGGAATTAAAATTAGCATCGCGAACGGCATATTCCAAGTCACTAATGCGTATGCTGTATACTCTATCGTAACCCGTCGAATGCTTTGCGGAGTAATTTATTAATATAACTTCAGCAGGATCGCGCTCCGCACGTTCTACCGATACGCCCGTTACCGTTGAGCGAACGTCTTCGCCCCAGGCCGTGCCTACAGCTGGCGAAGATGCACTGCTATACTGTACTGGCCCAGAACACCCACCAGCAAGTAAAAAAATCACGGCAAAAAAGACGTTCCACTTTAATCCCTTCATCTCGATTCCCTTTCTGTTTCCGATTTATTACAGCGGCAACAGTAGGTGTATTAAAAAATAAAAGAAAGGGTTGTGGCTATATTTCAGATTCCATCAATAAAAAAAGAGCCGGATTATATAAATAAGCCGGCCCTCAAGCAGATATGTCTTAATTACTCGTCTTCGAGATAAGTATAACCGTACAGACCGGCCTCAAACTCTTCGAGGAACTGTTGCTGCAGCTCGGTATCCAGATCGGTGTTTTTCACCTGGTCACGGAACTGCGTCAGCAGGGTATTCGGATCCAACTGCACGTACTGCAGCATATCCGCCACGGTATCCCCTTCGTCGGACAGCTCAACTTCTACGCTGCCGTCAGGGAAGACGAACACGTCAACCGCTTCGGTATCACCAAACAGGTTGTGCATGTTGCCGAGGATCTCCTGGTACGCCCCCACCATAAAGAAGCCCAGCATCGGCGGGTTCTCCGGGTCATATTCCGGCATCGGCATGGTGGTCGCAATGCCATCACCGTCAACGTAGTGGTCGATCGCGCCATCAGAGTCACAGGTGATATCCAACAGCACCGCGCGGCGCTCAGGTACCTGATTCAGTCCTTCCAGCGGCATTACCGGGAACAGCTGATCGATCCCCCACGCATCTGGCATCGACTGGAACAGCGAGAAGTTGACGTAAATCTTATCCGCCATACGCTCCTGCAGCTCGTCGATAATCGGGCGATGCGCGCGGTTGCTCGGGTCGAGTTGTTTCTGCACTTCATGGCACATGTTCAGATAAAGCTGCTCAGCCCACGCACGCTCTTGCAGGCTAAAGGTACCTGAAGAGTAACCAACGTGAATATCGTGCAGATCCATCTGGCTGTCGTGCAGCCATTCACGCAGCGAACGGCGAGTTCCCGGTTCATGCATTTCTTGCCAGGTTTCCCACATACTTTGCAGAGCACGCGGCGCATCATCAGCCGGAGGCGTTGCTTCTGTGTGTTCGCTACGCTCAACGCCGATAATGTTAGATACCAGCACGGTATGGTGCGCGGTAACCGCGCGGCCAGACTCGGTGATTACCGTCGGATGCGGCAGACCGTGTTCTTCACAGGCGTCGCCAATAGCCCAGATGATGTTGTTGGCGTATTCGTTCAGGCCGTAGTTTACGGAACAGTCAGACTGCGAACGGGTACCTTCGTAATCCACGCCCAGACCACCGCCCACGTCGAAGCACTGGATATTGACGCCAAGCTTGTGCAGCTCAACGTAGAAACGCGCCGATTCACGTACGCCGGTGGCGATATCACGAATGTTCGCCATCTGCGAGCCAAGGTGGAAGTGCAGCAACTGAATGCTGTCCAGACGACCGCGCTCGCGCAGAATTTCGACCAGCTGCAGCACCTGGTTTGCCGCCAGGCCGAATTTTGATTTTTCCCCGCCGGAGGACTGCCACTTGCCAGAGCCCTGCGACGCCAGACGCGCACGCACGCCCAGACGCGGAACGACATTCAGGCGTTCAGCTTCATCCAGCACGATTGCAATTTCAGACATCTTCTCGATGACCAGATAGACCTTATGGCCCATCTTCTCGCCAATCAGCGCCAGACGGATATATTCGCGGTCTTTATAACCGTTACACACGATCACACTACGGGTCATTCCGGCATGAGCCAGAACGGCCATCAGTTCAGCTTTGGAACCCGCTTCCAGCCCCAGCGGTTCGCCAGAGTGGATCAGCGATTCAATCACGCGGCGGTGCTGGTTGACCTTGATCGGGTAAACGAGGAAATAGTCACCGTTGTAACCGTAAGATTCACGGGCACGTTTAAACGCGGCGTTAATCGAACGCAGACGGTGTTGCAGGATCTGCGGGAAGCAGAACAATGCAGGCAAACGCTGGCCCTGCGCTTCACGGGCTTTCACCAACTCAGCAAGGTCAACGCGCGCTTCGGGTACGTCCGGATCCGGGCACACGCTGATGTGACCCAGTTCATTGACGTCGTAGTAGTTATTACCCCACCAGGCAATATTGTAAGTACGCAGCATCTTGCTGGCTTCCTGGGAACTCATTGCAACCTCCTGCATGGAGCGTAGTACACCGTGTTCGCCTGCTGACGAAGGCGAACCCAAAGAAATGTCGTCAGACATAGCGAACCTCAATTTTATTAACAAGTGTAAAACAGTTGACTACTATCGCAATCCGAAGACGCGATAACAACCCAAATACAGGCAGAATTTGCAGCAGATAGTGCTGACGCTCCGACTGTGCGACCGGTTTCTTTTTCATATCAATGTAAACACGTAACCGAACTTAATGCTGACGGTTCGGCGAAACCACGAGAAAACTCTTGTTTACCAAGAGCGCCCTTGTTCAGTTCTTAGTGACCGTTACCGGCTCTTGAGTCCTGAGATACGCCGAGATGGGTATACACTTCATCCTTCATGCAGCCTCTTTGTTGGCTACGCTCATTTGCCCTAGTCACGTACTACTCGTACGTTCAGGAGACACATTCACTTGCCGCCTCGACGCAGCATAAATGATTTTGTGTATATAACATCGACAGGTATGCAAAGCAGAGATGCAGATTGCGGGGGACATATGTACACCAGAACGGTGCGACAGATTCTGCAGAATACAACGGTTCATTATCTCGTATCACCTCCACGGTTGCTCCTTACGGAACGAACCCACAAGCCAAAGCTAAAGTTTTAACCCGGCTGGAAGTGGCAACACGATGAAAACGTCGTGTGCTTTTGTATGAGCCGCGCGCCGCGTTTTATACCGACAACAGTACGAAAATGCAAAAGATAAATATGCACATTGCCAGCACCGTCAGGAAAAATTTCCAGTTACATTTTCAGTACAATGCGACCTCAATCAAAAAAAGCTGGAAATCAGGCGAAGAACTGTCCTAAAATAGCCGTCCAGATGTTAATCCATCTATACCGATTAACACTCAGACTGCCAGTGTCCGTCATCTGCAGACTCATGGTAGAATCTTCTACACATGGCTATTCCACTCGACAGTTTGAGCTAACCAAATTCTCCTTAGGTGAAATTAAATATGGCAAAACACCTTTTTACGTCCGAGTCCGTATCAGAAGGGCATCCTGACAAAATCGCTGACCAAATCTCTGATGCTGTGCTGGATGCAATCCTGGAACAGGATCCAAAAGCACGCGTTGCCTGCGAAACCTACGTCAAAACCGGTATGGTTTTAGTTGGCGGTGAGATCACCACCAGCGCATGGGTTGATATCGAAGAGATCACCCGTAACACGGTTCGCGAAATTGGCTATGTGCATTCCGACATGGGCTTTGACGCCAACTCTTGCGCGGTACTGAGCGCGATTGGTAAACAGTCTCCGGACATCAACCAGGGTGTTGACCGTGCCGATCCGCTGGAACAGGGCGCAGGCGACCAGGGCCTGATGTTTGGTTATGCAACCAACGAAACCGACGTGCTGATGCCAGCACCTATTACCTATGCTCACCGTCTGGTGCAGCGTCAGGCTGAAGTGCGTAAAAACGGCACCTTATCCTGGCTGCGTCCGGATGCCAAAAGCCAGGTAACCTTCCAGTATGACGACGGCAAAATCGTCGGTATTGATGCGGTTGTTCTGTCTACTCAGCACTCTGAAGATATCGACCAGAAATCGCTGCAAGAAGCCGTTATGGAAGAGATCATCAAGCCGGTACTGCCGACTGAATGGCTGACCGCTTCGACCAAATTCTTCATCAACCCAACTGGTCGTTTCGTTATCGGCGGCCCGATGGGCGACTGCGGTCTGACCGGTCGTAAAATCATCGTTGATACCTACGGCGGCATGGCGCGTCACGGCGGTGGTGCATTCTCTGGTAAAGACCCGTCTAAAGTTGACCGTTCCGCAGCCTATGCAGCCCGTTACGTAGCGAAAAACATCGTTGCCGCAGGCCTGGCTGACCGTTGTGAGATTCAGGTTTCCTACGCAATCGGCGTGGCAGAACCGACATCTATCATGGTGGAAACGTTCGGTACTGAAAAAGTGCCTTCAGAGCAGCTGACCCTTCTGGTGCGTGAGTTTTTCGACCTGCGCCCGTATGGCCTGATTCAGATGCTGGATCTGCTGCACCCGATTTACAAAGAAACCGCTGCTTACGGTCACTTTGGTCGCGAACATTTCCCATGGGAAAAAACCGACAAAGCACAGTTGCTGCGCGACGCTGCCGGTCTGAAGTAATTTAAACCAGACTTAACGCTTATGAAGACCAGCCTCGCGCTGGTCTTTTTTTATACCTATTTCCTCTCCCACATCCATCACCAAACCGCGCTGATTACTATTGCTTTAAATGAAAATGAAAGCGATTACATCACACCATATTTCCCTCTACCTTGAATTAACATCTCTTATCCAGCACACTTGCATCACTGTTACATTATATTTCATCATTGTCTTAAATTCAGACGACCAACATTATTTAATCCCAATAAATAATGTTAACTTTCAATGAATTAACCAATAATCAGCATGAATGGCAGTGTAAGCGATTACACTAATGTGATGTGATTCGCATTTTTTTACCCCGTACTCACCTACCCTTAACATCAACAAAACTAGCTACCCAACCGGAGGGCATCATGCCTGACAATAAAAAAACGGGGCGTTCCAACAAAGCCATGACATTTTTTGTCTGCTTTCTGGCAGCCCTGGCTGGATTACTTTTTGGCCTGGATATCGGTGTTATTGCCGGTGCTTTACCGTTCATCACCGACGAGTTTCAAATTACCCCGCACACTCAGGAATGGGTGGTGAGTTCCATGATGTTTGGTGCGGCGGTAGGTGCTGTCGGCAGCGGTTGGCTCTCCTTCAAACTGGGACGCAAAAAAAGCCTGATGATCGGTGCGATCTTGTTTGTTGCGGGTTCACTGTTCTCCGCCGCTGCGCCAAACGTTGAAGTCCTGCTGGTTTCCCGCGTGCTGCTCGGCCTGGCTGTAGGCGTTGCGTCTTATACCGCGCCGCTGTACCTGTCTGAAATTGCCCCGGAAAAGATTCGTGGCAGCATGATCTCCATGTATCAGCTGATGATCACCATCGGTATTTTGGGCGCGTATCTTTCCGATACAGCCTTTAGCTACAGCGGCGCATGGCGCTGGATGCTGGGTGTAATCATCATCCCTGCCCTGCTGCTTCTGGTCGGCGTTATCTTCCTGCCGGACAGCCCACGTTGGTTTGCAGCTAAACGTCGTTTTGTTGATGCCGAACGCGTCCTGTTGCGTCTGCGTGACACCAGCGCAGAAGCCAAACGCGAGCTGGATGAAATCCGTGAAAGTCTGCAGGTGAAGCAGAGCGGCTGGGCGCTGTTTAAAGAAAACAGCAACTTCCGTCGCGCGGTATTCCTTGGCGTTCTGTTACAGGTAATGCAGCAGTTCACCGGGATGAACGTCATCATGTATTACGCACCGAAAATCTTTGAGCTGGCGGGCTACACCAACACCACCGAGCAGATGTGGGGGACTGTTATCGTCGGTCTGACCAACGTGCTGGCAACCTTTATCGCCATTGGCCTGGTTGACCGTTGGGGCCGCAAGCCTACGCTGATTCTTGGCTTTATCGTGATGGCTGTTGGTATGGGCGTGCTGGGTACAATGATGCACGTGGGTATTCACTCGGCATCCGCACAATACTTCGCAGTACTGATGCTGCTGATGTTTATCGTTGGCTTTGCCATGAGCGCCGGTCCGCTGATTTGGGTTCTGTGCTCTGAAATCCAGCCGCTGAAAGGCCGCGATTTCGGCATCACCTGCTCTACTGCAACCAACTGGATTGCCAACATGATCGTCGGCGCAACCTTCCTGACGATGCTGAACTCGCTGGGCAGCGCCAACACCTTCTGGGTCTACGGCGGCCTGAACGTACTGTTCATCTTCCTGACTCTGTGGCTGATCCCTGAAACTAAAAACGTCTCTCTGGAACACATTGAGCGTAACCTGATGAAAGGTCGTAAACTGCGCGAAATTGGCGCGCACGACTAATCACCAAAGGCTTCCTCCCTCAGTGGGAGGAAGCCTTCCTCTTGCAGTCCCTTCCCTGTCGCACTATCCTCTGGCGTTATGAAAACCTCCCGTCTCCCTATCGCCATCCAGCAAGCCGTTATGCGTAGCCTGCGGGAAAAACTCGCCCAGGCCAATCTCAAGCTGGAACGTCATTACCCGGAGCCAAAGCTGGTTTACCAACAGCGCGGCACCGCCGCCGGCACTGCGTGGCTACAAACCTATGAAATTCGCCTTAATCCCGTCCTGCTGATGGAAAACGTCGACGCATTCATTAACGAAGTTGTGCCCCATGAACTGGCGCATTTACTGGTGTGGAAACACTTTGGGCGCGTGCCGCCACACGGGAAAGAATGGAAATGGATGATGGAAAGCGTTCTGGGCGTACCGGCCCGGCGCACGCATCAGTTTGAACTGCAATCGGTGCAGCGCAAGACCTTTACTTACCGCTGTAAGTGTCAGGAGCACCAACTGACCGTCCGCCGCCATAACCGCGTTGTGCGCGGTGAGGCCACCTACCGCTGTGTTCACTGCGGCGAACCGCTGGTTGCAGAATAATCTTCAGAATTATCAGGAACTTTTCTGACCTAACTGATTGCATACTGGAATAACTTTCGCTACGTTGCGGGCTCGTTTTGACACGGAGTTTGTGATGTACCGTCATTTTTCTTTTGCTGCGGCCCTGTTAGCCGCTGCGTTTTCAGGCCCGGTTTTAGCCGAAGGCATCAACAGTTTTTCTCAGGCAAAAGCAGCAGGCGTCAAGGTTAACGCCGATGCGCCGGGCGATTTCTACTGCGGTTGTAAAATTAACTGGCAAGGCAAAAAAGGGGTCGTTGACCTCGAATCCTGCGGCTATAAAGTGCGAAAAAATGAAAACCGCGCCAGTCGAATTGAATGGGAGCACGTTGTCCCCGCCTGGCAATTTGGTCATCAGCGTCAGTGCTGGCAGGACGGAGGGCGTAAAAACTGCGCCAAAGATCCGGTCTATCGTAAGATGGAAAGCGACATGCATAACCTGCAACCTGCTGTCGGTGAGGTAAATGGCGATCGCGCTAACTTCATGTACAGCCAGTGGAACGGTGGCGAGGGTCAGTATGGGCAATGCGCCATGAAGGTCGACTTCAAAGAGAAAGTTGCCGAGCCGCCAGCCCGCGCCCGCGGTGCCATTGCTCGTACCTATTTTTACATGCGCGACCAGTACGATCTAACACTCTCCCGCCAGCAAACTCAGCTTTTTAACGCCTGGAATAAGCAATATCCGGTCACCGACTGGGAATGTGAGCGCGACGAACGCATTGCAAAGGTACAGGGGAACCATAACCCATATGTGCAACGCGCTTGCCAGGCGCAAAAGAGCTAACCTACACTAGCGTCAATATTTTTAACCATGCCCTGGCCTTTCGTAGCCCAGGGCCATGACGCGGATGTTTAACTATGCGCATTCCTCGCATTTATCACCCTGAGCCAATCACCTCCGGCAGCCAAATTTCACTGTGTGAAGATGCAGCCAACCATATCGGCCGCGTGCTGCGTATGGGACCGGGCCAGGCGCTACAGCTGTTTGATGGCAGCAATCAGGTATTCGACGCTGAAATCACCCACGCCAGTAAAAAAAGCGTGGACGTGAAGGTACTTAACGCTGAACTCGACGATCGTGAGTCGCCGTTGCACATCCACCTGGGTCAGGTGATGTCGCGCGGTGAAAAAATGGAATTCACTATCCAGAAATCGATCGAACTGGGTGTAAGCCTCATTACGCCACTTTTTTCTGAGCGCTGCGGCGTTAAACTGGACAGTGAACGCCTGAACAAGAAGCTCCAGCAGTGGCAGAAAATCGCCATTGCCGCCTGCGAACAGTGCGGTCGAAACCGGGTGCCCGAAATTCGCCCGGCAATGGATTTGGAAGCATGGTGCGCGGAACAGGACGAAGGTCTGAAACTGAACCTGCATCCGCGCGCCAGCGCCAGCATCAATACGCTGCCGCTGCCGGTGGAGCGCATCCGCTTGCTGATTGGCCCGGAAGGCGGGTTGTCGGCAGATGAAATTGCCATGACCGCACGTTATCAGTTTACTGATATTCTGTTAGGACCTCGCGTTCTGCGTACTGAGACAACCGCGCTCACCGCCATTACTGCGCTACAGGTGCGTTTTGGTGATCTAGGCTAAGGCATAAACGGAGAAGAAAATGATCAAGCTCGGCATCGTGATGGATCCCATCGCAAGCATCAACATCAAGAAAGATTCCAGCTTCGCTATGCTGCTGGAAGCGCAACGTCGCGGTTACGAAATTCATTATATGGAGATGGCCGATCTTTATCTGATCAACGGTGAAGCCCGCGCCCATACGCGTACCCTGAGCGTAGAGCAGAACTACGACAAATGGTATGAGTTCAAGAGCGAGCAGGATCTCCCGCTGGCAGACCTGGACGTTATTCTGATGCGTAAGGATCCGCCGTTTGATACCGAGTTCATCTACGCAACCTATATTCTGGAACGTGCAGAAGAAAAAGGGACGCTGATCGTCAACAAACCGCAGAGCCTGCGCGACTGCAACGAAAAGCTGTTCACCGCATGGTTTGCCGACCTGACGCCGGAAACGCTGGTCACGCGTAACAAAGCGCAGTTGAAAGCCTTCTGGCAAAAACACAGCGACATCATTCTCAAACCGCTGGATGGCATGGGCGGCGCATCTATTTTCCGTGTGAAGGAAGGCGACCCGAACCTTGGCGTCATTGCTGAAACGCTGACCGAGCACGGTACCCGCTACTGCATGGCGCAGAACTATCTGCCAGCAATTAAAGATGGCGATAAACGCGTCCTGGTGGTCGATGGCGAACCCGTTCCTTATTGCCTGGCGCGTATTCCGCAGGGCGGCGAAACCCGTGGCAACCTGGCCGCTGGCGGTCGTGGCGAGCCGCGTCCTTTGACCGACAGCGACTGGGAAATTGCACGTCGCATTGGGCCAACGCTGAAAGCGAAAGGTTTGATTTTTGTCGGTCTGGATATCATTGGCGATCGTCTGACGGAAATTAACGTTACCAGCCCAACCTGTATTCGTGAAATCGAAGCGGAGTTCCCGGTTTCGATTACCGGTATGCTGATGGATGCCATTGAGGCGCGTTTGCAGAAGTAAATACGTTGCCGGATAGCGACGCCATCGCGTCTTATCCGGCCTGAAATTGCACCCCGCAGACCGGATTAGGCGAAGCCGTCATCCGGCAATGCTATCTTCAGAGGGTGACATCTTCGAGCTTTGCCCACATACTGGGCTCTGTTGCTTTTTTGAACCAGGAAACAGAACCTCTGACAATGAATTTACAGCATCACTTTCTGATTGCCATGCCTGCTCTCCAGGATCCGATTTTCCGCCGTTCCGTGGTGTACATCTGTGAACATAATGAGAACGGAGCAATGGGGATTATCGTTAATAAGCCTCTGGAAAACTTACAAATTGAAGGGATTCTGGAAAAGCTGAAGATTACCCCAGAAGAACGCGATCCGGCCATTCGTCTGGATAAACCAGTGATGCTCGGCGGCCCGCTGGCGGAAGACCGTGGATTTATTCTGCATACCCCGCCGTCACGTTTTGCATCCAGTATCCGCATTTCAGATAACACCATCATCACCACCTCCCGCGATGTACTAGAAACCCTGGGCACACAAGAACAACCGTCCGAAGTGCTGGTTGCGCTGGGTTATTCATCATGGGAAAAAGGTCAACTGGAACAAGAGTTACTGGATAACGCCTGGCTCACGGCGCCCGCAGACCTCAACATCTTATTCAAAACGCCGATTGCCGACCGCTGGCGCGATGCGGCGAAGCTTATCGGGATAGATATTCAGACCATGCCAGGCGTGGCGGGACATGCCTGATGAGCGGAACATTACTCTCTTTTGATTTTGGTACGAAAAGTATTGGTGTTGCTGTTGGTCAGCGCATTACCGGTACGGCCAGACCGTTGCCCGCCATTAAGGCGCAGGACGGTACGCCAGACTGGAGTTTGATTGAACGCCTGCTGAAAGAATGGCAGCCGGATGAAATCATTGTCGGCCTACCACTCAACATGGATGGCACAGAACAGCCCCTTACCGCGCGCGCGCGTAAGTTCGCTAACCGTATTCACGGTCGCTTTGGCGTAACCGTAACGCTGCACGATGAACGCTTGAGCACCGTCGAGGCCCGCTCCGGCCTGTTCGAACAAGGCGGATACCGGGCGTTGAATAAAGGCAAAGTAGATTCCGCTTCTGCCGTGGTCATCCTCGAAAGCTATTTCGAGCAGGGTTACTAAATCCGTCCCTGCGCCTGACGCTGCTGCTGACTTTGTGCAAATGTCTGCATACCTGTCTGTTGCCCGGTTTGAATTACGCCGGGCAGCTGATGCGTTTTCCCTTCACGAATCAAATTGCCCACGGCTGGCGTGTTGACGAGCAGCTCAAATAGCGCCACGCGTCCTCCCAGCTTATCTTCCTCCAGCGTTTGCGAAAGTACCGCCCGCAGGCTGTCTGCTAACTGGTTACGCACCGGCTCTTTCTCTGTTGCCGAAAAGGTGTCCACCAGCCGCGCGATAGCCTGTGCCGCCCCTCGCGTATGTAACGTTGCCAGCACCAGATGCCCGGTTTCCGCTGCCGTTAATGCCAGACGAATGGTTTCCGCGTCGCGCAGTTCGCCCAGCAAAATGACGTCGGGATCTTCACGCAGCGCGCCGCGTAAACCGGCGGCAAAAGAAGCGCAGTGTACGCCCACCTCCCGTTGTTGAATAAGACAACGCTGGCTGGTGTAACGATATTCAATCGGGTCTTCCAGCGTCAGAATATGCCCCGCAACATGCTGATTAAGGTACTCTACCATCGCCGCCAGGGTCATTGATTTACCGCTACCGGTAGCGCCTGTCACCAGAATTAACCCATTTTCACTGCGCAGCAGTTCAGGTATGACGTCAGGGGTCTGGAGATCGTCTAAACATGGACAATCAAGCGGGAGCAATCTTAGCGCCAGTGAGGTTCCCTGTTGATGAACAAAAGCACTGGCGCGCAGCCGCTGGGAACCGGCCAGCGCAATAGCAAAATCAATCTGCCCCTGTTCCTGCCACTGTACCTGTTGTTGCTCACTGAGCCAGCACATCAGCAGATTCTCCACGTCAGGCGTAGTAAATGGTGCGATTTCGACTTTTCCACGTATGCGCCAGCGCGCAGGCCATGCATTGCACAGGTGTAGATCCGACACGTTATGCTTTACACTAAGGGCCACTATTTCTTCCATATTCATATGAACATCCTCGGAAAATGAACGATATCGCGCATAACCTGGCACATGTCCGGGACAAAATCTCAGCCGCCGCGACGCGTTGCGGGCGGTCTTCAGAAGAAGTTACGTTGCTTGCAGTCAGTAAAACCAAACCTGCGAGCGCCATCGAAGAAGCCATTACCGCAGGGCAGCGTGCCTTCGGTGAAAACTATGTGCAGGAAGGGGTGGATAAAATCCGCTACTTCCAGGAAAAAGGCGTCAACGATCTGCAGTGGCACTTTATCGGCCCGCTGCAGTCCAACAAAAGTCGTCTGGTCGCCGAGCACTTTGACTGGTGCCATACGATCGACCGTCTGCGTATCGCTGCCCGTCTGAGCGAACAGCGCCCGGCGGAACTGCCGCCGCTCAATGTACTGATTCAAATTAATATCAGCGATGAGAACAGTAAGTCAGGCATTCCGCTGGCAGAGCTTGATGCACTGGCCGCTGAAGTCGCTGCACTGCCGCGCATTACCCTGCGTGGTCTGATGGCGATTCCGGCTCCAGAGTCAGATTATGTAAGGCAGTTTGAAGTTGCACAGCAAATGGCGGTAGCATTTGCCGGGTTGAAAACACGCTACCCAGGCATCGACACTCTCTCACTGGGAATGTCTGATGATATGGATGCCGCCATCGCGGCGGGTAGCACGATGGTGCGCATTGGCACTGCCATTTTTGGTGCTCGTGATTACACTAAAAAATAAGGAAAACTAAGGAACACCATGAATACGTTGACCTTCCTGCTCTCAACGGTAATTGAGCTGTATACCATGGCGCTGCTGCTGCGCGTGTGGATGCAATGGTCTCGCTGCGATTTTTACAACCCGTTCTCGCAGTTTATAGTGAAAATCACTCAGCCCATCATTGGGCCGTTACGCCGCATTATTCCCCCGATGGGACCGATCGACAGCGCCTCGGCATTAGTTGCGCTCGTTCTCAGCTTTATCAAAGCAATCGTGCTGTTTAAGGTGGTCACGTTCCAGCCGATCATCTGGATCGCCGCCGTACTGATTGTCCTGAAGACTATCGGGCTGCTGATTTTCTGGGTGCTGCTGGTGATGGCAATTATGAGCTGGGTCAGCCAGGGCCGCAGTCCTGTAGAGTACGTGCTAATTCAACTGGCAGATCCGCTGCTGCGTCCTATTCGTCGCATACTTCCAGGCATGGGCGGGATAGATTTCTCCCCAATGATTCTGGTTCTGCTGCTCTACGTTATTAACATGGGCATCGCGGAAGTGTTGCAGGCGACAGGCAACATGCTGCTGCCGGGGCTGTGGATGGCGCTATGAGTGCCGTTACACCCTGCGACGACGGTCTGGTTTTACGGCTCTACATTCAGCCTAAAGCCAGCCGTGACAGTATTGTGGGTTTACATGGCGACGAAGTTAAAGTCGCCATTACCGCCCCACCGGTTGATGGCCAGGCCAATAGCCATCTGGTGAAGTTTCTCGGTAAACAGTTCCGTGTGGCAAAAAGCCAGGTCGTCATTGAGAAGGGCGAGCTTGGACGTCACAAACAGGTTAAAATCATTCATCCGCAACAGATCCCGCCCGAAATTGCGGCGTTAACTGATTAGGTATCCCATGCAAAAAGTTGTCCTCGCGACCGGCAATGCCGGTAAAGTGCGTGAACTCGCCTCTCTTCTGAGTGATTTCGGTCTTGATGTTGTTGCCCAAACGGAACTGGGTGTTGATTCTGCAGACGAGACCGGGCTGACGTTTATTGAGAACGCCATTCTGAAGGCGCGTCATGCCGCGCAAATTACCGGCTTACCGGCCATTGCTGATGACTCAGGTCTGGCAGTAAATGCCCTTGGCGGCGCGCCGGGTATCTATTCTGCCCGCTATTCCGGCGAAGATGCGACCGATCAGCAGAATCTGGAAAAACTGCTTCACACCCTGCAGGATATTCCTGATGACAAGCGCCAGGCGCAGTTCCACTGCGTGCTGGTGTATATGCGCCATGCAGACGATCCAACGCCTGTTGTTTGCCACGGAAGCTGGCCGGGCGTGATTACCCGTGAACCTGCCGGAAACGGTGGTTTTGGCTACGACCCGATCTTCTTTGTGCCGTCTGAAGGGAAAACCGCAGCCGAACTGACCCGTGAAGAAAAGAGTGCAATTTCTCACCGCGGACAGGCGCTAAAGCTGCTGCTGGATGCCCTGCGTAATGGTTAAGCTTCCGCCGCTAAGTCTTTATATTCACATCCCGTGGTGCGTGCAGAAATGCCCGTACTGCGACTTCAACTCGCATGCGCTAAAGGGCGAAGTCCCTCATGATGACTATGTGCAGCATCTGCTGAGCGATCTGGATACTGAGGTGGCCCATGCCCAGGGCCGTGAAGTAAAGACGATTTTTATCGGTGGTGGCACGCCGAGCCTGCTTTCTGGCCCGGCGATGCAAACACTGCTCGACGGCGTGCGAGCACGGCTGAATCTGGCCGAAGATGCAGAAATCACGATGGAGGCGAATCCCGGGACGGTGGAAGCCGATCGCTTTGTGGATTATCAACGCGCTGGCGTCAACCGTATCTCGATTGGCGTACAGAGCTTTAGCTCCGCCAAACTCGAACGTCTGGGACGTATTCACGGGCCGGAAGAAGCCAAACGAGCAGCACACCTGGCGAGCGGTCTGGGGCTACGCAGCTTTAACCTCGACCTGATGCATGGTTTGCCGGATCAGACGCTGGAAGAGGCGCTGGGTGATTTACAGCAGGCCATCGCGCTCAACCCACCGCATCTTTCCTGGTATCAGTTGACCATCGAACCCAACACGCTGTTCGGTTCCCGACCGCCGGTTTTACCGGACGATGACGCGCTGTGGGATATTTTTGAGCAAGGCCACCAGCTACTGACCGCCGCGGGATATCAGCAGTACGAAACCTCAGCCTACGCCAGACCGGGTTATCAGTGTCAGCACAACCTTAACTACTGGCGTTTTGGCGACTATCTTGGCATTGGCTGCGGCGCACACGGTAAGATCACATTCCCTGACGGACGCATCCTGCGCACCACCAAAACACGGCATCCGCGTGGGTATATGCAAGGGCGTTATCTCGAAAGCCAGCGCGATGTCGCCGAAGCCGATAAGCCGTTCGAGTTCTTCATGAATCGTTTCCGGCTGCTGGAAGCCGCGCCTCGCGCGGAATTCACGCAATATACCGGTCTTACCGAAGACGTTATTCGTCGACAGATCGATGAGGCTATTTCCCAGGGCTACCTGAGTGAATGCGATGAGTACTGGCAAATTACCCAACACGGTAAGCTGTTCTTGAATTCGCTGCTGGAGCTGTTTCTGGCGGAGTGATGGCTGGTGAACGTAGGCCTGATAAGCGTAGCGCCATCAGGAAAATTGCCGGATGGCGGCTGCGTCTTATCCGGCCTACAGGGTTAGGGCGGTAAGCGCAGCCACCTTCATCGATTAATACTGATTAAACATTTCCTGGATCTGCTTAGGATCCTTGGTTTGAGTCAGCGCAAGCTGCAGCAGAACACGTGCTTTTTGCGGGTTCAGGGAACCTGAAGCCACAAATCCGTATTTTGCATCATCAACTTCTGCATCCTGTGTAGTGGCGCCCGTTGGTACACGGGATGAACGCACTACAACGGTACCTTTATGCGCGGCGGTTGCCAGCGTATCGAAAATGGTTTTATACAGGTTACCATTACCTACACCCGCACTGACGATCCCGGCGTAACCCGCATCCACCAGCGCTTTTGCCGGCAGATCGGAGGCGTTAGCGTAGTTATAAACAATTCCAACTTTCGGCAGCTCGCTCAGCTTAGACACATCGAACGGAGTAGACGTGGTGTGCTTACGCGCAGGCGTACGCTGGTAGTCGATTTTACCGTTATGGATGTAACCCAACGGGCCGTAGTTAACGGATTTGAAGGTAGCGACGTCGGTAGTGTTGGTTTTAGTCACGTCACGACCATCCATAACGGTGTCGTTCATCACCACCAGCACTCCGCGGTTGGCAGAGGCTTTGTCTGCGGCAGTTACTACTGCGTTATACAGGTTAAACGGGCCATCAGCGCTCATACCCGTAGACGGACGCATTGCGCCGACCAGCACCACCGGTTTGTTACACTTGACGGTCAGGTCGAGGAAATAGGCGGTTTCTTCCATGGTATCCGTACCATGTGTTACCACGAAGCCGTCGGTTTTATCACACTCGGTATTAATCTTTTTCGCCAGCGTTAACCAGACTTCGTCATTCATATCCTGGGAGCCGATATTCACCACCTGCTCGCCTTTAACGACAGCGATATCTTTCAATTGAGGTACGGCCTCAACCAGATTTTCTACGCCAACCTTGCCTGCCGTGTAGTTAGATTTTGTCGCGGAATCACCGCCGCCGGCAATCGTCCCACCGGTCGCTAAAATGGTGATGTTTGGCAGTGCAAGCGCCGCGCCGCTGAAACCCATAACCAGTGCGGCAAGTGCCGTTTTCTTGAAAAACTCCATGTTATTTCTCCAGTTACTTGAATTTGCAGCATTATGTCTATCCTACAGATGAATAATGTGACGAGTTCCAATTAACCAGATTTATATCTCCACCAAATTGCCGTTCTTAGAGATGGATATCAAAAAAACAGAAATATACAAAATAAAACGGCACAGAATGTTTCTGTGCCGTTAATAAGAGGTGAAGATTATTTCAGAGTGCTAACCAGCGTTTTACGATCGTTTTCCAGCGTCACAACGCGGGAACAAACATCTTTGCCAAACTGCTGGAAGTCTTGTTCCTGATTCTTCCATTCGTTCTGAATTGAGGTCTGCAAACCACCGAGGCTTCCGAGTACGCCCTGCAGTGGATTACCACCGCCTTTGAGCACGGCTTTCGCTCCCATCTCGTTGATGCTGTCCTGCAAAATGCCGCCCATCGCCTGATTCACCAGCTGTTGTCCGTCCGCGCGGACCTGATCAATCGCCTTATAATGGAAAGTCAGGCCATCAGTTCGATGCTCGATGATGCGGTTCATCTGCTCTTTCAATTGCGCATCCAGCTTGGTTAAGCGGCCACGCATGTTGCTGCTTTCACCGACCTCTTTGGCGATGATTTTGTCCAGCGCCACGCGACCTTTCTCTACGCGCGCTCTGGCACCTTCGTCGATCCACGGCAGGCTGCTACGCAACGCCGCCTGATAATCTTTGGCCTGCTCACGCTGTGCGGCGTTCAGGTTATACTGTTTACCGTTGAAGGTAACATCACCAGCCTGGGTAATAACCAGGTCGCCATTCTCGCCCTTCACCTGCACCGTTTGTGGGCTCAAAATCACATCGTCACGCGGGGTGACGCTGCACTGGTAATCTGCATGTGCGGCCATCGCCGTGAACGTTAGGACTGCCGCCAGCAGCGTTTTGCGCATCATATCTTTCCCTCAATACAAATCGGGCCGGCATTTGCCGACCCTGTGCTACTTAGTCCCACCAAATATCGAAAAGTTCGCTGGTACGCACTTCTTCGAGTTTGTGCTCTTCCAGCCACTTACGCACGATTGCCTGGTGTTCTTCGGTGCATTTGCCGATTTCCTGCAGACAGATCAGACCTTCCCAGGCCAGATAGCCGCTGCCGTCAAAAGCCAGCTTGTTCGGTTCGATGACTTCATTGATAAAGTCATCAACGATTTGATCGACCTGCTCTCCAGATGTACCTTCCGGGAAACGCCATGCAACCGAAAATCCTACTTCCTGGAATTCTTCGATGTGCATCTTTTTACGCAGACGACGGCTACGGTTCTTTGCCATTATTTCACCCTCTCGAACATTAAGTCCCATACGCCGTGGCCAAGACGATGACCACGTTGTTCAAATTTGGTTACCGGGCGCGATTCCGGGCGCGGTACATAATCGTTACTCTCTGACTGGTTTTTATACCCGTCAATCGAGGACATCACTTCAAGCATGTGCTCCGCATACGCTTCCCAGTCGGTCGCCATATGGAACACGCCGCCCAGCTTCAGCTTACTTAAGATATGCTCAGCAAACGGTACCTGAACGATACGGCGTTTATTATGACGTGCTTTATGCCACGGGTCAGGGAAAAACAGCTGAACCATAGATAAAGAATTGTCAGGAATCATTTTATGCAGGACTTCAACGGCATCATGGCACATGACGCGCAGGTTCTCGACACCCTCTTCATGGGCTGAAGCCAGACACGCACCAACGCCAGGTGAGTGAACCTCAATGCCGAGGAAATTCTGTTCCGGACGCGCTTTCGCCATTGCAACCAGCGACGCTCCCATACCAAAACCGATTTCCAGCGTGACTGGCGCGTCACGGCCAAACAGTTCTGCGAAATCTACAGGCTCTTCGCTGAACTCAACGCCCATCACCGGCCAGTAGTTTTCCAGCGCGTGTTCCTGCCCTTTCGTCAGTCGCCCCTGGCGACGAACAAAACTACGAATCCGGCGCAGAGGGCGGCCGTTTTCATCAAATTCCGGTGAAATGACGTCGTTCTTCATAAAAGTTTAGTCTGCTGTGTTTGAGTTCTGAAAACGGGCATTATCCAAAGTTAGTTGCCGGATGCAAGTAAAGGAAGAAAGTGAGCAGCGGAAAGTTCCGGTTTACACCCCGTTGCCGCTGTGCTGCAATCTTGCCCCCGGCAATAATGAAACGGTAATCATGCAAGCGTCTCAATTTTCGGCTCAGGTTTTGAGCTGGTACGACAAATACGGGCGGAAAACGCTGCCCTGGCAAATTGACAAGACGCCTTACAAAGTATGGCTCTCTGAGGTAATGCTGCAACAAACTCAGGTTGCGACCGTTATCCCCTATTTTGAGCGCTTTATGGCGCGCTTCCCAACGGTAACGGATTTGGCCCATGCGCCGCTGGATGAAGTTCTGCATTTGTGGACCGGGCTGGGTTATTACGCCCGTGCGCGTAATCTGCATAAAGCCGCGCAGCAGGTTGTGACGCTGCATAGCGGTATATTTCCGCAAACCTTTGATGAAGTAGCCGCCCTACCTGGCGTCGGACGTTCAACCGCAGGCGCGATCCTTTCTCTCTCTCTGGGTCAGCATTTTCCGATTCTCGACGGTAACGTCAAACGCGTGCTGGCTCGCTGTTATGCTGTAAGCGGCTGGCCGGGTAAAAAAGAGGTCGAAAAGAAGCTGTGGGAGCTGAGCGAGCAAGTTACGCCGGCCCAGGGTGTTGAGCGTTTTAATCAGGCGATGATGGATTTAGGCGCCATGGTCTGTACGCGCTCAAAACCTAAATGTTCCCTGTGTCCGTTGGAAAATGGCTGTGTGGCGAGCGCCAATGCAAGTTGGGCGCTGTATCCCGGTAAAAAACCCAAACAGACGTTACCGGAACGAACGGGCTATTTTTTACTGATGCAGCATGATGACGAAGTGCTGCTCTCACAGCGACCGCCCAGCGGCTTGTGGGGTGGTTTATACTGTTTTCCGCAGTTTGACGACGAAGATGGACTGCGCAACTGGCTGGCGCAACGACAAATTAACGCAGATAATCTGACCCAACTTAATGCGTTTCGCCATACCTTTAGCCATTTCCACTTAGATATTGTGCCTATGTGGCTTCCCGTGTCTTCATTCACCTCATGCATGGATGAAGGCAACGCGCTCTGGTATAACTTAGCGCAACCGCCGTCGGTCGGACTGGCGGCTCCCGTGGAGCGTTTGTTACAGCAATTACGTGCCGGTACACACGTTTAACGTACCGGACGATAAAGAGGACTTTTTATGAGCAGAACGATTTTTTGCACTTTCCTGCAACGCGAAGCAGAAGGCCAGGATTTTCAGCTGTACCCGGGCGATCTGGGAAAACGCATTTATAACGAAATTTCTAAAGAAGCATGGGCGCAATGGCAGCATAAACAGACCATGCTGATTAACGAGAAAAAACTCAATATGATGAACGTCGAACACCGTAAGTTACTGGAACAGGAGATGATTAACTTCCTGTTTGAAGGTAAGGATGTGCATATTGAAGGCTATACGCCAGAGTCATAAGAACCGTTGCCGGATGGCGCTGCGCTTATCCGGCCTACGTTTTAATCTGGTCCTTGCAAACAACAAACACAACACGCACTCCCGGAATGATGAAAAAATTTCTCGCGCTTGCCGTTATTGCGCCGTTGCTCATCTCCTGTTCCAGTTCGACCAAAAAAGGCGATTCCTATAACGAAGCCTGGGTCAAGGATACCAACGGTTTTGATATTCTGATGGGGCAATTTGCCCATAATATTGAGAATTTGTGGGGATTTAAGGAAGTGCTGATTGCGGGTCCGAAGGACTACGTCAAGTATACCGATCAGTATCAAACCCGCAGCCACATCAACTTTGATGACGGTACGATAACCGTCGAGACCATTGCCGGGACAGATCCCGCCGGACACCTGCGTCGGGCGATTATTAAGACATTGCTGATGGGCGATGATCCGGGATCTATCGACCTCTATTCCGATGTCGACGACATTAAGATTTCCAAAGAGCCATTCCTGTACGGACAGGTGGTTGATAATACCGGCCAGCCCATTCGTTGGGAGGGGCGTGCCACCAACTTTGCCAACTACCTGCTGCAAACACGACTTAAAAGCCGCAGCAATGGCCTGCGTATCATCTATAGCGTGACGATCAATCTGGTGCCGAACCACCTTGATAAGCGCGCGCATAAATACGTTGGCATGGTGCGTCAGGCTTCACGTAAGTATGGCGTCGACGAGTCGCTGATTCTGGCTATCATGCAAACCGAATCCTCGTTTAACCCGTATGCGGTGAGCCATGCCGATGCGCTGGGACTGATGCAGGTGGTACAGCACAGCGCCGGGAAAGATGTGTTCCGCTCGCAAGGGCGCTCAGGCACACCAAGCCGTAGCTTCTTGTTTGACCCGGCCAGCAACATTGATACCGGTACGGCCTATCTGGCAATGCTCAACAATGTCTATTTGGGCGGTATCGATAATCCGACCTCACGTCGCTATGCGGTAATCACCGCGTATAACGGCGGCGCGGGCAGCGTGCTGCGCGTGTTCTCGAACGATAAAATTCAGGCCGCGAATATCATTAACAGCATGTCTCCAGGTGACGTTTATCAAACGCTGACCACCCGACATCCATCTGCTGAATCACGCCGATACCTTTATAAGGTCAATTCCGCACAAAAATCCTATCGACGCCGCTAATGTATTCCTCTTCAGCCCCCTAAAACGGGGGCCTGAAGCACCAAAAATGTTAACTCCATCACTCTTTTGCTTTGCAATCAGAAATTGTTTGCAAATATTTGTCACAGGTAACAAAAAAAGAGTGCATCTCATTGATAGAATCACATCATATAGCCACGGCAAATGTGCCTTTTAAAACATTCATCCGCATTACGGTGTGAGGAAATTAACATGAATCTTAAGCTGCAGCTGAAAGTTCTCTCGTTTCTGCAGTTCTGCTTATGGGGTAGTTGGCTCACTACCCTCGGCTCCTATATGTTTGTCACCCTTAAATTCGATGGTGCATCCATTGGCGCGGTGTATAGCTCGCTGGGGATCGCCGCCGTGTTTATGCCAACGCTGTTAGGGATCGTGGCCGATAAATGGATCAGTGCGAAGTGGGTTTACGCCCTTTGCCACCTGGTCGGCGCAGGAACGCTGTTTGCCGCAGCCGAAGTCACCACGCCAGGGGCCATGTTCTTTGTGATCTTGCTTAACTCCCTGGCCTATATGCCAACACTGGGGCTAATCAACACCATCTCCTACTATCGCCTGCAATCTGCCGGGATGGATATCGTTACCGACTTCCCGCCAATTCGTATCTGGGGCACCATCGGCTTTATTCTGGCGATGTGGGCAGTGAGCTTCTCCGGCTTTGAACTGAGCCATATGCAGCTGTACATCGGTGCGACATTGTCCCTGGTACTGGTACTGTTCACCCTGACGCTGCCGCATATTCCGGTTGCCAATCAGCAGAAAAACCAGAGCTGGACATCAATGCTCGGTCTGGATGCTTTCGCGCTGTTTAAAAACAAGCGTATGGCGATTTTCTTCATCTTCTCAATGATGCTGGGCGCAGAGCTGCAGATTACCAATATGTTTGGTAACACCTTCCTGCACAGCTTCGATAACAACCCGCTGTTCTCCGGTAGCTTTATCGTGGAACACGCATCGGTGATGATGTCGATTTCACAGATTTCCGAGACGCTGTTTATCCTGACCATCCCGTTCTTCTTAAGCCGTTACGGTATTAAGAACGTGATGCTTATCAGTATTGTGGCGTGGATGCTGCGCTTCGGCCTGTTTGCCTACGGCGATCCAACGCCGTTCGGTACCGTGCTGCTGGTTCTGTCGATGATTGTTTACGGCTGCGCCTTCGACTTCTTCAACATCTCTGGTTCTGTGTTCGTGGAGAAAGAAGTACGCCCTGAAATCCGCGCCAGCGCACAGGGTATGTTCCTGATGATGACCAACGGTTTCGGTTGTATTCTGGGCGGACTGGTGAGCGGTAAAGTCGTTGAACACTATACGCTGAACGGTATTACCGACTGGCAGACCGTGTGGTTGATCTTCGCAGGTTACTCGCTGGTTCTGGCTTTTGCCTTCGTTGCGCTGTTTAAATACAAACACGTACGCGTTCCAGCAGGCACCCAGACTATCGCGCACTAACGTTTACGCAGAGAAAAGCGGGTTGCCAAAAGGTAACCCGCTTTTTTTGCGCTTACTTCACAACATATCCATACAGACGCTTAATACCGTCTGCATCCGTTTCACTGTAAACACCTTGCAGCTCCGGCGAGAAGCCTGGCAGCAGGTTTACGCCCTCTTCCAGCGCCAGGAAATATTGCTGTACCGCCCCACCCCATACTTCGCCCGGTACCACGCACAGCACGCCCGGAGGATAAGGCAGCGCACCTTCCGCCGCAATGCGGCCAGCTGCTTCACTAATCCGCACCAGTTCAACATCACCACGGATAAAAGCGCTGTTCGCATCCTGTGGGTTCATCGCCACGGCAGGTAAACTTTCCTGACGGAACATCGCTTTTTGCAGATCTTTCACATCAAAGCTGACGTACAGTGAGTGCATCTCCTGGCACAGTTCACGCAGCGTGTAATCCCGATAGCGTACCGGATACTTATTGAAGATGGTTGGCAGCACATCTGCCAGCGGCGTATCGTCTTCAATATGCTGCTCAAACTGCGCCAGCATCGCCACCAGTTGCGCCAGTTTCTCTGCGCTTTCTGCCGGGGTCAGCAGGAACAGAATCGAGTTAAGGTCGCATTTCTCCGGCACGATGCCGTTTTCACGCAGGTAATGCGCCAGAATCGTCGCCGGAATACCAAACTCGGTATATTGCCCGGTTTGTGCGTCAATGCCCGGAGTGGTTAACAGCAGTTTGCAAGGGTCAACGAAATACTGGTCGCGCGCGTAGCCGGAAAAACCATGCCATTTAGCACCTGGTTCGAAGCTAAAGAAGCGACGCTCGCTGGCAATCACCTGCGTCGGATAGCTTTCCCACGGTTTGCCATCAACTACCGGGGGAACAAATGGCTGAATCATCTTACAGCGGGTAATAATCGCTTTACGGGCCTCAATGCCCAGCGTCACACACTCCGCCCACAGCCGACGACCGCTCTCGCCTTCATGGATTTTGGCGTTAATGTCCAGCGCTGCAAACAGCGGGTAAAACGGACTGGTAGAAGCATGCAGCATAAATGCATTATTCAGACGCTTATGCGGGCAGAACCGCGCCTGACCGCGAATATGGTTATCCTTTTTGTGGATCTGCGAGGTTTGCGAGAATCCGGCCTGCTGTTTGTGTACCGACTGGGTGACAAAGATCCCCGGATCGTTAGCATCGAGATCCAACAGCAGCGGTGACCCATCGGCCATCATCGGAATAAATTGCTCGTAACCGACCCATGCAGAGTCAAACAGGATGTAATCACACAGATGACCGATCTTGTCGATCACCTGCCGGGCATTGTAGATCGTACCGTCATAGGTGCCGAGCTGAATGATCGCCAGACGGAACGGGCGCGGTTGATCGGCCTTTTGCGGCGCAACCTCGCGAAGTTGCTGGCGCAGATACTCCTCATCAAAACAGTGCTCGTCAATACCGCCAATAAAGCCAAACGGATTACGCGCCGCTTCCAGATACACCGGCGTCGCACCCGCCTGGATCAGCGCACCGTGGTGGTTCGACTTATGGTTATTACGGTCAAACAGCACCAGATCGCCGCGCGTCAGCAGCGCATTGGTTACTACTTTATTGGCCGCAGAGGTCCCGTTCAGCACAAAGTAGGTTTTATCCGCGTGGAAAACTTTCGCGGCAAATTTCTGCGCATGTTTCGCCGAGCCTTCATGAATCAGCAGATCGCCAAGCTTAACGTCGGCGTTGCACATATCCGCGCGAAACAGATTCTCGCCAAAGAACTCGTAGAAATGGCGCCCCGCGGGATGCTTTTTAAAGAACTCACCGTGTTGATGTCCTGGGCAGGCAAATGTGCTGTTCCCCATCTCGACATACTGAGTCAACGTGTCATAGAACGGCGGCAGCAAATCTTCTTCATACTGACAGGCAGCAGACTCCAGCTCCAGCCAGTCCTGCGCCTGACCGCGAATGACCGCATTCACGCCCGCCGGCAGATCAACATCCGACTCTGCGAACAGAAACACGGGTATATGAAAACCGGTGCGTTTCAGCAAAGCAAGGATCCCGCTGCGGCTATCCGCAACGGTAATGACGACTGCCGCAACGTCAGTAAAATCAGTACTGTCCAGCGACACCACCTGACGATGGCTGGACAGACGAGAAACCAGTTCTCCACTGGCGGCAATTTTCATTGATTTCATAAGCGCAATAACCCGTTTCGGGAAAATCAAAAGTCCCGGACAAAGCCATATTGCTTTGCCCACGAAATGACAGGTCAAACTGGTTACCAGCCCCGACCGCCAGACATCAGTAAAAGCAGATAGCCTCTGATTTTACTGTTATCCTGCAGTGAGCGTGCGCTGCCCTCACCGCATGGTGGGAGCGTAAAGATAAGTCGCAGGAAGGGGCAAACGTCGCGCAAAAAGGCGATGTTGAAGGCGATGTAGGGGGAGTAATATCATCCCAGGCAGCCCCATTCAGACAGGAGAAAATTCGCGCAATCATGGCACCTTTCACTTTCAGGCGCAAGATAAAATCCGGAGCCTGAACCTCACAGATAAACAAGCAATCCGCCTGTCAATCGCGGCATAATAATGCAATCTGAAAACATATTTTACCCAGAGAATTGCCTTTAACATCAAGACGATAATGGGTATGCAGGAGCAAACGTGGTAATTGGACCCTTTATTAATGCTGGCGCTATTTTATTTGGTGGTGTTCTCGGCGCACTACTCAGCCAGCATTTACCGGAACGCATTCGTGCCTCCATGACCTCCATATTCGGACTGTGCTCTTTGGGAATTGGTATTTTGCTGGTTATCAAATGCGCTAACCTACCGGTGATGGTCCTAGCTACGTTGGTCGGTGCATTAATTGGTGAGTTCTGTTATCTGGAAAAAGGGATCAATACCGCGGTTGCCAAAGCGCAGCAGCTTTTCACCCAGTCGGATGCCAACACCACGCACGAATCCTTCATCCAGAGCTATGTGGCCATCATCGTGCTATTTTGCGCCAGTGGTACCGGGATCTTCGGGGCTATACATGAAGGGATGACCGGCGACCCGAATATTTTAATCGCCAAGTCGTTTCTTGATTTCTTCACGGCCATCATTTTTGCCTGTTCATTAGGTATCGCGGTATCGGCAATTTGTGTACCAATGCTGGCAATCCAGCTAACGCTTGCCACCTGCGCAGCACTTATTTTGCCCCTGACGACGCCAGCCATGATGGCCGATTTCAGCGCCGTAGGTGGACTGCTGTTGTTGGCAACCGGTTTACGTATTTGTGGAATCAAAATGTTTGCGGTTGTGAATATGCTTCCTGCCCTTCTGCTGGCAATGCCGCTTTCCGCCGCGTGGACGGCATTTTTTGCCTGAGAATGCGTGCAATAGCAACAATGTGGTGATAGATTGTGCAGTCTGCGTTGATTTGAAGAAATTTCGTTGACGAAACGAAGCGAATCGGTTTTAATGCGCCTCGTTGCCCGGATAGCTCAGTCGGTAGAGCAGGGGATTGAAAATCCCCGTGTCCTTGGTTCGATTCCGAGTCCGGGCACCACTATTTAGAAGAACCCGCCTATGGCGGGTTTTTTGCTTTTGGCGAAGCGGACTCTCAATCGATCTCAGTTCGATTATTCGCCGCCAGCGGCTCTCCTCCAAATCATCATGCCTTCGCTCCCCCATACATAGAGATCTTCGATTCATCGGCATGGATAAAAATTAGCGAAGGTCATAAGATTCGAGCAGGTTTAAGAATCAGCCTAGAAAGCCTTTTAAAATAAGATTAGAAACCATCAAATAACCCCGTGATGGCAACATCACCATCACAGGGGTTGAGCGGTTATTCCTTCACCACAATCAGCGGTTCAATATCGCTCTCTTTTTTAATCACCAGCGACTCGTCACCACGCAGGCAGGTACCGCCGTAGTTCCCACCTACGGTAAAGGTACAAACTTGGATATATTTACCGGCAACTTTTGGCAGACACCAAAGCTGCTGATAAATGTTCTTCTGCTCGGCAAACTTACCGCTGGTTTTATCCAGTAGCTCTTCCTGATGACTCACCAGATCGATGTTGCTGCCACAACGTCCTGCAATAGGTTTCACCGCATAACCGGTTTGCGCCAGCTCTTCATTAACAGTGAAATCCGTATCTAGCAGATAACGGTGGTGCGGGAACAGTTGCCAGAGGATCGGCAGAATCGCTTTGTTGCCAGGGATAACCGTCCACAGAGGTTCGAAGACCAGCACTTCCGGGCGCAGCAGCACGTCGATTAAACGCACTTCCTGATTCGTATGCCCGGTACGAATTGGCACCGCGGCGTACTCCGTTTCGCTGACCTCGCGCACCTGCTCAATTGCGGTTTCCCACGCCCAGGTCTTCCAGACGCAGTTCACCAGACGGCCGTCACCGTCAGTCAATTGACCGGCGTCATCCCAGCGCAGTTCATCCAAACCTCGCAGAATTTTGCTGTCAAACCCGGCCTGACGCAGCGCCTGCTGCATAAACTGCGCGTGATAGTTTTCCTCGATATCCTTATCCTGCATGATGTGGACAAACGGACGTGCACGGCTGTGCTTCCAGGCACCCGCCAGTTCGTTGATCAACCCTTCAGCCGGGTTGTGTCCCTGCCCTGTGTAACCACGCTCGGCCCATCTTTCGAGAATCAAACCGGCTTCGGTATGGCACGATGCGGAATCGGCGTTGTACTCATACACCTTCAGTCCACGTTCATCCATACAGAAATCCATACGCCCCGTAATCATATGATGCCGACGACGCTGCCAGGAAAGGCGCAGGCGCGGCCAGAGGATTTTCGGGATATCAAACAGCGCCAGCAGGTTGTCGTCTTTCAGCACCTTGTCAGTCGCGTGCAGATACATCAGGTGCAGCTCGTTGGTGGCTTTAATCAGCTCCTGCTCGGCGCTCTCGGTAATGGTGAAGTACTGATGCGGGTCCTGATTAATCACATGGCCGTTCGCCAGCACGTAGGCTTTTTGCAGCGGATCCTGCTCATTCAGCCATTTACCGTCAAATTGCCCGTTATCTTCCAGTCGCGCGCCGCCAATTTTCAGCGAGTCATTGGCGATCTCCGGCTGCGGTAGGCTGAATCGGGTATCATCGGTCTGGATCATCCAACCAAGAATGGTCGTGTCGTCAAAGGTATCACGCAGGGTGTAACAACCGTTCTCAACCACCATCTCCAGTTCGCGGGTCCACTGCTGTCCGGGAGGCAGCGGCGTATGGAGCACGTTCTGTTCGGCAATACGGATTTTGTTTTCCAGCAACTGGGTGACGACCGCCACATGCCCGGTATCTTTAAATTCGCCGCCTTTTTGCCAGATAAGCAGAGCCCCTGCTACCGGCGCGCGGGGCGAACCATTCGGAAATGCCTGTAACGGTAGGATGTTGTCATTCACTACTTCGCGCAGAAAGCGTAAGGAGAAGATCTCCCAGGCCATACCCACATCGGTGAAGACCATGCCATAGTTAAGGAAGAGAAAGCGGCGTGCGAACTCTACGCACTGCCATTTGTGGCCCATGTATTCATCGTCGATATAGCTGCGAAATGCTGCATCATCGTCGTAGTCCCGTGGGTCGAGGGAGCTGTAATCTGAAGAGTAGATTGCTACGCCACCTGGGGCATAGCCCAATAATGTCCCGAATGGGGCATCCTGACTGGTCGTTCCTTTGCTCATGCACCTTACCTCAAAACAATACAGCCTGAGCAGGTTGGCGTGAATTTTTCGCTCTGATTGCCTGCTCTGCGACACTAACCGGACAGAGGTCGACATCATCATACACCTCAACGCAGCGGCTGGCGCTCAGAGGCGAAAAATTCACAGCAGGAACTACGCTTTGGTCAGGGTGACCGGTACGCTTTTATACGCCGGAGTCAAACTTTGTGTATCTACCGCATCCAGCGAAAGCAGGACATTCGCTTCAGGCAGATAAGCGCCAATTGAGCCAGCCGCCATGTTGTAAATCACCACCGTTAAGCCGTACATGATGCGATCCGCGCAGGGCTGACCGTTGTCGTCCAGCGCCTGAACGTTGACCACATCACCCTGGCTCAGACCGCGGCTCGTCGCTTCTTCGGCGCTTAAAAACACCACATCCCGACGGCCAGTAATGCCACGATAGCGATCGTTCATACCATAAATCGTGGTGTTGTACTGATCGTGGCTACGCAGCGTTGCCAGAACCAGTGCATCAGCAGGCTGATGTTCCCGCTCTACCGCCCGCTGATGGCTGACGATAAAATTGGCTTTGCCATTCTCCGTTCGCCATTCACGGCGCGAAGCAGGTGTATCCATACGAAATCCACCCGGCTCGGCAATACGTGCGTTGTAATCGTGGAACGCCGGGATCACGGCTTCAATGGCGTCACGGATCAACGTGTAGTCCCCGGTAAATGCTTCCCAGTTGATCGGAGAATGCGGCAGCGTGGCACGCGCCATGCCCGCCACAATCGCGGGCTCCGATTTTAGCCAGCGGGAAGCCGGCTTCAGCGCGCCACAGGAAGCGTGAACCATCGACATAGAATCTTCGACGGTGACTGACTGGATCCCCGTCGCCTGCATGTCGCGCTCCGTTCGGCCTAATGCAGGTAGCAGGTAGTTATGCTTTGCCAGCAGCAGATGCGATCTGTTC
The DNA here is from genome assembly GCF_030332765.1 of Citrobacter sp. Cpo071. Lineage (NCBI taxonomy): Bacteria > Pseudomonadati > Pseudomonadota > Gammaproteobacteria > Enterobacterales > Enterobacteriaceae > Citrobacter > Citrobacter sp. Cpo071. The sequence goes on along the minus strand of NZ_JAOWHE010000072.1, from coordinate 35,514 downwards.
AGTTTGGTCGCCACATGGACCTGCAGATCCAGATTTTTCATCGCCGCAAAGGTACGCTGCGGCTGGGGCATCGCTACCGCCAGATTGCCGCCCATGCAGATGAGCGCTTTTGCGTCTCCCCGCTCGATGGCCCGAATGCTCTCCACGCTGGAGCGTCCATGCTTGCGCGGAACGCGGATAGAAAAATGCTTCTCAAGGCGTTGCAGGAAGTCTTCGGACGCCGCTTCGTTGATCCCCACAGAACGATCGCCCTGCACGTTAGAATGGCCGCGTAACGGGCAGATCCCCGCCCCCGGCTTACCCATATTGCCTTTCAGCAACAACAGATTTACCAGCTGCTGAACGTTCTCGGTGCCGTTTTTATGCTGAGTGATGCCCAGACCATAACAAACAATCGTGGCGCTGGATTTACTGTAGCTGTGCGCCAGATCTTCCATCTGACTACGCGTCAGGCCCGAGTCATGTTCCAGCTCAGCCCAGTTATGCTGACGTAAGTCGTCATACAGCGCTGCATATCCCGCGGTATGTTGGTCGATAAACGCATGATCGAGCGTCGGCTGCTGATCCAGTAGGATCCGCGCTTCGTCCATTTCGATCAGCGCCTTCATTATGCCTTTGAGCAACGAGGCGTCACCGCCCATTTTTACCTGGTAGTAGTCGTTGCTCAGCTCCGTCGCCTGACCGGTGAACATCTCTTTCGCACTTTGCGGGAAGCTAAAGCGCTCAAGCCCCCTTTCGTTCAGCGGGTTGATGGAGATAATTTTGGCTCCACGTTTGGCAACGTCGCGTAAGGTGGTCAGCATGCGTGGATGGTTAGTACCAGGGTTATGCCCGATACAAATCACCAGATCGCAGTGGTCAAAATCATCAAGTTCAACGGTCCCTTTCCCAAGGCCAATGGCCGGCGTTAGCCCTGCGCTGGTCGGTCCGTGGCACATGTTTGAGCAATCAGGAAAGTTGCTGCTACCATATTCGCGGGCAAACAGCTGATACAGGAACGCCGCCTCATTTGACGTTCTGCCGGAGGTATAAAACTCAACCTGTTGTGCTGAGTCATAGCTGCGCAGACGCTCGCCGATCTCCCGAAAGGCGATATCCCAATCCACCGCCTGCCAGGTGTCTGACACTGCATCGTATTTCATTGGATGCGTCAAACGACCAATGTTTTCCAGTTCATAATCGCTGTAGTGCCAGAGTGTGGAAACCGGGTGACGACTGAAAAATTCCGGTGACGCTTTCTTACTGGTTGTCTCCCAGGAAACCGCCTTAACGCCATTTTCGCACAGCTCCATTGGCGCACGATGCCCGGGGTCCGGCCACGCACAGCCCGGACAATCGAACCCTTTCACCTGGTTCATTTTGAACATCGCGATAATGTCGCGCGCGACAGCCTTTTGCGAAAACACCGAAGCAGTGACGGCTTTTACCGCACCCCACCCACCCGCAGGGCCCTGATAACCGCTTACTCCTGGAACACCATTTTTCATTATTACTGCTTATTCACCGCCAATTTTTGATGGTGAATACGGTAGCAATTTCCGTCCAACATTGATTTCCTCTTCATGGAGTACGGGCCAGGTACAATGAACGGGTTAGATTTATCTTCCCCTTTCAGCACAAAGCGACATAAAGTCCCAATCTGTTAAATTGAGTTCTACCTAACTGCTACACTGCATCAACACAACCACTCAGAAGGCAGGTCAATATGTCAGACAATACCTATCAGCCCGCGAAAGTCTGGACGTGGGAAAAGTCGAACGGCGGCGCATTCGCCAATATCAACCGCCCGATTTCCGGCGCCACCCACGAGAAGACGCTGCCGGTTGGCAAGCATCCGCTACAGCTCTATTCGTTGGGGACGCCAAACGGGCAGAAAGTGACGATTATGCTGGAGGAGTTACTGGCGCAGGGCGTGAAGGGCGCGGAATACGATGCCTGGATTATTCGCATTGGCGATGGCGATCAGTTTTCCAGCGGCTTTGTTGAGGTGAATCCGAACTCGAAGATCCCGGCGCTGCGCGACCACTCGCAAAACCCACCGGTTCGCGTATTCGAATCTGGCGCAATCCTGCTCTATCTGGCGGAAAAATACGGTTATTTCCTGCCGCAGGATTTGGCAAAACGTACTGAAACGCTGAACTGGTTGTTCTGGTTACAGGGTGCGGCGCCGTTCCTCGGCGGTGGTTTTGGTCACTTCTATAACTATGCGCCGGTAAAAATTGAGTACGCTATTAACCGCTTCACGATGGAAGCCAAACGCTTACTCGACGTACTGGATAAGCAGTTAGCACAAAATCAGTTTGTGGCAGGAGATGAATACACCATTGCCGATATGGCGGTTTGGCCGTGGTTTGGCAATGTGGTGCTGGGTAACGTGTACGACGCGGCAGAGTTCCTCGATGCAGGAAGTTACAAGCACGTGCAACGCTGGGCAAAAGAGGTTGCCGCGCGTCCGGCAGTTAAGCGAGGTCGTATTGTAAACCGCACTAACGGGCCGCTAAACGAGCAGCTTCATGAACGTCATGACGCCAGCGACTTCGACACCAATACCGAAGATAAGCGCCAGGGTTAACGCAAGATGCCGGATGGCGGCATAAATGCCTTATCCGGCCTACATAGAAGGCGTAGGCCTGATAAGCGTAACGCCATCAGGCACTAACCGATTATCACGCGCTGGTGACGTCGTACTCCATGCGGCGAAGTGCGTCTAACGTGGCTTTAGCTTCATCTTCATCAATGATGCTCATGGCGAACCCTACGTGCACCAGCACCCATTGCCCGACCAGCTCAGCGGTATCACCTTCACAAATCAGGGCAATATTGACATCACGTTTGATGCCGCACACTTCAACCTGCGCAAGCTGGTGAATATCTTCACCAACGGCCAGAACCTGACCAGGGACTCCAATACACATATCTGACTCCGCCCCATAGCAACCTATGGGTTATTCGACTTCAATACTTTTCACTTTCAGTGAATCGCCTGCATCAACCCGCAGACGATCGCCCTGACATAGTGGACACTGCGCATCATGCTGGGTGATTTCCACAACCTGACTGCAATCCCAGCACCATGCCTGGGCTGGTTTGTAATCAATATGCAACTCACACCCTTGCGCCAGCGTGCCCTGACAGACGATGTCGAAACTGAAACGGACGGCGCTCTCTTCAACGCACGAGAGCGCTCCGATTTCCAGCCAAACGCCGGTTACACGTTTGACACCGTGCTGCTCTGCCTGCTGTTGAACAATCTCAACTGCGCTCTGACAAAGGGACAGCTCATGCATTTTCGCAGTTCCGACGACCCAGCAGCAGCGCGCGGCGATTTAGCTGCGGCGCATTCGGATCGCTCACCGGCAGCGATAACAGCATGCGCGCGCAATCGTCAGTCAGACGCACACCTTCTTGCGCCGACATACTGTGCGAAAGCGGCGACATCAGTGAACAGGAAAGGTATTGCGATACGCCCTCCAGTTCACCAACGGTAAAGGTCATCTCGCCATACGGCAGACGCAGCCCGATTTTTTCGCTGACTTTACGCACCGGCCAGATCTGGTCCGGTCCGGGGAAAATCAGTGCGCTGAGCATCCAGGGTGTGATAACACACCCCGTCCACTGTCCTTCAAACAGCGTAAAATCAGAGACATATACCGGCATATTCGGATGCAAGAAAGAGAGATCGTGCATCGAACGCCGGGCAACCTCTTCAAACGCTGCCTGAATCTGCGTCTTCGGGGCCGTCTGAAAACCGACAAACTCCTCAGACATGAGCCGCCTCCCGAGGGATCGCTTCAACGCCTGATTCGCGAAGCGCGGCAAGAACCTGCTCCAGCGCAGGTTCAATCATCGCTTCAACCGTTGGCGTTAGCCCGATATGCGGTTCCAACGATTCCGGAATAACGCCGACTAAGGTCAGCTTTTTCGGAAACTCGCCGGTAAAACGCAGGGCCGACAATACGTCGGCCAGGCCAAGCTGGTGCGGTGAGATTTTGTTAGTAAACAGCGCCGGGATCTCTTCATCCCGCAGGACCATCATCGTTCCTGGCGTGTTTTTCTTCGACACAATGGCGTCAGCAATGATCAGATGATCTCTGTTCGCCATATCGCCGAGAAGCTCCATCCCAGCCGTACCACCGTCCAGAACATCAACAAAGTCTGGCAGGATGTACCGTTGCTCTAATGCCTCAACGATACGTACCCCGATGGCTTCGTCGGTCAGCAAAATATTGCCGACCCCTAAGACTAATATCCGCATTACAGAACCTTAACTGAGACCACTTCGTTCCCGTCAACGTCCACCACATGCACCGCACATGACATACAAGGGTCGAAGGAGTGAATGGTACGAACCACTTCCAGCGGTTTGTTTGGATCGGCAATCGGCGTACCTACCAGCGAGCGCTCATACGGTCCCACTTCATCATTAAAGTTACGTGGGCCAGAGTTCCAGGTTGACGGTACAACCGCCTGGTAGTTGCTGATAATGCCGTCTTTAATCACCATCCAATGAGACAGCATACCGCGTGGCGCTTCGAGGAAACCAACACCTTTGAATTCGCCTGTTGCCGGAATATCCGGTTTCACGAAGGTGGTGTGGTCGCCTTTACCGATGTTCACAATCAGCGCATTGTACTGATCCTGCAGAACGTTCTGCAGTTCACAGCAGTGAACGGTACGGCCAATAATACGGCCCAGCGTAGAGTGCAACTGCGACACTTCGATAGTTTTACCGGTCAGCTTGGTGTAAATCGCGATGATTTCATTCAGCTTGGCATGGGTAGACTCGCGTTTGGCCGCCAGTTTACACAGCATGTTGGCCAGCGGACCCACTTCAACCGTTTTACCGTAGAAAGTAGGCGCTTTAACCCAGGAGTATTTGCCGTCGTCTGACCAACCGGTGTAGTCAGGAACCGTTGTGCCTTCCCACGGAGCCTGCGGCGCTTCATCTTTGTACCACGCGTGTTTCGCACTCTCCTGAATCCCTTTGATCAGGTACTCATCGGAGTGAGAGGTGATCGGGCGATAGGTCGACAGATCAGCATCGGTGATATAACCGCCCGGGAACAGGAAGCTGCCGTTTTTACCGTCTGTCGGGAATTCCGGCGCACTCAGGTAGTTAACCGCACCCTGACCACGTTCCAGCCACTCAGGATAGAACGCAGCAATAACCGCGGTATCAACCTTGTACACCTGCTCAACGAAGTCGCTCAGCTTATCGATGAAGGACTTGATGTACATCAGGCGTTCAAGGTTCAGCACGCCGAGGCCGTCAAGGTTAATTGGGTTAGCAACCCCACCTACCGCCAGGTTCTGGATGTGCGGCGTTTTACCGCCCAGCAGTGCCACAACGCGGTTAGCATCACGCTGGCATTCCAGCGCTTGCAGGTAGTGTGCGACCGCAATCAGGTTCACTTCCGGCGGCAACTGCATTGCCGGGTGACCCCAGCAACCGTTAGCAAAAATGCCTAACTGACCGCTGGCAACAAGATCTTTGATCTTGTTCTGAACCTTGGTGAACTCTTCTGCGCTGTTCAGGTGCCAGGAGGACACGCCGTTCAGCATGGCAGACGCTTTCGCTGGGTCAGCTTTCAGGGCAGAGGTGATATCCACCCAGTCCAGCGCAGACAGCTGATAGAAGTGAACAATGTGGTCATGCGTGGTGTGCGCAGCCAGAATGATGTTACGGATATACTGTGCGTTCACCGGAACATCAATATTCAGCGCGCTTTCTGCTGCACGAACGGAAGAGATAGCGTGAGTGGTCGTACAAACGCCACAGATACGCTGCACAATCATCCAGGCATCGCGCGGATCGCGGTTTTTCACGATCTCTTCCATGCCGCGCCACATGGTACCGGAAGCCCATGCTTTAGATACCACGCCATTTTCGATTTCGCAGTCGATGCGTAAATGACCCTCAATACGGGTTACCGGATCAATAGTAATTCTCTGGCTCATGCTTTGCTCGCCTCATGACGATTTTGATCGTTTTGTTTTAAAGGAGGAAGTATCGGCAGTAGACGAATGAGTACGATGTATGCACAAATCTCAATAGCCACAAAACCAATAGAAATCAACAGCTCTTCCCAGGTCGGGAAGTAGTGGTAGCCACCACCAGGATTGAACGCCACCAGCGAATAGGACAGACGCCATGTTGCACAACCCAGCAATGCGCTCAGCGCAGACAGATACAGCATGCGCGAGTCATTACGCAGCTTAGTGACGCGCAGCACCACCAGCGGGAAGACCATCAGCACGACTTCAAGCCAGAACATCAGGGAATAAAGATCGCCTGAGAACGCATAGGACAGCTTGTCGCGATAGATCAGTTCGCCAAAGCGCAGAACGACGAAAATAGCCAGCAGCACGCTGATGGTATTCGTCAGCTTGATGAACAAACTTTTCTCGTCCGGACCGTTACCTTTCAGACCGGCTTGTACCAACGAGCCTTCAAAGATGACGATCGAGAAGCCCATAATAAAGGCGGTTAATACCGAGAAAAGCGGCAGCATTTCATAAGCTTGCCATAGCGGATGCACCTTATAACCCGCAGAAATCATCAATGAACCCATTGAAGACTGGTGCATGGTTGGCAGCAGCGCGCCGAGGGCAATAATAAAGAACATCACTTTATTCAAACGTTTGAGGGAAACTTTCCACCCCAAGCGTTCAAACAGAGCCGGAGCAAATTCCAGCGCCATGATGCCTATATAGATGGTCATACAGACCGCCGTTTCGAACAGTACCGAGTTCACGTTGAAGTGACCCGGAATGTAGAAATACGGCAGGTTCCAGTAACGACCGACGTCAATGGTGATCGACAGACCACCCAGCGAGTAGCCAAACAGGCTCGCCAGCAGCGCCGGACGAACCAACGGATGGTATTGCCCTCTGTTGAAAACGTACACCGCCCACGCCAGCGCCCAACCGCCGCACGCGAAGCCAGTACCAATCAACAGGTCAAACGCGATCCATACACCCCATGGGAAACCGCCGTTCAGATCGGAGACTGAGCCCAGTCCGAAGACCAGACGTTTCACGATCAGGAGCATACACAGGACGATAAGCGGCCCAAAAATAATGACCGGTTTGCTGATTATTTTTCCGCCCAGCGGTTTAGGATCATGACTCATGATCGTCTCCTCCATCGTGATGGTCGTTTTTCGTGTTACGACGAACCAGCACGGTTAAGCCCGCCAGCGCAGCCAGGGGTAGTATCATGCCCTTGTACAGGGAATGTTGAACATGTTCGGAACGCGCACCAGTTGAAAGATCATCCAGCTTCGGCAGATCCAAATCCTCGTAAGGAACACCCGTCAGTACCATAACCTGCGTACCACCACCTTCTTTCTCACCGTACAGGTGTGGGTAGTACTTCGGTACCGTATGCAGATAGGTATCGCCTGCTTTCACCGTCTGACGCGGATAGTGGTATTCGCTACCAGGCTTCAGCGCGAGACGTTTTTTCGCCTCAGCCATCAGCTCTTCACGCGTACCAAAAATCACCGCACCGGCTGGGCACACTTCAACACAACCCGGTAAACCACCTTTGTCCAGACGCTCAACGCCTTTCTGGTTACACAGTTCACATTTGTGAAGTGCACCAAACGGGTTGTTGTAGTCGTACTTAGGCACGTTGTACGGGCAGGCGACCATGCAGTAACGACAGCCCGTGCAGACATCTTTGTCATAATGGACGATGCCGGTTTTCGGATCTTTCTTCAGCGCGGAGACCGGGCAAACGGAAACGCAGTTCGGATCAACACAGTGCATGCACTGTTTCTTGATGTATGCGTAGCCATTTTCTTCCTGGTCTTTGTTAACGCCTGTTCCGCTACGCCACACCTGAATGATGTTATTGGTATACGGCGACAGTTTGTCGTTGTTCGACCAGGTTTGCTCGCCTTCCGGGTTACGCGCCGGGAAGTTGATATCCTGACACTTGGTGACACAGGCCTGGCAGCCTACGCACAGCGTCGAGTCATAGAGCATCCCAAGAGAACCAGGGATCGGCGGACGGTTTTCTGCAGCCGCATGGCTGATGGACGGCGCTGCGCCCAACAGCAATGCCCCGCTGGAGGCTGCTTTAATAAAGTTACGTCTGTTCACGGTTATTCTCCCCGTGAGTCAGCGTTATCTTTCTTCTGCTGACGCCCCAGTTCACGAACCGCCATCACGCTGACGCCGGCAACCAGTCCTACTACGCCACCCAGCAGTCCAATCGCTCCGGCAGAAACATTGCCGCCTTCTTTCATGTTGACGTCAGGTTTCTCGGAACGCGGCGTTTGGTTTTCCACGTGAGCAAGCTGGTGAATACCTTTATGGAAGCCGACGCCTTCTTCGTTACAGCCGTAGCAAGGGTGACCGATAGCCACCGGCCACACGCCGCCCACATCGCAGAATTGCAGCGTTGAGCAGTTGCCGTAGGTTTCTGGTCCTTTACAGCCCAGATGGTAGAGGCACCAACCTTCGCGGTGGCCTTCATCGCCAAACTCTTTAGCAAAACGACCAGCATCGAAGTGCGGGCGACGTTCGCAGTGTTCGTGAATCAAACGGCCATAGGCGAATGTCGGACGGTTTTTGGTATCCAGCTTCGGCGGCTTACCATAAGTGATGATATGCGCGACCGTTGCGAGGAAGTTATGCGGGTTCGGCGGACAGCCGGGGATGTTGATGATGGTTTTGCCTGGCAGAACTTCTTGCAGGCCGACGGCACCCGTTGGGTTAACGCCAGCGGCAGCAACACCACCCCACGCGGCGCAAGAGCCGATGGCAATGATAGCGGCTGCGCCTTCTGCGGCCCGGCGGATGTGATCCACGATCGGCTCACCGGCAACCATGCAGTAAATACCATTATCTTTCAGTGGGATAGAACCATCTACTACCAGAACATATTGCCCTTTGTATTTCTCCAGAGCGTTATGCTTGTTCTCTTCAACCTGATGGCCGAAGGCGGCAGAGAGCACCTCATGGTATTCCAGAGAGATTGTCTCCAGAACGAGGTTTTCCACTGTAGGGTGTGTCGCGCGAAGCAGCGATTCAGTACAACCCGTACACTCCTGAGCACCAATCCAGATAACCGGTGGGCGCTGAGGACGAGAAACTGATTCGGCCATTTCTGCGGCGGCTTTGCTACTGAGCCCCATGGTAGCGGCCAGTGCTGCACAAAGCTTCATGAAATCACGGCGATTAATGCCGCTCGAATTGATGAGAGAGTTATCTCCAGTCATTTTATAGTTATTCCGTTGCGAAGACCTGGCTTTTATTTTGCACCATTCGCATGTTGCATATTGCGATCGGCGCGCCATTACCACACTTTTTATATGGTTATGTGCATTATAATACTTCGGCGGAGCAACAAAACGAAGGCGTAGGTCAATAGTGTAATTAATTAAAGCAAGATAATACCCCTTTCGGATCAAGCTTCGAGTCGATAGCCGGCCATGAAAAACCGAATTGTTGTACTGGACTGGTTCTCTTTAAAGAAATCCATCACCATCTCTTTATCCAGCCCATAACGGCGCGTCAGGATCCCTGCTTCCCACGCGCTGAGCTGTCGATCGCCCGTTTTTTCAAACATTCGATGTGAAAATCCCAGCACAAAACCACGCTTATAATCCGCACAAAAATTCGCCACTGAGCGTGCACTGTCCGCACTTGAGGCGTTTAATCCGGCCATCAGACCTTTACCAAAATGGTTGTCCATGCATAACCTCCAATCGCTATATAATAAATTATATAGCGATTTTTTAAGCAAAGACCAGAGGTATCACGAACTTTTTATAACGGCTTAAAAGGACACCCACTCATCCGTTTTAGCGGCCGCAGACGTTTTGCTGTCTGCTGAAGAGGAAGTGGTTTGGCTGGCTGCGTATTGCACATCATTAGCGGAAAGGCGGAACTGTTGCACCGAGCGTTGCAGCTCCTCTGTTTGTCGTTCCAGCGCCACTGCCGCGGCGGAAACTTGTTCTACCAGCGCAGCATTCTGTTGCGTTACGCTGTCCATCTGCGTGATCGCCACGCTCACCTGCGAGATACCCTTATTCTGTTCTTCCGAGGCAGAGGCAATTTGCTTCATGATGACAGTCACTTCGGTGGCGCCGCGCAGAATCGCCTCCATGGTTAATCCTGTTTCTTTAACCAGACGAGCACCCTGATCAACACGACGCGATGACTCGCCAATCAGTGTCTCAATCTCTTTCGCCGCCCCGGCGCTGCGACTGGCAAGGTTACGTACTTCACCGGCGACGACGGCAAAACCGCGCCCCTGCTCGCCTGCCCTGGCTGCTTCAACCGCCGCGTTCAGCGCCAGAATGTTGGTCTGGAAAGCAATGCTATTAATAACTGACGTGATTTCCGCGATCTGTTTAGAGCTGGCGGCAATGCCGTCCATCGTCTCAACCACTTCTGAAACCAGCGTGCTCCCTTTGCCTGCCGTTTCTGTGGCCGTATCGGCAAGTTGGCTGGCTTCACGTGCATTTTCTGCGTTCAGTTTTACCGTTGCGGTCAGTTGCTCCATGCTGGCAGCAGTCTCTTCCAGAGCCGCAGCCTGCTCTTCAGTACGTGAGGAGAGATCGTTATTGCCGGTCGAAATTTCCGTCGCCCCTCGCCAGATGTTGTCACTACCTGAACGGATGGTACTGACGGCTTCACGTAGGCTATCCTGCATCGCGCACAATAACGGCACCAGTTGACCCACACAGTTACGACCAAAATCTTCGATGGGATGGCTGAGATCGCCCTGCGCAATCTGCTGGAACTGTTGGCGAATACGTCCCAGCGGTTTCACCATCATGGAAACAAGGTAGCGGTCGGTAAAGAAAAGGAGGGCAATCCCAAGAATAACGGCGGTGATAATTAGCGTCCGGATGATAGAGGTTTTGCCATCGACCATCACGCGGGTGGTATCGAGTCGCTCACCTGCCGTGGCGTTAAAACGCTCGGCACTGGCGCCAAATTCACGGCTCAACGCGGGTGTAATAGTGCTGGCATGCTCCGCAAAGGCCGTAAGCGTGCCCTGCTGCGCCAGTTGCATTTGCGGGATCACGCCGTTGTCCAGCAGCGCCTGCCACTTCGTCAGTACTGCGTTAGCGACGTCAGGATCCATTGGTCCCGGAGACAACGTTTTCATCTCCTGGAGTTTTTTGCTCATATTCTCCAGGGACTGTTGCGCTGGCGCAAAATCAGGCGTTCCGCCACTCATTTTGACATCCATGGCGCGACTTAAGCGCGTTACGAAGCGAAAGTACTGATCGTTACCCTGACTGAGAACCGTCATCTGATGGACAAGATGACGGTCAATATCATTGCCTTCAGATATTTTTGATAACGAATGAAGACTGAATAAACCCACGCCCGACCAGAGCAGGCAAAAAAGTCCCAGTATTGCCAACATGACAATACGAATAGTGAAGTTTTTCAGCAAACGCATAATAATTTCCTTGCCGTTGATGAGGAATTCGCCATCAGGCGATACTTATCCTTGTTATCGGCAGGCAGTAGAGAAGATATAATGCGTTCTTTATTTTTTTACTTTCTTAAGTACATCCACTATCTCTCCACACTATATCAATATGAATGCTAATGAAATTAGGTAGCATTATTATTCAGGTAATTAGTTATAAGCATTAAATAATCTATTGTTTTCTATCGCAAATATTTGTTAAACCACGCAAGAGTACGTTCCCAGGCTAAATCAGCGGCAGCTTTATCATAACGGGGGGTCGAATCGTTGTGAAAGCCATGATTAACACCGGGATAGATATAGGCTTCATAGACTTTCTTATTGGCCTTAAGCGCCGCTTCATAGGCAGGCCATCCCTCATTAATACGTGTGTCTAATTGCGCATAGTGCAGTAATAAAGGCGCGTTTATTTTAGGGACATCTGATGCAGGAACCTGCCGCCCATAAAAAGGCACCGCGCAGGCCAGTTCAGGGAAAGCCACAGCAGCGGCATTCGACACACCACCACCGTAGCAAAATCCGGTAATACCTACCTTTCCCGTCGTCCCTGAATAATGTTGCATAAATTCAATGGCGGCAAAAAAATCATTCATCAACTTTACGGGATCAACCTGCTGCTGCAATTCCCGACCTTTATCATCATTGCCAGGATATCCTCCTACCGAACTTAATCCATCCGGTGCAAGTGCCATAAAGCCCGCCTTCGCCACCCGTCTCGCCACATCTTCAATATACGGATTCAGCCCACGATTCTCATGCACTACCACCACCGCCGGAACTTTCCCTGTCACCTTCGCAGGTTTAACTAAATACCCCCGCACATCACCATGCCCTTCAGGCGAAGGATAGGTAATATATTCCGCCAAAATATCGGGATCGGTAAATTCTACCTGCGTTGCGAGGGCATAGTTGGGTTTCAATAAATTGAATAAAGCCAACGCCGTCATGCCACCCACTGCATATTTCGCTGCCAGATTGAGAAACTCGCGTTTCGTTATTTTGCCATGCGCGTAATAGTCATAGTAGTCGAGCAGTTCTTGCGGAAAATCTTTGGCAGTCAAACGCGGCATCGTCGCACTCCTGATTGGTGTTTTTTTAAGCAAAGCACAGTGACCTGTTTTTGCCCAGTTTTTCATCTCAGTGTGACCTGGTGAACGGGATATTCACCGTGAACCCGCTAGAATAGAAACGTTGTTTCGAAATTCACCTGCACTAAGGAGATCTCATGGCCTGGTTTGCCAATCCTGAACGTTACGAGCAGATGCTCTATCGCTACTGTGGGCGCAGCGGTTTGCGTTTACCCGCGCTATCGCTGGGTTTATGGCACAGTTTTGGGCACGTTCAGGCGCTGGATTCACAGCGCGCCCTGTTGCGTAAAGCATTTGATTTAGGCATCACGCATTTTGATTTAGCCAATAACTATGGGCCGCCACCAGGCAGCGCAGAAGAGAATTTTGGCCGATTACTGCGCGAGGATTTTGCACACTATCGCGATGAACTGATTATCTCCACCAAGGCAGGCTATGACATGTGGCCTGGGCCATACGGTTCTGGCGGTTCGCGCAAATACCTGCTCGCCAGCCTCGACCAGAGTCTGAAACGCATGGGTCTCGACTATGTCGATATCTTCTACTCTCACCGCGTTGACGAAAATACGCCAATGGAAGAGACCGCCTCGGCGCTGGCCCACGCCGTGCAAAGCGGTAAAGCGCTGTATGTCGGCATTTCATCCTATTCTCCGGAACGTACGCAGAAAATGGCCGAGTTGATGCGGGAATGGAAAATTCCATTGCTGATCCATCAGCCGTCTTACAACCTGCTTAACCGCTGGGTAGACAGCAGCGGCCTGCTGGATACGCTGGAATCCAACGGCATAGGCTGCATCGCATTTACGCCGCTGGCTCAGGGACTGCTGACGGGGAAATACCTTAACGGTATTCCGGAAGGTTCACGCATGCAGCGTGAAGGGAAAAAGGTTCGTGGATTAACGGAAAACATGCTGACGGAAGAAAACCTTACCAGCCTGCGCTTGCTTAATGAGATGGCGCAACAGCGTGGACAGTCGATGGCACAAATGGCCTTAAGCTGGCTGCTAAAAGACAACAGGGTAACGTCGGTATTGATTGGCGCCAGTCGACCGGAGCAACTGGAAGAAAACGTTCAGGCGCTGGCGAATCTGACGTTCAGCGCCGAAGAACTGGCGCAGATCGATAAGCACGTCGCGGACGGTAAGCTGAACCTGTGGCAGGCCTCATCTGACAAATAGCCGTAGGTAATCCCGTGCCGGGTAGCAACGTTGTTCTTCCCGGCACGTAATACGGGCCAGCCAGCTCCTCACACCTCTTCTGCTTTGATTTCTGGGCGCTGATATTCCGGCCACACCAGCGCGACAAGTGCAGGATAGGCTTCCAGGCTGAACTCCCTGAAGCACTGACGTAAGTTAAGCACGTCCAAATCGGCATGCGGGACTTTCTCGCCACTCAGGCAGCGTTTTTTAATATTGTCGTAATATTTATACACCGCAGAGTTGAGATCGCTGCAACGCCGCTGTGCATCAAATAGCCCTGGCGTCTCATTCAGCTCCACCATTGTCATCCGTTTGATCGTCGAGTGGATAAAATCGATATATTCGTGATTGACACGCCAATACCAAACCGGAGTAATCGAATTCATCAGTACCGAGAAATGATCTTCACCCTCTTCTTTACTCAGTATTTCCGGCTGGTTTTCAGCGTATCCATTTTCTGCATTACGGTTTTTATTTGCACTGCGCATCAACAAAAGTACCCCGCAGGTCAGCAATAGCAGGGTAATAACAGAATAAAATATACTGTTCATATACTGGCTCCATTTTTTTTGATTTTAAAATTACGCCATGCTATTGTCAACGCGGCATGGTTTATTTAAAACAACATATCATTGGCATCAAAGGATATTTCAAAATGCTTCCCAAGCATCTTGTTCCCTCGCGTTTTCACTTATCCAGCTCACCTGACAATACCACCTCCACAGATAATAGTGAAAATTTGACTCAGGGGAAGATAACATTAAGCGATTACGAATCCGATATTTTGATTAGCTCAGCTGCTACCGGCCAGTCACGAAATATGCTATTTGAAGAGTGCGACCGCCATTTAAAAGAGCGCCTGTTTCGTGCAGCAAAAATTGAGTCATTCTCTCGCCTGCTCAATTCACTACAGGCAGAAGGCGACATTAATGCACAAGAATTAAGTAAAATTTTGACTCAAAAAACAGCCATCATAAATGAACAGGGCAACAAAATTTGGCTTAATTTAATTACCCGTGAAACCAGCGCCCCTATTTTTTATTCTCTGGAAGAGAAATAAAATGAAAGATGTTGAGGATAATAATGTTTATTTGGCTTTAGATAACCATAAAAGCGATGAGTTTGTCTTAAAGCAAAATTTAGCCGTGTTGATTGCCAATAAAACCGCGACACTGGAAAGCGTTGCTCAGGAGATAGTCTCTATTCCCGCTGCACTGGTGCGGATGAAATGGCAAAATCGCCGTGAAATTTACTCGCTACAGGCTAAAGAAGAGATCTACGGTGCCGCGATCGAAGCCATTATGGAGCAGCAACCAGAACTGCGGGACAAAATCATGGCCCGACTGGAAAGCACCTACCAGCATATACTCGCGCGGGAAACGGCCACCTTACGCCTGACGCGAAAGCTGTCTGAAGGGAACTACGACCCCACCAGGATAACCACGGTCGCGTTAGATGAGAACAGATAAGAACAAGTGTGCGAGGGAGTTGAATCAGGAGAGACACGCCGGGTAAGGCGGCAACCATTACCCGGCAATGAGGAAGATTACTTCGCTTTCACTGTCTCTTCGCCAACCAGACCAATCTTCAGGAAGCCCGCCTGATGCAGCGTATCCATCACCTTCATCATGGTCTCATAATCAACGGTTTTATCTGCCCGGAAGAAAATCGTGGTGTCTTTCTTCCCTTCAGTTAGCGCATTTAGCTCGTTAATCATGGTTTCATCCGTCACCTGATTGTTGCCAATGAACATACTCTTATCGGCTTTAACTGACAGGTAAACCGGTTTTTCCGGACGCGGCTGCGGCGTGCTGGTGGAGGCAGGGAGATTCACCTTCACATCTACGGTTGCCAACGGCGCGGCAACCATAAAGATGATCAATAAAACCAACATAACGTCGATAAACGGCGTCACGTTGATTTCATGCATTTCACCGTTATCGTCCAGGTTTTCATTAAAGCTCATTGCCATGGAACATTATCCTACACGTAATTTCTGCGCTGCACGTACCGGATGCGCGGATGCGCCTGCATTCAGGTCCAGATCGCGACTTTGCAGCAACAGCACCTGTGCCGCGACGTCGCCCAGCATCGCTTTATAGCTGCCAATCTGACGTGCGAAAATGTTGTAGATAACAACAGCTGGAATTGCTGCGACCAGACCGATTGCGGTCGCTAACAGCGCTTCTGCGATACCCGGCGCAACAACGGCGAGGTTGGTCGTTTGGGTTTGTGCAATCCCGATGAAGCTATTCATGATGCCCCATACGGTACCGAACAGACCGACGAATGGAGAGATAGCCCCGATGGTGGCCAGGTATCCGTTACCGCGGCCCATATGACGACCTACCGCCGCCACACGACGCTCCAGACGGAAGCCGGTACGCTCTTTAATGCCTTCGTTATCGTCGCTGCCTTCTGACAGTTCCAGCTCGTTCTGCGCTTCATTAATCAACTGTGCGCCCAGGCTTTTGCCATCGAATCCTGCGGCAATTTCACTTGCCTGATCTAAAGAGCGGGCTTCCGCCAGCAGTTGCTGTTCACGCTTAAGGCGGCGTTTCTGAGTAAAGAACTCAAGGCTCTTACTAAAGAAGATAGCCCAGGTGACCACTGACGCCAAAATCAGCCCAATCATCACGCACTTAACCACGATATCGGCGTGCTGATACATACCCCAGACGGAAAGATCCGTCTGCATCAAATTATTACCCACTCTGTATCTCCAGGACGCAAATCACAAAATCTGAGCGTAATCATATCAAAACGACGTCGAATTGATAGTCGTTCTCATTACTATTTACATATTGCCGCACCTTTGGTTTCTTTTCCTTGCGCTTACGCAGTAAAAAAGTCACCAGAAGCATTTTGAGATTATTTTCTACTGTATGACCGTTCTGCAGGATGCGTCATCTTTGATTCATGGTAGTTTAGACATCCAGACGTATAAAAACAGGTAAGACAACATGGCAGATAAGCAACTTGAAACCAAACTCGTTCACGCAGGACGCAGTAAAAAGTACACGCTGGGCTCGGTAAATAGCGTGATCCAGCGCGCTTCTTCGCTGGTTTTTGACACCGTAGAGGCTAAAAAACAGGCCACGCACAACCGGGCGAACGGTGCGCTTTTCTATGGGCGTCGCGGAACCCTGACGCATTTCTCTCTTCAGGAAGCGATGTGCGAACTGGAAGGTGGTGCGGGTTGCGCGCTGTTCCCCTGCGGTGCGGCGGCCGTTGCCAACACCATCCTTGCCTTTGTGGAGCAAGGGGATCATGTGCTGATGACCAACACAGCCTATGAACCCAGTCAGGATTTCTGTACCAAAATTCTCGGCAAGCTCGGCGTGTCCACCGGCTGGTTCGATCCGCTGGTTGGCGCCGATATCGTTAAGCACATACAGCCGAACACGAAAGTCGTATTTCTGGAATCTCCCGGCTCTGTCACTATGGAAGTGCATGATGTTCCAGCTATTGTTGCCGCCGTCAGAAGCGTCGCGCCGGATGCAATCATCATGATTGATAACACCTGGGCTGCCGGGGTGCTGTTCAAAGCGTTGGATTTTGGCATCGATATCTCTATTCAGGCAGGCACCAAATATCTGATTGGTCATTCTGACGGCATGGTCGGCACGGCGGTATCTAATGCCCGCTGCTGGGATCAACTGCGCGAAAATGCCTATCTGATGGGGCAAATGCTGGACGCCGATACCGCCTATATGACCAGCCGTGGACTGCGTACGCTGAGCGTTCGCCTGCGTCAGCACCATGAAAGCAGCTTAAAGGTCGCCGAGTGGCTGGCCAGCCATCCGCAGGTCGCCCGCGTGAACCACCCGGCACTGCCCGGCAGTAAAGGCCATGAATTCTGGAAGCGTGATTTCGCCGGCAGCAGCGGCCTGTTCTCCTTTGTATTGAATAAGAAGCTCAATAATGAGGAGCTTGCTGCGTATCTGGATCACTTCAGCCTGTTCAGTATGGCCTACTCCTGGGGCGGTTTTGAGTCGCTGATTCTCGCCAACCAGCCGGAACACATTGCGGCAATCCGTCCGCAAGGCGAGGTGGATTTCAGCGGAACGCTTATCCGTTTACATATCGGTTTAGAGAATGTTGACGATCTGATTGCCGATTTGGCCGCAGGATTTGCCCGAATCGAGTAAAATTGCCACAGATGGACATATATGTAGACACTTCTGGTGGAAAAGTCTGCAATTGTTGCGTCCGGGATCAAGGCATCCCGGGCAATTCAGGAGTACAATCCACACATAAACGCTGTTCCACAGGAAAGTCCATGGTAGTCATTCAAGATATTGTCTCCGCGCTCTGGCAACACGATTTTGCCGCACTGGCGGATCCGCACGTTGTGAGCGTGGTGTACTTCGTCATGTTCGCCACGCTGTTTTTAGAAAATGGCCTGCTGCCCGCCTCCTTTTTACCCGGAGACAGCCTGTTATTACTGGCAGGAGCGCTGATTGCTCAGGACGTGATGAGTTTTTTACCTACCATAGCTATTCTGACGGCCGCAGCCAGTCTGGGCTGCTGGCTGAGTTATATTCAGGGACGCTGGCTAGGCAACACGCGCACGGTGAAAGGCTGGCTGGCGCAATTACCGGAAAAATACCATCAGCGCGCCACCTGCATGTTTGATCAACACGGCCTGATGGCGCTGCTGGCAGGGCGTTTCCTGGCGTTCGTTCGCACCTTGCTGCCAACGATGGCTGGCATTTCAGGGCTTCCTAACCGTCGGTTCCAGTTTTTTAACTGGCTGAGTGGCCTGCTGTGGGTCACCGTCGTCACCAGTTTCGGCTATGCGCTGAGCATGATCCCGTTCGTTAAACGCCATGAAGATCAGGTGATGACCTTTCTAATGATCCTGCCGATTGCCCTGTTAACCGCAGGATTGTTGGGAACATTGTTCGTGGTGATTAAAAAAAAATACTGTAGCGCCTGAGTATTATCCTTAGCCGGGGTAATTCCCGGCATTTTGCCTGATGGCGCGCAGTTTTAAGGCCTACAAGAAATCAACTCCCCTGCATCATACGAATTCTTGCCGCATCTTCCCCCGGCGTTACGCCAAAGAAACGTTTGAACTCCCGACTGAATTGCGATGCGCTCTCATAGCCGACGCGCATGGCTGCCGCACTGGCCTTCATCCCATCGTGAACCATCATCATCCGTGCTTTATGCAGGCGATAGCTCTTAAGATATTGCAGCGGCGACGTGCTGGTCACCGCTTTAAAATTATGATGAAACGCCGACACGCTCATGTTCGCCTCTGCCGCCAGCTGTTCTACATTGAGGTTTTCGGTGTATTTGGTTTCAATCCGCTTCAGCACCCGGCTTATCAAACTGAAATGCGTCTGGCGACTGACCAGCGCAAGTAACGCGCCGCCGCGCGGTCCGGTCAGCACATGGTAGAGGATCTCGCGAATAATCTGTTTCCCCAGAATACGCGCATCCAGCGGTCGCTCCATCACATCCAGCAGGCGCTCAGCAGCGCAGAGAATTTCGTCAGAGAGCGTTGCAGAGTTAATCCCGCTGGCCGCCATGGCGGGCTGGAACAGCTCGTCTTCCCCAATGTCCATCAGCAGCTCCTGCAATTGCAGGATATCGACATTCAGATAAATACCGGCCAGAGGAACCTCCGGCGTCGCATAGGTTTCACATTCAAAGGGTAAAGGTACGGTTAGCAGCAGGTATTCGTTGGCGTCATAGCGAAAAATGCGCTCATTGATGTAACCAATTTTATGTCCCGAAAAGAGAAATATGATGCCTGGCTGATACATGACCGGTGTACGCGCCGCCGGCTCCGTACCGTGTAGCAGGCGGACATCTGGCAGCAGTTCGTTAAGTCTATTTTCATTGCTTTTCAGCTGCTTAATTTTATCTGTCAGCAGAAGACAGATCTCATCACGGTTCATGGGGCACCATTTCATCATCGGTTTTCGACCTTGACATAATGCGCAGATTTATCCGTTTTCTCCAGCAGTCTGTAGAAATGGGCAAGACATCGGCAGAAATGAGCATTGAGAGCAACGCGGCGGGCGACCACAATGTTCATCATCCGGCAGACACTCACCTGCCCTCTTTTATTACCCACCAAAGGGAACGAGCAATGAACAACTTTAATCTCCATACCCCAACACGTATTTTGTTTGGTAAAGGCGCGATTGCTGAGCTGCGCGATCAAATTCCTCAGGACGCTCGCGTACTGGTTACCTATGGCGGCGGCAGCGTGAAAAAAACTGGCGTCCTGGCACAGGTTCAGGACGCGCTGAAAGGCCTGGATGTGCTGGAGTTTGGCGGTATCGAGCCAAACCCGTCTTATGAAACGCTGATGAACGCAGTAAAAATCGTGCGTGATGAGAAAGTGACGTTTCTGCTGGCGGTAGGTGGCGGTTCAGTGCTGGACGGCACCAAATTCATCGCGGCAGCGGCACAGTACGCTGATGGCATCGATCCATGGCGCATTCTGGAAACCCACGGCAACGACGTAACAAGCGCCATCCCGATGGGCTCCGTATTAACCCTGCCTGCAACCGGCTCTGAATCTAACTCCGGCGCGGTAATTTCGCGTAAAACCACCGGCGATAAACTGGCCTTTATGACCCCGTTCGTGCAGCCAGTGTTTGCCGTACTGGATCCGGTTTACACCTACACCCTGCCGCCGCGTCAGGTTGCAAACGGCGTTGTGGATGCTTTTGTTCATACCGTGGAACAGTATGTGACTTATCCGGTAGACGGGAAAATTCAGGATCGCTTTGCCGAAGGCATTCTGCTCACGCTGGTAGAAGAAGGTCCGAAAGCCTTGCAGGAGCCGGAAAATTACAACGTGCGTGCGAACGTCATGTGGGCGGCAACCCAGGCGCTGAACGGCCTGATTGGCGCAGGCGTACCGCAGGACTGGGCAACGCATATGCTGGGCCATGAACTGACCGCAATGCACGGTCTGGATCATGCTCAAACGCTGGCCATCGTTCTGCCAGCGCTGTGGAATGAAAAACGTGATACCAAGCGTGCCAAACTGCTGCAATACGCAGAGCGTATCTGGAATATCACCGAAGGTTCCGACGACCAGCGCATCGACGCCGCCATTGCCGCTACCCGCGCTTTCTTCGAACAAATGGGCGTACCCACTCGCCTGTCTGACTATGGCCTGGACGGTAGCTCCATCCCGGCATTGCTGGAAAAACTGGAAGCACACGGTGGTACGCAACTGGGCGAACATCAGGACATTACGCTTGAAGTCAGCCGTCGGATTTACGAAGCTGCCCGCTAAGGTTTTTTAACCTCCGCCTTTCGTTTTTGGGTATTTATACCAGGCTTAAGTCACACCTAACTCACCGGGGGCTGCCCCGGTGAACTCAATTTACACCCAATCATTCATGGTGCATCGAGGCGGCAATTAAGTGAATCCCCGGGAGCGTACATAAGTACGTGACCGGGGTAAACGCAAGCAGCCAACAAAGAGGCAGCCTGAAGGATTAAGTGTGGGGGGGAATTATGACCAGTCCAACCATTATCAAGCTACAGGATGGTAACGTCATGCCACAACTGGGCCTGGGGGTCTGGAAGGCAAGCAACGAAGAAGTCATCACCGCCATTCATAAAGCGCTGGAAGTGGGGTATCGCTCAATTGATACCGCTGCGGCGTACAAAAACGAAGAAGGTGTCGGCAAAGCAATACGCGATGCTGGCGTACCACGGGACGAGTTATTCATCACCACCAAGCTGTGGAATGATGACCAAAAACGCCCCCGGGAAGCCTTGCTCGAAAGCATGGAAAAACTCCAACTTGATTACCTCGATCTATACCTGATGCACTGGCCGGTTCCGGCGATCGACCACTACGTTGAAGCGTGGGAAAACATGATCGACCTGCAAAAAGAAGGTCTGATTAAGAGCATCGGCGTGTGCAACTTTCAGATCAATCATCTCCAGCGGTTGATGGATGAAACCGGCGTACCTCCGGTGATTAACCAGATCGAACTTCATCCGCTTATGCAACAGCGCCAACTGCATGCCTGGAACGCAACGCATAAAATCCAGACCGAATCCTGGAGCCCGCTGGCGCAGGGCGGCAAAGACGTCTTTGATCAAAAGATCATCCGCGACCTCGCTGAGAAATATGGCAAATCACCGGCGCAGATTGTCATCCGCTGGCATCTGGATAGCGGGCTGGTGGTGATTCCAAAATCGGTCACCCCTGCGCGTATCGCAGAAAACTTTAACGTCTGGGACTTCCGCCTGGATAAAGACGAATTAGGCGAAATCGCGAAACTCGATCAGGGCAAACGTCTGGGGCCAGACCCGGATCAGTTCGGCGGTTAACCCCTTCCTCCAGCCCGACACTCTCGTCGGGCCTTTACTGATTTGAAATATCAGGAAACAATTCACACATATATATTGATGTATTTCTTGCAGTCGCTGGAGCAGCATTACGCAACATAACCTGTTAATTATTAAATAAATATATTTATTTGATGAATATATTCACCATATCCATAGGTGCGTAAACGTGACTGAGAAAAAAAGCAGCGGAGTCAAATGGCTCCCATTAATTCTTATAATATTCATTTCTGCCGGACTGTGGCAGCTTACTCCACCTTCCGGGCTAAGTGCGCCAGCCTGGCATTCGGCAATTATTTTCGTCGCCACCATCGCTTCTATTGTGGCTAAAGTATTACCCATCGGCGCGGTCGGCATTATTGGTATTACGGTATTCGCGCTCGCCTATGCTGCCGGAGATAAAACCGCCAGCGGCGCTATCACCACGGCACTGAGTGAGCTGAACAGTTCACTTATCTGGCTTATCGTCGTGGCTTTTATGATTGCCCGCGGGTTTATCAAAACCGGCCTCGGACGACGCATTGCGCTGCAGATGATCCGTCTGCTCGGCAAGCGCACGCTGGGACTCGCCTATGGTCTGGCCTTTGCCGATCTGATCCTCTCCCCGGCAATGCCGAGTAATACAGCACGCTGCGGCGGCGTCATCTATCCGATTGCTGACTCTCTGGCACGCAGTTTCCATTCGAACCCGGAAGATGAGTCCCGCAGTAAAATCGGTACCTTTCTTATCACCTGTATTGGCAACGTCAACGACGTCACCGCCGCGCTCTTTATGACCGGCTATACCGGCAACCTGTTGGCGGTGAAGCTGGCGGCCAATGCGGGCGTCACGCTGACCTGGGGCGGCTGGTTTATGGCGGCTCTGCTGCCATGCCTGGTGTCCTTACTGCTGGTTCCACTGCTGGTCTACTGGATCGTGCGCCCGGAAATTAAACACACGCCGGATGCCCCTAACCTGGCGCGCAAAGAGCTGGCGGAAATGGGCAGTATGTCTCGCGGCGAATGGCTGATGCTGGCTACCGTCGGCGTACTGCTGGTGCTGTGGATTTTTGGCGATACGTTAGGCGTCGACGCCACCACTGCTTCGTTCGTGGGACTGTCCATTTTATTGCTAAGCGGCGTTCTGAGCTGGGAAGATGTGAAGAGCGAGAAAGGCGCATGGGACACACTGATTTGGTTTGCCGCGCTGTTGATGATGGCGAACCAGCTGAAAAAACTGGGCTTCACCACCTGGTTTGGCAATCTGATCGGCGATAGCCTGAGCAGTACTATGCACGGTACCAGTTGGGTGATCGTCCTGCTGCTGCTGAACGCCGCCTACTTCTATACCCACTACTTTTTTGCCAGCGGTAATGCACAGATTGCCGCGCTGTACGCCGTTTTCCTTGGTGTCGGTCTGCATCTGAACATTCCCGCAGCCCCCACGGCATTAATGCTGGCCTTCACCAGCAGTTTGTACTGCTCGCTCACCCAGTACACCCACGCTCGCGGTCCAATCCTGTTTGGTGCCGGGTACGTTCCAACGGGCGTCTGGTGGCGTACAGGATTTATCATCAGCTTGTTTAACCAGGCGGTGTTTATCACCGTGGGTCTGATGTGGTGGAAGGTGTTGGGTCTGTACTAAACTGACTGCGTCCTGACGAATCACCTTACCTGCGGAGAAAAGGAATGACCTGTATTTTCTGTCAAATAGTTGAAGGTAAAGCACCCTGCCATAAGGTCTGGGAAGACGAGCATCATCTGGCTTTTCTGTCGATTTTCCCGAACACCGACGGTTTTACCGTGGTGATCCCGAAAAAGCATTATCCCAGCTATGCCTTCGATATGCCGCCGCAGGCACTGGCTGATCTGATGCTGGCGACCCAAAAAGTGGCTAAGAAACTGGATAAGGCTTTCCCGGATGTCAGTCGTACGGGGATGTTCTTCGAAGGTTTCGGCGTAGACCATGTGCACAGCAAATTAAGCCCCATGCATGGCACTGGCGATCTAACTCACTGGAAACCGATTGAAGCGCGGCAGAACAAATTTTTCGAGCAGTATGAAGGATATCTTTCGTCACACGATCATGAACGGGCGGATGATGCAAAACTGGCCGCATTAGCGGCCAGAATTCGTGAAGCATAAATACTGAGTCTCTCTGCCGGATGGCGGTTCAAGCACCTTATCCGGTCTACAAAATCGTGCTATTCGTAGACCTGATAAGCGTTTCACCACCGGGCAAGGCAGATTAGCGCCCTGCCACTTTCCCGCGTTTTTTGTTTGCGGCTGGCGTCTGGCGCTGATGCGCCACCGGTGTGTGCTTGGTCAATGCCGGGCGAGTATGACGGTTTTGGCGACGCGCTTCGCGCATCTCTTCCAGCGTAGGCGCCGGGACCAGACATTCGCGACGACCGCCGATCAGATGCTTTTTACCCATATCTTCCAGCGCCTGGCGGATTAACGGCCAGTTGGCTGGATCGTGGTAACGCAGCAGGGCTTTATGCAAACGACGCTGCTTATCACCTTTCGGCACCACCACATCTTCACTCTTATAACCAATTTTACCCAGTGGGTTTTTCCCGGTGTAATACATGGTTGTGGAGTTCGCCAACGGCGATGGATAGAAGTTCTGCACCTGATCCAGACGGAAACGACGTTGCTTCAACCACAACGCCAGATTCACCATATCTTCATCACGCGTACCCGGGTGCGCGGAAATAAAGTACGGGATCAGGTACTGCTCTTTACCCGCTTGCTTAGAGTAGGTATCGAACAATTCCTTAAAGCGATCGTAGCTGCCCATCCCCGGCTTCATCATCTTCGACAACGGGCCTTCTTCGGTATGCTCTGGCGCAATCTTCAGATAGCCGCCAACGTGGTGGGTCGCCAGTTCTTTGATATAGCGCGGATCTTCAACCGCGATGTCATAACGCACGCCCGAAGCGATGAGGATCTTTTTAATGCCTTTCAAATCACGCGCACGACGATAAAGGTTAATCGTCGGTTCGTGGTTGGTGTCCATATGCGGACAGATATCCGGGTAGACGCATGACAGACGACGGCAGGTCTGCTCCGCGCGCGGTGACTTACAGCGCAGCATATACATGTTCGCCGTTGGGCCGCCGAGGTCGGAAATCACGCCGGTAAAACCTGGAACGGTGTCGCGAATGGCTTCGATTTCATTGATGATCGAGTCTTCAGAGCGGCTCTGGATGATGCGACCTTCGTGCTCGGTGATCGAACAGAACGAACAGCCGCCAAAGCAGCCACGCATAATGTTGATCGAGAAACGGATCATCTCATAGGCCGGAATGCGGCTGTCGCCATACGCCGGATGCGGCACGCGTTTGTACGGCAGCGCAAAGACGCTATCCATCTCTTCGGTAGAGAGCGGAATGGCTGGCGGGTTGATCCAGATGTAGCGATCGCCGTGCTTTTGCATCAGCGCACGCGCGCAGCCTGGGTTGGTTTCGTGGTGCAGGATACGCGACGCATGCGCATACAGCACTTTATCGCCCTTCACTTTTTCGAAGGACGGCAGCAGCACGTAGGTTTTTTCCCACGGTTTCGGGCGCGGCGGCTGTACGGTTACCGCTTTCGCTTCCTGCTTTTTCGGTGCGACCGGCTTGTTGTCAGCACACGGCAGATCTTCACCATACGGATGCGGGATCGGGTCAATCTTACCCGGCGTGTCGAGGCGCGTGGAATCCACCCCACTCCAGCCCGGCAGCGCTTCTTTAACCATAATCGCAGTGTTACGCACGTCGCGGATCTGATCGATGGTTTCGCCCATCGCCAGACGATGCGCCACTTCCACCAGCGGACGTTCGCCGTTGCCGAACATCAGCATGTCGGCTTTGGAATCCACCAGAACAGAGCGACGAACGGTATCAGACCAATAGTCATAGTGCGCGGTACGGCGCAGGCTGGCCTCAATACCGCCGAGAATAACCGGCACATCTTTCCATGCTTCTTTACAGCGCTGGGTATAGACCAGCGTGGCGCGGTCCGGACGTTTGCCCGCAACGTTGTCCGGTGTGTAGGCATCGTCATGGCGCAGTCGGCGATCGGCGGTGTAACGGTTGATCATCGAGTCCATGTTGCCTGCGGTCACACCAAAGAACAGGTTCGGTTTACCCAAACGCATAAAATCGTCTTTGTTGTTCCACTCCGGCTGGGCGATAATCCCTACGCGAAAGCCTTGTGCTTCCAGCATACGTCCGCAAATTGCCATGCCAAAGCTGGGATGATCGACGTATGCATCGCCGGTAACCAGAATGATGTCGCAGCTATCCCAGCCAAGTTGGTCCATTTCGTCGCGTGACATCGGCAAAAACGGTGCCGGGCCAAAACAGGCAGCCCAGTACTGCGGCCAGGAGAAAAGGTCTCTGTCCGGCTGGATCAGGGATATTGCGCTCATAATGCTTCCAAAAATGGTAAAAAAATAATCAAAGGCCGAGGATTATACGCTGTATGTCGGCAAGAAATGAAGTGGAGTCTGAACCAGACCAGTAGAAAGTTATATAAATTGTTAAATTTTACGACGATCATTTTTATCAATCATAATTAACACCATGCCAGCCAGCTGAGATAACTCTTTTTCGGCGGGGGATTTTTCATTGCGACTCAACGATTCACTGCATATTTCCCAGTTACGGGTTGTTGTTCACCTGTGCGGATTTCTGGTTCTTCTCTACAGCTTTTCTATGCTGCCGCCGATGCTCATCGCTTTGTTAAACAAAGAGCGGAGCTTGTTCGCTTTTTTCAGCACGTTTATGACTTTCTTCACCCTCGGCGGCGGGGCGTGGTTGGCAACCAAACATGCGGGGATTCAACTGCGCACCCGGGATGGTTTCGTCATTATCGTCCTGTTCTGGCTGTTGTTTTCGTTTATCAGCGCGATGCCGATGTGGATGGACGATGGCTTAAACCTCTCTTTTGCGGATGCCCTGTTTGAAGGAGTTTCTGGGATTACCACTACAGGCGCAACGGTGATTGATGACGTCAGCGCCTTGCCGAAGTCGTATCTGTACTATCGGGCTCAGCTCAATTTTATTGGCGGTCTGGGTGTTATCGTCCTCGCCGTGGCGGTATTGCCGCTGCTGGGTATTGGTGGCATGAAGCTGTATCAGTCTGAAATGCCGGGCCCTTTTAAAGAAGAACGCCTCACGCCAAGACTTGCTGATACTGCACGCACGCTGTGGATGACCTATGTCATTCTGGGTCTTATTTGTACTCTGGCCTACTGGGCTGCCGGGATGTCGTTTTTCGACGCCTTATGCCACGGGCTGTCGACGGTCTCTCTCGGCGGATTTTCCACTCGCAGCGAGAGCATCGGCTTTTATAACAGCCATGCCATTGAGCTTGTCGCCGGGATATTTTCACTGCTGTCTGCGTTTAACTTCACCCTCTGGTACGTTGCTATCGTGAAACGTACCTTCAAACCCTTTCGTCGTAATGCCGAATTGCGTTTCTTTTTGCTTATTGCGTTGGTGGTCACTCTGATCGCCACCTGGCAAGTTTGGCGGGCAGGCATGTACGGATTAACGGACAGCCTGGTGCATGCTTTTTTTCTGGCCAGTTCGATGCTGACAGATAATGGCCTGTCGACGGCGGATTACGCGCAGTGGCCTTCGCACACGATCTTCATGCTGCTCAGCGCCAGTTTCTTCGGCGGTTGTGTGGGTTCGACCTGCGGGGGGATTAAGGTGCTACGCTTTTTGATTATGTTCAAGCAGTGCCGTCAGGAGTTACATCAGCTCGCGCACCCTCGAGCCCTGCTGAATATCAAAGTGGGCAATAGCGTGGTAAGCGACCGGGTGGTGCGTTCGGTATGGAGCTTTTTCTTTCTCTACGTTTTGTTCACCAGCTTTTTTATCTGGGCGCTCAATCTGATGGGCTACGATCTCTTCTCCTCTTTCGCCACCGTCGCCGCCTGCATCAACAATATGGGGCTGGGATTTAGCGTCACCGCCACGACATTTGGCACCTTAAACGAGGAAGCAAAGCTACTAATGTGCGCGGCCATGATCATGGGGCGTCTGGAGATTTACCCCATTCTGATCCTGTTCTCGCGCATGTTCTGGCGGGCGTAACGAATACCCCGGCGCATTACGGCGCCGGGTTCACCAACATCTGTCCGATTGAGCCACGATCCGCCATTTCCAGCGTCTGGCTATTAAAGTAGAACGGGAAATGGGCCCAGGAAGGCTGTCCGTAATAAACCAGTAATTCAACCTGGCCATCAACCCAGACAGTATCTTTCCAGCCTCTGTCTTCCGGGAACGGCATCGCGCCATTCACATTACGGATCAGGAACGAAACACCTTCAATATGGAAGGACTGGGGCATATCCGCCCGCACCGTCCAGCGTTCCCAGGAGCCCTGCTGGGCAGTAATATCCATACGATTGACGTCCCACAGCTGACCGTTGATGCCAGGATCGTCGTCCAGGCTGATATCACGGCTGCGAATCGGCGAACCGCTGAGGATTTCCGTTGGCAGCAGGCGCATTGGCAGGCTGTCAGTCACCAGCGGCAGGAGACCTGTCGGGCGCAACGTCAATACCAGCGTGGAGATGAGAATACTGGAAGGCTCAAAGAACCCGCGGATCCTGTCGACAATACTGGCCGCTTCACCACAGGTGATAGAGACCTCATTACCATTCGTCATATCCACCAGGATCTCACGACGCTCGCCCGGAGCCAACGAGAGCTGCTTCACCGAAACAGGCGCAGGTAAAAAACCCTGATCGCTGGAAATCACATGCAGCGGACGGCCATCGCTCATTTGCAGCTGGTAACGACGCGAGTTTGACGCGTTCAGCAAACGCAAGCGCACCCAGCCGCGGGAGACTTCGACATACGGGCTTTGCGCCCCGTTGACCAGTAACGTATCGCCAACAAAACCACCGCTACCGGGCTCGCTGTATTCCGGCGTGCCAAAGTTGTCCAGGCGCTTGTCCTGGATAATGATCGGAAAATCATCCACGCCATAGTGGTTTGGAATAGACAGTGACTTACTCACTTCATCTTCAACCAGCCACATCCCGGCAAGACCGTTGTAAACCTGCTGGGCGGTACGATTTGGCGTATTGGCGTGATACCACAACGTGGCGGCATTCTGGCGAATCGGTAGCACTGGCGCCCAGTCCGCATTAGGAGACATCATACGCGCCGGGCCGCCCATCAGCGGGCCTGGTACCTGCAACCCGGCGACGGTCATTGAGACATTTTCAGTCAAACGGTTGCTGTAGATAAGCTTGACGTCATCCCCTTTCCAGACACGGATTGTCGGTCCCAGATAGCGGCCGTTAATTCCCCATACAGGTGCGCGCGTGCCTTGTGTAAAGGACCAGTGCGCACGTTGCAGCGTCATAAATAGCGGCTGCCCCCGGCGGGATTCCAGCAGCGGAGGCACGGGTAACGGTTGTTGCTGACCGGCAGCATTAGCCTTCAGCGGAACAGCACCTGCACACAGTGCGATCCCCGATGCCTGAATGAACTGACGCCGACTGAATGACATATAAACTCCATAAAAAACTGGCTATTAACACGCAGGAAGTCATTTCCTGTAAAAAACCCGAATTGCGCGGATTAAACCTTACCGGCGGCTTCCCGCTCAGCAACTTCTTTATCGAGTTCTGCGATTTTTTGTTCCATCAGCGTGCGGCAATGCGCTGCCAGTTCACGAACCTGATCTTTCCCAAAGTGGCTAATATCCACCGGTGGCAACATCTCGACAATTGCCAGACCATTATTGAGTCGATTGAGTTTTATCTTGTTCGAGGTTGTGGAAACGCACACCGGAATGACCGGGACACCAGCAGCAATCGCTGCATGGAACGCGCCGGTTTTAAACGGCAGCAGACCGCGACCGCGGCTACGCGTCCCTTCAGGGAACATCCAGATAGAAATGCGACGTTTTTTGAAATGATTCACCACGGCAGCAATGGTGCTGTGCGCTTTAGCGCGGTTGTTTCTGTCAATCAACAGGTTACCGGTTAACCAGTACAGCTGCCCGAAGAAAGGGATCCACAGCAGGCTTTTTTTACCTACCGTCACCGTCGGCGGCTGAACGATATTCGCAGCGGTAACCATGTCATAGTTGTTCTGATGGTTACAAATATAGATAGCATTACCATAGTTCTGCGCGTCTGCCGGCATGCGGCACTCGACCTTCAGGCCATAAAGGGGAGCCAGGCGGCCAAACATATGGCCGAACGTTGCAACGTGTTTTGGATTTCGTGGGCTGAACAGACAGTATATGCAACCGAAAATACAGACCAGAACGCAGTAAATAACAGTAATAATTAAACGAAAAATATATAGCATAACAACCTCTAAGGCCTAAGAGCCTGGCATTTTACGTCACCTGATTCATCACGCGGTATCAGGTTAGGGCTTTGTTAAGGGCGGCTCTCTGGAAAAGCGTATTGTTAATCGCAACGCACGAATAAACAACGGTTTCACGGGAATTTTTAACGTTGGCTCTCCCTGGGCTTTAACAGGGAGAGCCGGACGGTAGCGTTATTCTTCGCTGTCGCCGTGACTGGCGCGTCGAGGCGAGTCAATCTCAATGCTGTCGATACGCTGCAGACCACGCATTAGCGTGCCGCGACGGCCGCGCTCTCCGGTCACTTTCTGCAACTCTTCAGGACGCAGTTTGATTTTGCGCTTACCGACATGGATGGTCAGCGTGCTCTGCGGCGGCAGCACGTAAAGTTGCGCCAGGCCATCCTCGCCTTTCGCCGCTTCCGCTGAAGGGATATTAATGATCTTGTTCCCTTTGCCTTTCGACAACTGCGGTAAATCGCTCACCGGGAACATCAACATGCGGCCAGCCTGAGTAATAGCCAGTAGCATGTCGGTTTCATCTTCAATCACCACCGGCTGCATCACGCGCGCATTTTCTGGCAGCGTAATCAATGCCTTACCCGCACGGTTACGTGCGACCAGGTCATTGAAGGTACAGACAAAACCGTAGCCCGCATCGGAGGCCATCAGCAGTTTCTGATCGTCGCCTTCCATCAGCATGTGCTCAACCGTCGCGCCTGGCGGCAGCGTGAGCTTCCCGGTCAGCGGTTCACCCTGACCGCGCGCCGACGGCAGCGTAATCGGGTCGATGGCATAGCTGCGTCCGGTCGAGTCCACGAACACCACCGGCTGGTTGCTCTTACCCTTCACTGCCGACTTAAAGCTGTCGCCCGCTTTATAGCTTAATCCTGGCGCATCGATGTCGTGGCCTTTCGCGCTACGCACCCAGCCACTCTGGGACAACACAATGGTCACCGGCTCAGATGGCAGCATGTCGTGCTCGCTCATCGCCTTCGCTTCTTCGCGCTCCTGCAACGGAGAACGACGATCGTCGCCATAGGCGTCTGCATCGGCCTGCAGCTCTTTCTTCAGCAGGTTACTCATTTTACGTTCGGAAGCCAGAATGGCCTGCAACTGATCGCGCTCTTTCGCCAGCTCATCCTGCTCACCGCGGATTTTCATCTCTTCGAGTTTGGCAAGGTGGCGCAATTTCAGCTCAAGGATGGCTTCAGCCTGGGTTTCAGAAATGCCAAACCGCGACATCAGCTCAGGCTTAGGTTCATCTTCATGACGAATAATTTCGATGACTTCGTCAATGTTGAGGAACGCCACCAGCAAACCTTCAAGGATGTGCAGGCGCTTGAGCACTTTTTCCAGACGATAATTCAGGCGGCGACGTACGGTATCGCGGCGGAACGCCAGCCATTCGGTGAGGATCTCCAGCAGGTTTTTCACCGCCGGACGACCATCAAGACCGATCATGTTCAGGTTGATACGGTAGCTCTTTTCCAGATCGGTAGTGGCAAACAGGTGGTTCATCACCTGCTCCATATCCACACGATTAGAGCGCGGGACAATCACCAGACGGGTCGGGTTTTCGTGATCCGATTCGTCGCGCAGGTCGTCTACCATCGGCAGCTTTTTATTGCGCATTTGAGCAGCGATCTGCTCCAGCACTTTTGCCCCGGAAACCTGATGCGGCAGCGCGGAAATCACCACCGCGCCGTCTTCTTTCGTCCATACCGCACGCATACGTACGGAGCCTCGTCCGTTCTCGTAAATCTTACGAATTTCCGCGCGCGAAGTAATGATCTCCGCTTCGGTCGGGTAATCCGGCCCTTGCACGATATCCAGCAACTGATCCAGCGTCGTTTTCGGCTGCTCAATCAGAGTAATCGCTGCTTTTGCCACTTCACGCAGGTTATGTGGCGGAATGTCCGTTGCCATACCAACGGCAATACCGGTCGTGCCGTTCAGCAGAATATTTGGCAGACGCGCAGGCAGCATCTTCGGCTCCTGCATGGTGCCGTCGAAGTTTGGCACCCAGTCCGACGTTCCCTGACCGAGTTCGCCCAGCAGGACTTCCGCATATTTAGACAGACGGGATTCGGTATAACGCATCGCCGCGAAGGATTTCGGATCGTCCGGTGCCCCCCAGTTCCCCTGCCCGTCAACCAGCGGGTAACGGTAAGAGAACGGCTGCGCCATCAGCACCATCGCTTCATAGCAGGCGCTGTCGCCGTGCGGATGGTATTTACCCAGCACGTCACCGACGGTACGGGCGGATTTTTTAAATTTGGCGCTGGCATTCAGCCCCAGTTCGGACATCGCGTATACGATGCGACGCTGAACGGGTTTCAAACCATCGCCAATAAACGGCAACGCCCTGTCCATGATGACGTACATGGAATAGTTCAGATAGGCGTTTTCCGTGAATTCATGCAGCGCCAGGCGCTCTGCCATATCGCTCATTAATCGTGGTTCCTCAACTTTGTACCCCTCTATTGAAGGGCAATATTGCCGCAGATACTACCCTATCTGGCGTGTTGAGTCACAAAGAAAAGGGCCGCGAATGCGGCAGTATCGCCATCACAGGCAGAGAGAAGGCAGGCTATTTTTTCTATTAGCGCTTCCTTTTACGATTAAATAATAAACTAAATTTGCGACTTAATTTGATTGATGGCAGGTTATTTTATCCGTTTTATCATTACGCTTCTTCCTGAGTAAAAACCTCCTTAAAGGAAAATAAATGAGCAGCCTTATTTATTTAACGCTTGAGGGTGATATTCAGGGACCGATTTCTGCAGGCTGTAACTCGCAGGCCTCCGTGGGCAATCGCTATCAGTCAGCGCATGAAGATAGTATCTTTGTCTTCAGCCTGACGCAGGCGCAAAGCAGCATACAAGGCGGCGTTAAGCACCTCGGCCTGCGCTTTTGCAAACTCCTGGATAAAAGCTCTCCGTTATTCTGCAATGCTATTAATAATAATGAACGTCTTAAAATGAGGTTTGATATATACCGCATCAATCGATACGGTCGCATGGAAAAATATTACTTAATCGAACTTCGTGGTGCGACGGTGCAGGCTATTCACCAGGAGTCCAAGATGAACGATATGGATTATGAATATATATCGATAGATTATGATCATATTCTGTGTCGTCATCTGATTGCCTGCACCGAGTTTGATTACCTGCTGACACCGGACAATTACGATCGGCTTTTCCCGGTGGTGCAAAAGAGCATTTTGCCCGCAGAGCAGCCGGTGCGTAAGGTGACGCTGGTGCTGGGGATATTCTTCGACGGCACCGGCAATAACGCCGTGAATACCCGCAACATGCTTGAGGCGCTCACCGCGCAGCATTTTGATATTGAGAGTCCAGATGCCCAAAGCATTCTTGCCAGAAATGCACAGGAGAAGATGGGGATCAGCGGGGTAGGAGCGACCAGCTATCTGGGGTATTACACGAATATTCACTGGTTGAATGAGTTATATCAGTGGCAATTTCCTGCAGACAGCAGTTATGTACAAAACAGACTATATGTAGAAGGAATTGGCACCCGGGCGGGTGAACCCGATAACCCAATAGGTCTGGGACTGGGCGCCGCAGAAACCGGGATTATTGCCAAAACCGATGATGCGGTGGCGCAACTGGGTGCAGCGATAAAAAAGGCACTGAAACTACTGGAAGGAAAATTTATAGTCGAGGCGTTGCTGTTCGATATCTTCGGCTTCAGCCGCGGCGCAGCCGCAGCCCGCCACTTCGCTAACCGTGTCCAGGCGGAAGATCAGGCCATTATCAACGCCATTTCAGCGGGCATGGGCAAAATTAGCTATCGCGGAACTCCGGCTGGCAACACCCGTTTTCTCGGCATCATGGACACCGTGGCGGCTGTCGGTACGGTAACCAACGGACTCGACCCACACAGCGCCGACACCGGCAACGTTACCCTCCGGCTGCGTCCGGGCGTGGCGCAAAAGGTGTTTCATCTTACCGCCCGGAACGAGTGCCGCTACAACTTCGCCCTTAACAGCGTGGCCCCCGCCTGGCCAGAGCTGGCGCTTCCCGGCGTGCACTCCGATATCGGCGGCGGCTATATGCCGCAACTACGCGAAGACCTCTTTCTCACCCGTCCGCAGGTGGAAACCCTGCCGCAGAACCAGCCCGGGGCGCAGTCTCACATATACGCGCAGACGATGGCGCAGTTGCGTGTGCTCGAACATTCACCGGCTATCATGCCCATTATACGCACCCATGAGATCACCCCGGAGGTCTGGGAGGACCCGCGGGCACCTACTGACCGTTACACCCAGCCACAAAAACGCACCTTTACCGCCCTGACGTTGCGCCAGCGGACGGTCTTTTCCGACTGGTCGAAGGTGGCGTTGCGGGTGATGGTCGATGCGGCGGTTGAGGCTGGGGCGTTATTGGCTGACGTCGATAAAATTCAAAGACACGCCCTGCCGGATGCGCTAAAGCCGTTGTGCGAACAAGCCCGGGAAATGGGAAAAGCGGCCCGTCAGCACAGAAGCACCGCTGGCTTTACACCAGAAGAGGTGGATCGGATTGCCGGCCGCTATATCCACTGCTCAGCCCACTGGAACGCAGTGGATCTCAAACAGAGCGGGGAGTTACAGGGTGGAGCATCAGCCTCGGAAACCGTCAGCTTTGTCAACCGACCGGACGCTAACTGGATCAGAACCATTTACAACATGGATGGAAATAAACGATGAAAATATCTTATGCCCTGGCGCTTGCGCTGTTACTGGCCGCTGCAGGCTGCAGCCCACATCAGTCGCCCCCTT
Organism: Citrobacter sp. Cpo071; assembly: GCF_030332765.1. Lineage (NCBI taxonomy): Bacteria > Pseudomonadati > Pseudomonadota > Gammaproteobacteria > Enterobacterales > Enterobacteriaceae > Citrobacter > Citrobacter sp. Cpo071. The sequence continues at coordinate 322 of NZ_JAOWHE010000072.1, read as the reverse complement.
TACAGTCAAAACAGGCCGCCAGCGGCGACTGGACCCTACCTTATGGTAAGTGGATCTTCGCTTTTATCACCCCCAGAGAATTACCCTCAATGGTCAACCATGCAAGAGTTATCGATACCGATGGTTATCTGTATACGTTTAATACGCTTGACCAGGCTTCCCCTGACCCAGATTCCGTCAAAGAATGGGCTGAAAATGCTCATGGTTTTGGCGACCAGTTCAACAAAGTCAAAAAACCCCCTCAGTACATTGTCTTCTGCTGGGATTCCTATATTGACCAGCAGACCTATGAAACCAGCGCCGTCTTCGGCCCCGAAACCTG
>NZ_JAOWHE010000071.1:0-12520 GCF_030332765.1 Citrobacter sp. Cpo071 | reverse complement strand
TGGCGGGTGCGCCAGCAGCTGCCTGTCGGAGTCGGGCCTGACGACCGGATGCCGCCAGGCAGCCGGGAGCCGAAGGTGCGTCCGGCAGACAGAACAACACTGCAGTAGTCAGAATCAGAGCAGCAGATAAAGGAACAACAACAACATCAGGAACAGTTCCATAACATAAGAAAGAAACACTCCTGAGTCAGACACATCACAGACGGGAAGGGTAACGGGCGACGCGCCAGCGTGGCCCGCTTCCCTTCCGGCAGGCGTCAGCCTGCCAGGGGTTTTCGCGCGGGCTGACAGGCGGCCTCCACCGCCTGCCCCTGTATCACCTGTTTCTGCTGCCCTGTAAGATGTAGTGACCGCCCAGGAAAACCGCCTGCTGATTCGCCACAAAATCGCAGATTTCATCAACAATCTGCGCGGTGGTGAGCGGTTTCTGCCCCATTTCACGACGCCGCGCATTAATCACGGCCCTGTAATTACGCAGAATTTCGCGGGTTTCCGTGCTGATATTCATGACATCGTCTCCCCGTCCAGCGCCTGCAACACAACGTCCATTGCTTCGCGTTCCTCCCTGACGAATGCGTCACCGTCGCCCCCGTTCTCACTCCCGACGGCATACAGGCGCTTCATTTCACTGCCTGCCAGCGCCATCACTTTTTCCAGCATCACCGCCGGGACTGTCACCTGACGGCTGGCGTGCTTTTCCTCCATCAGTTCACGAACAACGTCGTGAACAACGCTGACATCCGCACCATGCTCAAAGGCATCGTCCAGCCGCTGCATGACGGTTTCCAGCTCATCGTCTGTCAGACTCCAGTCCTGGGCTATGTGACGCACATCCCCACGGGCCAGCACCACGGCAAAAACGCATTCACTGTCCGGCACGTCTGTATCCAGCACTTCGCGGATAATTTCTTTAACAGTACAGTACATGTTCTCGTCTCCTTTACAGGGGCGGCATTGCCGCCCCGTCCGTTAATCAGTCCAGCGCCGCATAAATCGCGTTACATTCGGGGTGAAATTCGATGTGGCTCCACAACTGCGCATCGCGCATCCTGTACAGGTGAGTCAGCCCTGCGCTACCGCTGTCGTGGTACAGCCACAACTGGCGGTTAATCACAAGGGAGGTCAGGATGATGCCTGCGGCATCAGCACTCACGGTACGGTCAAACCAGTTTTCACCGTTAACCAGATGAAAACGGTCGCCATCCGGCATCATGTAACCGCCACCGTCCGGCAGGCGGATGAAGTGCCAGAATCCGCCTTCATATTCCGGCATCATTTTTTTCGCCAGCGCGTACACAGATGCCTCGGCATACAGAAAATCCAGGCCAAACAGGTAAGGCAGAAAGGAGAGACGGTCGCACTCTTCAACGTTCAGAGTGACAGGTTTCGCATATTGCATGATGTTTTCCTCCGTTGTTCACATATTCCGCGACACCGGGCGGTGCCGTGCCTCCATCTTTGCCGGGCCTGCAGGGTTGCAAGGGCGCAAGGGAAGCCGCAGCCTGACGCACACGGCTGGCGGGAGTTGGAGGGTGAGACCGCGAAATCTGAGCGGGTGAACGACCGGAAAATCACGGCAGACGGGAAGGAGGGACCGGGTGACCGCAGCGGTTCACCTTACCTTGCAACCCGCCCGCAGAAGCCCGGCTACGATGGAGGCACGGCACAGCCCGCACACGACGCTGAGGCCACATAACTGAAAACCCACAAGGCCATGCCCCGCATGGCCGGGTAAAGCGGAGCCTGCGGCGACATCCTTTTGCTCTTTCCGGGGACCGGCTGGAAAAGGCGGAGATTTTTCCCCGCCAGCGTCATCATTTCCGGATTTTCGCCAGTGCATCCGCCATGCTGCGGATTTCATCCCGTGCCTCCAGAACAACCTCCCGCAGAATATCCCGGTCAAACCAGCGACGGGACGGTTCATCCGGTATACGCAGCACATCACAGACCAGACCACTGGACAGGATATGCTCCACACACTCACTGACCAGATACATTTCCACCGCCGAAAAACGTGCTCCCCGGTTCAGGATAGCATCGAGCACCACGGGCAGATTTTCGTCATCTTCATCAAGCCAGCAGGGGTAATCGCTTTCCTTCACAACCAGACGAAAGCGGCGCGTCTGGCGGGTCAGCAACGTCTGACCGGTGGTGGTCAGCGCCGCACAGATACGCCGCGCATCTTCTGCCACCCGGCAACTGACACTGCATACTGCATCGCGCACCGCATCAAGAACCGCCCTGATTTCTTCCTCCGTCAGCCATTCACCGGCATACGGGAAAGACACCTGCGTTCCGTCTGCCGGAAGTACCGGCAGCGACTGCCACTGACTACCGGACAGAACAAGTTCCGCTCCGGTTCCGGTCACTTTCTGAATGGCAGAGGCCAGGAGCGGCGGCAGTACGCCGCCGTGACGGTTGATAAGTAACGTCGCCAGCCGGGGCGCATCCAGCCGCACGTAAATGCTGATCCAGCCCGGATAGTGCGGATTCAGTTGTTCAATATCCGTCTCTTCCGGCCAGCCCTGCGCCAGCAGCAGGTTACGGGCGTGGCGATAAACCAGTGCATTCAGCGTTTTGTTCATGATTAATGGTCTCCCTGAATCGCCGCCCGAAAGCGGCGATAACATCAGTCGTTTTCGTGTGTGTTGTTTTTCAGCAGGGCGCGGGCCTGATTAACCACCGCCTGACGGCGGGTGACGCATTCCGGGACGGCGAGGCCATGATCCCGGGCGGCCCATTCACGTTTCCACAGTGCCTGTTCGGCGGTCTGAATCAGGGACGCCAGCAGTTCAGCCGGGACGGTCACCTGGCGGTTTTCTCTCACGTTATTGATGATCTCCATCGCCACGCCGGAAGAAATACCGGATTCAGTCCGCTGGTCTTCCGGGATGTCCTCCAGGCGCGCCAGGACAGTCCTGATTTCATGATCGGACAGGGAAATATCCATTCCGTCAGCGAGGGCCTGAATTTCTTCCGGGGACCAGATAACCAGCATCAGCGGCGTGTCTCCCGGATACTGCGCTGCCAGCTCCCGGCATAGCGTTTCGCATGTTCCGTACATTCTCGTCTCCTTCTCAATCTTTGAAGCAGGAATCCAGTTCCAGAATTTCGGTATACGCCTCCATGAACAGGCGATTGGCGCGATACAGCGTCTGGCGTGTCAGGCGTTCAACAAGCACATCGGAATCAAAGCGACAGCGATGCTCCATATCGTTCAGCCTGGCCCGAAGGTCACACATGGTGTTGGCCACCTCCGCCACGTCGGCGCGAAGTTTTTCGTGTCCGGCATAGTTCATTTACGCAGCCTCCGGTTCAAACCAGTTATCATTCGCGGCCCCCTGCTGCATGGCCCGTTGCACGGCGGCCAGTCGTTGCTGTCCGGCACGGTGATACTGTTCAAGCAGCTCGATACCGATATACCGGCGTCCGGACTGAAGGGCGGCGACGCAGGTTGAGCCGCTGCCTGCAAACGGGTCCAGCACAATCGCGTTCGGGTGTGTGAAGCTCTCAATCAGCGGTTGCAGGCTGGTAACGGGCTTTTCAGTCGGGTGATGACGATTGCCTGAATATTTCCAGCCCAGCACGTCGGGTAATGGCTTCTGAGGCAGCGCCGGACGTCCTTTTGCCAGGATGTAGGCGCATTCGTGGCGATAGCCCACATATGCGGCCTTCGATGTGTAGGTTTTGGTAAACACCAGGTGGCCAACCACGCTGAATCCCGCATTTTTCCAGGCGGTCATAAAGCGATCGACGCGGTTCCAGCCATAGAAGCTCACCATTAACGCGTCTTTTTTGAGTACGCGGTACATTTCATTACAGGCTGGTTGCAGCCATTCATCGGTTTTATCGCCGGCGATGGTGCGCCCGGAACGGTCACGGAAACCGACGAGATACGGCGGGTCGGTGAGGATGAAATCGACAGCATTGCCCGGAAACGTGGCCATAACACGCACGCAGTCACCCAGGATAAAACGGGACATAACAGCACTCCTTCTCTTACAGAGGGCACCGGGAGGGCACCCCTGTGGTGCCCGTTCCCCGCTGCCTGTGGGCTGTTCACCGCGTCCGGTAACGGGTCAGGCCGACCGTGGAATACCGCAGCCGTCGTCTTTTTGACGGCAAGGCTATGCCGCGAAAGCGGCTTGAAGGGCGTTCATCAGAAAAGGGCTCCCGGCTGGCGTACACTGTCACCAACGCCAGCCGGGAGCGGTAAAAGCGCCCGTCCCGTGCCCGGCCGGACGCGGGACACTGACCACAGGCAGCGTTCCTGCCGCGCCGCGTCAGCCGGCGCAGTAAAAAGAGGAGCCCGGCGACATCTTTTGTCACCCGCCAAACAAAACCCAAAAACAACCCACACCCAACCCAATAAAACACCAAAACAAGACAAATAATCATTGATTGATGGTTAAAATGGGGTAAACTTGACAAATAAACCCACTTAAAACCCAAAACATACCCAAATACACACCAAAAAAAACACCATAAGGAGTTTTATAAATGTTGGTATTCATTGATGACGGTTCAACAAACATCAAACTACAGTGGCAGGAAAGCGACGGAACAATTAAACAGCACATTAGCCCGAACAGCTTCAAACGCGAGTGGGCAGTCTCTTTTGGTGATAAAAAGGTCTTTAACTACACACTGAACGGCGAACAGTATTCATTTGATCCAATCAGCCCGGATGCTGTAGTCACAACCAATATCGCATGGCAATACAGCGACGTTAATGTCGTTGCGGTGCATCACGCCTTACTGACCAGTGGTCTGCCGGTAAGCGAAGTGGATATTGTTTGCACACTTCCTCTGACAGAGTATTACGACAGGAATAACCAACCCAATACGGAAAATATTGAGCGTAAGAAAGCAAACTTCCGGAAAAAAATTATATTAAATGGTGGGGATACATTCACAATAAAAGATGTAAAAGTCATGCCTGAATCTATACCAGCAGGTTATGAAGCTCTACAAGAACTGGATGAGTTAGATTCTTTATTAATTATAGACCTCGGGGGCACCACATTAGATATTTCTCAGGTAATGGGGAGATTATCAGGGATCAGTAAAATATACGGAGACTCATCTCTTGGTGTATCTCTGGTCACATCTGCAGTAAAAGATGCACTTTCTCTTGCGAGAACAAAAGGAAGTAGCTATCTTGCTGACGATATAATTATTCACAGAAAAGACAACAACTATCTGAAGCAACGAATTAATGATGAGAACAAAATATCAATAGTCACCGAAGCAATGAATGAAGCACTTCGTAAACTTGAGCAACGTGTATTAAATACGCTCAATGAATTTTCTGGTTATACGCATGTTATGGTTATAGGCGGTGGCGCAGAATTAATATGCGATGCAGTAAAAAAACACACACAGATTCGTGATGAACGTTTTTTCAAAACCAATAACTCTCAATATGATTTAGTTAACGGTATGTATCTCATAGGTAATTAATAATGGACAAGCGCAGAACCATTGCCTTCAAACTAAATCCAGATGTAAATCAAACAGATAAAATTGTTTGTGATACACTGGACAGTATCCCGCAAGGGGAACGCAGCCGCCTTAACCGGGCCGCACTGACGGCAGGTCTGGCCTTATACAGACAAGATCCCAGGGCCCCTTTCCTTTTATGTGAACTGCTGACGAAAGAAACCACATTTTCAGATATCGTGAATATATTGAGATCGCTATTTCCAAAAGAGATGGCCGATTTTAATTCTTCAATAGTCACTCAATCCTCTTCACAACAAGAGCAAAAAAGTGATGAAGAGACCAAGAAAAATGCGATGAAGCTAATAAATTAATTCAATTATTATTGAGTTCCCTTTATCCACTATCAGGCTGGATAAAGGGAACTTAATCAAGTTATTTCATTAGCAATGATTACATAAAATAAATACAGTGTCGTTATTATAAAATTATTTCACGGCACTTATAAAAAAACAGTACCAATAATCAAACCTGGTGAGTTCGCAATGTCTGGCAATAACGTTTTTGATGGGTTGTTTTCCAGCCCGGAGCGCGATATTGCCACCAGTCACAGAAACACCGAGAACACCAGATTTCAGCGGTCGCTGAATTTGAACGAGATCTTTTACTTGAACGAACTTATTCAGGGATAGCAAGAGCACGGGATGCAGGAAAACGTTTTGGTCGCCCACCGGTATTAAATGAAGAACAAAAACAGAAGGTACTCGAACGCATTAAGTCTGGGGCAAGTATAAGTGCTATTGCCAGGAAATTCCGAACCACACGGCAAACAATTCTGAGAGTTAGAGCGAAACAGCAAACTGTTACTGTATAGAAAATAGTCTTAGCGTGGGATTCCGTTTTCCAAGCGGACCCCAAGGAAGACTACATCGCGTTCATGCCGAAACCGAATGTAAGAACGGCATTGCATAATCTTGCAGTGGCGATCGAACATTACAATGAAAACCATCCGCACAGTGCGTTGGGTTATCGCTCTCCGCGAGAATATCGACGTCAGTGGGTAACGTTAACTTAAGATACAACCCCTGTCTGGAAATAAGGGGGCAAGAACACATTGACACTGTAAATATGGCATTATATAAAACTCCGCCCCAATAATGAGTTTCATTTGCATTACTCCCATTTGCTGGTCATCCACTCGCCTGTTTACAAGGATAGCGTTTAATGAAGAAGGTCCTTTGCGCGTTAGGCTTGATGTTCACCGCCGTCAGTTCCGCGCTGGCAACAACCTACCCCCTGACGATTGAAAACTGCGGCTATCAGGAGACCTTCACCCGGCCGCCGGAGCGCGTGGTCGCGCTGGGGCAAAATACGGTCGAAATTCTGCTGCTGCTCGGGCTGCAAAAGCAGGTGGTCGCCAGCGCCTTCTGGCCGACCAGCGTTTTACCGCAGCTGGCTGAGCAAAACGCGAAGATTAAAACCTTGACGGTGGAAATTCCGAGCCTGGAATCGGTGCTGGCGCAAAATCCTGATTTCGTTCCCGCCCAGTTGCCGCTGCTGCTGGGGCCGGAAAGCAAAGTCGCCAGGCGTGAAGATCTCGCCACCGTCGGCGTGAACAGCTACGTCTCACCGGGGATGTGCGCCACCAAAAAGGCCACCGGCGATATGTACGGCAGCCGGCAAAAGCTGTGGGATATGACCTGGCTGTATCAGGAAATTAGCGATTTTTCCCGCATTTTCAACGTCGAAGATCGTGGTCAGGCGCTGATTGCCGATTTCAAAAAACGTGAAGCCGACCTGCGCCAGGAGTTTGGTAAAAGCAAAAAGGATCTCTCCTTCGTCTTCTGGTTCTCCAGCGCCTCACCTTCGGCCGATGCCTATGTCGGCGGCAAAAACAGCGCCTCCGGATTTATCGCCAGCGTGCTGGGCGGACATAATGCGATTACCTCCGAAACCGAGTGGCCCACGGTGAGCTGGGAGAGCATTATTGCCGCCAACCCGGATGTGATCGTGGTCGCCAGCCTGGATCGTAACCGCTGGGCGCTGGATAAGGCCGAGGAAAAGATCAAATTCCTCAAAAGCGATCCCGCCGTCAGCCAGCTGGAGGCGGTGAAAAAAGGCCATATCGTGGTCATGGACGGTCAGGCGATGAATCCGACCATTCGCACGCTTTACGGCGCGGAGCAGGTGGGCGAGCAGCTGAGAAAAATGGGGCTGAACTGATGAGCGTCGCCGCGATTGAGACGCGCCGCAGCATACTGCTCACCGGCTGGTGTGTACTGGCAGCGATCGTGCTGGCGCTGGTGATCGCTGTGGGCGTCAGCGTTGGCGAGCTGGCCATCCCGCTGCAGAATGTCTTTTATGCTATCAGCAACAGAACCGGCTTAACCGCTGAGCCGCTCAACCGTATCTATGAGAGCGTTATCTGGGATTTCCGCCTCAGCCGCGCGCTGGTCGCCGCCTGCTGCGGCGCCGGCCTCGCTATCTGCGGTGTTGTGCTGCAAAGCTTGCTGAAGAATGCCCTCGCCGAACCCTACGTCCTCGGCGTCTCCGCCGGGGCCTCCACCGGCGCGGTGTCGATCGTGGTGCTGGGCCTTGGCGCTGGCGCAATTTCCCTCTCGGCAGGCGCCTTTGCCGGGGCCTTCGCCGCCTTCGCCTTTGTCGCCTTGCTGACTAACGGCGCGCGCGGCGGCAATGAGCGTACGATTCTTGCGGGCGTCGCCGCCTCGCAGTTATTTAACGCCATCACGGCCTATACCATCAGCACCTCCGCCAGCGCGCAGCAGGCGCGCGATGTGATGTTCTGGCTGCTGGGCAGCTTCAGCGGCGTCCGCTGGCCCGAATTCCAGTTGGTCATCGTGGTGGTGCTCGCGGGTCTGGCGGTCTGCCTGTGGTATGCCCGGGCGCTGGACGCGTTCACCTTCGGCGACGATGCCGCCGCCTCGCTGGGGATTGCTGTGCCGCGCGTGCGCCTGATCCTCTTCACCACTGCGGCGCTGATCACCGCCACCATCGTCAGCATGGCCGGCTCAATCGGCTTTGTTGGCCTGGTGGTGCCGCACGTGATGCGTTTCTTCTTTGGCCCACTGCACCGAACTTTGCTGATCGCCAGCGCGCTGGCAGGGGCGATATTGATGGTACTGGCGGACATTGCGTCGCGCCTGCTGATTGCCCCGCAAAGTCTGCCCGTTGGGGTAGTAACCGCCCTGGTTGGGGTGCCTTTCTTTGCCGTGATTATCTACCGCTCAAGGAATAAGTGATGAGTATTTGCGCTGAAAATATCACCTGGAAGGCAGGCAAAAAGGTCATCGTCAATAATGTCTCGCTGCGGGTGCCGCGCGGCGAAACGGTCGGACTGCTGGGGCCCAACGGCTGCGGCAAATCCTCGCTGCTGCGCGTTCTGGCGGGCCTGCGCCGCCCGGATGCAGGTCGCGTCACCCTCGACGGCCAGGATATCGCCCGGATGGCGAAAAAGCAGCTCGCCCGCCGCGTGGCTTACGTCGAGCAACACGGCATGACCGAGGCCAATATGCGGGTGCGCGACGTCGTGCGCCTGGGACGCATTCCCCACCACTCTCCGTTCTCAAACTGGAGCGCTCAGGATGACGAAGCGATTGCCGCCGCGCTGCAGCGGGTAGCGATGCTGGAGAAAAGCGAACAGGGATGGTTAAGCCTCTCCGGCGGCGAGCGGCAGCGGGTGCATATCGCCCGCGCGCTGGCGCAGAGCCCGAGCGAAATCCTGCTGGATGAGCCGACCAACCATCTGGATATACACCATCAGATGCAGTTAATGCAGTTGATCAGCGAGCTGCCGGTAACCAGCATTGTGGCCATTCACGATCTTAACCATGCCGCGATGTTCTGCGATTCGCTGATCGTGATGCAGCAGGGGCAGATCCTCGCCAGCGGGACGCCGGAGGAGATTTTGTCCGAAGCGCTGCTGTGGGACGTTTTCCGGGTGAAAACCAAAATCGAGATCTCCCCTTACCACGGCAAAAAGCACATTCATTTCATCGTTTAGGTTGGGCGGATATGCCTCTTTTCTCCCTGCGCCCTGCGGCAACCCTCTGGCCTCCGGTGTTACTGGGAAGCCAGTTCGTTTTTAATATTGGCTTTTACGCGGTCGTTCCTTTCCTCGCCCTCTTCCTGCGCGACGACATGCTGCTCTCAGGCGGACTTATCGGCCTGATCCTCGGGCTGCGTACCTTCTCCCAACAGGGGATGTTTATCCTCGGCGGGACGCTGGCCGACCGCTATGGCGCTAAGGCGATCATTCTCGCCGGCTGCGTCGTTCGCGTCGCCGGTTTTCTCCTGCTGGCGTGCGGGGCGTCGCTGTGGCCCATTATCCTTGGCGCCTGCCTGACCGGCGTCGGCGGCGCCCTGTTCTCCCCGTCGATAGAGGCCCTGCTGGCGCGGGCCGGTACCCACAGCCAGGCCAACGGGAAACGCAGCCGCGCCGAGTGGTTTGCGCTGTTTGCGGTATGCGGTGAACTGGGAGCGGTGATCGGCCCGGTGGCCGGAGGCGTGCTGAGCGGGATCGGCTTTCGGCATATCGCCCTCGCCGGCGCGGGAATATTTCTTCTGGCGCTGGCGGTGCTCTTTTTCGGTCTGCCCGCCGACGGGCACACGACAACAACGCGCAGACGAGTCCCATGGTGGACGCCTTTGCGCCAGCCGCGCTTTGTCGCGTTTATTCTCGCCTACAGCTCATGGCTGTTGAGCTACAACCAACTGTACCTCGCCCTGCCGGTGGAGATCCAACGTTCCGGCGGCCGCGAGCAGGATCTGGCGCCGCTCTTTATGCTGGCCTCGCTGTTGATTATCACCCTCCAGCTCCCTCTCGCCCGCTTCGCCCGGCGAATGGGCGCCGTGCGCATCCTGCCGGTGGGCTTTCTGCTGCTGTCGGCTTCCTTTGCCAGCGTGGCGTTATTCGCCGCCGCCCCACCCGCCGAAAGTTGGCTGCGGTTAATGCCGGCGGCTGGTTTTGTCACGCTGCTCACCCTCGGCCAGATGCTGTTAGTGCCCGCAGCCAAGGATCTGATCCCGCTGTTCGCCGAGGAGTCGACGCTGGGTGCCCACTACGGAGCGCTCGCCACTGCAGGAGGGTGCGCGGTGTTAGCCGGGAATTTACTGCTCGGTCATTTACTTGACCAGGCGCTCATTCCGTCGCCGCAGGCGGTTTATCCCTGGCTTCTGCTGGCGCTGTTTCCGCTGTGCAGCGCCGTCGCCCTGCGGGCGATCTGTCGCCCGCTGGCGGCAACATGACGCAGAGCGGGTAACAGCCCGCTCTGGAAGTGAACAGCTAGTATCCATATTTTCAGCTAATCCTTTAGCAAAGATCCTGGGGTCAGTTTGGATATCGAAAATTATTGTACGTTTAACGCACCATCATTAATGCTAATGTATGCATACATTAGCATTACCTAGATTCTACGTCAGTACTTCAAAAAGCATAATCAAAGCCTTGATAAATATGCATTCCTTCGAAATTCAGCTTTCACCCATTGGGTGAAAGAAAAGTGCTCAAAAATATGTTAAATTATCAGCTTTTATGACTCGATATATGGTAAAATAATAGTAAGAAAAGTAGTAAAAAGGGGTTCTAATTATGATTAATAAAATTGATTTCAAAGCTAAGAATCTAACATCAAATGCAGGTCTTTTTCTGCTCCTTGAGAATGCAAAAAGCAATGGGATTTTTGATTTTATTGAAAATGACCTCGTATTTGATAATGACTCAACAAATAAAATCAAGATGAATCATATAAAGACCATGCTCTGCGGTCACTTCATTGGCATTGATAAGTTAGAACGTCTAAAGCTACTTCAAAATGATCCCCTCGTCAACGAGTTTGATATTTCCGTAAAAGAACCTGAAACAGTGTCACGGTTTCTAGGAAACTTCAACTTCAAGACAACCCAAATGTTTAGAGACATTAATTTTAAAGTCTTTAAAAAACTGCTCACTAAAAGTAAATTGACATCCATTACGATTGATATTGATAGTAGTGTAATTAACGTAGAAGGTCATCAAGAAGGTGCGTCAAAAGGATATAATCCTAAGAAACTGGGAAACCGATGCTACAATATCCAATTTGCATTTTGCGACGAATTAAAAGCATATGTTACCGGATTTGTAAGAAGTGGCAATACTTACACTGCAAACGGTGCTGCGGAAATGATCAAAGAAATTGTTGCTAACATCAAATCAGACGATTTAGAAATTTTATTTCGAATGGATAGTGGCTACTTTGATGAAAAAATTATCGAAACGATAGAATCTCTTGGATGCAAATATTTAATTAAAGCCAAAAGTTATTCTACACTCACCTCACAAGCAACGAATTCATCAATTGTATTCGTTAAAGGAGAAGAAGGTAGAGAAACTACAGAACTGTATACAAAATTAGTTAAATGGGAAAAAGACAGAAGATTTGTCGTATCTCGCGTACTGAAACCAGAAAAAGAAAGAGCACAATTATCACTTTTAGAAGGTTCCGAATACGACTACTTTTTCTTTGTAACAAATACTACCTTGCTTTCTGAAAAAGTAGTTATATACTATGAAAAGCGTGGTAATGCTGAAAACTATATCAAAGAAGCCAAATACGACATGGCGGTGGGTCATCTCTTGCTAAAGTCATTTTGGGCGAATGAAGCCGTGTTTCAAATGATGATGCTTTCATATAACCTATTTTTGTTGTTCAAGTTTGATTCCTTGGACTCTTCAGAATACAGACAGCAAATAAAGACCTTTCGTTTGAAGTATGTATTTCTTGCAGCAAAAATAATCAAAACCGCAAGATATGTAATCATGAAGTTGTCGGAAAACTATCCGTACAAGGGAGTGTATGAAAAATGTCTGGTATAATAAGAATATCATCAATAAAATTGAGTGTTGCTCTGTGGATAACTTGCAGAGTTTATTAAGTATCATTGCAGCAAAGATGAAATCAATGATTTATCAAAAATGATTGAAAGGTGGTTGTAAATAATGTTACAATGTGTGAGAAGCAGTCTAAATTCTTCGTGAAATAGTGATTTTTGAAGCTAATAAAAAACACACGTGGAATTTAGG
>NZ_JAOWHE010000070.1:0-83537 GCF_030332765.1 Citrobacter sp. Cpo071 | reverse complement strand
TTATGGTTTCTACTAAACCAACGTTTACGAAAATGAATATTTCAGGTGCAAATGGCATGATCCCGGCTTTTAGCGAAGGGATTGATCATGCTGATAGGCTATGTACGGGTGTCAACAAATGACCAGAACACAGCATTGCAGAGAAACGCGCTCGAGTGTGCAGGATGTGAGCTGATATACGAAGACAAGATAAGTGGAAAAACGTCTGACCGACCAGGCTTAAAAAAGGTGCTCAGAACATTATCAGAAGGTGACACGCTGGTGGTCTGGAAGCTGGATCGTCTCGGTCGTAGTATGCGGCATCTTGTCGTGCTGGTCGAAGAAATGAGGGAGCGAGGGATAAACTTCCGCAGCCTGACCGACAGCATAGATACATCCACACCAATGGGGCGCTTTTTTTTTCATGTCATGGGGGCGCTTGCCGAGATGGAGAGAGAGCTTATTGTTGAGCGAACACGGGCTGGCTTAGCTGCTGCGCGCGAAGATGGGCGGATTGGTGGCAGACGACCAAAGTTAACTACGGAAGAGTGGGCTCAGGCTGGAAGGTTGATTGCTGCAGGTGAGTCAAGAAAACGTGTGGCTATAATTTATGATATAGGGGTGTCGACGCTGTACAAAAAATTCCCTGCGAGATGTTGAGAAGACGCCACCGCGTCGTCGTATGCAAGAACGGGCGGCGGCGGACTGGCGAACGTTCGTTAGTGCGAGTATTGAACGATTGCCAGTCACGGCGGATTGTACTTAAGCAATATAACGGTTCAAGGTGTTTAATCTGAAACCAGCCACATATCAGCCTCTTCAAACATTTCCTGAACAGTACGGCTTATCTGTTCCTTCTCATGCTTGCTGGCGTCAGTGTCGATCGCCGGCAGCGTCATCATCGGTTTTACCCAAGTACCAGTATCGGGAAAAGGCGCGGTTTCACACTTTTTTCCCTTAGAATTACATCCTTTACATTAGACCTATGAATACAAGATGAAGTGCCACTTATTTGGCTAAAATGCAAACATAAATCTAACTTGGATGTGGTTTTGCGTTATTTTATAACGTTCTTTTCTAATAAAAAACATAAAGAAATATTTGTTTTAGCCGATAATCTGTTTTAACTGTATCTATTTGATTCACGACAGATAGTAGAATGTATGTTGTTACATAGGGTCAGGCATATAAAGAGGTCGGTGTGAAGAATAACCACAATTTAAAACGAATTAAGCCTTATGTGATATCAATCACGTTTTCATTTTTTATTTTTTTCTCATTGTCTGAGATTTCAATGTATTATATATACAAGGAGAGGATTGCATCATATACAGAACGAGTTTTGAATAGAAGCGTTAGTCTCATTCAACAGATTGATAAAATAAATGATAGTTATGAAATATTTAATGCTTATAGTCCTTGTAGTGAACTACAACTTCATGCTCTAAGAGTGGCCTTATGGCCCTATGCTCTTATAAAAGATATATCATTTATTTCAAATGGTGCAGTCATATGTAGTGCTTTATGGGGAGTGTTGCCAGCACCATTGCTTCTCAATATCTATGATAGAAAAGTTGAAAAGGACAATGTAACTTGGTTTTTTGGTGTGTTACTGGAAAATAATGTAAAAGCTGATTTGCTAAGCAATCAAAAATTAGCCATAACGATTTCACCATTTGCATTTAATAGATTTGTTACAGACCATGAAGAGAAGGGGTTTTCTGCAATTGTAGGTGACAGAGATCATTCGCTTCATTTGTTCAAACTTGGTGAGCAGGTCGATCTTCTTGAAGAGGCTCAGCATGATAAATCCTACCAACTAGGACTTATTACCACGCAAAGCTGTAATAAAAGTAATAATGTCTGTGTCATGGGGGGAGTTAAATTTCCGTGGATGAGTTTCGATAGTTGGCTAACGATGTTGTTGATTTCCTTTACATCTATTGTAACCGGTGTTCTTCTGGGCGGTTTTTATAATCAAAGAGTTGCACGTAAGCAATCATTAGTTTCAAGATTAAAAAATGCGATAAGAAGCGAATCATTATATCTTGTGTATCAACCTATTTATAAAATAAAAACCGGAAAAATTATTGGTGTGGAAGCACTAATTAGATGGGATGATCATGATATTGGTAGCATTCCTCCTGATATTTTTATCCCTATTGCAGAGAAGCATGGTTTAATCCAGGAAATAAGTGATTTTGTATTTCGAATGGCAGTAAAGCAAACCATGTCTCTTTCTGAGGAATTTGATATTTTTATAAGCATTAATGTTAGTTCTCAAGACCTTCTGTCGGAATCATTTCAAGAAAAAGTGTTTCAGATGATTGATGAATCAAATATAAAACCTGGTATGATAATGATGGAGTTAACAGAAAGGCAGAGCGCGGAAATAAATTCCCTCCAAAAGGTTATTTCTTTATTTAATAATAAAGGTATATCAATAGCTATTGATGATTTCGGGACTGGTCATTCAAATTTAAACTGGCTATCAAATTTACAAATAGATGAAATTAAAATTGATAAATCAATTACAGATTCTATCGATGAATGCTCTATAAATAATAATGTATTGTCAGGGTTGGTGGAGATTTTTAAAGATATAACTCACAAAGTTGTTTTCGAAGGTGTAGAAACATCAACTCAGGTGAAATATTTAACTGAAATGTTCCCTGAGTGCGGTGTCCAAGGGTGGTATTACTCAAAGCCACTATCTATAGATAAATTGACAAAATTAGTCGAGGATGCCAATTTGCCTTAACATTTAACACTTTATTTTCATTGTTTTCGCATTCTATATAACACGTGTAACCGCGAGCTATATAAATTTAACTGCAGAAGGATTTTGATATCTTGCCGCATTCAATCTGCGAGTTGGTTCAAAATTGTATGTAATGTCATGTTCGGCTTCATCAGAGAGCTGGCCGAGTTAGGCTTCACGCGTCATTGACTGGGAATATCTTCCACACAGTCTCACCTCTAGGTTGTACTTTGAAGTATAGGTTTTAGCTCAGAAAGTGTTGGTATATTAAGTATGGATAAACGCGTAACTAGTTGAATTTTATGAAGTGGAAATATTGTGGATATACCAGCAAGAAAAGTTAAGTTATTGAAAATATTACCAATGAAATCGGTCTCGAAAACCGGAGTAGGGGCAACTCTACCGGGGGTTCAAATCCCCCTCTCTCCGCCACTATTCAAGCACTTGCACGCCTCGCTTTCAACGACAGTTCTCATGGATGTTTTTTTCTTTGAGTATCCTCACAAGTTTATCGTTGTAATGCCCGTGTGATAAAAAAATACGTTTCGTATAAATAAAAAGCCCGCTTCATATGAAGCGGGCTTGCTTATTTTTGCGTCAATTAGAACTGGTAGACTAAACCAACGGCAACGATGTCGTCAGTTGCGATACCATTGCTTTCATAGAAGCTGTCGTCTTCATCCAGCAGGTTGATTTTATAATCGACATAGGTGGACATGTTTTTGTTGAAGTAGTAAGTCACACCCACATCAACATATTTGACCAGGTCTTTGTCGACATAACGCCAGTTACCACGACTCACTTCCTGACCACCTAAATCGCTACCTTTAGATTGCAGGTAAGCGATGGAAGGGCGCAGGCCGAAGTCGAACTGATACTGTGCAACAACTTCAAAGTTCTGCGTTTTGTTGGCAATACCGCCTTTCGCGGAGCCATCATCATTTTTTCCGCTACCGTATGATGTCATGTTACGGGTTTCTGCGTACATAGCAGCCAGGTACACGTTGTTCGCGTCATACTTCGCACCAACAGTCCATGCATCTGCTGTTTCACCGCCTGCATAGCTGTTGCGATGATTAATTCCATCTTGATAGCCTTTAGCAACCTGGTTATTTGAACGGTCAGAGCTGGAGTATGCTGCCCCGAGGCTTAAACCGAAGTCGAAATCATAGGAGGTTGACAGGCCGAAACCGTCGCCGTTCTCTCTAGACAATTTACGGTTCTCACCGTTACCAGTACCTTCGCCTGCTCCTGCACTTTCATTATTACCCTGGTATTGCAGGGCGAAGTTCAGGCCATCAACCTGACCAAAGAAACCTTTATTACGGTAGGTGGCTACGCCGTTGGTACGACCGGTCATATACACGTCGGTCTGGGTGTAGGTATCACCGCCAAATTCTGGCAGCATATCGGTCCAGGCTTCTACGTCGTAGACCACGCCGTAGTTACGACCGTAGTCGAAGGTACCGTTCTCACCAAAGCCTAAACCGGCAAAGGCCAGACGAGTCCAGGAATTTGCGCCTTCACCTTCGGTGCCGTTGGCCTGAATGTTATATTCCCACTGACCGTAACCGGTCAGCATTTCGTTGATCTGTGTTTCGCCCTTGAAGCCTACACGCGCATAGGTCTGATCGCCGTCGCTGCCAGCATCATCAGAGAAATAACGCAGACCATCGACTTTACCGTACAGATCCAGTTTATTGCCGTTCTTATTATAGATTTCAGCCGCATTTGCTGCGCCTGCAGCTAATAAAGCAGGGAGAAGCAGTGCCAATACTTTTCTTTTCATTATGTATTCCCTTTGCATGATAATTAAAATGAATATGTAGTACTATCCGAGTGACTACATTTGGATACTATCTATGAAGTTCATTTTATTTAAAATATAACATGTAACAAATGTATTTAAAATATTTCAAAATATTTCTTTTGCATCTTTATATAATTATATATGTGTGTTGATTACATTTGCATTTTTCATGTGAATGGTTTTTAATCAATGGGTTATATGTGTTTACCCATTTATTTGTTATGTGTATTTTATTTGTTTTGGATATTTGTTTTTAACATTCATGTAAATTGCTTTTCGATATTGGCGTCGTGGGTTTTATAAATTCATGTGGATTTTATTTTTAGTGCAATAATAAAAAATGATTATGTAATGAGGCGGGCAGTGGTCTGCAATGAAAATTGTTGCTAAGGTGATTTTCTTTCTACTAAGGGAGATAGCATGAAACTGCACGACTGGCAGTCGCGATTTGAAGCCTGGTTAGCTGATAACCATTCTGGACAAGATGCTGCACATGACATCTTTCACTTTCGACGTGTGTGGATGACGGCGCAAAAGCTGAGTACAGATGCAACCGTAGACTGGCTGGTGGTGTTGACCGCGTGCTACTTCCACGATCTCGTCAGCCTGCCAAAGAACCATCCTGAGCGTCATTGTTCGTCGGTACTGGCAGCCAAGGAAACACGTTGTGTTTTGATGCGCGATTTTCCGGATTTTCCACAACAGCGGTTATCGGCAGTGTGTCATGCCATTGAGGCGCACAGTTTTAGCGCCAAAATCGCGCCAGAAACCCTTGAAGCGAAAATCGTGCAGGATGCAGACCGGCTTGAGGCGCTGGGTGCAATTGGTTTAGCGCGCGTATTTGCCGTTTCAGGGGCGTTGGGGGTTGCGCTGTTTGATGCGGAAGATCCGTTTGCCCGAAAGCGTAGCCTAGACGATAAACAGTACGCGCTCGATCACTTCCAGACCAAGTTATTGACGTTGCCGTTGACGATGCAAACCGAACGAGGGAGGCATTTGGCACAACATAATGCGGATTTTTTACTGACGTATATGGCGAAGCTGAGTGCGGAGTTAAAAGGAGAATACGAAATGCTGGATCTTGACGCGATTCAACCCTTTAAAGCGCGCTAGTCGTCAATACGGCTGAAACGTCAACCGTGCTAATTTATGTTAATCTGTCGGTTATCCATTTCTGCCGGTTAAATGTATGCAGGATAATTTTTCAGTAGCAGGCTCCATGAACCCGATGACAGATGAAAACGAGACCGACGTGCAGGTGATGTTGGCCAAGTTGCTTGAAATATATGACGTGAAAACGCTGGTTGCTCATCTGAATGGCGTTGGCGAGAACCGCTGGAGCCCGGCCATTTTTAAACGAGTGGTTGCTAATGAAACATGGCATCGCCTCAGCGACCGCGAGCTCATTCATCTGAATACTTTGTTGCCGAAACCACCTGCGCATCATCCGCATTATGCCTTTCGCTTTATCGATCTTTTTGCTGGCATTGGCGGTATTCGTCGCGGCTTTGAAGCGATTGGCGGGCAGTGCGTGTTTACCAGTGAGTGGAACAAGCATGCGGTGCGCACCTATAAAGCGAACAACTACTGCGATCCGCTCCAGCACAACTTTAATGAAGATATTCGTGATATCACACTCAGCCATCACGATGGGGTGAGTGACCAGCAGGCGGCAGAACATATTCGCCAGCATGTTCCTGAACATGACGTGCTGTTAGCCGGATTCCCTTGTCAGCCATTTTCTCTGGCTGGTGTATCAAAGAAAAATGCGTTAGGGCGGGCACATGGTTTCGCCTGTGATACGCAAGGCACGCTATTTTTTGACGTGGTGCGCATTATCGATGCGCGTCGGCCCGCAATATTTGTGCTCGAAAACGTCAAAAACCTGAAGAGTCACGATCAGGGCAAAACGTTTCGCATCATTATGCAAACGCTGGACGAGCTGGGTTATGACGTAGCGGATGCGGCGGATAACGGCCCGGACGATCCGAAAATCATCGATGGGCAACATTTTTTGCCTCAGCATCGCGAACGTATCGTGCTTGTCGGCTTCCGACGCGATCTGAATTTGAAATCAGACTTCACGCTGCGGGATATTGTCACGCGTTATCCGCCGCGGCGTACCACGCTGGCGGAACTGCTTGAGCCGACCGTCGATGCGAAATATATACTGACGCCGGTGCTGTGGAAATACCTCTATCGCTATGCGAAAAAGCATCAGGCGCGGGGCAATGGATTTGGCTATGGCATGGTGTATCCCGGTAACCCTGATAGCGTAACGCGCACATTATCTGCGCGTTATTATAAAGATGGGGCGGAGATCCTGATTGACCGTGGCTGGGATATGGCGCTGGGTGAAAAAGATTTTGACGATCCGCAGAATCAGCGACACCGCCCACGCAGACTTACGCCCAGAGAGTGCGCTCGTCTGATGGGGTTTGAATCTCCGCAGGGCTATCAGTTCAGGATCCCTGTGTCAGATACTCAGGCTTATCGCCAGTTTGGTAATTCGGTGGTCGTTCCGGCATTTGCGGCGGTGGCCAGGCTGCTGGAGCCGAAAATCAGGCAGGCAGTTGCTATTCGCGAGAAAGAGAACCAGCGTGACAGACGTTCACGATAAAGCAACACGCAGTAAAAATATGCGGGCGATAGCTACCCGCGATACCGCAATTGAAAAACGCCTTGCCAGCGTGCTGACAGAGCAGGGGGTAACGTTTCGCGTGCAGGATGCGACGTTACCCGGTCGCCCCGATTTTGTGGTGGATGATTATCATTGTGTGATTTTTACTCACGGCTGTTTCTGGCACCACCACGATTGCTATTTGTTTAAAGTCCCCGCGACACGAACGGAATTCTGGCTGGAAAAAATAGGCAAAAATGTCCAGCGCGATGCGCGGGATTGTGAAAAGTTGCAGGTTCTGGGCTGGCGCGTACTGATTGTCTGGGAGTGCGCCCTGCGTGGTCGCGAAAAGCTGGACGATGAAGCGTTATCTGAACGTGTCATCGAGTGGATCTGCGGCGGTGGTGACACCGCGCAGATCGACACTCTCGGTATTCATTTACTGTAACGTTTTTTCCGACGGGGTAGCAACGGCATCCGCTTTAACAGGGAACAGGTATTTCCCCAACGTTACCAACACCACAGCAAACACGATCACGCCGAGCGCCAGCCATTCGATAGGGGCCAGTCTTTCTCCCCCCAGACCGGTACCTAACAGCACGGCAACAACCGGATTGACGTAGGCATAGCTGGTGGCTAGCGCTGGGCTGACATTGCGGATCAGGAACATATACGCATTAATGGCAATAATGGAGCCAAACAGGGCCAGGTAAGCCACCGCCATAAAGCCTGAAAATGTTGGCATGGTGGTCAGTTTTTCCCCGGAGAGTAGCGATGCGCACATCAGCACAATACCGGCGGCTAACATTTCAATGGCTCCGGCCATCATGCCAACGGGTAGGGTAATGCGTGAACCGTACACCGAGCCAAACGCCCAGCTTATTGAACCGATCAGGATTAAAATAGCGCCCCACGGATTGCCACTTAAATTGCCTCCGCTGTTCAGCATGATGATCCCTGCTAGCCCAATCGCTATCCCCAACCATTCCAGCTTGCGCGTTTTGATGCCAAAAAAGTGGCTAAAACACAGCGTAAATAACGGGACGGTGGCGACCACCACGGCGGCAATACCGGAAGGGACATTTTGGTGTTCTGCGACGGTGACCAGCCCATTACCTACAGCCAGCAGCAGGATACCAATTAACGCGGCGTTCAGGATTAGGCGTAAGGGGGGCAGCTTGTGCCCGCGAATAAGTAAGAAACTTGTTAATAAAATGCCCGCGGAGAGAAAACGTACGGCTGCCATCATTAACGGCGGCCAGCTTTCAACGCCAATGCGAATAACGAAGTACGTGGAACCCCAAATGATGTACAGCGCGAATAGCGCACTGAAAAGCGGTAACAATTGCCTGAAACGCATAATCCCTCACGGTGGAAATAAAAAGGTGCAACATAGTAAACGTCAAAACTATCTTACTGGCGAGATTTATAATTACGTGTTGATGTTAAAAACTTGTTGACCAGAAAGGTCAGTTTCAGCATGGCGTGTTTTACTTCATACTTATGACTGCAAAAAAATAATATTGAGGGTGAAAATTTTGGCAGGAAGTAGCTTACTGACCTTACTCGATGATATCGCCACGCTGCTGGATGATATCTCAGTGATGGGAAAACTGGCCGCGAAAAAAACCGCGGGCGTGCTGGGGGATGATCTGTCGCTTAATGCACAGCAGGTGTCGGGCGTGCGGGCGAACCGCGAACTCCCGGTGGTCTGGAGTGTAGCGAAAGGATCGTTTGTTAACAAAGTTATTCTGGTGCCGTTGGCGCTATTGATAAGCGCATTTATTCCCTGGGCGATCACCCCCTTATTAATGGTAGGTGGGGCGTTTCTCTGTTTTGAAGGGGTGGAAAAGGTTCTGCATACCCTGGAGGCGCGGAAGCACAAAGAAAGCCCGGAAGAGCGTCAGCAGCGTCTGGCTGCTCTGGCCGCACAGGATCCACTCACCTTTGAGAAAGATAAAATCAAAGGGGCAATACGTACCGACTTCATTTTGTCTGCCGAGATTGTCGCAATTACGCTGGGTATTGTAGCGGACGCACCCTTGCTGAATCAGGTGTTGGTGCTATCAGGTATCGCGTTAGTGGTGACCGTGGGCGTGTATGGCCTGGTCGGGATTATCGTTAAGCTTGACGACATTGGGTACTGGTTGGCAGAAAAGCGCAGCCTGCTTGCCCAGTCGTTGGGCAAAGGGTTACTGGTGGTTGCCCCCTGGCTTATGAAAACACTTTCTGTGGTCGGCACACTGGCGATGTTTTTAGTGGGAGGCGGCATTGTGGTACACGGAATATCGCCGCTGCATCATGCGATTGAACATTTTGCTCAGCAGCAAAGTACATTGATTTCGCTAATGCTTCCGACCCTGCTTAACCTGGTGCTCGGCTTTATCATCGGTGGGATTGTCGTTCTGCTGGTAAAAGCTGTCGCCAGAGTGCGCGGAGTTTCGCACTAATTGTTACAGGACTGATTACGCAAAACGCCTCCTTGTCATCTAAGGTGTAAAGGTTTCTCTTGATACAGGAGGCAGGTATGGTCTTTTCTGTCAGTGAGGAAGTCACCTCCAAAGAGGGTGGCCCACGTATGATCGTTACCGGGTATGCCAGCGGAATGGTGGAGTGTCGCTGGTACGACGGCTTTGGCGTTAAACGGGAAGCATTCCGTGAAGATGAACTGGTGGTGCCTGGCGAGCGAAGACAGCTCTCCCAGGATGCCTGAACATTTGGCTCGACCGTAACCTGGTGATCTCTCACCCATTAGTTATATTTATCATTCCGGTGAGAATTATTTACTTGTCAGGCAAAAAAATTGCAGATAAGGTTTGGTTCACATCAGATTTTCTGGTGTAACGAATTTACAAGTGCTTCTTGCATAAGCAAGCTTGATCCCGACCCGATAAGGGCCGGGATTTTTTTCGCCCTCAGTCAGCGATTGATTTCCGACACGCTAAAATCATGGATATCAAGCTCGAACGCATCGGCCAGTTCATGCCATGTATGGTAATCACGCCCGTCAACGCTGACGCGCTCCGGGTCATCCTGGCTGCGATGAATTTCACTCTCGCAGATTTCGTTGATTGCCTTTAGCAGCGCGTCGACATCGACGCTGACTTCACGTTTGGCCGTATCGCTGTACTCTTTCGCGGTTTTCATCCTCATACCTCTCAACCGTTAAGGATACCGGGGGAGCGTACCCAAACATCAGATACGCACAACTTAAGTATAGACCGTCGATAAAACCCGCAATCGCGCGTGCACAGCGCTGCCAGAAAAAGGAATTTGTTCTACACTGGCACAAAGCCACAGGAGGAAAACTATGAAGGTGAATGATCGGGTTACAGTCAAAACGGACGGCGGTCCTCGTCGACCGGGCGTGGTACTGGCAATCGAAGAATTTAGTGAAGGCACCATGTACCTGGTTTCGCTGGAAGACTACCCGCTCGGTATCTGGTTCTTTAATGAATCAGGTCATCAGGATGGTATCTTTGTGGAAAAAGTGGAGTGACATGAGTTTCGCTGTTTGATTCTGACTGGTGGAGTCGCCACCAGTCAGAACGTCTTAGCGCATATTCACAAAGATACCATTGGTGACGTTATCCGTAAGCCTTACAACGTGATAGATAACTTGCTTATTATGCGTTTTAATCTTTCGTTTTATATTCCCCTTATGGGATGACACCGTCTTGGCTTTGATATTCATTTGATCTGATATCTGTATTGTTCCCTGACCCTCCATCCACATACGCAGCATGCTGGATTCGGTTCGACTTAATGATAATGTCGGCAGATTCACATCAATAGCAATATCTACTTCCTTTTTCAGAATATCGCCAAGTAGTTTATCCAGTGAGTCAGGTTTAATCGATTTAGAACTAATCAATAAATTTTTTCTGACGAGTAGATATTCATCAAAATGCACGTTGGCAATTGCCATAAACACAATAAATAATGTGCTGGGATGCTGATTAATGATTTGCTTTATTTGCTGGCTATTAGCAGGATCGTGGATAAAGCAGTCCTCATTAATAAACACCACAGCGGGTTGTTGAGAGACACAGGCGAGACTGAGTTCATCAACGTTGGAAATGTTGTTGATTTCCCTTTTTTTCACTCCCCGACTTACCAGATATCCGGTTAACCCTAGTCGGGTGTAACTGCATAAATCCATAATAATCGTTGACATGGCATACCCTCACTCAATGCGTAACGATAATTCCCCTTACCTGATTATTTCATCACAACTAAACGGAATAATAACGACCCAAGATGACGCTTTCGCTGTTTTTCAGGCGAATTTACTATCCCGTAAAGTTGCGTATAATTTGCCAGGAAACATCTTAAAGTAAAGTGAATGTTGCGTTATGTGAGTGAGGCAAAAACAAATAAGCCGCGACAGAGATATCCTGGTGGATGTTGTCACTTTTTAAATTTAGGACAATCCTTAGTAAAACAGGATAAAAATTAAGGGTTATTATTTTCCTGGCATTTCGCTGACGATATCGGCCAGTAAATTAAAAATTTCACTGAATAATCGTTCGCAGAATGGCGCAATTAATGGCATTAGCGCCGCCATTAGTGAAATACCTACGGTCAGAGTGAGAGGAAAGCCGATGACGAAAACCGACAGCTGTGGTGCCATGCGATTTAACAAACCAAGTGCGAGGTTTAGCGTGAGCAGTAGCGTCATTACCGGCAGGGCCAGCATTAGCCCGTTGAGGAAAATCAGGCTACCCGCCCGTGCCAGTGCAAGAAACGCATTGCTGTTCACCGGATTGCCGCCGATGGGCAGAGTATGAAAAGTATCTACCAGCAGCGAAATCAGCCATAAATGGCCGTTAAAGGTGAGGAACAGCAGCATGGCGAGCATGTCGATCAGTCGTGCCAGAACCGGCATATTCAGACGGCTACCGGGATCGAAGAACGTCGCGAAGGAAAGGCCCATTTGCAGGCCAATTAATTCCCCGGCGGTACGTACTGCGGCAAACGCAAACTGCATGGTGAAGCCTAATGCGATACCGATCAGGATTTGTTGCATTGCCTGCCAAAGCGCGCCAACAGAAAAGATGGGGACGTCAACGGCGGGAATCGATGGGGCGATAACGACGGTAATCATCAACCCCAGCCCCAGCTTTACCCGTTTTGGGATGGCTCGTTCACTGAGGATGGGGGCCGTTGAGATGAGCGCCAGTATGCGCAACAAAGGCCAGAAGTATAAATTCAGCCAGTGGAGCCACTCAACGCTGGACACCTGCAACATAACGTTGTCTACCCGATGATATAGGGGATATTGCTGAACAGCGTACGCACGTAGTCGAGCAGCAGGTTAAGCATCCACGGGCCAGCAACGATAATGGCAATAAACACCGCGACAATTTTGGGGATGAAGGACAGCGTCATTTCGTTAATCTGGGTCGCCGCCTGCAGAATACTGATGATAAGACCCGTGATGAGAGCGACCAACAGCAAAGGTGCGGCAAGGGCCAGGGCGACTTTCATCGCCTCTGTGCCCATCATCATGACCGATTCAGGAGTCATTTCGCGCCTCTAACTGTAAAAGCTTTGTGCCAGCGAGCCGACAAGTAGCTGCCAACCGTCTACCAACACAAACAGCATCAGCTTGAACGGCAACGCGATTGTGGCGGGCGGGACCATCATCATCCCGAGCGCCATCAACACGCTGGCGATCACCAGGTCGATAATCAGAAACGGAATAAAAATGGTAAAGCCTATCTGGAATGCTGTTTTCAGCTCACTGGTGACATAAGCGGGCAGCAAAATTCGCATCGGCACGGCTTCTGGTCCCTGTAACGGACCGCTGTTTGCTAAGCGCGCGAAGAGTGCCAGATCGGCTTCACGGGTCTGGCGCAACATAAACTCACGCAGCGGCTGGGCGCCTTTCTCCATGGCTTCCTGCATGGAGATCTTCTCTTCGCTGAACGGTTGGTATGCGTCAACGTAGATTTTATCGATCACCGGCGACATGATGAAAAAGGTCAAAAAGAGCGCCAGGCCCAGGAGCACCTGGTTAGGTGGTGCTGAGGGGGTACCCAGCGCATTTCGCAGTAAACCAAAAACGATGATGATGCGGGTGAAGCTGGTCATCATCAGCAAAATTGCAGGCAGGAACGTCAGCGAGGTGATGAACACCAGCGTCTGCACGGGTAACGTCCAGTTTTGTCCGCCGCCCGGCAACGGCTGACTGACCAGACCCGGGAGTTGGGCGAGGGCAACGGGGCTGAAAAGCCACAAGCCTGCCAGCGTAAGGGATAACAAACGGCGCATCAGGATCTCCCAGGACGCTTCAGCAAACTCTTCATCATGGCCTGGAAATCCGCAGGGGAGGCCGTTTTTTCTTCTGCATCGGCAAGTGCCGGGGGCAGGGTGTGCAGGACGTTAATCTGCGAGGCTGTGACGCCCAGTACCAGACGGGCATCTTCGACCTCGACAATCACCACGCGCTCACGTGGACCCAGTGAGGTGCTGGCCGTGACTTTCAGCCCACGCGTACCGGCACTTTTGGGGGCAAACCCCAGACGTTTTATGACCCAGGCCGCCGCCAGGATCAAGACGATGATCCCGAGCAGCGCGCCGCTTACCTGCACCAGCGGTGAGCCGGGAACGGCGGCGGGTTGAGAAACGGTAGCCTGGGTATTCATGATTAACGGCTCAGGCGGCGCATACGTTCAGACGGGGTGATAATGTCAGTGATACGCACACCGTATTTATCCGCGACCACGACGACTTCGCCCTGGGCAATCAGATAACCGTTGATCAGAATATCCAGCGGTTCGCCTGCCAGACCATCCAGTGCGACAACCGATCCCTGCGTCAGACGCAGCAGCTCTTTGATGGTCATGCGGGTACGGCCCAGTTCGACGGTCAGCTTGACCGGAATGTCCATGATCAGGTCGATGTCCTGCAAAGCACCGCTGACGTCGCCGCCACCTAACTGCTGGAATACCGCATCGGCCGCACTTTTGGTGGGCGTGGTTTTTTGCTCGTTTAACGCGTCAGCCCACAGATCGTCCAATGCGCCAGTGTTCTCATCGGACGGATTATTCATATCACTCATTTGGGCTGTTCCTCATTCAGCGAATTCAAAATCGGGTTTATCAGATGTTCTACGCGTAACGCATACTGACCGTTTACGGTGCCATACTGGCTGGTCAGCACAGGCACGCCGTCCACATGAGCAATAATGCGGTCGGGTTTTTCAATCGGCAGTACATCGCCGGGTTTCAGTTTTAAAATCTGGGATAGCCGCAGCGGAATATCGGCAAAGTTTGCCACCAGCTCCAGCTCAGAATGCTGAACCTGACGCACCAGATTATTGCGCCAGTTCTGATCTTCATTACGCGAGTTTTCCAGCGGCGGGTTCACCAGCAGCTCACGCAACGGTTCAATCATGCTGAATGGCAGACAGATGTTAAATTCACCGGTCAGGTTGCCAATTTCAACGTGGAACGGAGTGTTCACCACAATGTCGTTAGGAGAAGTGGTGATATTGGTAAATTTCACCTGCATCTCGGAACGAACGTATTCCACTTCCAGCGGGTTGATGGCCTTCCACGCGTCGCTGTAGCTTTCCAGCGCCAGCTTCAGCATGCGGTTGATAACGCGCTGTTCCGTGTGCGTAAATTCGCGGCCTTCGACTTTCGTCGGGAAACGACCGTCACCGCCAAACAGGTTGTCTACGGCGATAAATACCAGACTCGGTGAGAACACCACCAGACCCGTACCGCGCAGCGGCTTCAGGTGGATTAAGTTCAGGTTGGTCGGAACCGGTAAGTTGCGCGCAAATTCATGGTATGGCTGGATACGGATCGCACCCACGGTAATATCCGGGCTACGGCGCAACAGGTTAAATAATCCCATTCGGAACTGGCGCGCAAAGCGTTCGTTAATGATCTCCAACGCCTGTAAACGCTCACGTACCACGCGACGCTGAGTGTTGGGATCATAAGGACGAATATCGCTTTCTTTTGCGATACCTGAAATGGGTTCGTCTTTGGTTTCGCTATCGCCGTTGAGCAATGCGTCGATTTCAGCCTGAGAAAGAATACTGTCGCCCATGTCTTTACCGCAGAATAAAAGCTGTATAAAGAACGTCGGTGACAACCTGTTTCGGCTGCCCGACAACGAGCGGAGTCGCCAGCGTCTCTTTGATGGCGGTAATCAGCTGTTGCTTACCTTCCTCGGTGGCGAGTGTGGCTGCATTCTGACGAGAGAACAGCAGCAGCAGGCGGCTGCGCACTTCCGGCAGATATTCGTTAAGACGTGAACGTGTCGCCTCATCTTTCATGCGCAGCGTGATACCGATATACAGCACACGATCTGCATCACCCAGATTGACGGTAAAGGTATCCAACGCAAAGAATACCGGGGCTGGCGGTGGAGGCGGTTCCGCTTTGACGCTGGCGGACGGCTGCTGCTGCATG
Organism: Citrobacter sp. Cpo071; assembly: GCF_030332765.1. Lineage (NCBI taxonomy): Bacteria > Pseudomonadati > Pseudomonadota > Gammaproteobacteria > Enterobacterales > Enterobacteriaceae > Citrobacter > Citrobacter sp. Cpo071. Next base: position 67,935 of record NZ_JAOWHE010000070.1, on the reverse strand, counting down.
CGCCAGTAGCTATAACCCGCAGTTGCGCAGGCGGCGAGGGTAATTAATACCAGCAGAGGGATCCAAATAGCGCGTTTACTTTTTTTGTTAATCGCGGAGTCAGTCATCAGATACGGGCTTCCTGTTTCGGTACAGCTTATGGGCTGATTATCCCGTGTCCTGTCCACGACAAAGCGTGGAAAAGACGCGGATAATCATGCTACCTCTGGCGTTAGGCGAAGATGTCTACTGCGCCATCGCCGCGGGCAGCGGCTTGCAGCGAGGCTGGGGTTGCCAGTATTGCGTCATCTTCAGCGGCAAAAAAGTCTTGTCCTTGAGCGCGACCAGCCTGCTGTTGCTGCCCGGAAGACTGCTGATGGCCAGCGAAGCTTTCACTGCTGATGTTGCTTTGCCCCAATTGGATCCCGCTTTCAGCCAACTGCGTACGCAGCATCGGTAATGCGGCTTCCAGTGCGGCGCGCACGTGACTGTGCGGTGAAACCATTTGCAACTGCGCGAGGTTGTCGTCCAGCTTGAGGGAAATATGTACCTGACCCAGGTCCTGCGGATGCAGACGCAGCTCTGCGCTTTGCTGGCCCTGGCGCGTGAACAATGTGACGTGCTGGCTCAGTGATTGCTGCCATTCATGGCTACCTAACGGAGCGCTTAACACCGGCGCGGCCGTCGGTAACGGTTGTGCGTGTGTTTGTGGACCACTTAGCGGGGTCGCAGTCATGCCAATGCTGGTCGGTGACGGGGTGCTGTCGATTTCAGCTCTGGCGTTCGCCGCCGCCGTCAGCGGGGTTAGTGCTGGATTGTTTGCCTGATTAGCACCACCGCCAGCAATTGTGACATCCGCTTTGCCTTTTTTGGCATCACCCGGCAGCAATTCGTCTGCATTATCAGTCGTCGCGCCGTGTACCGCGCCACGTGACAACACCGAAAGCGTGGCATCAACCGGGGCTGGTGCGCTGTCGACGGCAGGCGTAGCCAGCGGTTGTCCTGGCAGCATGGCGAACAACGCGCTCAGGTTGGCGAGATCGTCATCACTCAGCGTAGTGTTTTTTTCGTCCTGCTGAGCGACTTTGCCCAGCGTCGTCAGGGCATTAGATTTCAGTGAAGGTGTGAGAGCAGACAACAGTTGCTGAGCGTCTGTCATGTCGGCAAGAGAAGTCTCGGTTTGTAGCTCCTGTTGCGCCAGCAGATCGGTTAATTTGACCGACTGTGCGGCATCGCCATTTTTTTGCAGTAACCCTTTTTGCAGCTTACTGCTGGCCGCCTGTAAGTCGGCAAGCGACAGCGGAACGTCTTTACCCTGCGCGTCGCCCGCACCTAATGCGCCAGCCAGCAGCGCTAAAAAATCCTCGGGTGAATCTACCGCTTTGCCTGACTGAAGACCTGCGGCTACGTCGGTGTCGGTGGTAATCAGTTGGGGTAAAGTAATCATTCGGGTTTCCTCATAGCTGCGCGCTGAGCAAATTCATCCATTTTTTTCTGATCCAGACGGTTTTCGGCCAGTAACGCCGCCGAGGTTTGTCTGTCCTGCAACGTCTGCCACGCCTGTAATCGTTGTTTTTTGTCGCGCCAACTGTTCAAAGCCATGTCCACTTTTTGCGTCCACTGATTGAGCTGTTGGCGGTGTTGCTCAATCGCTTTTTCCAGCGTCTGAATAAATTGCTGGTAGTTAATCCAGCGATTGCTGGTAATACCCTGGCCCATATCGGTATTCAGATTGTTGCGATACTCATGCTGATAATCGATCAGCATTTTTAACTGTTCTTCCGCCTGCTGACAGCCACGACGCATCTCTCCTAATAAGACAGCGGCGTCATCTACCTCTTTTTCAGCCAGGTCTTTCAGTGTTGCTAACGCACCATGTTGTGCCATGACCTATGCTCTCCTGCTTAATCACACACCAGGGAAAATCAGTTCTAAAGCTTGTAGAGAATCTTCCCAGTCAGCCCGTTCAAAGATGCCTTGCTGTAAAAACGCTTCCAGCTGTGGCCATAAGGCGATGGCTTTATCCAGCATTGGATCGCTGCCTTTGGCATACGCCCCCACGCTAACCAGATCGCGGTTACGCTGGAAGCTGGACAGCAACTGTTTAAAGTTGCGCACCCGTGCGTAGTGTTTTTCACTAATGAGCGCGGTCATGGCGCGGCTGATCGAGGCTTCAATATCGATGGCCGGATAGTGACCCGCCTCGGCCAGATGACGTGACAGCACAATGTGGCCGTCCAGAATCGCGCGCGCGGAATCGGCAATCGGGTCCTGCTGGTCGTCACCCTCGGTCAGTACCGTATAAAAAGCGGTGACTGAACCGCCGCCGTGAATACCGTTCCCGGCACGTTCAACCAGCGCCGGTAATTTGGCGAATACTGACGGCGGATAACCTTTAGTCGCCGGCGGCTCGCCGATCGCCAGGGCTATCTCACGTTGCGCCATCGCATAGCGGGTGAGGGAATCCATGATCAGCAATACGTGCTGTCCGCGATCGCGGAAATCTTCGGCGATGCGCGTGGCGTAGGCCGCGCCTTGCATACGTAACAGCGGCGAGACGTCCGCCGGAGCGGCAATCACGACCGAGCGTGCGCGACCGTCAGCGCCGAGAATATTTTCAATAAAATCTTTAACTTCGCGGCCACGCTCGCCAATCAGGCCCACGACGATGACGTCGGCCTGGGTATAGCGCGCCATCATGCCGAGCAGGACGCTTTTACCGACGCCGGAACCTGCGAAAAGCCCCATACGCTGACCGCGACCTACGGTTAACAACGCGTTGATGGGGCGTACACCGGTATCCAGGACGTGTTCAATTGCGGTACGTTGCAGCGGGTTAAACGGTGGTGTAATCAGCGCGCCGGTTTCGGTGGTATCCGGGGCGGGCAGTCCGTCGAGCGGTTTGCCGCTGCCGTCCAGCACACGCCCCAGCAGAGCAGGGCCAAGCGGCAATTGCTTCCCGCTTTGCAGACCTTCTCCGGCAATGTTCTTCGCGTAGACACGCGCGCCGGGCAGAACGCCTTCGACCTCTTCGAGCGGCATCAGAAACAGACGTTGACCGTTAAAGCCCACGACTTCACTTTCGACTTCCTGGGTTTCGTTGCCATCCTGGCGTTCAATGACGCAGGTGGCACCCAGCGGCAGCTGTAACCCCGTGGCTTCCAGCACCAGCCCGGTTGCGCGGGTCAGACGACCGTAACGACGCACCGCAGGCAGCAGCGACATTTTCTCTTCGAAGTTGTCCAGCGTATTGAGCCAGCGAGTCAGGCGAGTGGTCATTACACGACTCCCGGCGCTGCCAGACGGCAGAGTTCTTGCCAGCGTGTGGCGACGCTGGCATCCAGATCGCCTTCGTCGGCTGAGACTTTACATCCGCCGTGATGCAGCGTGGGATCGCCGCGCAGCCGCCAGCCGTGCAGGCTGAGAGTGGCACCGAGCATCTCCTCCACACGCTGGAGATCGTCCGGATGTACGCGTAGCTGTGGCTTACCGCTAAACAGTGGTTCCTGTTGTAATAACTGTTGGATCTGCTTAATCAGCGCAGCGTTATCCACGATAGGCGTCTGACCAATCACCTGACGCGCAGCTTCCAGCGCCATTTGCATCAGGCGCGAGGCAATGACGCTGTCCAGTGCGTCCAGCGTATTCTGAAACTCGCTCACCAGCTGCTGCATACGGGCATGAATCGGCGCATGCTGCGCACGCGCCTGGTTCTGGCCTTGCTCCAGCCCCTGACTCAGACCTTCCTGATAGCCTTGTTCATGACCCTTTTGTCGACCTTCCGCCAGCCCCGCGTTATACCCTTGCTCATGGGCCTGCATTTGCAGCTGTGCGAGCTGTTGTTCAAGCTGTTGCTCTGCGGAAAGCTCGGGTTCTTCCGTCTCTTCGGACAGCGGCGTTTCGCTGTGGTCGGCCAGCACGAACTCTGCCATCGGTGGGGCGAGATCGTCCGGAGTCCAGACTTTCCACGGCAGTTCGTTAGACATAGGTATCCTCGCCGCTGCCGATCACCATCTCGCCGGTTTCCGCCAGACGACGCACAATAAGCAGAATCGCTTTCTGTTCGTTTTCCACCTGCGACAAGCGCACCGGACCGCGGTTGGCAAGATCGTCGCGCAGAATATCGGCAGCACGTTGCGACATGTTGCGCAGGAACTTCTCGCGTAGCGGCTGTTCGGCACCTTTCAGCGCAATCAGCAGCGATTCTGAATCCACTTCCTGCAGCAGGCGCTGGATACTGCGATCGTCGACATCCACCAGGTTTTCGAACAGGAACATCTCGTCGATAATTTTCTGCGCCAGTTCGCCGTCGAACTCGCGTACGGCGGTGATAACCGCTTCTTCCTGCTGGGTTTTCATCAGGTTGATAATTTCTGCCGCCGTTCTCACGCCGCCCATTTTGCTGCGCTTGAGGTTCTGGCCATCGAGCAGACCGTTCAATACTTCGGTCAGTTCTGCCAGCGCGGCAGGCTGCACGCCGCCGAAGGTGGCGATACGCAGCATCACGTCGTGACGTAAACGCTCGTCGAACAGTGCCAGAATATCGGCGGCCTGGCCCCGTTTGAGGTGCACCAGAATGGTGGCGATAATCTGCGGATGCTCGTCGCGGATAAGGTCGGCGGCGCTTTGCGGCTCCATAAAGTTGAGCGTTTCAATGCCGCTGGTGGTATCGCGGGTTTCCAGAATATCTTCCAGCAGGCTGGAGGCGCGTTCCTCGCCCAGCGCTTTCACCAGCACGGAGCGCAGATATTCGTTGGCGTTGATATTCAGCGCGGCAAACTGTTCTGCTTCTTGCTCAAACTCGGCCAGCACTTCCGTCAACTGTTTGTTGGAGATCTGGCGTACGTTCGCCATCGCTGTACTCAGCGCCTGAACTTCGCGCGTGGAAAGGTGTTTAAACACCTCTGCCGCGCGATCTTCGCCAATGGTCATCAGCAGGATGACGCTTTTATCGGTACCGGTAAGGGCATTACTCATGATCGTTACTCATCCACTGGCGAATGACCAGCGCCACGACGCGCGGATCGTTATCTGACATTTCACGAATACGCTGGCTCATCACTTCTGCACCCAGACGCTGATTCGTACGACGCTGCTGGGTCTGTTCGTCTTTGCTGAGGCGAACTTCTACCGCTTCTTCGGTTTCCTGACGAATACGCGTTTGTTCTTGTACCGCTTTTGCTTCTTCGCTGCGGCGAACCAACTGCGGACGAACAGCCTTACGCCACAGGATCCAGGCAACAAGCAGAACCAGTAACCAACGGCCTGCGGTCATCAACTGATCAATAAAGAACGGCTGTTTCCAGAACGGCAGCTCGCCCATGGAATCGTCGGTCGCCGTGAACGGAGAGTTCACCACGTTCAGGGTATCGCCACGTTTGTCGGAGAAGCCCATCGCTTCGCGGGTCAGATCCTCAATCTGTTTCATCTGATCGGCGGTTAACGGCAGTGGTTTGCCGTCCGGCAACGTTTTATAGTTGACCACCACAGCCACCGAGAGACGCTGCACATCGCCGACGTTCATTTTGGTGTGGCGAATGGTACGGTCGACTTCATAATTGCTGGTTTCATTGCGCTGCGTACTGCGTGGACCGGCATTATTGCTGTTATTTGCCGTCTGCGTGGTTTGCGCATTTTGCTGATTAGCCGGTGGGTTGGCGATTGGCGCGGTATTCGCCGGTGCTGGCTGATTAGACAATGCGCCCGGTACGCCGCCTGGCGCTCCGCTACCGATCTGCTCACTGACGTTTAACTGGCGTGAACGCAGCACGGCCTGGGAATCATCACCGTTTGGACGGTACTGTTCTTCGGTTTGCTCTTTATTAGCAAAATCCAGCTGCGCGGTGACCTGCGCATGTACGTTACCGTTGCCGACAATCGGCGACAGGATCGATTCGATACGGCGTTGAACGCGGCCTTCGACATCGCTGGCGTATTTCAACTGCGCATCGTTAAGATCGCGGCTGCTGGTGTTCGACTGAGTTAGCAGATGACCCGCCTGGTCGACCAGCGTAACGTTGCCCGGCGGTAACCCGGCGACAGCGCTGGAAACCAGATGCGTAACTGCACTGATCTGACCTTCATCCAGTGCACGGCCCGGTTCAAGGTTAACGGTCACGGAGGCTGAAGGCGCTTTTTGCTCACGCACAAACAGCGACGGTTTCGGCATTGCCAGATGCACGCGGGCGCGTTTTACCGGTCCCAGCGTTTCAATGGTACGGGCTAATTCACCTTCCAGCGCACGCTGGTAGTTGACCTGCTCGCTAAACTGGCTGATACCAAACTTTTCCTGATCCAGCAGTTCAAAACCAACGGCGCCGCCTTTCGGCAGGCCTTGCTGCGCCAGACGTAAGCGCAGTTCGTGGACTTTATCGGCAGGAACTTCTATAGCACCGCTTCCCTCAGTAAAACGATAGGGAACGTTCATCTGCGTCAGTTGGGTGACAATCGCGCCACCATCCTGATCGGAAAGATTGCTGAACAGCGTGCGATAGTCAGGCGCTTTGGCCCACAGGACCATCGCCACGATGATAGCGACGGCAGCGGCTCCCGCCACAATCAAAGGAATTCTGGGATTCGCGCGCAGGCGGTTTAACCACTCGAGAGGTTTAAGCTGGGTTGCAGTCGATGCTGTCGCACTCATCTCGCACCTCGTGGCTTATCGTGGACGGCGTTTTTTGCAAAGTGGAACAAGACTCACTCCCGGGTCAGCAAACTCGAAAAATTGACGGTCTCATTATTTGCGGTTTCGAATTTTTCTATGCGTTAAAAACCGTGGTTTTTTATCGTTATTTAACGCCTTTATCTTATTGACTAACTGGTAATCTCAGCTACGTAAAAAATCATCCAGGGGATCAGAATGTCGGCAATACAGGGGATTGAAGGGGTCATCAGCCAGTTACAGGCCACGGCGATGTCAGCAAAAATGCAGGATATGCAGCCACAACCGACCGTGAGTTTTGCCGGACAACTGCATGCGGCGTTAGACAGAATCAGCGATGTGCAAACCGCGTCCCGTACGCAGGCTGAGAAATTTACCCTGGGTGAGCCGGGTATTGCGTTAAATGATGTGATGACCGATATGCAAAAAGCGTCGGTATCGATGCAGATGGGTATTCAGGTGCGTAACAAACTGGTGTCGGCGTATCAGGAAGTCATGTCGATGCAAGTGTAGGGACAACGTGCAGAGAATGTTTGCCGGATAAGCGCAGTGCCATCCGGCAACCAGTTACTTCTGAATCAAATAGCGGATCGTTGGACCATCCTGCTGAATATCCAGCACCGTATAGCCGTGATTACGCGCATCCAGTGGAATATTGTTGATTGACTGCGGGCAATCGCTCACCACTTCCAGAATTTCACCTTTCTTCAATTGCGGCATCGCTTCCAGCGTGGCTACAGCCGGGTATGGACACGGTTCGCCGACCATATCGAGGCGATAATCAGGCACGATATTTTTCATACAGACTCCTTGGCAGGCGTCAGCCCTGCGCGACGGAAGAAACGTTTTTCCCAGCCGATAATCAGCATCAGCGCGGCAAACAACAGCAGATAGGTCACCAGCAGACCGCCGAGCGGACCGAAGGTGTTGAGCAGATTCACTTTGTCCCAGTTGGTGGCAAGCGCGGGAGCAAAATCATCCCAGTAGTAGGCCAGAATGGTCGAGCCAATAACGTTGCCCAGACCAACCCACCAGTAATGCACCTGGCCTTCAACGGCGCGATACATCCAGCCGGTTTCACATCCGCCCGCTAAAACGATACCGAACCCGAACAGCAAGCCGCCAATCACCGCATTCGGACCCGCCCACATGATTTTAGGCTCGACGCCCAGTTGCACGTAGCTAAAGATACCTATGGCGCTGACCGCCATCCCGAAGATGATCGCTTTTGCCATATGGGTGCGACCGGAAATCCACAGGTCGCGGAAGGCGGAGGTGAAGCAGATTTGCGCCCGTTCAATCAGCAGTCCGAACCCAACACCGAACAGCATCGCCAGACCGAGTTTGGGTTTATCCATCGCGGTGAGTAGCGCCCAGCCGATCATGGCGATAAACACCAGCATGCCCAGGCGGAAACGGCGACGGGCCTGATCCGGCTTTTGCGTTAACGGCGAAGCGGCGGAGACTTTCTGCATTTTGACCGGAATACGAAACATTGGCAGCAGGGTAAAGCGTGCACCAAACCAGGAGCCAATGGCTGTGGCCAGCGCAAAAAACCAGGCGTGTAGCGAGAACTGCGGAATGCCGGTGAAGAATGCGGCCAGGTTACAGCCCATTGCCAGCCGTGCGCCGAATCCGGCGATTGCCCCGCCGACTATCGCCTGCATAATGCGCACTCGACTGCGCGGCATGCGTAACTTGACGTTGTTGGCCCACAGTGCGGCAGCAAAACAGCCGCCGAACATACCGAGGATCATCATGCCGTCGATGCGGGTCAGGGGCGAGCCTTCGAGATGGATCAGCTTGTAGTATCCCCACTCTTCGGCGTGCACACCAAACAGTTGCAGGATTTGACCACCCCAGCGGGTGAATTCACCGGTAACGGCCCAGAAGGTTCCCGTAATGCCGAAATAGTAAGTAGAGAGAATACCCGCTGCGATGACCGCAGGGGCGGGGGCCCAAAATTTAATCAACCAGGCCTGTTTGAAGTGTTGCCATGACATGCGTTGTGCCTCTGAACTCAGAAGGTATGTAACAAGAAGTGTGGATACTACACCGTTCAGAATTTTTGACTATGAGTAATAAGAGGTAACACCGTCTGGATCAATCTTTCTCAACGCTGCCGAAAGGCTGGCGACATCAGGCCTTTAATGCCACAATCCCATTTTCTTCGCATGCAGGATGAATGATGAAAAAATTAGCAATCGTTGGTGTATTTCTGGCGCTTACCGGATGCGCCGAAGTAGAAAATTATAACGACGTGGTGAAAACGCCAGCGCCAGCCGGTCTGGAAGGATACTGGCAGTCAAAAGGTCCGCAACGCAGTCTGGTGAGCCCGGAAGCCATTGCCAGCCTGGTGATAACGAAAGAGGGCGATACGCTGGATTGTCGCCAGTGGCAGCGGGTGATCGCGCTGCCGGGGAAACTGACGATGCTCTCTGGCGATCTCACCAACGTGACGGTGAAACGCGAGCTGTACGAGATCGAGCGTGAAGGCAATACGCTGGAATATGACGGTATGACGCTGCAACGGGTGGATCGCCCGACGCAGGAATGTGCTGACGCGTTAAAGAAAACGCCGCTGGCAACACCGCTGCCATAAGCCGTACGCCCCGGTAACCATCGGTCACCGGGGTTGAGCTTTACAAAACGTCTTCAATCACCCACACGCTGACGCTCCCGCCGTTACAGAAAAACGTCGCTTCACCGTTTTCATCGGTGACCACGCTTTCTTCACGATTTCCCAGATAGTCCCGCCAGGTTTTATTGCCATAATTGGTGCCGAGATTGATGGTCTTTTCTCCGTCATCGCCGTTAGACAGCACCACCACACAGCCGGGATCCTCATCCGTGCCGCTGCGGCTAAAAGCGATACAGTTAGGGTGATCGAAAAAGAGCGTCTGTACCCCATGCGCGAAGCGCTGGCGCGCGAGGATCAGTTCATCGAGCTGTTCAATGATCGGCATGTCGATAGGATAAGTTTCGCCATCGCCACCGGTGTCTTCGTAATGCGCTCCGTAGAGGTCAGGGTAAAACACCGACGGTACGCCGTTTTCGCGTAACAGGATCAGCGCATAGGCCAGAGGCTTAAACCACGGCTCGACGGGAGCTTCGAGTGCCTGCAAGGGTTGGGTGTCGTGATTGGCGACGAGCGTGACGGCATGAAAAGGATCGGCCTCCACCAGAGTGTCGGTGAAAATCTGGCTCATGTCGTAATCGCGGCCCTGACGGGAGGCCTCGTGGAATTTCATCTGCAAAGGGGCGTCGAACAGCATGGTTTTCCCCTCCACCTGATTAATGTAGGTTTGCAGCTTATCGACTTCATGGGACCAGTATTCCGCCACAATAAACAGCGGCTTGGGTGCAACCTCCTGCACGTGCTCGATCCACTCTTTGTAAAACCATGCCGGAATATGTTTCACGGCATCTAAACGAAAGCCGTCGCACTGGGTTTGCTCCATTACCCAACGCGCCCAGTATTTGAGCTCCTCAGTCACCGCGTGATTGCGAAAATCAATGTTCTCGCCCATCAGATAATCAAAATTACCCAACTCATCATCAACCTGATCGTTCCAGCCTTCGCCGGTGTAGTCGTTAACGATTTTAAAAATGCCGTCTTCGGTTGGGTTCTCGATATGGTCAATGCCGCTGAAGCATTTAAAATCCCAAATGAATTGCGAGTACTGGCCTGCGCGGGCAGGGAAGGTATAGCGCGTCCAGCCCTCACATTCGATAATCTCATCATCTATTTGCGTGCGATCTTCGGCGTTAACGCGCTGGACGCGGATCTTTTCTTTCTCATCAGCGCCCATTTTGTGGTTAACCACCACGTCCAGCAGTACGGCAATATCATTGTGCTTAAGTGCGTCAATCGCCGCCAGCAGCTGGTTTTTATCGCCGTATTTGGTGGCGACGGTTCCCTTTTGGTCGAATTCGCCCAGGTCAAACAGATCGTAGGAATCATAGCCAACGGAATAGCCGCCGGACGCGCCTTTATAGGCGGGGGGCAGCCATACCATATTGATGCCGATATCATTGAGTCCGCCTGCGCGTTCGGCAAGCTCAGGCCAGAGTTGACCGCCATCAGGGTAATACCAGTGGAAGTACTGCAATAACGTGGGATTTTTCATCTTCCGTGCTCCAGAAGTCGTTTGGCCGACCTCTGGAGTATGGAAGATAATTCAGACGAGACGGGAAATTATTGTGGCGAGGTGGGGGCGTCGGGTACCAGCAGCATGCCGGAAAGACGACCATAGGCGTTATTCAGCGTCTTTTGGCGTGTCGACTGGCCGATGAGGTTGCTGAGCTCATCCAGGCGCTGCTGCAACAACGTTTTGAGCAGTTGTTCGTTATCCAGCGTTTGCTTAATATACCCGGCCACTAAGTCCTGAATACTTCGCGTAATGCCCGGTGGAGTTTGCTCTTCCATGACCACTTCAATACTTTGCAGATAGGTAACTTCCTGTTCCAGTAAAAGGTCCCATTCACCGCGCTGCGCCAGTTCCAACAGCGAGTGACTGAGTAGCGCGATGCGCTGCCAACGGTTGATAAACTCCACGGCTGAGGTCATTAACGAGACTCCTGGGACGACGCTTTCGGTGAGATCTGTTTCCAGGCATCTGCAATGTTGCCGAGTAACTCTTCGACTTCTTCAATGGCCTGACAATCATTACGCAAGTTAGCTTGCAGTAAACGGCGGATCATATAGTCATACAACGAGGACAGGTTAGTAGCGATTTCACCGCCAGTTTCCTGATCCAGGCCGGCTTTCAGACCATTGTCGATAATGTTAATGGCTTTGCTTAAGGCCTCACCTTTGGCGACGATATCGCCCTGTTGCATAAACAGGCGAGCGCGCACCAGGGCGCTGTTCGCGCCATCAAACAACATTTCAATCAGCTGATGCGGACTGGCGCTCATCACGGCGCTTTCCACACTGACCTGTGCATAGGCTTTGGTACCGCTCGCGGTATACATGCTTACCTCGTGTTATCAGGATTTATTCATCGCTGTAAATTGTTGGCCCAGATAGGTACTGGTGTTATTCAGCTTGCTCATCATGCTATCGAGCTGGGTAAACTGCGCCGTATAGCGCGCAACCATGTCATCAATGCTGGCGCTAACTGACAGATACTGTTTGGTCAGCTTTTTCAGCGTGGCGTTAATGCTGTCTTGCGCATTGTCGATAATGCCGTCATCAGCGAGATAGCTTTTTACTTCAGCGGCAATTTTGGTGGTGATGCCGGTTTCCTTGCCGTCGCCCGCCAGCAGTTCGCGAACTGAGGCGGTGTTTTCGTCCAGCGCTTTTTTCAGTTTGGTATCATCGATGGTCATCTTGCCGGTTTTGCCATCCTGCTTGATGCCAATTTCATTCAGCGTCTTAAAGGCACCTTCGCTACCAGAGTTGGCAAACTGCGCGCGAATACCGGTCTGAATGGTACGCACCACGCTATCACCGACCAGCGCGCCGTTATCTTTGTCCTGACCCTCTGCACCTGCGTCTACGGCTTTATATTTGGTCAGCGTATTAAAGGTATCGATCAGTGAGTTATAGGCATCGACCCAGCCTTTAATTGCTTCCGTGGCTTTCTCATTGCTTTTCGTGACGGTGACGCGCGCGTCGGTGACTTTTTTGGTCAGTTCCAGCGTCACGCCCTGCGGGGCATCGGTGACTTTGTTACTCTGACGTTCAATATCGATACCGTTCATCGTGAGCTTGGAGTTTTGGGCCTGAACCAGCTCGGTCATTTTTCCAGTACCGGTCTTACTGTCGTAGGCCAGCAGATCGTTCAGCTTACTGTCGCCGTCAACGGAGATGGTCATCTTGCTGTCCAGACCTTCTGCTGCAGTCAGCACCAGTTTGAACTCGCCATCTTTCACCTTAACGATACTGGCGGAGATACCGCTGTCGGTATCGTTAATTGCCTTGCTGATATCATCCAGCGTGGTCTTATCTTGCGAGAGTTTAATCTCTAGCGGCTCTTTCCGACCCGGCTGTTCAATTTTAATAGTACGAGTACCAGAACCATCACCCAGAGCCTCTTTGTTTGAAGCAACTGATTTGGTACTCAGAGATTGCGCCTGCGCCAGTTGCGTGACGCTGATGGTATAAATACCCGGTGCCGCACCGGCTTCCGTGGTGACTTTCAGATCTTCGGTACTGCTGGTGACATTACTGCTTCTGAACAGCTCCGGTTTATTTAACGCGGTATTGGCCGTCTGGAATTTTTCCAGCGCACTCTTAAGCGTACCGTAGGCCGTCAGGCGGGCGGTATTGTCGGTCTGTTGCTGAGTAATTGGATTTAAACGTTTTTTCTCAGCAATAGTCAGGTTGTTTAGCAACGTGTCCAGTGGTAAGCCTGAGCCTACGCCTAATGATGTAAATGAAGCCATGCCCGATTCCTTGTGATTGCAAACAATTGTTAAGCGGGTTATCGGCAATTTGCGCGCAAAGTTTAATGATAGTTTTGTGAAAATAATGCGCAGAATAGTGGGGCATATAGAGGGTATTTCGCGGGCTAAGAAAAAAAACGACGGAAACTAAAAATTTTCTAAAGTTCGAATTTAAGGTGCCGATACATGGGTTACGGTCAGAAACCGTGGGCAACAGCCCAATAACATCGAGTTGTAATTGATAAGGAAAAGATCATGGCACAAGTCATCAATACAAACAGCCTGTCGCTGTTGACCCAAAACAACCTGAACAAATCTCAGTCCGCTCTGGGCTCCGCTATCGAACGTCTGTCTTCTGGTCTGCGTATCAACAGCGCGAAAGACGATGCTGCTGGTCAGGCGATTGCAAACCGTTTCACCGCTAATATCAAAGGTCTGACTCAGGCTTCCCGTAACGCCAATGACGGTATCTCTGTTGCCCAGACCACTGAAGGCGCGCTGTCTGAAATCAATAACAACCTGCAGCGCGTTCGTGAACTGTCCGTACAGGCAGCGAACGGCTCTAACTCTGAGTCTGACCTGACTTCTATCCAGGACGAAATTAATCAGCGCCTGGCAGAAATCAACCGTGTTTCCGAGCAAACCGACTTCAACGGTAAAAAAGTTCTGAACCAGGATGGTCAACTGACTATTCAGGTTGGGGCAAAAGATGGTGAAACTATCACCATCGATCTGAAAAAAATCAACAGCGAAACGCTGAAACTGAACGATCTGGATGTCACTAAGATCGCTACCACTGTTTCTAAAGGTACAACTGTAAGCGGCGATGTTACTGTTGGCGCCGGCGTAATGAAACCTGACTCAGGTACTGCTGTAACTTGGGGGGGGACTCCAAAACTGTTTAAAGACCCAGCAGCTGGCGGCGGATACGTTATTAAAGACGGTGCAGATTACTATTCTGCGACCGTTGATAATAAAACAGGTACCGTCAGTTATAACACTACAAAACTGACAGGTACTGCAGCTACTGATGCTGCAACTGTAGCAGGTACCGCAGCTAATGAAGTAACCAAAATTCAGAAAGATGTAGCATATAGCGGAACTGGCTTGGGGGCGGATGAAAGCTTAATTTCCTATAAAGATGCAACCACAAAAGATACTAAATTTGCTGTTAAATTGGCTGATGGTACCTTTAAAGATGTTAGCTTTAACAGCACTACGGGTGCTGCTACTAAAGGTACAACCACTTTAACCCCAGACATCAGCCTTGACCCGCTGAAGAAAATTGATGCTGCTCTGTCTGATGTAGACAAATTCCGTAGCTCCTTGGGTGCGGTGCAGAACCGTTTTGAATCTGCAGTGACCAACCTGGGTAACACCGTTAACAACCTGTCTTCTGCCCGTAGCCGTATCGAAGACTCCGACTACGCGACCGAAGTGTCTAACATGTCTCGTGCACAGATCCTGCAGCAGGCAGGTACATCTGTACTGGCACAAGCTAACCAGACCACGCAAAACGTACTCTCTTTACTGCGTTAATCCACCGATTGGGTTACATAGTAGTCAGAGACAATAAAGGCAGCGAAAGCTGCCTTTTTTCTATACTGGAGTCTGAAGAATGCAAGAAATTACCGTTACTGAACCCAATTTTGTGACTACGTTTCAGTGCACTGGCACGCAATGTCGCGATCATTGCTGTAAAGGCTGGAATATACATCTGGATAAGGCAACGGTGAATAAATATGTCTCCAGTAAAAATGAGATCATCAAGAATATTGCCAAAGAGAATATTATTCTGCTTAAAAAAGATATTACGCAGTGGGGGATGATTAAGCTTGCGGATGATACAGGAAACTGCCCATACCTTACCGAGGATAGTCTGTGTCAGGTACAAAAAACATTGGGAGCCCAGGCGCTAAGTACTACCTGTAAAACATTCCCACGTATTGAGCGCATTTATAAAAACGATGTGAGAAAAGCGCTGAGTTTATCATGTCCTGAAGTTACAAGTATTATATTAACAGATCCCCATGCAATGATTTTGAATGAAAAAAGTATCGTTAAGCCTAAAGCTAATACTATGCCAGCACTTTCTCAACAACAAAAGTTGCTGAATCTTTTTTGCTTAAGCCTGGTGGATCAGGCTGGACATGATATCAACGTAGGCTTTTATACTCTGATCAAGTTTACTTTATTTATCGAGAAATTTAAGGCGGTTGATAATACCGCGTTGGCTGAGATTGAACCCGTCTATCACGCACTACTTGAGCAGATACAGTCAGGTGAAATGCGAGAAGAACTGTCGAAATTTTCTGCTGACAAAAATGTTAAAGTTGCTTTAGTGCTCTTGCTTCAGGATTATTTCCGCAGTCTCCCGGTAAGCCGTGCCAATGGAGTACTTAACTATTATATCCAGTGTCTTTTGAGAACATTGTCCCTGGAAGAACATCACTCTGTTGGAGAAGGGGTCGCTAAACTTGAGGCTACATGGCGGAAAGTTTACGAAGAGCAGGAAGAAGCTGGATTCGATCTAAAAAATTTCATTTTGTATAAAATTTGGGAAAACAACTTTCCTAATCAAAAGAAAGTAGACCCGCTTCGTACGCTATACATGATAAGTGTTGAATACTATTTTATTAAAATGCTGATTGCCGCGAGCGCCTACGAGAGAACATACCTGGAGAAGGAGGATGCTATCAATATCGTCTATAGCTTCCATTCGCTAAGTCAGCATAATCCTACTGTACATGAGAACTTCCAAAAGCACATCGAGACCGTCAGAACGGGCGATGACCTGTCGATGATTCATCTCTTGACATAATTTTAACGGGGATGCGTGAAAACGCATCCCTCGCAAGCTAACCATTTGATTTATGTTTGATTATTTCCGATGCGAAATAACGCCATCAGCTACATAAGTGAAATAACCCTTCTTTTATAGCCTTATTCCTCCGATAGAACCCCCTGCAGAAACGGATAATCATGCCGATAACTCATTTAACGCAGGGCTGTTTATCGTGAATTCACTGTATACCGCTGAAGGTGTAATGGATAAACACTCGCTGTGGCAGCGTTATGTACCGTTGGTGCGTCACGAAGCATTGCGCCTTCAGGTGCGTTTGCCGGCGAGCGTAGAACTGGATGACCTGCTACAAGCGGGCGGCATCGGGTTATTGAATGCCGTTGACCGATATGACGCTTTGCAAGGAACGGCATTTACCACTTACGCAGTGCAGCGTATTCGTGGAGCTATGCTGGACGAACTACGTA
This sequence comes from Citrobacter sp. Cpo071, assembly GCF_030332765.1. Classification (NCBI taxonomy): domain Bacteria; kingdom Pseudomonadati; phylum Pseudomonadota; class Gammaproteobacteria; order Enterobacterales; family Enterobacteriaceae; genus Citrobacter; species Citrobacter sp. Cpo071. The sequence continues at coordinate 51,632 of NZ_JAOWHE010000070.1, read as the reverse complement.
GCCGGGATTGGGTGCCGCGTAGCGTTCGGCGCAATGCTCGCGAAGTGGCACAGGCGATGGGACAACTGGAGCAGGAATTAGGGCGCAACGCAACGGAAACCGAAGTGGCGGCGCGTCTGGCTATTCCTGTGCAAGAGTATCGTCAGATGTTGCTCGATACCAATAACAGCCAACTTTTCTCTTATGACGAGTGGCGGGAAGAGCATGGCGATAGTATTGAGCTGGTGACGGAAGAACATCAGCAGGAAAACCCGTTACAACAACTACTTGAGGGTAACCTCCGCCAGCGCGTGATGGACGCGATCGAGGCGTTGCCGGAGCGCGAAAAGCTAGTGTTAACGCTGTACTACCAGGAAGAGCTGAATCTGAAAGAGATTGGCGCGGTACTGGAAGTCGGGGAATCACGGGTCAGCCAGTTGCACAGTCAGGCCATCAAACGTCTACGCACCAAGCTGGGTAAGCTATAGGGGTACATCATACCCCTGAACAATGCCGCATTACGAATTGACTACCAGGAGTTCTCATGACGGTGCAGCAATCAAAAAGACGGCCTCTAAGCCGCTACCTCAAAGATTTCAAACACAGCCAGACGCATTGCGCCCATTGCTTTAAGTTGCTCGACCGGATCACGCTGGTTCGTCGTGGGCAAATTGTGAATAAAATCGCCATCGCCCGTCTGGACACTTTGTTGGATGAAGTCGAGTGGGAGCAGGAGAAAAAAGAGTGGGTGGCACTGTGTCGTTTTTGCGGTGATTTGCATTGCAAAGAGCAGAGCGACTTTTTCGACATTATCGGTTTTAAACAGTTTTTATTTGAGCAGACCGAAATGAGTCACGGCACGGTACGTGAATACGTTGTCCGTCTGCGTCGCCTCGGGAATCACCTGACCGAACAAAATATCTCTCATGACCTGCTGCAGGAAGGGTTCCTCGACGAGAACCTTGCCCCGTGGCTGCCGGAAACCAGCACCAACAATTACCGCATCGCCTTACGTAAGTATGAGCAGTTCAAAGCCCATACCCATATGGGACATATGCAGAAATCCTCCTGGACAGCCAGTTCTGATATATATTAAAAACGAATAAGGTGTAACAGAGTCGTGTTTGTGGAACACAGTAAACGCTTTACACTGTAGTCATAAATGATAGTCACTAATGACAATATTCGGGGTAACTATGAAATTAGCACTTCTGGGACGTCAGGCTCTGATGGGTGTAATGGCTGTTGCACTTGTCGCCGGAATGAGCGTAAAGACTTATGCAGATGAAGGTCTGTTAAATAAAGTTAAAGAGCGCGGCACGCTGCTGGTGGGCCTGGAAGGGACCTATCCCCCGTTTAGTTTTCAGGGCGATGACGGCAAGCTGACCGGTTTCGAAGTGGAGTTCGCTGAGGAACTGGCCAAGCACCTTGGGGTGAAAGCTAACCTGAAGCCGACCAAGTGGGACGGTATGCTGGCCTCTCTTGATTCCAAGCGCATTGACGTGGTCATCAACCAGGTGACCATCTCTGACGAACGTAAGAAAAAATACGATTTCTCTACCCCGTATACGGTTTCTGGTATTCAGGCGCTGGTGAAGAAAGGTAATGAAGGCGTTATTAAGACCGCTGCCGATCTGAAAGGTAAAAAAGTCGGCGTTGGCCTGGGCACCAACTATGAAGAGTGGCTGCGCCAGAACGTGCAGGGCGTGGATATTCGTACCTATGATGATGACCCGACCAAATACCAGGACCTGCGCGTAGGCCGTATTGACGCCATTCTGGTTGACCGTCTGGCGGCGCTGGATCTGGTCAAGAAAACCAAGGATACGCTGGCTGTAACCGGTGAAGCATTCTCCCGCCAGGAGTCCGGCGTGGCGCTGCGCAAAGGCAATGAAGATCTGCTGAAAGCGGTTGATGCGGCCATTGCTGAAATGCAGAAAGACGGTACGCTGAAAGCTCTGTCTGAAAAATGGTTTGGAGCGGATGTGACGAAATAATCGGCATCCGATGAAAAAAGGCGCCTTTAACAGCGCCTTTTTTTATTTCATTGCGCCTGAGCGTGCATAATAAAAAGAACATCACAACAACGAATACCGGAGGCTGTATGCCGCTGCATAACTTAACGCGCTTTCCACGTCTGGAATTTATTGGCGCACCAACGCCGCTCGAATATCTTCCACGTTTCTCCGACTATCTCGGGCGCGATATTTTCATCAAACGCGATGACGTCACGCCGATGGCCATGGGTGGCAATAAGCTGCGTAAGCTGGAATTCCTGGCCGCAGACGCACTGCGTGAAGGCGCTGATACGCTGATAACCGCGGGTGCCATCCAGTCTAACCACGTTCGTCAGACGGCGGCGGTAGCGGCTAAGCTTGGTCTGCACTGCGTGGCGCTGTTGGAAAATCCGATTGGCACTACTGCGGAAAACTATCTCACCAATGGCAACCGTCTGCTGCTGGACCTGTTTAATACGCAAATCGAAATGTGCGATGCGCTGACAGACCCGAATGCGCAGCTTCAGGAACTGGCGACGCGCATTGAAGCACAGGGCTTCCGCCCGTATGTGATCCCCGTTGGCGGTTCTAACGCCCTGGGCGCATTGGGTTATGTGGAAAGCGCACTGGAAATTGCCCAGCAGTGTGAAGGGGCCGTTGCGCTTTCTTCTGTTGTGGTGGCATCGGGCAGCGCGGGAACGCACGCCGGGCTGGCCGTGGGCCTGGAACAACTGATGCCAGACGTCGAGCTGATCGGCGTGACCGTCTCGCGCAGCGTTGCCGATCAAAAGCCCAAAGTTGTAACGTTGCAGCAGGATATTGCCCGCGAACTGGAACTGACGGCCTCGGCGGATATCCTGTTATGGGATGATTATTTTGCGCCGGGCTACGGTACGCCAAACGAAGAGGGCATGGAGGCGGTAAAACTGCTGGCGCGACTGGAAGGCATTTTGTTGGATCCGGTGTATACCGGTAAGGCGATGGCGGGTTTGATTGACGGCATCAGCCAGAAGCGCTTTAAAGACGAAGGACCAATCCTCTTTATTCATACCGGTGGGGCACCTGCACTGTTTGCCTACCATCCTCACGTGTAACAACCAGGTCGAAAAACGCTAATGCATGAAAGTATCCAACTGGTAATTGATTCTCTGCCGTATCTGCTCAAAGGCGCGGTTTTTACGCTGCAACTGAGTATCGGCGGGATGTTTTTTGGCCTCGTGCTGGGGTTTATCCTGGCGCTGATGCGTTTGTCGCCGCTGTTGCCTGTGCGCTGGCTGGCGCGTTTTTATATCTCTATTTTTCGCGGAACACCGCTGATTGCCCAGCTGTTCATGATCTATTACGGTCTGCCACAGTTTGGTATTGAGCTTGATCCCATCCCGGCGGCGATGATTGGCTTGTCGCTGAATACGGCGGCCTACGCTGCGGAAACTCTGCGTGCGGCAATCTCTTCCATCGATAAAGGGCAGTGGGAGGCAGGTGCCAGTATTGGTATGACGCGCTGGCAGACCATGCGCCGGGCAATCCTGCCGCAGGCTGCGCGCGTTGCGTTGCCGCCGCTGAGCAACAGCTTTATCAGTCTGGTGAAAGATACCTCTTTGGCCGCCACTATTCAGGTACCGGAACTGTTCCGTCAGGCGCAGCTGATTACCTCGCGTACGCTGGAAGTCTTTACGATGTATCTGGCGGCCTCGTTGATTTACTGGGTGATGGCGACGGTACTTTCTGCACTGCAAAACTATTTTGAAGAACAACTGAACCGCCAGGAGAGAGAGCCGAAATGAGTGCTATCGAAGTCAGAAACCTGGTCAAAAAATTTCATGGGCAAACGGTGCTGCATGGGATCGATCTTGACGTCAAACCTGGTGAAGTAGTAGCGATTATTGGGCCGAGCGGATCGGGCAAAACCACGCTGCTGCGTAGCATTAATTTGTTGGAGCAACCGGAGGCGGGCACTATTAAAGTGGGTGAGATTACCATTGATACCGCGCGTTCGTTGACTCAGCAGAAAGGGCTGATTCGTCAGTTACGTCAGCACGTCGGTTTTGTGTTTCAGAACTTTAATTTGTTCCCGCATCGGACGGTGCTGGAAAACATTATTGAAGGGCCGGTGATAGTCAAAGGTGAACCAAAAGCTGAAGCGACAGCTCGTGCGCGTGAATTGCTGGCGAAAGTCGGGCTAGCAGGTAAAGAAACCAGCTATCCGCGGCGTTTATCGGGCGGACAGCAGCAGCGCGTAGCGATTGCCCGGGCACTGGCGATGCGACCTGAGGTTATTTTATTTGATGAACCTACCTCAGCGCTTGACCCTGAACTGGTTGGCGAGGTGCTGAATACCATTCGCCAGTTGGCGCAGGAAAAACGCACCATGGTAATTGTGACGCATGAAATGAGCTTCGCTCGCGATGTTGCCGATAGAGCGATATTTATGGATCAAGGACGGATAGTGGAGCAGGGACCAGCAAAATCCTTATTCACGCATCCGCAGCAGCCGCGTACCCGTCAGTTTCTTGAGAAGTTTTTGATGCAATAAATAGTGCATATAGCACTCGTCGGAATTGTTTCTGGCGAGTGCTGTTCGCATAACTATTTATAATTATTGCTTTATTATTAATGCTTGAATCTGTTACTTCCTTCCACTGCTGAGTAATACTCAAGTAATTCTTCATTTGTCCGATAATTTGCATATATAAAATACATTTATGTGTTAGCTTGTTTCATATGTTTGGATGATTATCAATCTCAGGGGCATTACCACTTAGTATGCAGGATCATGATTTCTTCACCTGGCGACGGAGCATGCTGTTACGCTTTCAGGAAATGGCGACGGCAGAGGATGTCTATACGGAATTACAACAACAGACGCAGCACTTAGAGTTCGATTTTTACGCGCTCTGTGTTCGTCATCCGGTACCTTTTACCCGACCTAAAACGTCTCTTCATACGACCTATCCCAAAGCATGGGTGGCGCATTATCAGTCCGAAAATTATTTCGCCATTGATCCGGTGCTGAAACCTGAAAACTTCAGTCAGGGGCATTTACCCTGGAACGATACTCTGTTTCGCGATGCGCAACCTTTGTGGGACGCCGCACGCAATCACGGTTTACGCAAAGGGATGACGCAATGCTTAATGTTGCCTAATCGGGCGTTGGGTTTTTTATCTGTATCGCGTGCAAGTATTCGTAACAGTCGCCTTGCGAGCGATGAAGTGGAGCTCAGGATGCAGCTTCTGGTGCGGGAAAGCCTGTCTGTACTGACGCGGCTGGAAGATGACATGGTTATGGCGCCAGAAATGCGCTTTAGCAAGCGGGAAAAGGAAATATTGAAATGGACGGCGGAGGGGAAGACCTCTTCAGAGATAGCCATCATTCTGTCTATTTCTGAAAATACCGTGAACTTCCACCAGAAGAATATGCAAAAGAAATTCAATGCACCAAACAAAACGCAGATAGCCTGCTATGCCGCGGCAACCGGGCTTATCTGAGTAAATTTTCGTTCTGAGTGTCAGACGCAAAACCGGCTGAGAGCATTGCTATCAGCCGGTTTCTTTTTACTGGCGGTAAGCTTGTTTAATTTGCTTAACCGTGTTGGAAAATACCGCCGCCTGTGATTGATCTTCAATCAGCGCGAGCTGTTTTTCCATTTTAAGAATCACGCGGCCTGCATCGGCTTGACCCATTGCCTGCAGCATCAGCGTTAACATGGCTTTCAGGCAGGTGACTTCGTTGGCCAGTTCCTGGTTATTCTCAGCAGTGGAAAAGTCAGGCGTACTCATTTATTTTCCTCGTTATGTTTCAATGAAAAAGTGCGATGTCAAATCTTAAGGCGGCGGAGTATACCATAAGCGAGGCTAAAAATATCTGTGGTTGTTTTTTGCGCGGACCAATGTTGTGGACATTAAAATAAACAACATGTTGCAGTGCATATATTTTCTCCACATGTTGTTTATTTCGAGTATTTTCCTCGTTAATTATTGTTACAACTTTGACTGCCTATTTTGCATTCAGCGGGGGAATATGAATTTTTTGTCACTATTCTGAAACAGCTATGCAGATATAACCGTGGCAGAAGGCTGTCAGGACTGAAAGTTTCCACTCGTCGTACAATCTAATTTCCAAAAACGAGAGCAAAATCGAAAGTCGGGCGTTTTTTACATTTCAAAGTTGAGATAAAACCCGTTAACATAGGGCCGATTAACTATCGGTAGCGTTATCCCTATTCTGGAGATATTCCTTTGATCAACGTTTTTCTTGTTGATGACCACGAACTGGTGCGCGCAGGGATACGACGCATTCTGGAAGATATAAAAGGCATAAAAGTTGTCGGCGAAGCGTGCTGCGGTGAAGATGCGGTAAAATGGTGCCGCTCAAATTCCGTTGACGTTGTGCTGATGGATATGAATATGCCCGGTATTGGCGGTCTGGAAGCAACCCGCAAAATTGCGCGTTCCACGGCAGACATTAAAGTGATCATGCTGACGGTACACACCGAAAACCCATTACCTGCAAAAGTTATGCAGGCAGGTGCCGCAGGGTATCTCAGCAAAGGCGCCGCCCCCCAGGAAGTAGTGAGTGCGATTCGTTCGGTTTATTCCGGGCAGCGTTATATTGCCTCCGATATCGCTCAGCAAATGGCGCTCAGCCAGATTGAGCCTGAGAAAACGGAAACCCCGTTTGCCAGTTTGTCTGAACGCGAGTTGCAGATTATGCTGATGATCACCAAAGGTCAGAAGGTCAATGAGATCTCAGAGCAACTGAATCTTAGTCCTAAAACGGTGAACAGCTATCGCTATCGAATGTTCAGTAAATTAAACATTCATGGCGATGTAGAGCTGACTCACCTGGCAATTCGCCATGGCCTGTGTAATGCGGAGACATTAACAAGCCAGTGACCGATCAGTTTGATGCCAAAGCGTTCCTGAAAACCGTGACCAGTCAGCCCGGTGTCTATCGTATGTATGATACCGCCGGGACGGTTATCTATGTCGGGAAAGCGAAAGACCTGAAAAAAAGGCTTTCCAGCTACTTCCGTAGTAATCTTGCGTCACGCAAGACCGAAGCGCTGGTCGCGCAAATCCAGCAGATTGATGTCACGGTAACGCACACTGAAACCGAAGCGTTATTGCTTGAGCACAACTACATCAAACTGTATCAGCCGCGCTATAACGTATTGCTGCGCGATGATAAATCCTACCCTTTTATATTCCTTAGCGGCGATACCCACCCGCGTCTGGCGATGCATCGCGGGGCAAAGCATGCCAAAGGCGAGTACTTTGGACCGTTCCCGAACGGTTATGCGGTGCGTGAAACGCTGGCGCTGTTGCAGAAAATATTCCCTATCCGCCAGTGCGAAAACAGCGTTTATCGCAACCGTTCTCGGCCTTGTCTGCAATATCAGATTGGCCGCTGTCTCGGTCCGTGTGTCGCGGGTCTGGTGAGTGAGGAAGAGTATGCGCAGCAGGTCGAGTATGTTCGTCTGTTCCTGTCCGGAAAAGACGATCAGGTATTAACGCAGCTGATCGCCCGCATGGAAAAGGCCAGCCAAAATCTCGAGTTTGAAGAGGCTGCGCGCATTCGTGACCAAATTCAGGCCGTACGCCGCGTGACAGAAAAACAGTTTGTCTCTAATACCGGAGACGATCTGGACGTCATTGGCGTGGCGTTTGACGCAGGTATGGCCTGTGTGCATGTTCTGTTTATTCGCCAGGGTAAAGTGCTGGGCAGCCGCAGCTATTTCCCGAAAGTACCCGGTGGCACGGAACTCGGTGAGGTCGTCGAAACCTTTGTCGGGCAGTTTTATCTGCAGGGGAGCCAGATGCGTACCTTACCCGGGGAGATCCTGCTCGATTTTAATCTTAGCGATAAAACCCTGCTGGCAGACTCTCTGTCTGAACTGGCCGGCAGGAAGATTAACGTGCAGACGAAACCGCGAGGAGATCGCGCACGTTATCTCAAGCTGGCGCGGACCAACGCGGCAGTGGCGCTCACCACAAAACTTTCTCAGCAGTCGACGATTACGCAACGTCTGACGGCGCTGGCATCGGTATTGAAGTTACCTGCGGTGAAGCGTATGGAATGCTTCGACATCAGCCATACGATGGGTGAACAGACGGTAGCTTCCTGCGTGGTCTTTGATGCCAATGGCCCGCTGCGCGCAGAATATCGCCGTTACAACATTACCGGCATTACGCCGGGTGATGATTATGCGGCGATGAATCAGGTTTTGCGTCGGCGTTATGGTAAGGCGATTGAAGAAAGTAAGATTCCGGACGTCATATTGATCGACGGCGGTAAAGGTCAGTTAGGGCAGGCGAAAGCCGTTTTTGCTGAGCTGGATGTTCCCTGGGACAAACAGCACCCACTCTTGCTGGGGGTGGCAAAAGGGGCCGATCGTAAAGCAGGCCTGGAAACGCTGTTCTTTGAGCCGGAAGGTGAGGGCTTTAGCCTGCCGCCGGATTCGCCTGCATTGCACGTTATCCAGCATATCCGCGATGAATCTCACGATCATGCGATTAGCGGGCATCGTAAAAAGCGGGCGAAAGTGAAAAGCACCAGCACGCTTGAGACCATCGAAGGTGTCGGGCCAAAGCGTCGCCAGATGTTGTTGAAATATATGGGAGGTTTGCAAGGTCTTCGTAACGCAAGTATCGAAGAAATTGCAAAAGTGCCGGGTATTTCGCAAGCTCTGGCAGAAAAGATCTTCTACTCGTTGAAACATTAGGCCCTCTGTAGCAACATAGGGGTAATTTCACTGACAACAGATAGTTATCCGTCATATGCAATTTAATATCCCTACGTTGCTCACGCTGTTTCGCGTCATCCTGATCCCATTCTTTGTATTGGCTTTTTACCTGCCATTCACCTGGGCTCCCTTTGTTTGTGCGCTGATCTTCTGTATCGCAGCGGTCACTGACTGGTTTGACGGTTTTCTGGCACGCCGCTGGAACCAAAGCACGCGTTTTGGCGCCTTCCTCGATCCGGTCGCTGATAAAGTGCTGGTGGCAATCGCGATGGTCCTGGTGACAGAGCATTACCACAGCTGGTGGGTGACGCTTCCTGCCGCAACAATGATTGCGCGTGAAATTATCATCTCTGCACTGCGTGAATGGATGGCCGAACTGGGTAAACGCAGCAGCGTAGCCGTATCCTGGATCGGTAAAGTGAAAACCACTTCGCAAATGGCCGCGCTGGCCTGGCTGCTGTGGCGTCCAAATATCTGGGTAGAGTATGCTGGGATCGCACTTTTCTTCGTCGCCGCGATACTGACTTTGTGGTCAATGTTCCAGTATTTGAGCGCTGCACGTGGAGATTTGCTTGATCAGTGATCGTTTCGACGCAAATTTCAGCAAACGATCGTCAGTGGTGAAAAATATCGTTGACTCATTGCGTCAGGTAAGTAGAATGCAACGCATCGAACGGCAGCACTGATTGCCAGACGATAACAAAATCAAGTGATTAACAAAGTTACTTGGTGATGCGGGAATAGCTCAGTTGGTAGAGCACGACCTTGCCAAGGTCGGGGTCGCGAGTTCGAGTCTCGTTTCCCGCTCCAAATTTAAGACATCGGCAATAGCGGATGTCGGCTGTAAAGCCAGAAGATTTCGGCGCGTTAGCAAAGCGGTTATGTAGCGGATTGCAAATCCGTCTAGTCCGGTTCGACTCCGGAACGCGCCTCCAATTTCTTCCCGAGCCCGGATGGTGGAATCGGTAGACACAAGGGATTTAAAATCCCTCGGCGTTCGCGCTGTGTGGGTTCAAGTCCCACTCCGGGTACCATGGGAAAGAACAGAATAATCAAAGCAATAAGCAGTGTCGTGAAACCACCTACGGGTGGTTTTTTTGTGCCTGTTTTTTACAAGCATAGATACCTTGCGTCAAGCAACCTGCCAGAAACGTAAACTGCCCTCTATATACTCACTATTGCTAATCAATCTATCGCCGAATCGGCGCGTTAAACATAAAGCCCCCTCGGGCAGGGTTGTTGATAAACCCATCGCGGGCGGGATTATAGTTGTGGTCCTGGAAACCATTCATCAGGATGGGATCGCCAAAGCCATCCTGTATCGCCAGCTGTCTGTGGATTCGGTTTCGTGCCCTGAACGTGAAAACAAAATCATCCGTCCCGCCAATGATGATCACGCCATTACCAGCTCGAAGTGCCTCGCTCAACTCTTGCTCTCTGACAGCCTGGTTTTGTAACGCGCTGGCTGTGGCAGACGATGACGCCAGCAGCAGTAATATGAGAACGGCGCATGAAAATACCGATGGCAGTTTCATGATTAATACCTATAAAAAGCATGGCTATTAAAGTATAGCTTTATGTTGTCATCTTAACTGAAAAGAAAACCAATAATTTAAACCTGCTATCCATACTGTGTTTAAAAGTCCGGAAGAGTAGTGCCGCGCAGTTAAGAACTATAATAAAAACAGCCAACAGATGATTACTTCTGTTGGCAGACAGTGCTGATTCAGGGGGCTGCTATGAACATTTCATCTTTTCCGATAGTTATGTTCGCAGCATTGCTTACCTTTAGTGGTGCAGCATATTCGGTGGAGGAAGGGGATATCTTTTCGCAGAATGCCAGGGCTACGGATCCTATCGCGTTTTCTCAACAGTCATTTAATAACCTGACGTCTTATCAGGTTATGATGCGCTCCTCGTCGCCATCCGATGAAAGCAAAATTATTCGCTATAGCTTTCAAAAGCCTGGGTATGTGCGGATGGATTTTACCCAACCGCATTCAGGTGCGGTGCTTATCTTTAATCCTGTCAGCGGTAAAGTGACGTTATGGCCATTTGGTGCGGGTACGTTGCCCATTTTGCACCTGTCACCTACTAATTCATTGATCCAGGATGAGCGCGGTCATCGGGTGGATCGCTCGGATATCGGCGTGTTGTTGGGCAATATTCGTCATCTGCAACGCGAAGGGACAACAACCACTGTTGGTAAGGAAAACCTTGCAGGACGGGCGACAATGCACGTATCTGTGGTTGGGCCTAGAACAATGGCGGTTGATGGAGTACATCGTTATGACGTCTGGCTGGATAATTATCATGGACTCCCTGCCAAAGTGATCAGCTATGCGCCAGATGGGCAGCGATTAGAAACCGTGCTTCTGGATGCTATGGTCATTAACATCCGTTTTCCCGCCAATTTCTTCTCGCCTTGAGGAGTCTGTATTATGGCTGACTATCAGTTTTCCACCGTCTGGCGGGTTGAGGCTTCTATTCAGGAGGTATGGGATATATTTTCCCATCCTGACCAGTGGCCGGAATGGTGGGGAAGTCTGGAACGCATCGTTGAGCTAAAGAAAGGCGATCTACAGGGCATTGGGGCGCTGCATCGCTATACCTGGAAAGGGGCGCTTCCTTATCGCTTAACCTTTGACATCAACGTACTGAATATAGCACCTTACTCGCTGCTTGAAGGACAAGCCAGTGGCGCGGTTGAAGGGCGAGGCGTGTGGTCTTTTTCTGCAAGTGGTGCAGAAACTATCGTCAGATATGACTGGAATGTGCGTACCACGATCCGCTGGATGAATTATCTTGCCCCGCTGGCGGCACCTGTTTTTCGCTGGAATCACGATATGGTTATGCGCGAAGGGGCCAGAGGGTTAGCCCGTAAGCTGGCAACGAATGTTTATATATTCTGAACTCGCTCTCACGGCTGTACTTTTTGCCTGCCTATGGCTTACTATCTGTCGCGCAGTTTCTTATTTCATTCACAGTTAACAGGTCTGTTATTGATGAATAACCTCCATCGGCTCACCTTTTTATGTCAGCGTCTGTCTGCTGTGATGATCGCATACGGTTTTTGCCTTCTTAGCCGTAGCCCAACTCTTACAACATGGACAGACAGCAATGCAACGTCGACAATTTCTCAAAAATAGCGTTCTCCTTTCCGCCGCCGGTTTAGTCGGTCCTGCGGTTATTAGCCAGACGGTTCACGCCGCTGAGCCATCCGTTGCACCAGTCGCGCGTCGGCGCTTTGTGTTATCCCAGACGTATAAACTTAACCCTCCTAAGGGGTCGAGCGGCGTGGTAAAACTGTGGATCCCGCTTCCGGTAGATACCGCGTTTCAACAAATGACGGCGCTTGCCTTTAGCGGAAACTACAAGCATGCGTACGTTACCACTAATAATACTTATGGCGCGAAAACGCTGTTTGCCACCTGGCCTGACTCGCAGGGCGAACTGTTGATTAACGTTGATATCGACATTGAAACCGCCGACTGGGAGCCGCTGAAGCAGGACGCGCTGAAAACCTGGCAAGCGCCGGAGCAGATTATTTATCCGCTGGATGTAAAACCGTACCTGCTGCCGACGACACATACCCCAGTTGATGGGCAGGTTCTGGAAACCGCGCGTAAAATTACCGGTAATGAGCAGGATCCGCTGAAAAAAGCGCGCCTGATTTACGAATGGGTGAGTAGCCATATGGAGCGCGATAACGACGTCATTGGCTGCGGCACGGGGGATGTGGCGGAGATCTTAAAAAGCGGTAAGCTCAAAGGAAAATGCACCGACATGAGCTCCGTTTTTGTTGCTCTGGCGCGGGCCAGCGGCATTCCGGCGCGCGAACTGTTTGGCATCCGTCTGGGCAAAGCCAATAAGCTCGAACGTTACTCGAAAAGCGCTTTTGGCAAAGCAGACAGTGCAGGCGTCGCCGATGTGAGCGGCGGACAACATTGCCGCGCCGAATTCTATCTGGCCGGTTACGGCTGGTTACCGTGCGATCCTGCTGATGTGACCAAAATGCGTCTGGCAGAGAAAAAATCGCATCAGGACGCCGATGTCCAGGCGGTAAACACTTACCTGTTTGGTAACTGGGAAATGAACTGGGTTGGATTTAACTACGGGCGTGATTTCGAGCTGTATCCGGCAACGGAGCAGGGAGCCATGAACAACTTTGGCTATCCTTACGCTGAAGTCGATGGCGACCCGATCAATTTCTACGATCCTAAAGCGTTCTCCTACAGCTATGTCGCCACAGAACAACGCTAAAGGGGCGGGACTCACCCTGTTGACGGCCGCTGCGGCTGCCGTCACCGCGGGCTTATGCTGCGCTGGACCGCTGCTCTATCTGTTGTTTGGTATTTCGGCGGCGAGCTTTGCTGTTTTCACCCAGTTTGAGTTTTTGCGAATTCCCCTGATGCTGGTGTCATTGGGCTTATTACTGCGCGTCTTCTGGCGGCTCTATTTTTCCAGGCGGCTGTGGTGCTCCGGATGGTTAACGTTGAAGCAAGCGCGCGTTCTCTACTGGTGCGCGCTGGCGTTGATTTTGCCGGTGCTATTTTATCCAACGCTCGTTGCCTGGTTTTATGAGGTATTTGAATGAAAATCTTCACATTAGTTGCATGCTTGTTGCTGCCGCTGTGGGCTCAGGCGGCCAATCAAAAAGTAGTGCTGGATATACAAAATATGACCTGCTCGCTGTGCGTTATTTCGGTCAATCAGGCTCTACGTGAAACCGACGGTGTGATTAAAGCAAAATCCTCCCTAAAAACCCGACAAGCAGAAGCGATTGTGCCAGAAGGTTTCCCAACCGATACGTTACTTAACGCGGTAGCGAAAACGGGCTATACCGCAACGCTCAACCGTATTGAACAACAGTAAACCACCTACGGGTGGTTTTATTGTGTTTTCCCGGTATGATGCCCGGCGGCTTAGTGTTCTCTTTTGTGCGTTAACTTCCGGAATTCCCCTCGTTTCCTGTTAACCTGAACAGGCGGCAGCTATATGCCGCATATGCCCATTTTTATCTGTTATCCCTCCAGCCATGTAGGATGATCACAGGCAAGATTTTTTGACTAAGGAAAAGCGTTATGAAAACGGGACCATTAAACGAGAGCGAACTGGAATGGCTGGATGATGTACTGACTAAGTACAATACAGACAAGGCTATTCTGGATGTGTCAGAACTGGATGGTTTGCTGACGGCGGTGCTGAGTTCACCGTATGAAATTGAACCAGAGCAGTGGCTGGTCGCGATTTGGGGCGGCGCGCAGTATGTCCCTCGCTGGTCCTCCGAAAAAGAAATGACGCGTTTCATGAACCTGGCGTTTCAACATATGGCGGATACGGCCGATCGTCTGGATGAATATCCTGAGCAGTTTGAGCCGCTGTTTGGTTTGCGTGAAATTGACGAGCATGAACTGACCATCGTTGAAGAGTGGTGCTTTGGTTATATGCGCGGTGTCGCACTGTCAGACTGGTCCGCGTTACCGGACACGTTAAAACCAGCACTTGAAGCTATTGCGCTGCACGGTACGGAAGAGAACTTTGCGGTGGTTGAGAAACTAACGCCGGAAGCGTTTGAAGAGAGCGTGGATGCAATCCGCCTGGCTGCGCTGGACCTGCATGCTTACTGGATGGCGCATCCTCAGGAAACGCCGGTCAAAGTACCGGTGAAAGTGGATGCCAAAGTAGGGCGCAATGACCCTTGTCCGTGTGGCAGCGGCAAGAAATATAAGCAGTGCTGTTTGCATTAACAGAAAGGGGCGAAAGCCCCTTTGTTTTAACCCACTTCTGGTAGTAATCCTGCTGCAATAGAAAACTGTACTGCTATCACCACAATGCCGCACAAAAATACCAGCGCCAGCGCCGGAGCACCGCCTGATACGCGGTAGTTGGCCTGCGGATTATGTTTTCTGCTCTGCCAGGCCAGCATCGAGGGAATGAGCAGCGCCAGCACCGCCAGGGCAACGCCCGCATACCCTAATGCCATGACAAAACCACGCGGATAGAACAGCGCGAATGCCAGCGGCGGCAGGAATGTCACCGCGCCGGTTTGCATTCTTCCCGCTACGGTATTGCGGCGCTGGAAGAGGTCGGCCAGGTAGTCAAATAATCCCAATGCAACGCCGAGGAAAGAGGTTGCCAGTGCGAGGTCAGCAAACAGATGCACCGCCAGTTCGACGTGCGGCGAAGCCACGACTTCACGCAATGCCTGCAATAAGCCGTTTAAGCCTGCGTGATTGGCTAAAAGCCCCATGAATGTTGTCGAGTTAATGCTACCAAGCGTCGCCAGTTGCCAGAAGATATAGGCGACCAGAGGAATGGCGCTACCCGTAATAAACACCCAACGCAGTTTACGGATGTTACCGTTCATATAGCTGACGATACTGGGAACACTGCCGTGAAAACCGAACGAGGTGAAGATGACCGGGATTGCGGAGAGCGCCAACCCCTGTTGCAGCGGCAGCGTAAGCAGGTTCACTTTATGAATATGCGGCATTAACAGAGCCAGCATCGCCACCAGGAAGATTATCTTGGCACTGAATAGCAGACGGTTGAACAGATCGACCAGCGAGGTCCCAACACAAACCACGCCACCGGCAACAAAGGTGAACAGCAGTACGCCTGTTGTCGGGGATATATTTGTTCCGGTCCAGTCGCTGATGCTGGAGGCCAGCAGTTCACCTGCACCACTGATGTACGCCGCCGTCAGAGCATACATTAAAAACATCATGCTAAAGCCCGTTACCCATTGTCCGTAACGACCAAGATAACGTTTTGCCAGCGTACCCAGCCCGGTGTCTGCCGGGACATGTTGATACACTTCAAGCAGCAGCAGCGCGGTGTAGCACATCAACGCCCAAAGACTGACTAACAATACCAGCGTGACGCTAAACCCCACGCCTGCCGCAGCCAGTGGCATTGCCAACATACCGGCACCAATCGTGGTTCCCGCCACGATAAAAATACTACCCAGGGTTCTGTTTTTCACGCTTTCCTCTGTCCCAGAGATAATCAATGGTTATATCTGCGGCGCAGATTAAGGCAAAACGCTATTTTCGTCAAATCACCGTTACAATGACTGTACATTAATGTTTACGATGTTGTGATCATTAAGATGTATAACAAATGACATTTATCTGCTGATAAACCTGCGTTAGCGCAAAGCGACGATGTGCGGTTCATATTAGGCTACGGACTTTATTAAGGAGGTATTATGGAATCTATTCACGGTCACGAAGTGCTTAACATGATGATTGAATCTGGTGAGCAGTATTCAAATGCCAGCCTTGAAGCGGCGATTACGGCACGTTTCGGCGAGCAGGCGCGTTTTCACACTTGTTCTGCGGCGGATATGACGGCAGGCGAGTTGGTGGCGTTTTTAGCGGCGAAGGGAAAGTTTATTGCAAAAGAAGACGGCTTCTCTACGCACGAAAGCAAGATCTGCCGTCACTGATTTCAAGGGGTAATGATGGCGGGTTGCCTTCATTACCCTAAAATATTAATTCTGTGTATCAAGCGTAGCCAGTTCTTTGTCGATGAAATAAAGACCTTCGCCGCTTTTTCCTGCCAGCGACAGCTTATCAATAACAGATTTAAATAATTTCTCTTCTTCATGCTGCTCGGCAACATACCATTGCAGGAAATTAAAGGTTGGATAATCCTGGTGGGTCATTGCCGCGTGTGCCAGCTCATTAATTTTCTGGGTGATTAGCTGCTCGTGTTCGTAAGTAACACGGAACAGTTCATCCAGAGAAGCATATTCAGCAAAGGGTGAAGAAACGGTATTAATACGCGGCAAGCTGCCGGTATCGGTCAGGTAGTCGAACAGACGCTGCATGTGCGTCATCTCTTCCTGGGCGTGACGGCGCAAAAACGCGGCAGCACCTTCGAAGCTGTGATAGCTGCACCACGCGCTCATCTGTTGGTAGAGCAGAGATGAATATAATTCAAGATTCATTTGCTCATTCAGTTGGTCGATCATTTCTGTTTTCAGCATGGTTCTGCTCCACAAACGTTATTATATATTGACGTGGCGCCACTATAATTTGTTATTTAATTATTTGCAAAAGGTAAAATAATAAATTTATTTATTAAAAATGCGAATGGGAATAAAACGCATTAACGATATTAAACGGAGGATATAAATAATAAAGTGGTAAAAGACCAGCAAAAATGAGCTGGTCGGAAATATTAATAATTGAAAGAAGGTGATTGGGGCACCGCGACACCATGACACTGCCAGGCGAGTGTAATTTTGGTATTTAAGCACAGAGAGCCTGCATACACGCTACAGGTTGACACCGGCTGACCAAACGCTTCTGCGCTGGCATAGCCCAGACGCTGACACTCTTTGGTGGCTGTCCCTTGGGTAACGTAGTCATCGGTACGCGCTGTTTGTAACATGGCCTGATTATAAGTCAGGCGAACCACACCAGTGATGGCGCTGGCTTCGCTGACCTGTGCCTGTTTTGTAATTGTGCATCCTGTCAGCATGAGCGGCAAAAGTGCCAGGATAAAAGTCTTCATGAGATCGCTCTGAAAGTTCGAAGATACACTATCATGGCATACAGAGACCCTCATCAATGGCTTGAATAGCCCGAAGATCACCTGCGATTAATCACAACGAGGTCATTTGTTTGAGGTGATTCTGAACTGTTCAGACAGGAATGTGAGCGCAACTTTGTTTTTTAAAACTAAATTTCATTAAATTTGAAAGTGCGATTGCAAAATAGTAATGTGGCTGAATGTTATGACTTTCAGCGGGCTACCGCAGCGCATTCAGGAGAGTACAGAATGAAAATTGCATTGATGATGGAAAACAGCCAGGCAAGCAAAAACGCCATCATCCATAACGAGCTTAAGGCCGTTGCGGATGAGAAAGGTTTTCCGGTCTATAACGTTGGGATGAGCGACGAAAATGATCATCATCTGACCTACATCCATTTAGGCATTATGGCCAGCATCCTGCTTAATTCCAAAGCTGTAGACTTTGTTGTTACAGGTTGCGGTACGGGCCAGGGGGCAATGATGTCACTGAATATCCATCCGGGTGTGGTGTGTGGTTATTGCCTTGATCCTGCAGATGCGTTCTTGTTCTCTCAGATCAACAACGGCAACGCGCTTTCTCTGGCATTCGCCAAAGGTTTTGGCTGGGGTGCTGAGCTGAATGTGCGCTATATGTTTGAAAAAGCGTTCACCGGGCGTAACGGTGAAGGCTACCCACCGGAGCGTAAAGAGCCGCAGGTGCGTAACGCCGGTATTCTGAATCAGGTGAAAGCGGCTGTGGTAAAAGAAAATTATCTGGACACGCTGAGCGCGATCGATCCTGAACTGGTGAAAACCGCTGTATCAGGCCCGCGCTTCCAGCAGTGCTTCTTTGAAAACTGCCAGGACAAAGCAATCGAAGCGTTTGTACGCGAGGTGATTGGCTAAATCCTGTTGGCCCGGCGGCGTTCACCCTCCGGGCTACCTGTTCCTGTTCGATACTGCGCTTCCTGCATCACGGGTGAGCCGCAGCGTATCCACCATACCTACCAGACAAATAATGGCAATAGCGACAAAGGCCAGCCGGAAACTGATCCCCGGAATATTGCCCAATGCCAGCCTTTCACTGACCACATCACCAATGCGGATGCCAATAGCGGCTAAAGAAATGCCCAATCCCACTGCTAATTGTGTCGCCGTACTGAACAGCGTATTAGCGTAGCTCATTTGTGCCGCGGGGACGTCCGCGAAGGCAAGCGTGCTGACGCCGGTAAACTGAATTGAGCGGAACACACCGCCCAGATACAACACCAGCAAAATAACCCACACGGGGGTCTGCGGCGTAATTAATGCACAGGCCAGCAACGCCAGAACGTTAAGTGCACCGTTAATCAACAGCAGTTTCTTAAAGCCCAGCCAGCGTATCAACGGTGTGGTGGCAGGTTTAATCGTCAGATTGCCGACAAATACCGCCAGTACCAGCGAACCCGCGTGAAAAGCGTTCATGCCAAAACCTACCTGAAACATTAACGGCAGCAGAAACGGCACGGCGCTGATAGAGGCACGAAACAGCGATCCGCCATACATGGTGACGCGAAAAGTAGGCACGTTCATGGCATCAAGGCGAATCATTGGCCAGGCGGTGCGATGAAAATGATGCAGGGCAAACATAAAGGTCACTGTTCCTAGCGCCAAAAGTCCGGCGGTCAGCCAGCCCTGAGGCTTTTGGGTTCCCAGTAACTCCATGGCATACACTAGGCTCACCATCGCAACAGAGGTTGCGATAAATCCCGTTATATCAAATGGGCGGCGCTCGTCGTCATGAATATCCGGGATAAAACGTAGCGCCAGCGCAATCGCCAGTATTCCGAGCGGTACATTAATGAAGAAGATCCAGCGCCAGTTGGCATAGCTGGTAATGAATCCGCCAAGGGGAGGGCCAATGATGGGTGCGACTAACGCGGGCCAGGTCAGGGTCGCAATAGCGGTGATCAACTGATGTTTAGGCGTAGTTCGCAATACCGCGAGTCGGCCAACCGGAACCATTAGCGCACCACCTACACCCTGTAAGATTCGCATGGCGACAAAGCTCTCAAGGTTTTCGGACAAACCGCATAAAACCGAGGCGAGAGTAAATATCGCCAGTGCAAGGGTAAACACCTTTCTGGCGCCGAAGCGATCCGCAATCCAGCCGCTGGCGGGGATCAGTACCGCGAGGGTGATCAGATAGGCGCTGATACCTATGTTCAGGTCAACTGCCTGCACGCCAAAACTTTTCGCCATGTCGGGCAGTGCGGTGGCAATCACCGTGCCGTCAATAAACTCCATAAAGAAAGCCCCGGCAACAAGTAATGCAGCCGGGGATAGACCGCGTTTGTTCTCAACCGCTAAATGTTCACTCATGTTGTGCTTGCCATCTCAAAAGAAACTGACTGGAACTATTTTTATTTTCAGCGCATTCGGAAGGCATGCGCGGCTATCGTTTCGTTCGTTGAATGGGTACTATGACGACCTTTCTATAAGGAGCTCACTATGTCCCAAACACTGAATGTCGATCAGGAACTGCTCTCGGACGTTGTTGCCTGTCAGCTGGTTATCAAGCAGATTCTGGATGTTCTTGATGTTATTGCCCCAGTAGAAGTTCGGGAGAAAATGTCCAGCCAGCTGAAAAGCATCGACTTTTCCAGCCATCCTGCAGGTGCCGATCCGGTCACTATGCGCGCAATACAAAAAGCGGTTGCCTTGATCGAGTTGAAATTCACGCCGCAGAATGAATCTCACTAAAATAAACCGTTGTTTCAGGTTTTAGAAAGGTTTTTTTGCGCCTCGCAGAATGAGAGGCGTGGGCGTAGAGAAAATTAAGCACCAGCCGGATAAGGTGCGTCGCATCGTTATCCGGCATTAACACGATGAAAATTGAAGATTAGTGATGTTGATAGTTCACGACGTTCAGCAGGTGCTTATCGGTTTGCGCCATGCACAGTCCCGCACGTTTAGCGCTGCGGACTTCATCAAGAATCGTCTGTAACAGCACGCCATCCTGCTGCTGCTCTTTTTCCAGATCGTGAAGAAAATCAATGGTTGTTGCATCATTCAAGGCTTCTGCTTCATTGGTTAAGCGTGATAGCTTGCTGTAGCGCTGTTGGTATTCATCCAGCGTTTTCTGAAACAGTTCTTCAAGGGAAGTTAGTTCATCACCCGGAACATCGATAGCCTTGACGATAGGGTTAGCCCCGGCACTTTTCATAAAATTAAACATACGCATCATTTGAGTCACGTTACCTTGCGCCTGGGTGCGTAGAAAGGTTGCGGTGCCAGTCAGGCTGTGTTCGTAGCACCATTCACTGAGATGCAGGTAAAGATTCGATGCGTAGAACTCGAGGTTCATTTGCGTGTTAAGTTTATGAACAATTCCAACTGCAGCCATATCAATATCCTTATTTCCAGAAAGGGGGATGTACGTTACTAACGTCAGTGCAACGGGCTGCCGCTACACCTCACCACTACGTACAATTAAAACTGTTAGCAGAATAAATCCGTTCCGCCGGTCCTTTAGTGATCACGAATTATATTCGCTCCCGATCGAGATTCAGCATAACTCCAGTCCCGACATAAGAAAATCCTTAAATCTGCGTATTTATGATTTTTTACATATTGTCATAGCAATATTAGTGATTTTTCCGCTTGTGCATATAAATGATGTGAATATAACAGATTGATATTTATAGCATTAAAGTGAAATTTTGATAATGAAATGATGTTTCATGTCACGAAATGGAATTTCACAATCAGGTATTGTCTGTCGCCAGATGATTATCTGGTCTTCGGATGAAGAAATTTCACCATTGACCCGCGTCTGTGAACGCTATCTGCTGGCTAATTTTTTTTGCGCCAGATCAGTTTTGTGGAAATTAATAAAGTTAAGCGCCTGAATGATTCGACATTTATTGTTTGGTGTATTTGGAAAAATCGAGGAGTGTGTATGAAAAAGGTTGCCGTGCTACTGGCACCTGGTTTTGAAGAGGCGGAAGCCATTGTTACCATTGATATTCTGCGCCGCCTGCAGATCAAAGTTGAAACAGTGGCCTGCGCTGAGTCCCGGGCGGTGGTGAGCTACCATGACGTGCCGATGGTGACGGACAGCACGCTGGCTGCGCGTCAGACGGATCTTTATGATGCCGTTGTGTTACCCGGCGGGCCGCAGGGCAGCGTTAACCTTGCCGCCAGTGAGGCTGTCATCCAGTTTATCGCTCGCCATGACGAGGCGGGAAAACTCATTTGCCCGGTGTGTTCTGCGGCTGCGCGTGTGCTGGGTGGCAATGGCCTGCTGAAGGGGCGTCGCTACGTGTGTTCGGGGGATCTGTGGCAAAACGTCACGGATGGGGAATATATCGACGCGCCAGTTGTGGAAGATGGCAACCTGATTAGCGGTAAAGGGTTAGGGCATATTTTCGATTTTGCTTTCACGCTTGCGGCGCGTCTATTGGGAGATGACATTCCGGTTCGCGATCACGCTGACCACATTTATTACCGATGGTAATCATTTTCCCGAATGCTTCGGTATTCGGGAACAAGGATTCGTTGGCTGACGTTATGGACTAATCTGCTATCCCTCTTTTTTCCCGTCGACAAAACCGCGTTTTTTTATGTCATTTCCCGCTGAATTTATGTACGCAATTACTGTAATTCTGTGGTGTGATGCCGCTCTCTTATGGAGAATCAATTTCCCGCTAAAAATACTCTCAGCACTGGCATTGATCTTATCAATAAAAGGTAATGCCTTGTTTTACGTCCGAATTACAAAAAATCGTCTGATTTTACCCTACATAAAAGAACGTTAAAGCTGGAGTTAACCATGCACAAATTCACTAAAGCGCTGGCTGCCATCGGTCTGGCTGCCATTATGTCACAATCCGCTATCGCTGAATCCATGAAGCTCGGTTTCCTGGTCAAACAGCCGGAAGAACCGTGGTTCCAGACTGAATGGAAATTTGCCGATAAAGCCGGTAAAGACCTTGGTTTTGAGGTGATTAAAATTGCCGTTCCGGATGGTGAGAAAACCCTTAACGCCATCGACAGCCTGGCTGCAAGTGGAGCAAAAGGGTTTGTGATTTGCACGCCAGATCCAAAACTGGGGCCAGCCATTATGGCTAAGGCGCGTGGCTACGATATGAAAGTCATTGCCGTCGACGACCAGTTTGCCAACGCTAAGGGTAAGCCGATGGATACCGTGCCGCTGGTGATGATGGCGGCAACCAAAATTGGTGAACGCCAGGGCCAGGAGCTGTACAAAGAGATGCAAAAACGCGGTTGGGATGTGAAATCCACCGCCGTAATGGCCATTACCGCCAACGAACTGGATACCGCACGTCGTCGTACTTCTGGTTCAATGGAAGCGCTTAAAGCCGCAGGCTTCCCGGAAAAACAGATTTACCAGGTCCCAACAAAATCGAATGACATCCCCGGCGCATTTGACGCCGCCAACTCCATGCTGGTTCAGCATCCTGAAGTCAAAAACTGGCTGATTGTCGGCATGAACGACAACACCGTGCTGGGTGGCGTACGTGCGACCGAGGGGCAGGGCTTCAAAGCACCAAACGTGATTGGTATCGGGATCAACGGCGTTGACGCGGTGAGCGAACTGTCAAAAGGCGAAGCGACCGGGTTCTACGGTTCACTGCTGCCAAGCCCGGACGTGCACGGCTACAAATCCAGTGAAATGCTCTACAACTGGGTAACGAAAGGTGCAGAGCCACCGGCATTCACTGAAGTGACAGATGTGGTGCTGATTACCCGCGATAACTTCAAAGAAGAGCTGGCGAAGAAAGGCTTAGGCGGTAAGTAACAGAAGTGCTGCGATGTTGTAGGCCGGATTAGGCGAAGCTGCCTTCCGGCGCAATGCCCGGTGGCGCTGTGCTTACCGGGCCTACGCCCGGCGGTTTTCCAGGCCGGTAAAATCCTGACTCACGGAGACGTTATGCAACAGTCTACCCCGTATCTCTCATTTCGCGGCATTGGCAAAACGTTCCCGGGCGTTAAGGCGCTGACGGATATCAGTTTCGACTGCTATGCCGGACAGGTGCATGCGCTGATGGGCGAAAATGGCGCCGGGAAATCAACACTCTTAAAAATTCTCAGCGGTAACTATGCGCCAACAACGGGATCTCTGACGATCCGCGGACAGGAAGTTTCGTTCGCGGATACCACTGCCGCACTCAACGCCGGTGTCGCCATTATTTATCAGGAACTGCATCTCGTCCCGGAAATGACCGTTGCCGAGAATATTTATTTAGGGCAGTTACCGCACAAAGGCGGGATTGTGAACCGCTCGCTGCTGAACTATGAAGCAGGAATCCAGCTGAAGCATCTGGGGATGGATATCGATCCCGATACCCCACTGAAATACCTCTCCATTGGCCAGTGGCAGATGGTGGAGATTGCAAAAGCGCTGGCGCGAAACGCCAAAATTATCGCCTTTGATGAACCAACCAGCTCCCTGTCGGCTCGCGAGATTGAGAATCTGTTTCGCGTCATCCGTGAGCTGCGCAACGAAGGACGCATCATTCTGTACGTTTCACACCGTATGGAGGAGATTTTTGCTCTCAGCGATGCCATCACCGTGTTTAAAGATGGTCATTACGTCAAAACGTTCACGGACATGCAGCAGGTCGATCACGATGCACTGGTGCAGGCGATGGTCGGGCGCGACCTCGGGGATATCTATGGCTGGAAATCCAGACCGTATGGCACAGAGCGTCTGCGGCTGCATGAAGTCAAAGCTCCAGGCGTGCGTACGCCAATCAGCTTATCCGTGCGAAGCGGTGAAATTGTCGGGCTGTTTGGCCTGGTGGGGGCCGGGCGTAGCGAATTAATGAAAGGGCTGTTCGGTGGTACGCGTATCACGGCGGGCCAGGTATTTATTGATGAACAACCTATCGATATCCGTAAACCAAGCCATGCCATTGAAGCGGGGATGATGCTGTGCCCGGAGGATCGCAAAGCTGAAGGGATCATTCCGGTCCATTCAGTGCGCAACAACATCAACATTAGTGCACGGCGTAAGCATGTTCTGGGGGGATGCGTGATCAACAACGGCTGGGAAGAGACCAATGCCGATCACCATATTCGTTCACTCAACATCAAAACGCCGGGTGCAGAGCAACTGATCATGAACCTCTCCGGCGGTAATCAACAGAAGGCTATTCTCGGTCGTTGGTTATCGGAAGAGATGAAAGTGATTTTGTTGGATGAGCCTACACGCGGCATTGATGTGGGCGCCAAACATGAAATTTACAACGTGATTTATGCCCTCGCAGCGCGCGGTGTGGCCGTGTTGTTTGCTTCCAGTGACCTGCCAGAAGTGCTCGGTGTCGCCGACCGTATTGTGGTGATGAGAGAAGGCGAAATTGCCGGTGAGTTACTTCATGAACAGGCGGATGAGCGCCAGGCGTTGAGCCTTGCTATGCCTAAAGTCAGCCAGGCTGTAGCCTGAATAAGGAGAGTATGATGTCTTCCGTTTCTACATCGGGTTCTGGCGCAACGAAGTCGGCGCTAAATCTGGGCCGCATTTGGGACCAATATGGCATGCTGGTGGTGTTCGCCGTGCTGTTCCTGGTTTGTTCCCTCTTTGTGCCAAACTTTGCTACTTTCATCAACATGAAGGGGTTAGGGCTGGCGGTATCAATGTCGGGTATGGTTGCCTGCGGGATGCTGTTTTGCCTGGCATCCGGTGATTTCGACCTGTCTGTCGCGTCTGTAATTGCCTGTGCTGGTGTTACCACTGCCGTAGTCATTAACATGACCGAAAGTCTGTGGATTGGCGTGGCTGCCGGGCTGCTGCTCGGTATTCTGTGTGGTCTGGTGAATGGGTTCGTGATTGCGCGGTTAAAAATTAACGCCCTGATCACTACTCTTGCGACAATGCAGATTGTACGTGGTCTGGCCTATATTATCTCCGACGGTAAGGCAGTCGGGATTGAAGACGAGCGTTTCTTCACACTCGGCTATGCTAACTGGTTTGGTCTGCCGGCGCCTATTTGGATCACGGTCGTTTGTTTCATTGTCTTTGGCTTACTGCTGAACAAAACCACGTTTGGGCGTAATACGCTGGCCATTGGGGGCAATGAAGAGGCGGCGCGCCTGGCTGGGGTTCCGGTTGTTCGTACCAAGATTATTATCTTTATTCTTTCCGGTCTGGTATCCGCCATTGCCGGGATTATCCTCGCATCGCGTATGACCAGCGGCCAGCCAATGACCTCAATCGGTTATGAGTTGATCGTGATTTCAGCCTGCGTGTTAGGGGGCGTTTCGCTTAAAGGCGGCATCGGAAAAATCTCATATGTGGTGGCCGGGGTGTTGATCCTGGGGACGGTTGAGAATGCGATGAACCTGCTGAATATCTCTCCGTTCGCGCAGTATGTGGTTCGTGGCCTCATCCTGCTGGCGGCGGTGATCTTCGACCGTTATAAGCAAAAAGCGAAGCGTACCGTTTGATGATTTAAACCCCAACTTTTTAGTCTAGCCTCTGCCCGTCGCCAGCCGCTACCCGGCTGGCGATTGTTTTTTCAAATGGCGAGCATGGTCACACTGTCTATACTTATATCCGTCATACATCATCTATACGCCGCGATCCGCGTGGCGTTCTGACCATGATGAGGAGGATAACCGGGTGACAGCATCACTGACTTTACCCCCTGAACAATCTGCAAACTGTGCTTACTTTTTTGATCTCGATGGGACACTTGCTGAGATTAAACCTTTTCCCGACCAGGTCGTTGTCCCGAAGACAAT
This sequence comes from Citrobacter sp. Cpo071, assembly GCF_030332765.1. Taxonomy (NCBI): domain Bacteria; kingdom Pseudomonadati; phylum Pseudomonadota; class Gammaproteobacteria; order Enterobacterales; family Enterobacteriaceae; genus Citrobacter; species Citrobacter sp. Cpo071. The sequence continues at coordinate 25,639 of NZ_JAOWHE010000070.1, read as the reverse complement.
CCTGCAATGTCTACATCGGTTAGCGACGCAGAATGCGGATGCGCTGGCATTGATTTCAGGGCGCTCAATGGTTGAGCTTGACGCACTCACTACTCCGTTTCGTTTTCCGCTTGCCGGAGTGCATGGGGCAGAACGCCGTGACATCAATGGTCAAACGCACATAGTAAACCTGCCTGAAGGTATCGAACGTGAAGCCGGGGCGTTATTACACGCAGCGTTGGTGACGTTACCGGGGACAACACTTGAAACCAAAGGCATGGCCTTCGCGTTGCATTATCGCCAGGCACCCGAACACGAAGCGGCGCTGGTTACGCTGGCTGAACGCATCACGCGCAGATGGCCGCAGCTTGCTCTGCAGCACGGAAAATGTGTCGTGGAAATAAAGCCTAAGGGCAGTAATAAAGGCGACGCGATAGCTGCATTTATGCAGGAAGCGCCTTTTGCTGGCCGGATCCCTGTGTTTTTCGGTGATGATCTGACAGATGAAACAGGGTTTGCTGTAGTTAACCGCGCTGGCGGTATTTCTGTAAAGGTAGGGAGCGGGCCGACGCAGGCAACATGGCGTCTGGATGGTGTCAGGGATGTCTGGCACTGGCTGGAGAAAAATAACTCTTCGCAGCAAGAACCGAAAGCAACGAATAACAGAAGAGGTGGCTATGAGTCGTTTAGTCGTAGTATCTAATCGTATCGCCTCACCAGATGACAAAGGGAGCGCGGGTGGGCTCGCGGTCGGTGTACTGGGCGCGTTAAAAGCTGCTGGTGGTTTATGGTTTGGCTGGAGTGGTGATACAGGTAATGAGGATAAACCGTTAAAAAAGGTCACCCGTGGCAATATCACCTGGGCCTCGTTTAATTTGAGTGAGCAAGATTACGAAGAGTATTACTGCCAGTTTTCAAATGCGGTTTTATGGCCCGCGTTTCACTATCGACTGGATTTAGTTCAGTTTCAGCGCTCTGCCTGGGAAGGTTACCAACGGGTTAATGCCTTACTGGTAGATAAACTTCTGCCGTTGCTTGGCGATGACGACATTATTTGGGTTCATGATTACCATCTGTTGCCGTTTGCCTGCGAGCTACGTAAGCGCGGCGTGCGCAATCGCATCGGTTTTTTCCTGCATATTCCTTTTCCGACGCCGGAAATTTTTAATGCGCTCCCGCCGCATCTGGCGCTACTTGAGCAAATGTGTGATTTTGATTTGCTTGGTTTCCAGACCGAAAACGATCGTCAGGCTTTTCTGGACTGTCTCGCAGCCCAGACTCGGGTGACCACGCATAAAGATAAGCAGCACCTGGCATGGGGAAAAGCGTTTCGTACTCAGGTTTATCCCATCGGTATTGAACCGGATGAGATTGCACGACAGGCGTCCGGTCCGCTGCCGCCAAAACTGGCACAGCTAAAAGCGGAGCTTAAAAATGTGCAGAATATTTTCTCCGTGGAGCGTCTGGATTACTCCAAAGGCTTGCCGGAGCGCTTTCAGGCCTATGAGGCCTTACTGGAACATTATCCGCAGCACCACGGTAAAATTCGCTATACGCAGATAGCACCGACCTCGCGCGAAGAGGTGCAGGCCTATCAGGATATTCGCCACCAACTGGAAACAGAGGCAGGGCGAATCAACGGCAAATATGGGCAACTGGGCTGGACGCCGCTTTACTATCTGAACCAGTATTTTGATCGTAAATTGCTGATGAAGATCTTCCGCTACTCTGATGTAGGGTTGGTGACCCCGTTGCGCGATGGTATGAACCTGGTGGCGAAAGAGTTTGTGGCCGCACAGGATCCTGCTAACCCTGGCGTGCTGGTTTTATCGCAATTTGCCGGGGCGGCGAACGAGCTAACCTCCGCGCTTATTGTTAATCCTTATGACCGGGATGAAGTGGCAGGCGCATTAAACCAGGCGCTGACGATGCCACTTACCGAACGTATCTCGCGTCACGCGGAAATGCTTGAGACTATCGTTAAAAACGATATCGACAACTGGCAGGCGACGTTCATTTGCGATCTTAAAACGGTCACGCCGCGTCGGAGTCAATGCCAACTGCCAGACAATATCTCTTCCTGTTCTAAACTCGCATGAAGTCGTGGCACTGTGGATTAATCTCCAGCTAGCGGAACCAGAAGAACGTCCACCTGGCTGGTATGAATCACGCTTTTCGCTGAACAGGAAGCGCGCGAAAAAAAACTGTGGTTATGGTTGCCGTAAATGACCAGATCAATGGCGTGTTTGCGGCACACATCCAGGATATGTTCATTCAGAGCCCCATAGGTAATAAAGGTATGCTCAATGGGGTATTCTGCTTCTTTGCTAAGTTTGTCGATAAAATCCTGAGTCTCTTCCTGCATCACTTCACGCAGGTCTTCCAGCATGGGGGCAGCAAACTGGTTATACAGTTCGGGGTCTGAGACCAGCGTAATCAGGCTAATTCGGGCGTTGACAGGGCGAGCGATAGAAACCGCCTTGTCTAACAACTGCTGACTTTCAGGGGTGGCGGCAACAGCAACAAGAATGTGCGAATAGCTCATAACTCGCTCCTTTTTTTCAAGAATTATGAGAGGGCTTTTCAGCTTTACTCAGCTTACCCCATACTGCAACGTTTCCCGCCTCGATAGTGTGAATGTCATCATGATTATTCATTAATTATTCTTATAAATAGAATAATCGATTCATATTAGTTGCAGATATGTTCAGGTTACTTAAGTGAAACCCACCGCTAATGAAAACAATGTGTTAATAAAAATTAAACATATATTAACATTTGCAAGGTCGTCACATCGCGGTATTAATTAATCACTCTAAATATTTAACTTATTGTTTCTAAAGAATTTAATTAAAAAAGTTTTTTGAGTTAAATATGTGATCCAGCTCGCTATTTCACGGCGTGATATTAACGGATGTGAACAAAATACTATTCGGTTTTATTGCAAGAATATTCGTACATCAGGAATTGAAATAGATGATTGCGGATTAAAAAATAAGCAAAGTAAAAGCTGCGCTGATGGATTTATGTTAAGTGTTTGGCTGGTTTATGTGATCTTGATCACATATTCTTTAAATTCGCGGCATACCTCCGTTGTATGTGTAACTGACGGCGGGTAGAGTTGCGTCGAATTAGGAAAAATCTTAGACATTTGTAAGAATTGATGTGAGCTTGTAAGGGACGCTGCCTTCTTAAAAGGGAATGTTTAGACAACGCGTAAGTGTCGTCACGCTGCTATGTATTTGACCTTTTGCTTTTTTTTACCGGGCCTTCCCGGCGACATCACGGGGTGCGGTTTTACCGCATGAAAACAATGTTGGTTATTATGGATGCAAATAATGCATACATCCGAGTTGCTGAAACACATCTATGACATCAATTTGTCATATTTATTGCTTGCACAGCGTTTGATCGTTCAGGACAAAGCATCTGCGATGTTTCGCCTTGGTATCAGCGAGGAAATGGCGGACACGTTGGCAACATTAACACTTCCTCAAATGGTCAAACTGGCCGAAACAAACCAACTGGTATGTCATTTCCGTTTCGACGATCACCAGACTGTTACTCGCCTGACGCAAGACTCCCGCGTTGACGATCTTCAGCAAATTCATACCGGTATCATGCTTTCAACACGCCTGTTAAGCGACATCGATGATGCAGCACGTAAGAAAAGGGCTTGATGATGAGCGAAAAAAGCATTGTTCAGGAAGCGCGTGATATCCAGTTAGCAATGGAATTAATCACATTGGGCGCCCGTTTGCAAATGCTGGAAAGCGAAACGCAATTAAGCCGTGGTCGATTAATCAAGCTGTACAAAGAATTACGCGGTAGTCCTCCGCCAAAAGGGATGCTCCCGTTTTCCACCGACTGGTTTATGACGTGGGAACAAAATATTCATGCGTCGATGTTTTGCAATGCATGGCAATTCCTGCTCAAAACGGGTCTCTGTAGCGGCGTGGATGCCGTGATCAAGGCGTATCGGTTATATCTTGAGCAGTGTCCGCAGCCTGAAGAAGGGCCATTGTTGGCGTTAACCCGCGCGTGGACGCTGGTGCGATTTGTCGACAGCGGATTGCTGGAGTTGTCCCAATGCAATTGCTGCGGTGGGAATTTTATCACCCACGCACATCAACCCGCAGGCAGCTTTGCCTGTAGTTTATGCCAACCGCCATCACGGGCCGTAAAAAGACGTAAACTTTCCCAGAATGCTGCCGATATTATTCCACAACTGCTGGATGAACAGATCGAACAGGCTGTTTAACTGATACGGTGTGGATGAACACTCCAGCAGCGGTAAGCGATTACCGCTGCTTTTTTTTGTCCTGACCTTACGTTAATTGCCCGACTGCGCATCCTGTCATAGTCAATTGCGAAAGGATGATGTCGTGCTTATCTTATTAGGTTACCTGGTTGTTATTGGTACAGTTTTCGGCGGTTACATGATGACCGGCGGACACCTTGGGGCACTCTATCAACCGGCTGAGCTGGTGATTATCGGTGGTGCGGGTATTGGGGCATTCATCGTCGGCAATAACGGGAAAGCCATCAAAGGGACGATGAAAGCGATCCCGTTGCTTTTCCGTCGTTCGAAATACACCAAAGCGATGTATATGGATCTGCTGGCGCTCTTGTATCGCCTGATGGCTAAGTCACGTCAACAGGGCATGTTCTCGCTTGAGCGCGACATCGAAAACCCAAAAGAAAGTGAAATCTTCGCCAGCTATCCGCGCATTCTTGCGGATGCGGTAATGCTTGATTTTATTGTCGATTATCTGCGCCTGATCATCAGTGGCAACATGAATACGTTTGAAATTGAAGCGCTGATGGACGAAGAAATTGAGACTCATGAGAGTGAGGCTGAAGTCCCGGCGAATAGTCTGGCGATGGTCGGCGACTCACTACCGGCATTCGGGATCGTCGCGGCCGTTATGGGTGTTGTGCATGCGCTGGCTTCTGCCGATCGCCCGGCAGCAGAGCTGGGTGCGTTGATTGCGCATGCGATGGTGGGAACATTCCTCGGTATTTTGCTGGCCTATGGATTTATTTCTCCGCTTGCCAGCGTTCTGCGCCAGAAAAGCGCTGAAACAACCAAAATGATGCAGTGCGTGAAGATAACGCTGCTCTCCAATCTGAATGGTTACGCGCCGCCGATTGCCGTTGAATTTGGTCGTAAGACACTGTACTCCAGCGAACGTCCTTCGTTTATCGAACTGGAAGAACATGTTCGTGCGGTGAGAAATCCAACTGCGCAACAGACGACCGAGGACGCATGAAAAATCAGGCCCATCCCATTATCGTTGTAAAGCGACGCAAACATAAGAATCACGGTGGTGGGGCGCATGGCTCGTGGAAAATCGCCTACGCCGATTTTATGACCGCAATGATGGCCTTCTTTCTGGTGATGTGGCTCATTTCTATTTCCAGCCCTAAAGAATTGATCCAGATTGCCGAATATTTCCGTACACCGCTGGCCACCGCAGTGACCGGGGGAAATCGTATTTCGAATAGCCAAAGCCCGATTCCAGGCGGCGGGGATGATTACACCCAGCAGCAGGGCGAGGTGAACAAGCAGCCGAATATTGATGACCTGAGAAAACGTATGGAACAGAGCCGCTTGAGCAAACTTCGCGGCGATCTCGATCAACTGATTGAATCCGATCCCAAACTGCGAGCGCTGCGTCCGCATTTAAAGATTGATTTAGTTCAGGAAGGGCTGCGGATACAGATTATCGACAGCCAGAATCGACCGATGTTTAAGACCGGTAGCGCTGAAGTTGAGCCGTACATGCGCGATATCCTGCGCGCGATTGCTCCAGTGCTCAACGGGATCCCTAACCGGATCAGCCTTTCCGGTCACACGGATGATTACCCTTACGCGAATGGTGAGAAAGGGTACAGCAACTGGGAATTGTCTGCCGATCGCGCAAATGCATCGCGTCGCGAGCTGGTTAGCGGCGGTCTGGATGATGGAAAAGTATTACGTGTGGTAGGTATGGCCGCCACGATGCGTCTGAGCGATCGCGGTCCTGAAGACGCTATCAACCGCCGTATTAGCCTGCTGGTTCTCAATAAGCAGGCAGAAGAGGCCATTTTGCATGAAAACGCTGAAAGCCAGAATGAGCCGGTAAGTGTCTTACAACGGCCAGCGGAACTCCCGCCGGTAAGCGTTCCCACATCGCCACCAGCCAATCCGAGGTGATAGCGTGAGCATGGATATTAGCGATTTTTATCAGACATTTTTTGATGAAGCTGACGAACTGTTGGCTGATATGGAGCAACACCTGCTTGATTTGGTTCCTGAAGCCCCGGATTCCGAACAGCTGAATGCCATTTTTCGTGCAGCGCACTCGATTAAAGGCGGGGCGGGCACCTTCGGCTTTACCATTTTGCAGGAAACGACCCATCTGATGGAAAACCTGCTGGATGAAGCGCGGCGTGGCGAGATGCAGCTCAATGCCGACATTATCAACCTGTTTTTGGAAACGAAAGATATTATGCAGGAACAGCTCGACGCCTATAAAAGCTCAGTGGAGCCTGATGCCGACAGTTTTGAGTACATCTGCCAGGCGTTACGGCAGTTAGCGCTCGAAGCGAAAGGTGAAACCGCACCGGCAGTTGTTAACTCAGCAAAACTTAGCGTTGTTGACAGCGCCACGATGCAGGAAGAGGCGGTTGCAAAGCCTGAACCCGCCAGTGAAGAGATCAAGAAACGCATTACTCTCTCGCGCCTGAAACCCAGTGAAGTCGATCTGCTGGAAGAGGAATTGGGGAATCTGGCGACCTTAACCGATGTGGTAAAAGGAAGCGACACGTTATCAGCAACGCTTGATGGCAACCTCGCAGAAGATGACATCATCGCGGTGCTTTGCTTTGTCATTGAAGCTGACCAAATTGAATTCGAAACCGTCAGCGCAGCGCCTGTGGCAGTTGAAGCTGAAGAGGTGGCTGTTGTCACTGAACCGCAGCCGGTTGCTGTGGCACCTGCGGTGAAAGCTACCGCCAGTGAAGCACCACATAGCCGCGCGGAACGTGAAAAACCCGCCCGCGCCAGCGAGTCGACCAGTATCCGCGTAGCGGTTGAAAAGGTTGATCAGCTTATTAACCTGGTCGGTGAGTTGGTAATCACCCAGTCGATGCTGGCCCAGCGCTCTAACGAACTGGATCCTGTCAATCATGGCGATCTCATCACCAGCATGGGTCAGTTACAACGTAACGCCCGCGATTTGCAAGAGTCGGTGATGTCGATTCGTATGATGCCAATGGAGTACGTGTTCAGCCGTTTCCCTCGTCTGGTGCGCGATCTGGCCGGTAAGCTGGGTAAACAGGTCGAGCTGACGCAGGTAGGTAGTTCAACCGAACTCGATAAGAGCCTGATTGAACGCATCATCGATCCGTTGACGCACCTGGTGCGTAACAGCCTCGACCATGGTATCGAACTGCCGGAAAAACGCCTTGAATCCGGCAAAAGCCCAATCGGCAACCTGACGCTTTCCGCGGAGCATCAGGGCGGGAATATTTGTATTGAAGTGACCGATGATGGCGCTGGCCTGAACCGCGAACGTATCCTGGCTAAAGCTGTCTCTCAGGGCATGCCGATCCACGAAAACATGAGCGATGACGAAGTGGGTATGCTGATCTTCGCTCCAGGCTTTTCGACCGCCGAACAGGTGACGGATGTTTCCGGACGCGGCGTGGGTATGGATGTGGTGAAGCGAAATATCCAGGAGATGGGCGGCCATGTTGAGATTCAGTCTAAACAGGGACAGGGGACCACTATTCGCATTCTGCTGCCGCTGACGCTGGCGATCCTCGACGGGATGTCCGTGCGTGTGGCCGATGAGGTCTTCATTCTGCCACTGAATGCCGTTATGGAATCGCTGCAACCGCGCGAAGAGGATCTCCATCCGCTGGCCGGAGGAGAGCGCGTTCTGGAAGTGCGTGGCGAATATTTACCGCTGGTTGAGTTGTGGAAAGTCTTTGAGGTTGAAGGCGCTAAAACTGAAGCGACTCAGGGCATAGTGGTCATTTTACAAAGTGCAGGGCGTCGCTATGCGCTGCTGGTCGATCAGTTAATTGGCCAACACCAGGTAGTGGTCAAAAACCTGGAAAGCAACTACCGCAAAGTGCCAGGTATTTCTGCTGCAACGATCCTCGGCGACGGCAGCGTCGCGCTGATTGTCGATGTCTCTGCATTGCAGGGGTTAAACCGCGAACAACGTGTGGCGATCACAGCCGCCTGATTGAGTGAGAAGGGAATTATATGACCGGTATGAGTAATGTAACTAAACTGGCCGGCGAACCGTCAGGTCAGGAATTCCTCGTGTTTACGCTGGGGGATGAAGAGTACGGTATCGATATCCTGAAAGTGCAGGAAATCCGTGGTTATGATCAGGTGACGCGCATCGCTAACACGCCTGCGTTTATCAAAGGCGTCACAAACCTGCGTGGTGTGATTGTGCCTATCGTCGACCTGCGCGTGAAATTTAGCCAGAGCGATGTGGATTACAACGAAAACACCGTGGTGATTGTGCTTAATCTGGGTCAGCGGGTGGTTGGAATTGTGGTAGATGGCGTCTCGGATGTGCTGTCGCTGACAACGGATCAAATCCGTCCGGCACCGGAATTTGCGGTCACGCTGTCGACGGAATATTTGACGGGATTGGGTGCGCTGGGTGACCGGATGCTGATTCTGGTCAACATTGAGAAGCTGCTGAACAGCGAAGAAATGGCGCTACTGGATATTGCCGCTTCCCACGTCGCATAATCGCCATAACTCATCCGGCCTACAATGATTGTTGTTGCAGGCCGGATTAGCGTAGCGCATCCGGCAGATTTCCCTCTTACGCTTCCCGCTCAACCAGCTCCTGTTCTTCTTCCAGTAAACCTTCATCCTGCGCCAGCATCGCCGTTGCAATCCCGTTACCTAATACGTTGATTGCTGAACGTCCCATATCCAGGAAGTGGTCAATTCCCATCAGTAACAGGATCCCGGCGACCGGAATATTAAAGCTCGGGATGGTTGCAGCCAGCACTACCAGTGCTGAACGCGGCACACCGGCAATCCCTTTGGACGCCAGCATCAGCGTCAGCATCAGGACGGTGATTTCTGCGAAGGAGAGGTGGATGTTATAGGCCTGCGCGATAAACATGGAGGCAAATGAACAATAGACCATAGAACCGACCAGGTTAAACGAATAACCGATAGGCAGCACGAATGACACGATGTTGGGTGAGCAGCCAAATTTAGTTAATTGCTCCAGCGTTTTCGGATAAGCGGCTTCGGAACTGCTGGTGGTGAATGCGACCAAAACCGGGTCTTTCAGCATGCTCACCAGGCGAAATACCTCTTTTTTCAGCATGATATAACCCACAGCCAGCAGAACCAGGCAGGTCAGCAAAATCGCCACATAGTAGCCGCCGATAAACGACGCATAGTTAAGCAGGATCCCCAGCCCCTGGGTGGAGATGACGGAAGAGATGGCGGCAAAAATAGCCAGCGGCGCAACGTACATCACGTAGCCGGTCACTTTGAGCATAATATGGGAAACCACATCCAGCGCCGCAACCAGTGGGGCGTTGAATTTCTCACCAAGGGATGCGCCACCAATACCGAAAAACATTGAGAACACCACAATTTGCAGGATCTCATTGTTAGCCATCGCTTCGGCGATGCTGGTTGGAATGGTATGCGTCAGAAAACCTTTCAGGCTCATGCCGCCCACGGCCAGGCCGGTGTCGGTGGCTTCCAGCGGGATCGCCAGGTTCAACCCGCTGCCGGGTTGCTCAAGGGAAACCACAAACAGACCGACCAGGATAGACAGTATAGAAGAGCTGATAAACCAGATCATCGCTTTGCCGCCCACGCGACCGATGGTGGACGTTTCTCCCAGGCGCATAATACCAACGGTCAGGGTGCTGAATACTAAAGGCGCGATCACCATTTTAATCAGGCGTAAAAAGATGTCGGTAAGAAGCGTAATGTTATCGGCCCAGGCGGTCACGACGCCGGGGGAGGCATAAGAGTGGATCACCGCACCCGACAGGATCCCCGCCAGCATGAAGATCACGATAAACAACGTGAGTTTGTTTGCATTTGCCACTAAAAAGCCCTCAGTAAGGATTTAACATTTATTGATCGGTTACTCATTTTTTATACTTATTAAGTGGTAACGAGGTATTCATCATATAAATTGGATTAAAGCGTAAATGGATACAACTTTTTTTAATTTTTTATCCGTTTTGTTGTGGTATTTACGATGCGTATGTGTGATCTCAATCACATAAAAATGCGTATTTCGGCCATTCTGACCGTGCTCACCGATGAAAATAAATGTTATTTACATGATAATTATGGTGTTTTTATGTGAATGATTTGTGGTTGCTGCACACCCGTTTTATCTTCCCCTCGCCAGGCTTCACATCCCTTCAGGATTTCCTTTTCGCAAACGTAAAGTTATCTCAGCGAGTGCCGATAACGTTGATAACTCGTTTTCAGGAAGGTGCCTTATGTTTAACCGTATCCGCGTTGTCACAATGCTGATGATGGTGCTGGGGGTTTTCGCACTGCTACAGCTTGTTTCCGGTGGTCTGTTGTTTTCTTCATTGCAGCAGAATCAGCAAAGTTTTGTTATTTCTAACGATCTTCGACAGCAGCAAAGTGAACTCACCTCAACATGGGATCTGATGCTGCAGACACGAATCAATTTAAGCCGTTCTTCTGCGCGCATGATGATGGATGCATCTAACCAGCAAAGCAGCGCCAAAAACGATCTGCTGAAGAATGCGAAAGCATCGCTGGCGCAGGCTGAAACGCATTACGCAAAATTTAAAAACATCACACCGTTGCCGGAAATGGCAGAAGCCAGCGGCAACGTTGAGGAAAAATATCAGCAGTACCATGCGGCCCTGGCAGAACTGGTTCAGTTTCTGGAAAGCGGCAATATGGACGCCTACTTCGCGCAGCCTACGCAGGGAATGCAAAACGCGCTCGGCGAGGCGCTGGGCAAGTACGCCAGCGTTAGCGAAAAGCTTTACGTCCAGGCATTTAATCAAAGCGCGCGGGATTACCATTTCGCCCAATGGCAGCTTGGCGTGCTGGCCGTGGTGCTGGTGCTGATTCTGGTGGTGGTCTGGTATGGCATCCGTCATACCCTGCTTAATCCTCTGTCCCGTGTCATTGCCCATATCCGGGAAATCGCCAGCGGTAACCTGACCGCAACTCTCGCCGTTAGTGGCCGTAACGAAATCGGCGAGCTGGCCAGTACGGTTGATCATATGCAGCGCTCGCTGACGGAAACCGTCACTCTGGTGCGTGAAGGCTCTGATGCGATTTATTCCGGTACCAGCGAAATTGCCAGCGGAAACACTGACCTTTCATCTCGTACGGAACAGCAGGCGTCTGCACTGGAAGAGACCGCTGCCAGCATGGAACAGCTGACCGCAACCGTGAAGCAAAACGCGGACAACGCGCGTCAGGCCTCGCAACTGGCGAAAAGCGCGTCCGATACCGCGCAGCATGGCGGCAAAGTGGTTGATAGCGTGGTGAACACCATGCACGAAATCGCCGATAGCTCGAAGAAAATCGCCGACATCATCAGCGTCATTGATGGCATTGCCTTTCAGACCAACATTCTCGCACTGAACGCGGCAGTTGAAGCAGCACGCGCCGGTGAGCAAGGCCGCGGCTTTGCCGTGGTGGCGGGTGAAGTGCGTAATCTGGCAAGTCGCAGTGCGCAGGCGGCGAAAGAGATCAAAGCATTAATTGAGGATTCCGTTTCCCGGGTTGATACCGGTTCCGTACTGGTAGAAAGCGCCGGCGAAACAATGAACGACATCGTCAATGCCGTGACGCGGGTGACCGACATTATGGGCGAGATTGCCTCGGCATCTGATGAGCAAAGCCGGGGGATTGATCAGGTTGCGCTCGCGGTCTCTGAAATGGATCGCGTTACGCAGCAGAACGCCTCTTTGGTACAGGAGTCAGCTGCCGCAGCGGCCGCTCTTGAAGAACAGGCCAGTCGCTTAACGCAGTCGGTATCGACTTTCCGTCTTGCGTCACGTCCGGCCTCGACAAAACCACGCGATACACGATTACCAGCAGCCCCGAGCGCATCCTATCCGCGCCAGAGCATTGAACAAGATACGAATTGGGAAACATTTTGACTGATAGTTAAACCGCGGCCAGTGCCGCCCGATGGGAGCGTTGATGTTTAATCGTATTCGAATTTCGACCACGCTGTTTTTGATTTTAATCCTCTGCGGTGTTTTGCAGATTGGCAGTAATGGCTTGTCCTTCTGGGCATTTCGGGACGGTTTTCAGAACCTGAATCAGGTCGAACGGAGTAATCAGCAACGCGCTGCGCTGGCCCAAACCCGCGCTGTGTTATTACAGGCCAGTACGGCCCTTAATAAGGCAGGGACGCTGACCGCCCTGAGCTATCCGCCAGAGGACATCAAAACGCTGATGACCCTCGCGCGCGATAGCCTGGCGCAGTCTGAGTTGATGTTTAAACGCTTTATGGCGACGTCGGATTCGACGGAGCAAGGGAAGGCGCTGTTTGGCGCAACGGAGAATAGTTTCAGCCAGTGGCACAGCGCTCTCGCGCATCAGGCCACCTGGCTTGAAAATAATCAGTTGTCAGATTTTCTGACCGCGCCGGTGCAGGCGGCTCAGGATGCTTTTGATGCGAATGTGAATGCCTGGCAGAGCAACATCGACAGCGTGTTACAAACGGCAGGCGATCAGAGCCAGCGAAATTACCATATGTCGGGGGTGATTTTCGCCACCATGGTGGTACTGGCGGCACTGCTCACCAGCGGTGCGCTGTTCTGGTCGCGCAAGATGATCGTTCAGCCGCTGGCGATTATTGGCAGCCATTTCGACAGTATTGCCGCGGGGAACTTGGCACGACCGATAGCGGTTTATGGGCGCAATGAGATCTCGGCCATTTTTGCCAGCCTGCAGAAGATGCAAAAGGCGTTACGCGAAACGGTAAGTGACGTTCGTCAGGGCAGCTCTGCCATGCATAGCGGTATTTCAGAAATTGCGATGGGCAATAACGATTTATCTTCGCGAACCGAACAGCAGGCGGCCGCGTTGGCGCAAACGGCGGCCAGCATGGAGCAACTGACCGCCACCGTCGGCCAGAACGCTGATAATGCGCGCCAGGCGTCAGGAATCGCCAAAAGTGCGGCAGACACAGCGCATAAAGGTGGCGAGCAGACGTCCCGGGTCGCCAGCACCATGCATGAGATTTCTGCCAGCTCGCAGAAAATCGGCGACATCATCGGCGTGATTGACAGCATTGCCTTCCAGACCAACATCCTGGCGTTGAATGCCGCGGTAGAGGCCGCCAGGGCGGGGGAGCAAGGGCGTGGTTTTGCCGTCGTCGCTGGTGAGGTGCGCAATCTGGCAAGCCGTAGCGCACAGGCGGCGAAAGAAATTAAGGGACTGATTGAGGAATCTGTCACCCGGGTGCATCAGGGCTCGCAGCTGGTGGATATGGCGTCGCGCACTATGACGGAAATAGTCAGTTCGGTGACCCGGGTTAACGACATCATGGGCGAAATTGCCTCGGCATCCGATGAACAGCGCAGAGGCATTGAGCAGGTGGCGCAGGCCGTCAGCCAGATGGACTCCGTGACGCAGCAAAACGCCGGTCTGGTGGAAGAAGCCGCATCCGCCGCCGGACAACTTGCCACGCAGGCCGATCATCTTTCTGCTTGTGTCGCATTTTTTAAACTTGAAGAGCAAACCGTAGCAAAACAAGAGTTGGCGCAGCCTCAGGTTGCGCCCGTTGTATCCTGAATGTGATTGAGAAGGCGCTATGACATCATCTCTGCCCTCCGGGCAAACGTCATTATTGTTACAGATGACACAGCGCCTCGCGCTGTCTGACGCGCATTTTCGTCGGATATGTCAATTAATCTACCAGCGTGCGGGGATCGTACTGGCCGACCATAAGCGGGACATGGTTTATAACCGCCTGGTTCGTCGACTGCGTACCCTGGGGCTGGATGACTTTGGTCGCTATCTCAGCATGCTGGAAGCTAACCAGAACAGTGCTGAGTGGCAGGCTTTTATTAACTCCCTGACTACCAACCTGACCGCGTTTTTTCGCGAAGGGCATCATTTTCCGGTGCTGTCAGATCACGCTCGTCGGCGCAGCGGTGAATACCGCGTCTGGAGCGCGGCGGCGTCAACCGGAGAAGAACCCTACAGCATTGCGATTACGCTTGCCGATACCTTAGGTATGGCACCGGGCCGCTGGCGCGTTTTTGCCAGCGACATTGATACCGAAGTGCTGGAAAAGGCCAGAAACGGCATTTACCGCCTCGATGAGCTAAAGACGCTGTCACCCCAGCAGTTGCAGCGTTATTTCATGCGCGGCACCGGGCCGCATGAAGGACTGGTACGCGTTAGGCAGGAACTGGCAGGTCATGTTGAATTTTCCAGCGTGAACTTACTGGATAAGCAGTACAACGTGCCTGGCCCTTTTGATGCCATATTTTGTCGTAACGTGATGATCTATTTCGATAAAACGACACAACAGGACATTTTGCACCGTTTTGTTCCACTTCTTAAACCTGACGGGCTGCTGTTTGCAGGTCATTCAGAAAACTTTAGCAACCTTGTGCGCGAGTTTAGCCTGCGTGGACAGACCGTGTATGCGCATGCGCCAGGTAAGGATAAAGCATGAGTAAAATCAGGGTGTTGTCGGTAGATGATTCTGCATTGATGCGTCAAATCATGACCGAAATTATTAACAGCCACAGTGATATGGAAATGGTGGCGACGGCGCCGGATCCGTTGGTCGCCCGGGATTTAATCAAAAAATACAATCCCGACGTCCTGACGCTGGACGTGGAAATGCCGCGCATGGACGGCCTCGACTTCCTGGAGAAGTTGATGCGCCTGCGTCCAATGCCTGTGGTGATGGTTTCTTCACTGACCGGCAAAGGTTCAGAGGTCACGCTGCGGGCCTTGGAACTGGGGGCGATTGATTTTGTCACCAAACCGCAACTGGGGATCCGCGAAGGGATGCTGGCGTATAGCGAGATGATTGCTGAAAAGATCCGCACCGCATCGCGCGCAAAACTGGCGGCCCATAAGCCCATGGCGGCACCGACGACCTTGAAAGCAGGGCCGTTACTCAGTTCGGAAAAGCTGCTGGTGATTGGGGCGTCAACCGGAGGAACAGAGGCAATTCGCCATGTACTCCAGCCATTGCCACTTTCAAGCCCCGGTATTCTTATTACCCAGCATATGCCGCCGGGGTTTACCCGTTCATTTGCCGAACGTCTGAACAAACTGTGCCAGATAACCGTGAAAGAGGCAGAAGACGGAGAGCGCGTACTCCCGGGGCATGCGTATATCGCGCCGGGCGACAAGCATATGGAACTGGCGCGCAGTGGCGCGAACTATCAAATCAAAATTCATGACGGTCCGCCGGTTAATCGGCATCGGCCCTCAGTGGATGTGCTGTTCCATTCGGTGGCGAAACATGCGGGGCGCAATGCCGTCGGGGTGATCCTGACCGGTATGGGCAACGATGGCGCAGCCGGAATGTTAGCGATGAATCAGGCGGGAGCCTGGACCATTGCGCAAAACGAAGCAAGTTGTGTGGTGTTCGGCATGCCGCGCGAGGCCATCAATATGGGTGGCGTAAGCGAAGTGGTCGATCTTAGCCAGGTGAGCCAGCAAATGCTGGTGAAAATTAGTGCCGGACAGGCAATACGTATTTGAATCAGGAGTTTATTTTTATGGCGGATAAAGAGCTTAAGTTTTTGGTTGTGGATGACTTTTCCACCATGCGTCGCATCGTGCGTAACCTGCTTAAAGAGCTGGGATTCAACAATGTTGAAGAGGCTGAAGACGGCGTGGATGCGCTGAACAAGCTGCAGGCTGGGGGATTCGGTTTTGTTATTTCTGACTGGAACATGCCGAACATGGATGGACTGGAACTGCTGAAAACCATCCGTGCCGATGGCGGGATGGCTTCTCTGCCGGTGCTGATGGTCACGGCAGAAGCGAAAAAAGAGAACATCATTGCGGCAGCACAGGCAGGTGCCAGTGGCTATGTCGTGAAACCGTTCACGGCGGCGACGCTGGAAGAAAAACTGAATAAAATCTTTGAGAAACTGGGCATGTGAGGGTGTGATGATGATGCAACCACAAATTAAACCTGCTGACGAACACTCTGCAGGGGACATCATCGCGCGCATCGGCAGTTTGACCCGAATGCTGCGCGACAGCCTGCGTGAACTGGGGCTGGATCAGGCCATTGCCGAAGCGGCAGAAGCGATTCCTGATGCCCGCGATCGTCTCGATTATGTTGTACAGATGACCGCGCAGGCGGCAGAGCGCGCGCTAAACAGCGTAGAAGCTTCGCAGCCGCATCAGGACGCGATGGAAAAAGGGGCCAAAGACCTGACTAAACGCTGGGATGAATGGTTCGAAAATCCGATCGAACTGTCCGATGCTCGTGAACTGGTCACCGATACCCGTCAGTTCCTTGGTGATGTGCCTGGACATACCAGCTTTACCAATGCCCAGTTGCTGGACATCATGATGGCGCAGGATTTCCAGGATCTCACCGGTCAGGTCATCAAGCGCATGATGGATGTTATCCAGGAAATTGAACGTCAGCTGCTGATGGTTCTGTTGGAAAACATTCCGGAACAGGGCGCTCGTCCAAAACGTGAAAACGAAAGCTTGCTTAACGGCCCGCAGGTTGACGCCTCGAAAGCCGGTGTAGTGGCAAGTCAGGATCAGGTTGACGACCTGCTGGATAGCCTCGGGTTCTGATGCGTATTTGCCGGATGTGAGGCGTGGGCCTCTCATCCGGCTTACACGCAATTCAGCTTAAAGCCATAAATCCCGTCTTTTTTACCGCTTACTCTTCCCATTGCTGGATAGCTGTTCTGGCATCATTCTCGCCTATATCTCTATCCAGGGTCTGATGCGTGGCAGAAGAAAGCGACGACGACAAAACAGAAGCCCCCACACCCCACCGACTTGAAAAAGCGCGGGAAGAAGGGCAGATCCCCCGATCCAAAGAGCTAACCTCACTGCTTATTTTGCTGGTGGGTGTGTGCATTATCTGGATTGGTGGGGAGTCGCTTGCCCGCAGGCTGGCTGGCATGCTGTCGGCCGGATTACGTTTTGACCACAGTATGGTTAACGACCCGAATCTGATCCTCAGCCAAATCATCCTGCTGATTAAAGACGCGATGATTGCGCTGTTGCCGTTGATTACCGGCGTCGTTCTGGTGGCTTTAATTTCCCCGGTGATGCTTGGCGGCTTGATTTTCAGCGGTAAATCCCTGCAACCCAAATTCTCTAAGCTGAATCCGTTGCCGGGCATTAAGCGCATGTTTTCCGCGCAAACCGGCGCAGAACTGCTCAAAGCGATACTGAAGTCCACGTTAGTGGGAAGCGTGGCCGGATTTTATCTCTGGCATAACTGGCCAGCGATGATGCGTCTGATGGCGGAGTCACCGATTACGGCGATGGGCAACGCCCTGGATTTAGTCGGTATGTGTGCACTACTGGTGGTACTTGGCGTTATTCCGATGGTGGGGTTTGACGTCTTTTTCCAGATCTATAGCCATGTGAAAAAGCTACGTATGTCGCGTCAGGATATCCGCGATGAATTTAAGCAAAGCGAAGGTGACCCGCACGTTAAAGGCAAAATTCGTCAAATGCAGCGCGCGGCCGCTCAGCGTCGCATGATGGCGGATGTGCCGAAAGCAGACGTTATTGTCACTAACCCTACGCACTACTCAGTGGTGTTGAAGTATGACGAGAACAAAATGAGTGCGCCGAAAGTTGTTGCGAAAGGGGCCGGGCTGGTTGCGTTGCGCATTCGTGAAATTGGCGCAGAGCACCGTGTCCCGACATTAGAAGCGCCGCCACTGGCGCGTGCGCTCTATCGCCATGCTGAAATTGGTCAGCAAATACCGGGGCAATTATACGCCGCCGTTGCCGAAGTACTGGCATGGGTATGGCAGCTAAAACGCTGGCGTCTGGCTGGCGGCAAACGTCCACCACAACCTGAAAACCTTCCGGTGCCAGAAGCACTGGATTTCATGAACGAGAAGAATACTGATGGCTAATCTGGTCGCGATGCTGCGTCTGCCCAGCAACCTGAAATCCACGCAATGGCAAATCCTTGCCGGACCGATCCTCATCCTGCTGATTTTGTCGATGATGGTGCTGCCGCTGCCGGCTTTCGTCCTCGATTTGCTGTTCACATTTAACATTGCGCTGTCGATCATGGTGCTGCTGGTGGCGATGTTCACCCAGCGTACACTGGAGTTTGCCGCATTCCCGACGATTTTGCTGTTTACCACATTATTACGTCTGGCGCTGAACGTCGCGTCTACCCGTATCATTTTAATGGAAGGACACACCGGCGCGGCGGCGGCGGGGAAGGTGGTTGAAGCCTTCGGCCACTTCCTGGTGGGCGGTAACTTCGCGATCGGCATCGTGGTCTTCGTGATTCTCGTCATCATTAACTTTATGGTAATCACCAAAGGTGCAGGGCGTATCGCCGAGGTTGGCGCGCGCTTCGTTCTGGATGGTATGCCCGGCAAGCAGATGGCGATTGATGCAGATTTAAATGCCGGTCTGATTGGCGAAGATGAAGCTAAAAAACGACGCTCGGAAGTGACCCAGGAAGCGGATTTTTACGGCTCAATGGACGGTGCGAGTAAATTCGTCCGTGGAGATGCCATCGCTGGTATTTTGATCATGGTAATCAACGTGGTCGGCGGTCTGTTAGTTGGGGTGTTGCAACATGGTATGAGCATGGGCAGCGCTGCGGAAAGTTATACCCTGCTGACCATCGGTGACGGGCTGGTGGCACAAATTCCTGCGCTGGTTATCTCTACCGCGGCGGGTGTTATCGTGACCCGCGTGAGTACCGACCAGGACGTAGGCGAACAGATGGTGACCCAACTGTTCAGCAACCCCAGCGTCATGTTGCTCAGTGCGGCGGTACTTGGACTTTTGGGTCTGGTTCCGGGCATGCCGAACCTGGTGTTTCTGATGTTTACTGCCGCATTGTTGGCTCTGGCATGGTGGATGCGCGGTCGTGAGCGAAAAGCGCCAGATGAACCGCAGCCGGTGAAAATGCCGGAAAACAACTCCGTGGTGGAAGCCACGTGGAACGACGTGCAGTTGGAAGATTCGCTGGGCATGGAGGTAGGTTACCGCCTGATCCCAATGGTGGATTTTCAGCAGGATGGCGAGTTACTGGGGCGAATTCGCAGTATTCGTAAGAAATTTGCCCAGGATATGGGCTTCCTGCCGCCGGTGGTACACATTCGAGACAATATGGATCTGCAGCCAGCCCGCTATCGAATTTTGATGAAAGGGGTAGAAATTGGCAGCGGTGACGCCTATCCGGGACGCTGGCTGGCCATTAACCCGGGTACTGCCGCCGGGTCGCTGCCGGGTGAGAAAACGGTCGATCCGGCGTTCGGACTGGACGCTATCTGGATTGAAAGCGCATTGAAGGAACAGGCGCAGATTCAGGGCTTTACGGTGGTTGAAGCCAGTACTGTTGTCGCTACGCATCTAAACCACCTGATTGGGCAGTTCGCCGCTGAGCTGTTTGGCCGTCAGGAAGCGCAGCAGTTACTGGATCGAGTGTCGCAGGAGATGCCAAAGCTGACGGAAGATCTGGTGCCGGGCGTTGTGACGCTCACCACGCTGCATAAAGTGCTGCAGAACTTGCTGGACGAGAAAGTACCGATTCGCGATATGCGCACCATTCTTGAAACGCTGGCGGAACATGCGCCGCTGCAAAACGATCCGCATGAGCTTACCGCGGTCGTCCGTGTTGCGTTAGGACGCGCCATCACTCAGCAGTGGTTCCCGGGTAATGAAGAGGTTCAGGTTATCGGTCTTGATACTCCGCTCGAGCGTTTGCTGCTGCAAGCGCTGCAGGGGGGCGGCGGCCTGGAGCCTGGGCTTGCAGACCGACTGCTGGCCCAGACTCAGGAAGCGCTGTCCCGGCAGGAAATGTTGGGCGCGCCGCCGGTCTTGCTGGTTAATCACGCGTTACGTCCGTTACTGGCGCGGTTTTTACGCCGCAGCATCCCGCAGTTGGTGGTGTTATCGAATATGGAGCTTTCCGATAACCGCCATATCCGCATGACGGCGACCATTGGAGGTAAATAATGCGTAAGTTACTGTGGTTGTTGTTTTTTCCTCTGGTGGCGCAGGCCGCCGGAGAAGGGGCCTGGCAGGCAAGTGGCATGGGGATCACCTTAAATCACCGTGGCCAGTCAGCCTCGTCTGATCCTTTGGTTCCCAGCCAGCCGGTCTCAGGCTTGATGACGCTGGTGGCCTGGCGCTATGAGCTGAATGGCCCAACGCCCGCAGGTTTGCGGGTGCGTTTATGTTCTCAGTCCCGTTGTGTCGAACTGGACGGGCAAAGTGGGACCACCAACGGGTTCAATAACGTTCCGGCCATTGAACCGATGCATTTTGTCTGGGAGGTCCCCGGCGGTGGTCGCCTGATCCCCGCGTTACGCATTCAGAGCAATCAGGTGATTGTGAACTACCGTTAACACCCTCCGTCATTCAGACCAGCAGTTGAAACTGCTGGTTGCTTCAACATTCCAGTCTCTCATTCAATTAAATAGAAACGCCGTTTTATAAAATAAGTGACGTACGTTGCCGGACTCTTTGTATTCTTGCCATTTCACGAATCCTTCTGGCAGAAATAGAAAGGTTTCACTTCCTGTTAGCTTTTACTGTGACCCTATAAGGATGCCCATTGTCAAAGCGAGGATTGCGGGGCCTCCAAAAAAGCTGCTGCGCCGTAACAGGGGCAGGTCACAGCATTGAATCCGACATTGACAGAGGTTTAGTAAATGATTGTTTACCCGGTTAAACATAGCCCGTTATTGCGCCAGCCAGAACATTTTATTGCCAGGGATGAATTAAAAACGCTGATCAAAAAGGTGACGCATAACCTGGTCAATATTCATGACGAAACCGGCGAGTTCTTGCTGCGTCTGGACGATGGACGCGTAATTGATACTAAAGGCTGGGCGGGATGGGAGTGGACACACGGCGTCGGCCTGTACGGGATGTATCAGTACTATCTGCAAACCGGCGATGAAACGATGCGCGATATCATCGATAGCTGGTTTGCCGATCGCTTTGCTGAAGGTGCAACCACTAAAAACGTGAACACCATGGCGCCATTTTTAACGTTGGCGTATCGCTATGAAGAGACGCGTAATCCAGCGTATCTGCCGTGGCTCGACAGCTGGGCTGAGTGGGCAATGCATGAGATGCCGCGTACCGAATTTGGTGGTATGCAACACATCACGCTGGCGGAAGAAAACCATCAACAGATGTGGGATGACACGCTGATGATGACGGTTTTACCGCTGGCGAAGATTGGCAAGCTACTCAATCGCCCGGACTACATCGAAGAGGCAACGTATCAGTTCCTGCTGCACGTGCAAAACCTGATGGATAAAGAAACGGGGCTGTGGTTCCACGGCTGGAGCTATGAAGGAAATCATAACTTTGCTAATGCCCGCTGGGCGCGTGGCAACAGTTGGTTAACTATCGTGATCCCGGACTTCCTCGAATTACTTGATTTCCCGGAAAGCAATGCTGTTCACCGCTATCTGGTACAGGTCCTGAACGCGCAAATCGCGGCGCTGGCGAAATGCCAGGATGAAAGTGGGTTGTGGCATACCTTGCTGGACGACCCGCAGTCGTATCTGGAAGCATCGGCAACTGCCGGATTTGCCTATGGGATCCTCAAAGCAGTACGTAAACGCTATGTTGGGCAAGAGTATGCGCCGGTAGCCGAAAAAGCCATTCGCGGCATTGTGCAGCATATTTCACCGGAAGGTGAACTGCTGCACACCTCGTTTGGTACCGGGATGGGACACAATCTCGATTTCTACCGCAACATCCCTCGGACCTCCATGCCTTACGGACAGGCGATGGCGATGCTGTGCCTTACCGAATACTTGCGAAAGTATTTTTGATATCGGTATTCGATGGCGATACCGCTATCGGTCCTGATTGTTCAGTCGTCACTGTTTGTACCGTATTGTCCTGCGGGGCAAACAGATGATCCATGATTTGACGCATAACCGGCGCGGCGGTGACACCATCGCTGCCGCCGTTTTCCAGAATTAACGCCACCGCGACCTTCGGGTTCTTATAGGGTGCAAATGCGGTATAGAACACGTGGTCGCGCAAGCGGACAGGGATCATCTTCGCATTGTAGGTCTGATTTTCTTTAAGGCTAAAGACCTGCGAGGTGCCGCTTTTTGCCGCAATGCCGTATGGCGCGGTGTGAAAGAACTTATAACCTGTACCATTTGGTTCATTCGCCATGCCGAACATCGCCTGACGCACCAGTCCCCAGTAGGGCGATGAGGCTGAGGCGATTTGTGACGGTGCTTCTGGAGCCTGATACGGCGTGATGGTTTTGCCGCTCTCTTCATCGAGCAGCAGGTGAGGGACGATAACCTTGCCGTTGTTAATCAGTGCGACCATGGCTTTTACCATCTGGATAGGTGTGGCAATCCAGTAGCCCTGACCGATGCCAACTGAAATAGTGTCCCCCTGATACCAGGCTTTTTTGTGCACTTTTTGCTTCCATTCGCGGCTCGGGAGCAGGCCGTTATACTCCTCATCAAGATCGATGCCGGTCGGTTTACCGTAACCAAACTGGCTGAGCATGCTGTTAATCCGGTCGATCCCCATCATATACGCCACCTGATAGAAGAACGTATCGGCAGACTCTTCTATCGCTTTGGTGACATCCAGCATACCGTGGCCCGTTTTTTTCCAGTCACGGTAATGTCGTTCGGTGCCGGGTAGCGTCCAGGTAGGGGCGCCGAAGAAACTGGTCTGCGGCGTGATTACCCCGTTCAGTAATGCCGACATAGCCATATACGGTTTGACCGTTGAAGCGGGAGGGTACAATCCCTGCGTGACGCGGTTGATTAATGGCAGGTCTTTATCCTGGAGTAACTTGTTATAGTCCTGATAGCTGATGCCTTTGACAAACGGATTAGGGTCATAGCTGGGGTTTGAGACCATCGCCAGTACGGAACCGTCGTGTGGATCTTCAACCAAAACGGCGGCACGCTGGCCAGCCAACAAGCTCTCAATGTATTGCTGTAAATGTAAATCCAGCGTCAGATGGATATCTTTTCCGGCAACGGGCGGCACATCTTTGATCAGGCGTACGATGCGTCCGTGGTTATCTACTTCCACCTCCTGATAGCCGGTTTTTCCATGCAGTTCGTTTTCGTAATAGCGCTCAATACCTTGCTTACCGATGTTGTGATCGGCGGCGTAGTTCTCCGCCAGGCCCTTTTGAACCAGTGCTTTCAGGTCGTTGTCATTGATTTTTGAAACATAACCCAGGACATGCGCCAGCGCCGCGCCATAGGGATACTGGCGGTCTTCGTAACTATTGATGTTGACGCCGCTAAAATGAAACTGGTTTACCGAAAAACGGGCGATTTCGACATCGGTTAGCGCATTTTTTAGCACCACAGGACGATAGCGGCTGCTGGCTTTCAGCTCATGGCGAAACTGGTCTATGTCATCAGGTGTGAGGTCAACGATCGGCGTGAGCTGCTGGAGTAACGCATTCATATCGCTGATTTTATACGGCGTAACGGAAATATCGTACCAGGTAACGTTGCGCACCAGCGGGATGCCGTTGCGATCGTAAATCATGCCACGCGTTGGGGCGACGGGCAGCATTTTGATGTCGTTTGCATTCGACCGGGTGGTGTAATACTGGTGCTGACAGATTTGTAAGTTATACAGATTGTAAATCAGGATGCCAAAACAGATGACTACCAGGCCAAAGGCCACCAATACACGCCGCTGGAAGAGCTTTTCTTCCGCCTCAAAATCTCTGAATGTCATTGACCCGTACCCGATTAATTCGCCGCCTAATGATACGGAGGCTTAGACGGGATGACAGGCAAAAGATGTTCCATATCTCTAGGGAAATGTGTCATTCCTTGTGGGTTGTTACAATTGTAGATAAGTAATCATCTGTAAAGCCCATTACGAAGGATTGTAGTTGGAGATGATTTTTTCGTCTAAACCATATTTTCCTTAATTCTTAATAGGATTTAGCGGGTATGAACATAGGTTCTATCCGCCCTCCAGTCCAATCGGATCTTGGGTGATATACCGTCTCTGTCCCGAATTGTAGTACCGGTGACGGTTGTAGTGTAGTCCGGATTCGTCGTCATACTGCAGTCCCGGCAGACGGATGAGCTGCGTCAGATTGTGTGGATTATTCTCACGCAGCACATTACTCCAAGCATCATATTCTGCCGACCAGTCCACTTTCCCCTTCGCGTTGACCAACGCCAGCGATAGGCCCCGGTGGTCGCAGTGGTATAGATGAACTTTCCTATCCTGTAGGTACTCCTCCAGTTGTCCCGCTAGGTGCTAATACGGGGCATGTCCATTTAACTAAAATCATCCTCACGGAGGTGACTGTATTCGTACTGCTATACCCTAACGTCATTGGTTATTAACAGAAGCATTTCAATCCAAGAAAAACAATACAGAGTAATGAAATTTAAAATCCCTGGTACGAATAATCTCAGTATCAATCCACCAGTTTTATTTGTTAAAAAAATAGTGCGTAATATAAAAAAATTAATAAGGGCGGATTTAGAAATAAGACAGTATCATTTTTTATAGTAAACGTTAAGTGAATAATTAAATCAGATATTACATCATTTTTTTGCGAGCGAAATGGATGGTAAAGTAGCAATGCAGCCTGAATTGATAATATAAAAATATCAACGATAAAAATTCTTACCAGAAAACGGCTCATTGTTTCGCACTTTCTATGTTGTTGTATTCATCCAGAACATCGCTTACAAAGTCTTGACAGTTATTTACTATAAAACCATAGTTATCATTTTCATATTGTTTACTTCCTTTCGGAAATAATAAGTTATCTGGTTCATTTTTGACTATATCGACTGCTTTTTTCATTATTTCATCGTTATATTTTTCTTTGTTACAGGTATAATCATTAGTTTTA
The DNA here is from genome assembly GCF_030332765.1 of Citrobacter sp. Cpo071. Taxonomy (NCBI): domain Bacteria; kingdom Pseudomonadati; phylum Pseudomonadota; class Gammaproteobacteria; order Enterobacterales; family Enterobacteriaceae; genus Citrobacter; species Citrobacter sp. Cpo071. The sequence continues at coordinate 581 of NZ_JAOWHE010000070.1, read as the reverse complement.
GGTTCACTAAATACCCCACTATCACCACCATAGCCGATATTAGTACCATCATCAAAGAATATGTGTGCATGGAAAATACCAAGGTCGAGACCTGTCATGCCATTTGTCCTGAAACCTCGCGAACCTTTAAGGGGTCTTGTACAAATTTGAGCCAAGCCTAGTGGATCTATAAATTGAATTGGATTAAAAGAATACTGATATAAATGCCACCCCCCCATCAGCCCTATCGGGTCCTGGGTGATATACCGCCCCAGTCCCGGATTGTAGTACCGGTGGCGGTTGTAGTGCAGTCCGGATTCGTCGTCATACTGCTGGCCCGGCAGGCGGATAAGCTGTTGCAGATTATGTGGATTATCCTCCCGCAGCACGTTGCCCCATTCGTCATACTCCGCGCGCCAGCTGATGGCGCCGTCCTGGCGTATCAGCGCCAGCGGCAGGCCCCGGTGGTCGCAGTGGTACAGATGAAGCGTCCTTTCCGGGACCGGCAGCGGCTCCATCTGCGCCGCCATCTGTTCCGGCGTCAGGCCGCACCCGGCCAGCCACTGCCGGTTTTCATCGCTGATAACCCCGGCGCGCAGCTC